>USGT01000004.1 GCA_900554335.1 uncultured Oscillospiraceae bacterium
AAAAAAGTGCCATCTCTAGCACTTCGTGTTTATCAAATATATCAAGACCATGCAATTTATATTTACTTTTTACTCTTTGCCGGTGGTTTTCGTGCAGGTTTGGCGCTTTCTTCGCTTTTTGGTTCATTGTTTTAATTTTCACTTCCGATAATTAGTTAAAAATAGGGGAGGAACCTGCCGAGTGGCAGGCGATTTTTAGTTTAATGCTTTTATTTCTTCCATTATCAATTTTTGCGGTATTCTTTCGATTATTTCTAGTTTGCTTATTGCTTCAATCAGTGTTTCCGATGCTGCTTTTTTGCTTTTTTCCGCTTGAATCTGGCTTTTTATTAAATCTTCATATTTATCTATGGCTTCCAAGTATTCTTTCTTTTCGGTTGGATTTATTTTTTCTTTTTTATCAACTTTATTTTTTAATTCTATTATTTTCTTTTCGACGTCAATTTTTTCTATTTTCAGCAAAGTTTTGTTGAATTTAGTCAAAGCAAGGTTCTTTTTCGCCCTGAAAATATTCAGCGTTATTTTTATCATACTTTTTATTTCATAGTCGTTTGTAGAACCTATCATATTTTCCAAATCCGCTATTTTTTGATCCAAATTCAAGCGATTTGATGTTTCGAGCATTTTCATTAAATTCGTTCTTGCAGTTTTAATTTTTTCTAATTTTTCGTGCAATCTTTCTTTGGCTAAGTTTATTACTCGGAATTTAGAATTTAAAAAATTCATTACTATTTCCAGGTATTTTTCTTTTTTGGTTTCTTGCGAAAGAGCTCGGTTAACCAGCACTTCTCTTATTTCGTTTAGTGTGTCTCCGACCACTAAAGTGCCAGTGCTGCAAATTTCTTCTATATTTTCTTCTGTTAAATTTTCGGCCAAATTTTCATCCATGATTTCTTGAGTGGTTTCTATGTAAATCCGCATGGAATTAAACCAGTTGTTCACGTTTCTATCTATTCTTATGAGATTAATGAAGTTAAGTGTACGAGATATGGCGGTGTTTGGCGAGTGTTCAATGTTTGTTACTAAATTTTTCATATCTTCGAGTGTAAACATGGCGCCCGTTCTTGCGCTAAAAATGGGTTTAGAGTGCGGTTCACTTGCCGTAGGTGCTGCATTTACCTTGGCGCAGTTTAGGTTGTTAAAAAATGAAAAAGCCATAAAATATGCTGTTGAAATTGAAATGATTTTTTTAAAATTAAGTAATTTCATTACAAAACCTGCCTTTTAAAAAATTAGTTTATGTTCTTATTATATTAATAAATCATTAATTTGTCAATGAAATTTAATAAGCTTTCACAACAATTTTTTAGCTTAAAATAAAAAATCACCTGCCATTTAGCAGGTGAAATTGCAAGATTATTTGCGCAAGAAGTGGATGAGTCTTCCAAGCAGAGGCAATTTTTCGAGTAAATCTAAAATAAACGACCAGAAAGATTTTTTCTTTTTTGCTTTTTCTGCTTTGCGCTCTTTTTTCTCTTGTTTAGAGTTGTTGGCTACTAGTTCCAGCTTTTCTTTTGCAGTTTCTTCGAGTTTGATTTCTTCGGGTGTTTCTGCATTTTCTTTTGTTTCTGGGGCGCTTTCGGCAAGTGTTTCTGATTCTGCTTGCTCGAGGTTTTCGGTTTCTATTTTTGCAGTTTCTGCAGGTTTGATTTTCATTGGTATTCCCAAAGATTCGCTAACTGCCTTTAAATATTCTTCCCTTGGGAGGCCGTTCATAATGAGTTGCCTCAGTTTGCCTAATATTCCGGCGATGGGTAAGGTGTCGAGTTTTTTAGCTACTGCTGCTTTTTCTTCATCTGTGAAATCTTCAGTTAAAACATAAAAACCTTTTTCAAATTCATCCAAACATGCATACCAAAGGGCTCTGTTTCCTTCAGTATCAATAAAATCACATATTTCAGCCATTTTTCTTTCGAATTTTTCTTGCGATTTTTCAGTTTTCATTAATTCATTTAAATCTTTGAATGTGAAGGGATTTTCATTAGTGTTAAATTGCTCTAGTGCATTTAAAAACTCTTTTTCTGCTGATTCCTGGTTAGCTTTTGCTATTTCCTTTTTTACCTGTGCGTCTTTTTGTTTTTCCTGCGCAGTTTCATATTTCTTTTTCCATCTTTCAGTTTCATCTTTATATGTTTCCAATGTTTCCATTTCTGCGGCAATGTTTTTATTTACATCATTTACCATAGATGTGCTAACTTCCGCTATGAGTAGGTTTTCTTTTGCTTTAAGCGCTTCAGTAGCGATGTTTATTATTTCTTGTGCTTCAGGTTCAGTGGCATTTGCTTTCATTTCTTCTATGGTTTTTGATACTTCTTCAAATGTGCTTAGATCTGCTGATTTTATCATGTCTTTTAAATCAGATTTTAATTTTCCTGTGTCTTGCAATTTTTTTGTGATGCTGGAAGCATTGCCTCCTTGAGTTTTGGCTATGTTTTCAAAGTAATCTATTTTTTCTCTCAGGCTTTTTGGTCTTGTTTCAAGGATTTTTTTGCGGTTTTTTACTTTGATTTCTTTTTTTTCAAATTCTCTTAGTTTTTCCATCAATATTTTTCCTGGAGACTTTGTTACTACTACTTCAAAACTTTCTTTTGCAAGTGAAAAAGCTTCTTTTTTTGCTTTTCTGTTTTCTTCCGCTACTTTTTGTTTGTTAATGTCTTCTTCGTGTTCTTGAATTGAGTATAGAGCATTGCCTTTAGTTTTTTCAATAATTAAATTTTTTGCTTCAAATTCCCTAGACTCGGCTGTTGCAAGTTCCTCTTTAGCTTTTAAAACGTTCAAAGTTGCTTCCACCATATCTTTTATGATGGGGTCTTTTATTTCTGAGCGAATTTCTTCTGAATTATTTATCATTTCTCTTAAATTTTTAATGTCATTTATGCTATGCAGTTGTTTGAGTTTTTCTGTGGCGGAATATAGAATGTTTCTCACTTTTACAACTTTTTCGAGCTTTTTAAAGGGAGACTCTGTGTAGTTGCTTGCCATACCGAGGGAATTTTGCATGAATTTTTTTACTTCTTTGAGGCTTATTTCTGTTTCTAAAGAAGGGTCAGCTTCTAAAGATTTTCTAATTTGGTTAAGCGTATTGCCGATTGGCAGATATTTGCCTCCCAGGCCTTCTAAATCTTTTACGATAAGATTATCTGACTGCTCGCCGCATGTGATGATTGCAAATGTATCGAAAAAAACGCACATTGTTTCCTTCCATTTTTCTATGCTTTTATCAACTTTTAGGAGATTGAATAAATTAGGAACATAATCAACCAGTTTTTTGATGTCTGTGGTTGTGGTCTCATAGTAAGCTGCAAAGTTTATCATGTCTCCAAAGGTGAATTCAATTTCATTTTCCTTTGAAGCGTTAATTCTTGGCTCGCTTGCTCTTGGCGCAGCGCTTACTTTAACCGAGCTCAAACTTCCAAGGCTTGAAAGAACTGTTAAAGATGCCATTGAAGCTGAAAAAGTTTTTTTGAAATTATGTGATTTCATTATAAAACCTACCCTTTTAAAAAAATTAATTTACGTTCTTAATATATTAAAAAACATTAATTTGTCAAGAGTGCTGTGTATGCTTGCATAATGTTCTTATTTTAAAGTTTAAAAATTAAGAATCAAGTTTTAAGAAATAAAAAACACCTGCCACTATGGCAGGTGAGTAGATAATGTTATTTAAATAGAAATTTGAAAAGTTTTCCGACCAAAGGTAATTTTTTGAGGAAATTTAAAATCTTATTTAATAAAGATTCTTTTTCTTTTGCAGGTGCAGTTGATTCTTCTTTTGTTTCTTCGGCAGAGCTTTCTATTTCAATTAGTGGAGTTCCTTCAGCAGGTGTTTCTGTTTGTGCTTCTTCGGTAGAATCATTTACTACAGGCTCAACTTTTGCAGCTTCTTCAGCAGGTGTTTCTGCTTGTGTTTCTTCGGTAGAGCTTTCTACTATAGGTTCAGCTTTTGCAGCAGGTTTTTCTGTTTGTGTTTCTTCAGTAGAGCTTTCTACTACAGGTTCAACTTTTGCAGTTTCTTTAGCAGATGCTTCTGCTTGTGCTTCTTCGGTAGAATCATTTACTACAGGCTCAACTTTTGCAGTTCCTTCAGCAGGTGCTTCTGTTTGTGTTTCTTTAGCAGAATCATTTGCTACAAGCTTAGTATTTTTTAAATAACTTTCTACAATCAAATTAAACATATATTCTATGGTTGCTTTTTGTTCTGCAGGTTTTTCTATTGAGCAAATATTTTTTATCCATTCCATAAAAGAAGGTTCTTGAACATCTAAAAAAATCGCTTTTTCTTTTTCCTCTATTTTTGTGCTATATTGGCCTAATTCTTCTTCCATTACTTTGTGAAGAGTGTTTTTAAATTTTTCTGCGACTTCTTGGTTTGATTCATTAAAGGTTACAAAAAAGTTATGCCCTTGGTAGGAAAATCCTATGCCATAACGACCCTCAGATTTAGTACTATTAGCTTGTACTTCAGGATCTTGAGCATAAATTTTAGTTGAAATTGAGCCGCTTAAAGTTGAAAGAGCTGTTAAAGATGCTAATGAAGTTGATAAAATTTTTTTAAAGCTTTTTGAGTTTTTCATGCAATTCACTCCTTGAAAAATTATTTCATAGTATTATTGTATTACTAAAATGTTAATATGTCAATATGCATATTTTAAAAAAAATTAATGTTTTCGAAACAGTTGGATTTTCAAATATTTGAATTTACACGCCATGCAATTTGATTTATAATTTAAACAGAAAATTAAAAGCAAGAGGTGGCAAAATTTATTTAAATGAAAAAAGTTACAGTTACTAAAAACGATGAAAACAAAAGACTAGACTCATTTTTGCAAAAATTTATTTACGGCATGCCCATGAGCCTTGTTTACAAATATATAAGAAAGAAAAGAATCAAAGTAAATGGCAAGCGTGAAAAGGAATCTTACAGATTAAAAGCCGGGGATTTAATAGAGCTTTATATAAATGATGAATTTTTCGAAGATAAATCTTTTAAATGGGAATTTAAAAATAGCAGTTTTAACCTTGATGTTATTTATGAAGACGAAAATATAATAATCGTGAATAAGCCTGCGGGGATGATAGTCCACCCCGACAAAGAAAAAAGCAGCGATAACCTCATAAACAGGATTAAAAATTACCTTTTTAAAAAAGGCGAGTATAACCCCGAAAGTGAAAATTGCTTTGCTCCTTCGCTTGTTAACAGGATCGACAGAAACACGTCAGGGCTTGTTATTGCAGCAAAAAATGCCGCATCGCTTGCGGTTTTAAATGAAAAAATGAAAGAAAGAGAAATAAATAAATCTTATGTTTGCATAGTTCTTGGCAAAATGAGCAAAAAATCGGAGCTTCTAAAAGGATTTCTTTTCAAAAACGAAGCTGAAAATAAAGTTTACATAAGTAGCCGCAGGGAATCGGAGGATTTCAAAACGATTCTCACTAAATATGATGTTATTTCAAGCGGCAAAGATTTTTCGCTTTTAAAAGTGGCTCTTTTAACTGGCAGAACTCACCAAATTCGCGCACATTTGGCATCTATCGGTCACCCGATTCTTGGAGACGGAAAATACGGCAAAAACTCGGTTAACAAAGCTTTTGGGTATAAATATCAAGCACTGTGCTCTTTTAAAATAGAGTTTAATTTCGAAAAAAATGCGGGGAATCTCCAGTATTTAAACGGCAAAAAAACAATTTTACCTGAAGAAAAAATTTGGTTTATTAAAGATTTTTATGAAAAGTTAAAAATTGAAAAATCTTGAAAACATCATCATGAAACAAACATCAAGCCCCGATGACATAACCAGCAAAATGAGGCAATAGCCCGATTTTCTAAGGTGTTTTTTAAGGCTTTCTTTGATGTTTTCTTCGGTTTCTTTTGCAAGAACGGTTTTGGCCAGTTTGAAAGAAAACCTCATGCAGTTTGCCGCGAAAAAAGTGACAGCAACGGAAGAAACGAAAATTCCTGGCAGGAGAATGAGAATGTAAAAAGCAATGCCTTTCAGGCCGTAAATTAAATAGAGATATCCTGCCGTGAGGCCAAGGCTGAAGCCTTTGAAAGAAATAATAAGCGGGATGAAAAAAGTTCCAAGGCACGAAAACGCAGAAAGTTCCAAAACAATTCCAAACGAGCCGAGCATAGCAAGCGAAGAAGAAAAAACCTGGAGGCTTGACTGAGAAAGTTTTTCTTTGAAATCGCTAAGGAACAAAAAGTTAAGCTTGTAAATGTAATCCATATTAAGCGAAGAAACCGAAACCGAGCCCGCAATCATGCTGATTATCAAGCACAAAAACAGGAAGATAATAGTTTTTCGGGTTTTCAAAATTTTTATAATGTCGTATTTTTGCAGTAGTGTTTTAGCGTTTATTATAGCGTGTGTCATAATTGCTCCTTAAATTTTTACATCTTTTTTTATTTGTTGTTTTAATATCTATGAAGCGGAGGGCCGGAGTATGAATGATTTTTCAGAAAAAGAAATCAAAAAAGAAGAAAACAAAAAAGAAAGCGAAAAAGAAAATAAAAGTGAAAACTTAAGCGCAAGGATTTTAATTGCTCTCGCGCTTTTTATGGCTGCGGGGCTTGTTGGTTACAATGCCTTTTTCAGCAAAAGCGCTGTTGAAATAAGCGAAAGTTTAGTAGCAGCCGAAACTTTGGGACAAAACCAAGAAACAAAAAGCGAAAATAAAAATGAAGCTGTGAACATAAACACGGCTTCATCGGAGGAACTTGAAAAACTAAGCGGAATTGGAAAAGCCATGGCGAAAAGAATAATTGACTACAGGGAAACACACGGCGGCTTTGCAAATAAAGAAGAAATAATGAACGTGAAGGGAATAGGCAAGAAAGTTTTCGAGAATATAAAGAACAATATTTGCGTTTAGCTTTACTTATTTGCGAAAAAACCTTATTATAGTTATACGAATACTATTTGTGAGGTTTTTAAATTTGAAAAAGTTTTCTTTTATATTAGCTATTTTATTTTTAGTTTCTATTTTTTCAGGGTGCAGAAAAAGTGGTGAGTCCGATTTTAAAATAGTGACTTCATGCTACCCTGTTTATGTTATGACGCTTAATATCGTCAAGGATATTCCCGGTGTTGAAGTCGTGAATATGTGCGAAAATAACACAGGTTGCCTGCATAATTTCCAGCTTAGATCGGACGACCTTAAAAAAATTGAAAAATCCTCGGCTTTCGTGATAAACGGCGGCGGAATGGAGCTTTTTGTTGATAAAATCACAAGCGAGCTGCCGAAGGTTAAAATCGTTGATTCCAGCACAGGCATTGAACTTTTGAAAGACGAATGCCATCATCATGAAGACGAAGAAGAAAGCGAGCACGAGCACTGCCACCACGAAGAAAACCCGCACATTTGGATGTCGGTGAGCAACTGCATGAAGCAAGTTGAAAACATCAGCAGCGGCCTTGCAAAGCTTGATTCGAGCCATGCTGAGCTTTACGAGAAAAACGCAAAAATTTACACCGAAAAATTAAGTTCTTTGAAAAACAAAATAATTGCAGGGCTTGAAAACACTACAGATAAAAATATCATAACTTTCCACGAAGCTTTCCCGTATTTTGCTAAAGAATTCGGGCTTAATATCGTTGGAGTTATAAATCATGAACCCGGCGAAGAACCAACGGTAAAAGAGATTAAAGACACAATTGATCTAATCAAAACCAAAAACGTGAAATGCATTTTCACCGAGCCTCAATACCCTGAAAACACCGCGAAAACAATTGCATCCGAAACGGGCGTTAGCGTTTATGCGCTTGACCCTGCGGTTACGGGCGACGGCTCAGCAGATTCTTATTTAAACGCAATGGAAAAGAATTTAGAGGTGCTTGAAAAAGCGCTAAGATAATTTGAAAAAAGGGATTTTGAAAAATGAAAGAGTGCCACTGCAGTGTAAAAATCAAGAATTTATATGTTAAAAAAGGCGGCCACACAATTCTTCATAATGTTACTTTAACGGCTAACCACGGCGAAACCCTAGCGCTTATTGGCAAAAACGGCGCCGGGAAGACAACCCTGCTTAAAGCCGTTCTTCACAGCGTGCCTTACAGCGGTAAAATCGAGTTTTTCGATTCAAACGGCAATAAAATATCAAACCCGAAAATAGGCTATGTCCCGCAGAGGCTTAGCTTTGATTCAAGCACGCCAATTACAGTTATGGACCTATTTTGCGCAAATTCTTCGAAGCTTCCGGTTTGGCTTGGCCACGGCAAGAAAAAAAGAGCGCTTGAACTTCTTGAAAAAGTTGGAGTTCATACTCACGTTAACAGTCCAATCGGCAGGCTTTCAGGCGGCGAACTTCAAAGAGTTTTGCTTGCTTTTGCGCTTGACCCTAGACCTGATATTTTAATCCTTGATGAGCCTGTTTCGGCAGTTGACAGAAAGGGAATAAGCAGTTTTTACAGCATTATAAATTCAATGCGCAATGACTATCACATGCCAGTGATTTTAGTTTCGCACGACCTTGGCCACGTGGCAAAATATGCAAGTTCTTATGCGCTTATTAACCATACTGTTGAAGAAATTGGCAGTGCAAAGGAGCTTTCGCAGAGCACAAAAGTGAGAGAAACCTTTGGTTTTGATTTGGATGGAGGAAAAGACATATGGAAGTAATTTACTCGGTTATGGAAAGTCTGCTGCCTTTTTCTTGGGTGAGTTTTACTTTCATGAAAAATGCCTTTCTGGCAATTTTGCTTATAACGCCGCTTTTCGGCCTTGTAGGGACGATGATCGTTAATAACAAAATGTCGTTTTTTTCCGATGCCCTCGGGCATTGCGCACTGACAGGAATTGCAATCGGGGTTGTTTTGGGCGTTAGCAATTATTCTTTTGCGATGCTTTGCTTTTCGGTTCTGTTTGCGCTTGGAATCTCGGTTATAATGCAGTCCGAGGCTTCTTCTTCTGATACTATAATCGGAGTTTTTTCTTCAGCCGGTATTGCGCTTGGAATCTTCATTCTTTCGCTTAGTGGCGGGCTTGGGAAGTATTCTTCTTATCTCGTGGGAGATATTCTTTCAATCACTAAAAACGAAATCATAATGCTTGCCGTGACGCTCGTGGTTGTTATTTCGGTTTGGGTTGTTTCGTTTAACAAGCTTCTTCTTGCAGGGCTTAACAGCGAAATGGCGGCGAGCAAGCAGATAAATGTCAGATTTTACAAGAATTTATTTTCTGTTTTAATAGCCATAATAGTAACGATATCGCTTAAATGGGTTGGAATGCTGATGATAAATTCGCTTTTGGTTCTTCCGGCGGCTTCTGCGAGGAACCTTGCCAGGAACATGAAAAGTTACCATTTAATGTCGGTTGGTTTTTCGTTTATTTCAGGAATATCGGGCTTACTCATTTCATATTATATCGGTACATCAGCGGGCTCGACCATAGTTTTGGTTTCTGCGATGATATTCTTTGTGAGTTATTTTGTAAGAAAATTTCGCTGAAAATAACTGGGGTAGGTTGGCGTTTATGGACTTTTACAAAACTTTTTTTAATTCCGCGAAATATAGCAACAAGCTTATTTGGCTTCTGATAGGCTTTATTTCCGTTTACAGTCTTTTGCTTGTGAAAAGCATTTCAAGGGAAACTTTTAATTATTTCAGCGTCCAGCTTTTGTCGGTTTTAATCGGGCTTTTGGGCGCGTTTTTTCTGCAAGCTTTTGATTACAAAACCCTGGCTAAATTTTGGAAATGGCTTGCGGCTTTTGGAATTTTTTTGATAGGGTGCACTCTTTTTGCAGGCGTTAAAGTTGAAGGCTCCATGGGAATAAACGCCAAAGCTTGGCTGAGGCTGCCCGGAGGGATAACCTTCCAGCCTTCGGAGCTTGTTAAAATATTTTTCACCGTGACGTTTGCGCACCACCTGGCGAAAGTTAAAAAAGAAAGTAATTTCAAAAATCTTAAAGATGTATTTCTCGTTGCGCTTCATGCGTTTGTGCCGGTTTTGCTCACTCATTTGCAGGGTGATGACGGCGCCGCGATTATTTTCATGTTCACAGCTTTAACAATGGCTTTCATTGCGGGCGTTCCTTTCAGATATTTCACTGCGCTGTTCGTTTTTGCTGCGCTTTGCGCGCCGGTTTTGTGGAATTTCGTTTTGGCGGATTATCAAAAGAAAAGAATTTTAACGCAAATGAACCCTGAAGCCGACCCGCTTAACATGGGTTACCAGCAAATTCAGGGCATGCTTTCGATAGGTTCCGGAGGGCTTTTTGGGCGAGGCCTTTTTAACGGCCCGAGAGTTGCAAACGGCGTTGTGCCCGTGCAAGAAAGCGATTTTATTTTTGCGGCGGCAGGCGAAGAACTTGGCTTTTTTGGCTGTTTGCTTATTTTAATTTTGCTTGCTTTTTTGATTTTTCGGCTTGGGTTTATTGCGAAAAATTGCGGCGATGAAACGGGCGCTTTGATTTGCTTTGGAATAATAGGGATAATCGTTTCTCAAACGATTTTTAACCTTGGAATGTGCCTTAGTTTGCTGCCCGTGATGGGCGTTACGCTGCCGTTTTTCAGCGTTGGGGGTTCTTCGGCTTCATGCCTTTATTTCGGAATAGGAATTGCCCAAAATGTTTACCTTAACAGCAATAAAACCGCACCAATTCTTGATTTTGAGGAGGAATAAAAATGAAAATTCTTGTTTTGTTTGGTTCACCTCATGAAAATGGTTTCACACGTGGGCTTCTTGATTTTTTTCTTGCGTTTTTAGATAAAAATTGCGAAGTTACTGTGGTTAATAGCTATGATGAAGCGGTGCGGCCTTGCATTGGGTGCGAAAAGTGCAAAAGTGGTAAATGCGTTTTTAATGACATGGAAAGAATTAATTTTTTGGTTAATTCCAGTGATGTCATCGTGGTTGCAAGCCCTGTTTACAATGCTTCGTTTCCTGCACCGCTCAAGGCGATTTTTGACCGTTTCCAGCCTTATTATTTCAAAAGAAACAAAATTGATAAAAAATTTGTTCTTCTGCTCACTGCAGGTTCGGGAAAAATTGATTATTTGCCCGTTATTTTGGCTCAAATTAACCCTATTATTAAAATTTTAGGCGGAGAACTTTTGGGCGAAATCACTCTAAAAGGCACTGATTATTTAAACAAATTTGATATTGACAAATTTTATTCAAAAAGTGAAAATAAAGCTAGAAATATTATAGAAAATTTTGAAAAAAATAAACATTGAAATATTTGCACTTGAGGAGGACTTTAATTATGCTTGATTTGTGTATGAACTGTATGAGCCGCCTTGAAAACCACGAAGATATCTGCCCGCGTTGCCAGGAACCAAGGGATGCCGAGCAACCCGAACCGTTTTTGCCTAAAAAGAAAATTTTGGGCGAGAGATATATAATAGGAAACGGAATAAAAAAAGACCCCGAGGGGCTTAGCTACATTGGCTATGATTTTATTAAAAATTCGAAAGTTTACGTCCGGGAGTTTTTCCCTTCTGAAATTTGCTACCGCGGGGCAGATTGCGAAGTGAAAACTGAAGACAAGCCTGGTTTTAAAAATAGATTTAAAGTTTTGAACGAAGAGTTCCTTAAATATTTCAGAAGCATTGCGAGGTTTAGGAACCTTTCATGCGTTGCTTCGGTTTACGATATTCTTGAGCAAAATGGCACTTCTTATATCATCCTTGAATGGGTTGAAGGAACGAGCCTTGATGAGTATCTTTCGTCGCACGGTGAAGCAATGAGCTGGAAACAAGCAAGGAGCCTTTTCATGCCGCTTATTTCGCCGCTTAGCAAGATGAATTCTGCGGGAATACATCACTTAGGTTTAGCGCCTTGCAACATGATGATAACAAGCGAAAATAAAATTAAATTAGTAGGTTTTGCGACTGCTAATTTAAGAACGAACAACGGCCTTGAAAGCAGCGAACTTTTTGAAGGTTGCAGCGCTTTGGAGCAATATATTGCGGGCTCTGAGATTTCTGAAAGCACGGATGTTTACGGTTTTGCAGCAACGCTTTTCTTTGCTTTGACGGGCGAATACCCTCTTGCGGCGCTTGAAAGAAAAAAGAAAGACCGCCTTTTAATGCCTTCTAACATCATGAAAGAGCTGCCAGACACAGTTATTTCGGCTATTGCAAATGCCCTTAGAGTGCACCCAAACAGCAGAACAATTTCCTTCGAAGTTTTTAGGCTTGAGATTTCAAATTCGCCTGTTTTGCAGGTTAAAAATATTTATGACGAGCCTGAAGAGTTTGAATTTTCAAGGAGCGAGCCTAAGTCTTCGAATAACACCGGAAGAGTTTTGGGAATAGTTTCCTGCGTGCTTTCTTTGGTGATTTTAGCGGTTTGCTTTGGCGTTTATTGGTTCTGGATAAAAGACAAAAAAATAAATTCCGACACAGCGCCGAAAACATCCGAAACCACCGTTGCCGAAACGAAAGAAGAAACTGAAGAAACCAGCAGCGCAGAAGAAAAAATTGACGTCCCGCAGCTCGTGGGCAAGAGTCTTAGCGCTGCAAAAAGCGCCGCAGCTTCGGCTAATAATTATTCTGTTGTTGTTTTGTCAGAAGAATTTCACGACACAACCCCTGAAGGAAACATCATCTCGCAAACGCCTAATTACGGCGAAAAAATGTATTCCGGCTCGATAATTGCTGTTACCGTGAGCAAAGGCCCTTCAAAGCGCAAGCTGCCTAACATCGAGGGCAAGAAACTTTCGGAAGCCGCTTTAATGCTGACTAATGAAAAATTTAAACCCATTGAAGTTTCTCAGAGCAGCCAAGATTTTGCTGAAGGAACGGTTATAGGCTATCAAGACCACAAAGCCGGCGATGTTCTTGACTATGGCGCTGAAGTTTATATAGTTGTGAGTAAAGGCTGATTAAGCTTACGGTAAAAATAAGATAAAAATTGAACAGTATTAGTAAACGATTTATAATATATTTTTTATTGACAGAGCCCCATATACGGTGTTATAATAACGAAGTATTCACCATATGTGGGGTATTAATATTACTCTTTTTGATGTTTCATGTACATATTATTTTTTTATAACTGATTTTTTTGTTGGTTTTAAATGGTTAGAAGTAGTCCTGCCGTTTAAGACCATTTCTAAGGAAAAATTTTAAAAAGGAGCTGGAATCAGATGGAAGAAATCGTACTTTACGGCAACGGCTGCCCAAAATGCAAAGTTTTAAAAATTAAACTCGAAAAAGAAAATTTAAATTTCACTGAAAGCGAAGATGCCGAGCTTTTGGAAAAATTAGGTTTTAAAAGCTATCCTGTTTTAAAGGTTGGCGATAAATTCATGAATTTTGCAGATGCTTTCAAATGGATAAATGATAGGGGTAATGAAAATGAACATTAATTTAAATTTGCACAAGGGCTTTGCGGACTGCATAAACAAGATGGTTAAAAAATACGGCGAAAAATTTTCGCTTATGAATGGCTTTTCTAATTCTAACCTTAATTTCACCGATTTTATCGATAATTTTATAAAATCAAGCAGCGTTGCAGACACAACTATAGACGCAAACGCAAACAGCACCACGCTTGACGTGCGCACACTTCTTTCGGATATGGTTAAACCGCACACTAAGCTTTTGTCGTATAATAAAATCTTCGGTGAGCTTTCTGCAAAATACGGCTCGGAACTCGCTGAAAAATGGCTTGAAGGCGAATGGAATGGCCAGTTTTATCTTCACAATTCTTCAACTGCTTCTTTCATTCCTTACTGCTATGCTTATGACCTTGATAAACTCGTTGAAAACGGCCTTTTCTTCATTAATAAATTCAAAACAGCTCCTTGCCAGCATTTAACGACTTTTAACGACCATGTTTTAGAGTTCATAAGCTGGACTGCTAACCGCAGCAGCGGCGCTGTTGGCCTCCCGAGCTATTTGCTTTATTCTTATTATTTCTGGTACAACGACGTTAAGAACAATTTCTTCCTCAAAGACCCGGAATATTACAGAAGACAATGCTTCCAGAAATTCATTTATGACCTTAATCAGCCGTACTTAAGAGTTACCGAATGTGCATTTTCTAACATAACTGTTATGGACAGAAACTACTTAATCGAACTCTTCGGCGGAAGGCAGTTCCCGAACGGCGATTTGGTTATGGACCACATTGAACAAATCATTGAGCACCAAAAAGTTTTCATGGAAGTTGTTTCCGAAATTCGCGAAGAAACCATGATGACCTTCCCGGTTTTAACTTACTCGCTTTTATTCCAAGACGGAAAATTCGTGGATGAAGAATTTGCAAGATGGTGCAATAAACACAACATGAAATGGTATGACAGCAATTTCTATGTTGGAAGCGATGTTTCAAGCCTTTCAAACTGCTGCAGGCTTATTTCAAACACTTCGAAATTAAATGCGTTTATCAATTCCGTTGGAGGAACTTCTCTATCGGTTGGAAGCGTTCAAGTTAACACCATAAACCTCAGAAGAATCGCAATTGAAGCTGAAGGAAGCAAAGAAAAATTCATTGAAATTTTGAAAAATAGAATCGACGTTTGCGTTAAAGTCCTTGACGTTGTTAGAGATATCATCAAGCAAAACATCAAAGAAGGCCTTTTGCCGAACTACACTTCAGGTTTGATCGAGCTTTCGAAACAATATAATACAATCGGCATAACCGCTATGTATGAAGCGCTTTATGAATTCGGTTTAATTAACACAGACGAATTTGAAAATAAATCTTATTCACCAGAAGGCCTTGAATTTGCTTCTAAGATTTTAAGCGTAATAAACGAGCAAAAAGAATCCTATGGATTTGACTACAGCATAAATGTTGAAGCAGTTCCGGCTGAAAGAGCAAACGTTGTTTTAAGCGGCAAAGACGCTGAGCTTTACCCTGAAAAAGAACAATATTTCATCTATTCAAACCAGTGGATTCCTTTGATGGAAAAATGCACTCTCAATGAAAAAGTCAAACTTGGTGCAAAACTCGACAAAGAATGCGGCGGCGGCCAGATTTCGCACATCAATTTGGCAGGAAAATTCGCAAACGAAGAGCAAGCTTGGGAGCTTCTTAACCACATTGCAAAATCTGGAGTAATTTACTTTGCTTACAACTGCAAAATTTCAGTTTGCAAAGACGAGCATGCGTTTTTCTCGAAAGTTTGCCCAAAATGCGGCGAAAAACCGGCAGACACCTACTCGAGAATAGTTGGCTTTTTAGTTCCTGTTTCGGCATACAGCAGAGAACGCAAAAAAGAGTTTGAAAAAAGAAAGTGGTTCGATTTAAATGAACACCCGTTTTAATGAACTTTCTTGCACAATGAGGGTTAAGGAAATAGTTGACGAAAATTTCCAAGATTATAAAAAGCCGGCAATGCTTATTTCCTCGGTTTCGTGCGATTTTAAATGCTTGAAGGAGCTAGGGATGGACATAGGCATCTGCCAAAACATGAAAATTTCAAAGCTCCCGAATAAAACAGTTTCGGTTAAAAGCATTTTTGAAAGATACATTTCAAACCCCATCACTCAGGCTGTCATTCTTGGCGGCCTTGAGCCTCTTTTGCAGTTTGGCGAGGTTGTGAGCCTTATTGCTTATTTCAGAAGCCATGGCTGCGACGATGATTTCGTGATTTACACGGGCTATTACCCTGATGAAATCGGGGAAGAAATTAGAGAATTAAAGAAATTCAAAAATATTATAATTAAATATGGAAGATTTGTTCCCAATTCGGTTTCGAAATATGATAAAGTATTGGGTGTGAGTCTTAGTTCAGAAAATCAGCATGCTAAAAGGCTCAGCTGATTTTTGGCATTTTGAACCGTTTGGGTTTGAAATTTAGATTTATAACTTCATTTGTAATAAATTTTTTAGAAAGAAGGATACTTATTATGAAGAGTATGGATAGCATAGTTGCGCTTTGCAAAGGCAGAGGATTCATATTTCCGGGTTCTGAGATATACGGTGGCCTTTCAAACACGTGGGATTACGGCCCGCTTGGAGTTGAATTTAAAAATAACATAAAAAAACTTTGGATGAAAAAATTCGTTCAAGAATCGGAAACAAACGTTGGGCTTGACTGCGCAATTCTCATGAATCCAAGAGTTTGGGAGGCTTCGGGCCATGTTAGCGGTTTTTCGGACCCTCTTATGGATTGCAAAGAGTGCAAAACTCGCTACAGAGCTGACAAATTAATCGAAGATGCGGGCTTTAACCCTAACGGAATGACTTCCGAGCAGATGGAAGAGTTTATCAAAGAAAAAGAAATTTCTTGCCCGAATTGCAAGGCCAAAAACTTCACGGGAATTAGAAAATTCAACCTTATGTTCAAAACCTTCCAAGGTGTTACGGAAGATAAAAAATCCGAAATTTTCCTGCGCCCGGAAACTGCTCAAGGAATTTTCATTAATTTCAGCAATGTTCAAAGAAGCATGAGGAAGAAAGTTCCTTTTGGAATTGCTCAAATTGGCAAATCTTTCAGAAATGAAATTACTCCAGGAAACTTCACTTTCAGAACAAGAGAATTCGAGCAAATGGAACTTGAATTTTTCTGCAAGCCTGGCACGGATGCCCAGTGGTTTGAATTCTGGAAAAATTTCTGCGAAAATTGGCTTCTTAGCCTTGGCATGAGCAAAGAAAACATCAGAATAAGAGACCACGAAAAAGAAGAGCTTTGCCACTATTCAAGCGCCACTTCAGACATTGAATATTTGTTCCCGTTTGGTTGGGGCGAGCTTTGGGGCATTGCGGACAGAACCGACTTTGACTTAAAACAGCACCAAAAATTCTCAGGCAAAACAGTTGATTACTTCGACCCTGAAACAAATGAAAGATATATTCCTTATGTAATCGAGCCTTCGCTCGGAGCGGACAGAGTTGCGCTTGCTTTCTTGTGCGACGCTTACACTGAAGAAGAAATCGAAGGCGAGAAAAGAACTGTAATGAAACTTCATCCTGCACTTGCGCCTTTTAAAGCATGCGTTTTGCCGCTTTCGAAGAAACTTTCGGAAAAAGCAAAAGAAGTTAAAAAAGAACTTTCAAAGTGCTTTATGGTGGATTATGATGAAGCTGGATCAATCGGCAAAAGATATCGCAGGCAAGACGAAATCGGAACGCCAATTTGCATAACTTATGATTTCGAAAGCGAAGAAGACGGCTGCGTAACCGTCCGAGATAGAGACACAATGAAACAAGAAAGAATCAAAATTGAATCACTTAAAGATTACATTTCAAAGAAAATTGAATTTTAAAGGTGGTGAAAAGAAAAGCTTTTAGCTTTTCAAGTTTATGAAAAAAATTTATTTAGATAACGCTGCCACAACGAGCCTTAAAAGTGAAGTTTTGGAAGAAATGATGCCCATTTTGAAAGAAAATTACGGCAACCCTTCGGGCATTTACAGCATTGGAAGAAACGCACGAAAAGAAGTTGAAAAATCCAGGCAGACTGTTGCTGAAATTTTGGGTGCTAACTCAAATGAAATATTTTTTACTTCTGGCGGAACGGAATCCGACAACTGGGCGATAAGGGGCGTGGCTTTTGCTCAGCTTAGAAAGGGCAAAAATCACATAATAACTTCGAAAATTGAGCATCACGCAGTGCTTCACACCGTGAAAGAACTTGAAAAAGAAGGCTTTGAAGCAACTTACCTTGACGTTGATAAAAACGGTTTTGTAAACCCTGAAGACGTTAAAGCTGCAATAACCGAAAAAACGGCGTTAGTCACAGTGATGTATGCCAACAACGAGATAGGAACCATTCAAAAAATAAGCGAAATAGGCAAAGTTTGCCATGAAAAAGGCGTTATCTTCCACACGGATGCTGTTCAGGCAGTTGGCCATTTGGAGATAAACGTTAAAGAACAAAATATTGATTTGCTTTCGCTTTCGGGGCACAAATTCCACGGGCCGAAGGGCGTTGGTGCACTTTACGTTAAAAAAGGCGTTAGGATTCTTAATTTAATGCAAGGCGGCGCGCAGGAATCCAACAAAAGGCCTGGAACTGAAAACGTTGCAGGGATAGTTGGCCTTGCAAAAGCGCTTGAAATTTCAATGCAAAACAGGAACGAAAAGAACAAAGATCTTGAGAAAAAACGTGACTTTTTAATAACCGAACTTTTGAAAATTAAGCGCTCAAGATTAAACGGTGACAGAACCGAAAGGCTGCCGGGGAACGTTAACATTTCTTTCGAAGGAATTGAAGGCGAATCGCTTTTGCTTTTGCTTGACGCTGCTGGAATATGCGCTTCTTCGGGTTCAGCTTGCACTTCAGGTTCGCTTGACCCTAGCCATGTTTTGCTTGCAATCGGGCTTGTGCACGAAGTTGCTCACGGTTCGCTCAGGCTTTCGCTTGATGAATCAACCACTATGGAAGAGCTTGAGTATACGGTTTCGGAAGTTAAAAAAATCGTGGAGCGTTTGAGGAGCATGTCTCCTTTGTGGGAAAGAATTATAAAAAACGAAACGGAGGATTAAAAATTGAATTATAGTGAAAAAGTTATGGACCATTTTGCAAACCCAAGGAATGTTGGCGAAATCGCGGATGCTGACGGCATCGGTGAAGTTGGAAACCCAAAATGCGGCGACATAATGAAAATGTATTTGAAAATAAAAGATGGTATTATCGTTGACGTTAAATTCAAAACTTTTGGTTGCGGCGCGGCAATTGCAACGAGCTCTATGGCGACAGAACTCGTTAAGGGCAAAAGCATTGAAGACGCTTTGAAAGTGACCAACAAAGCGGTTATGGAAGCTCTTGACGGCCTCCCGCCGGTTAAAGTTCACTGTTCGGTTTTGGCTGAGCAAGCCATAAAAGCTGCTTTGGCAGATTATTACACCAAAAAGGGCATAGACCCTGAACCAATCGTTGGCAAGCTCGAAGAATGCCACGATGACCACTGCTCTTGTGAGTTATAATTTAAAAAGATTCCACCTGAAAAAATTCGGGTGGATTTTATTTTTGCAAAAATATATAAAATAAATAAAATTTTACTTGATAAACATTATTATATGTATATAATAAAGGTATAGTTATAAATCATACAAAATATAAAATAATAAGGGGGAGCTTTTATGAAACTTACCACTGAAGATTTTGAAAAAATGCCAATGAAAGAATTAAATGAATTTGTGAACAAGTGGTTTTTACAAACATCTAAAGATAGAATATGGGATAAATTAAATGAAAAGTATTGTAATGAAAAGATGAAGGAATACAATCGTTATGCAGAATGTTACAAAATTGCTAGAGGTAGTGATGACAAGGATAGAGAAGAAGAAATGCGTAAATATAAGAAAGCTATAGGAAGTGTTTTATCTAATGTAAGTGAGGATTTAGAAAACTATAATAAATATTTAAAACTTAGTAATGAGTTAGATAAAGAAGTAAATAAGATTAAAGGAAAAGAAGGATATGAAGAATGGAGAGAATTAAGAGAAAATATTTTTGAGAAGATGGATGATATTTGTAATGGTGGTATATCTCCAGATGAAATAGATGATATGATAAAGGAAATAGAGCATGTAAAAGGCAATATGGCTAAAGAGTTAGGAAGAATTAATGAATTTAATAATATAGAAAAAGATGTAAGAGAAAAAGTTGAAAATTTAAAAAACAATAAGTCTGTAATGAAAAGTCTGTGTGATGAATATGAGAGTAAATTTAAAGATATTTCAGAAAATTTTTATTCATCAGTAATCGATAATGATGTTCAGGCAAATAGTTCAATAAAACAGATGGAGAAATTGGGATATTCTTTGAGATATTTAGCAAATAATAGCAATAAGGAATTTAAAAGCTTGGAAAAATTAAAGGAAGAAAAACTTGAAGAAAATGAAACTAAAGAAAGTAAAGTAAAAAATTACATTAAAGCCAAGATAGGCAATGCCAGATATCTTGAGGCGGAAGTGGTTAAATATTCTGAGTGGTATAAAGGTAAAAATGAATTTATTCCACTGGGTGAGATGAGAGAAATTTACGGCACGAAAGGTGCCCTCATGATGATTTGCCGCCTTGAAGATGGCAGCGTTAAGAATAAAAAGCGATTTAGCGCTTACAGAAGATTTTGCAAAAAAATTCTTGAAAACTACAGATCTTTAAAGGTTGAAGCCGCAATAGCAGCTTTGGAAAGCGGCGAGATTTCCGCTTCTAGTTTTAAGGAAGAAGATGCTAAAGAACTCAATAGTATGCTGCATGAATTGAATAATCTTATGGGTAAAGACACTTCAAAATTCCCGCTAGCTAATCCAAAGGATAAAAAGTTTAATTTAAGTAAGTTCTTCTTAAGTACTAAATCTCAGATTGCAAAATTAAAAAATACCAAGGGAGAGAAAAATAAAAAGCGCAAGGAATTGATTGACAAAGTCATAAAGAAAATAAGAAAAATTGAATCTCAATCGCCTAGCGATTCTTTTAATATAGATGCTTCTATGGAAAGGGAGGAGTATATTAAAAAATACGATAATTTTGTTAGCAAAAGTGCTGAGTTAGCTATAACTTACTTGAAAACGGAAGGAAAAATTAAAATTCAGAGATTTGCTTCGCAGGAAAAGAAAAAAGGACTTTTTGAATTTAAAATTTTCAATGAAAAAAGAGACCTTGCTATGGACGCGTGTAAAGTTGCATTGATGTGTTTGGTCGCCGTTTGTTCGAAAGATAAAAAACACATCACTGAAGGGAAAAAATACTTTAGAAATGTCAAAAAATATTTGAATAAGTATATTGGATAAATAAAAATTGCCACCTGATTTTTCAGGTGGTTTTCTGTTTGGTGCAGTAAGTTACATTGGTGTTTTCTTCCGGTGCACGGGACCAAAGGCAATTGTCGCAAATGTTCACGCTGCATTTCGTGAAAGATGATTCAAAAAGCCCGCAGTTGCACATCTGAGAATTAAATGTTCGTTTGAATTTTCCTTGGGTTGTTTTGTCGATTTTCGCTCCTCCGGTGACAAAGTCAAGTTCGTTTTCGAGCCTCATTTTAAACCTCCGTAATTTTCATGAAAAAAAGTATTTTAAGGTAATTAAAGACATTACAACTGACGCCACATCGGCAATAACTGCGCAAGGCACGGCGTATTTCGAATCTTTTATTTTAACCGCTCCAAAGTAAACCGCAAGGGTGTAAAAAGTCGTTTCCGTTGAGCCGGACATTATCGAGGCAAGCCTGCCTATGAAGCTGTCGGGCCCGTGCGTTTTTAGGATGTTATCCAAAATTGCTATTGAGCCGCTGCCTGAAACAGGCCTTAAAAGCGCCATGGGAACAACTTCTGCAGGGAGGCCTAAAAATTTGAAAATAGGCGAAACAGCGCAGGTGAAAATATCAAACGCACCCGAGCTTTTAAGCATGCTAACAGCTACGATTAACCCAACTAATGAAGGAATAAGCCCCATGCAGGATTTTGCTCCTTCGGCAGCCCCTGAAAGAAAGGCGTCAAAAACATTTATTTTCTTTAAAAAACCTAATGTTATTATTGTCAATATCATCAGCGGTATTACATAAAATCCCAAATTGCTCATTTAATTTTCTCCGTTTTTTCAAAAAGTTTTGTGAAAGTTATCCCAATGATTAAAGCTACAAGCGAAGAAACCCACAAACAAGGTAGGATATCTAGCGTGTTTTGCGAGCCGTATTTTTGCCGTATGGTGCAAAGAAGCGTTGGAAAAAGCTGCAGTGAAGCTGTGTTTATCACCACAAACATAATCATGCTTTTCGTTGCGGTGGATTTGTTTTTGTTTAGCTTTTGCATTTCGTTCATTGCGGTTATTCCGAAGGGCGTTGCGGCGTTGCCAAGCCCAAGCAAATTAGCGGTTATGTTCATGCATACGGCTCTTCCGGCAGGGCTGTCAGGCGGGAAATCAGGGAACAAAAATCTAATTATAGGCGAAAAAACTTTGGCAAGAATCGAAGTTAAACCTGATTTTTCAGCTATTTTCATCAGCCCCGTCCAAAGCACCATCATTCCAAGAATTGAAATCACAAGCTCCACAGCATCTGAAGCGCCGGCCATTACTGAGTTTGAAAGCTCTGCGGTTCTTCCTGTTAAAAGCGCGCAAATTACGCTTGAAATTAAAAAGAAACCCCAAATATAATTCATCATATTTTTTGCACCTTCCAATGCATTTTTTCAAGTTTAATACCTTATAAAATAGATAGTAGTGCGGGTTTGAGAATATTACTGATGATGTTAAAAGTCTACTATTTTTTACTAAAAAACCTAGATTATTATGGTGAAAAACATATCTCGACAAAAGCTAAAAAAAATAGTAGAATTCTAGATAGGGCTAGGTGCCTGGAGAAATCGTGAGATTTCTCAAATTTTAATTTAAAAGGGTAGTGTATTAAAAGATGGGTATGAAATCAATTGGAATTGTAAGAAGAGTAGATGAGCTCGGGAGGGTTGTCCTTCCTATGGAACTCAGAAAAATTCTTGACATAGAGCCCAGGGATTCTCTTGAAATTTTTACTGACGGCGACAGAATAATTCTTAGAAAATATGAGCCTCAATGCATTTTTTGTTCCAACTCGGAGGCAATGAGAACATTTAAGGGCAAAAATGTTTGCGAAAACTGCATAAATGAAGTTATGAAGCAAGCCAAATAAAGCTTTGCTTAAGTGATACTTGAAAAATTATTAAAACTACTGTATAATTAGAAAATACAGTTTCAAAATTAACGATAATATAGAAAGGATGTCTGAATTTGGATTACTTGAACAAAAAAACTGTAAGAGACATTGACGTTAAGGGTAAAAGAGTGTTTTTACGTTGTGACTTTAATGTGCCTTTTGATGAAAAAGGAAACATAACTGACACTAAACGCATAGATGAATCTTTAAAAACAATAAAATACCTCATCGATAATGATGCTAAACTAATTCTTTGCTCTCATTTAGGAAGACCGAAAAATGGCTTTGAAGATAAATTATCTTTGAAACCTGTTGCAAAGTATTTGAAAGAAGTTTTAGGCAGAGACGTAAAACTCGCTAAAGACGTTGCAGGGGAAGACACAAAGAGAATAGTAAACAGCTTGAAACCGGGCGAAATTTGCATGCTTGAAAACATTCGTTTCGAAGACGGCGAAAGAAGCAACAGCCCTGAATTTGCTAAAAAACTCGCAAGTTTGGCTGACGTTTGCATAAATGATGCTTTCGGAGCTTCACACAGAGCTCACGCTTCAACTGCAGGAGTTGCAAAACTTTTGCCAGCTGGATACGGCTTCTTGATTGAAAAAGAAATTTCAACTATGTCAAGAATTCTCAACAATCCGAAAAGACCTTTTGTTTCAATCTTAGGTGGAGCAAAAATTTCAGATAAAATCGGCGTAATTAACAGCTTGCTCGATAAAGTTGACGTTCTTATCATCGGCGGCGGAATGTCTTACACATTTGCTAACGCTCTTGGATATTCAGTGGGAACTTCACTTTGCGAAACAGAAAAACTCGGCCTTGCAAAAGACATGATGGCAAAAGCTAAAGAAAAAGGAGTTAAACTTCTTTTACCTATCGATGTTAAAGTTGCAAAAGAATATGATCCTAATGCTGAATACAAAGTAGTTTCTTTTGATAAGATTCCTGACGGTTGGATGGGACTTGACATCGGACCAAAAACTGCAAAATTATTCTCAGAAGCTATTGCAGGCGCTGGAACAGTTGTTTGGAACGGACCTATGGGCGTTTCTGAATGGGAAAACTTCGCAAGCGGAACCTTCGCAGTTGCTAAAGCTATTGCTGAAAGCGGCGCAATTTCAATTATCGGTGGAGGAGATTCTGCAGCAGCTATTTATAAACTTGGCTTTGCAAGCAAAATGACTCACATTTCAACCGGCGGCGGCGCATCTCTTACGTTCCTTGAAGGAAAACCACTCCCGGCTTTGGAAGTAATCGAAGACAGATAAATAAATTTTCACCTGTTTAATTTAGCAGGTGAATTTTTATTTGACAAGCCAAAAAATAATCGATATAATATAAAAATATATTAATTTTATATATAAAATTGCAGGGAGCTGATATTACATGTCGATTATTAATAAAAGTTCTAATAAAAAATCTGAAAAAAATGCGGAAAAATTTGCCGAGGATTTAAAAAAAGTTTTAAAAAAGTTTAAAGAAACCAAACTAGGTGAATATGATAATATAAATCTTGATTATTACAAAACCTTTGTTAAAAAGAAAAGCAATTTTACCGATAAGTTTTCAGTGATGGATGAGTGCATTTCTAAGCTTAAAATAGCGGTTAAGGAGTTTGACAATGTGTGCACTAAGTTTACGAAAACTTTTTCTGAAGGTGGGCTTTTGAGTATATCGAACATTTATTTGAAGAAAATTTCAAGTGGTGCAAAGCAGTTTTATCGCGATTTAGTAAGGCTAGAGTCTGCTGAAAACAAAAAAATCTGCCAAGAAAATATGAAAAAATTTAGCAAAAGCAATAACTCTCTTAGGAAATTTATTTTCGGTGCTGCAGAATGTAAAGTCAATGGTGTTAGAAATTCTGCGAAAATTCAGGATGAAAAAGTTAAAAATCTTATGAGTGAAATAGCGGATTACCTTGGCAAATTTCCTGCCGTTTACGCTAATTATACTAGCGAATGCTTCACAGACTAAACGAAAAACCCTCCAAAAAGGAGGGCTTTTTTAAATTTATTTTTGATTTTCCATTTCGTTTTGGTATTCGAGCGCTTTGGCCATCCACGATTTTTTCTTTTCTTTTTCGGGTTTAACTTTCTTTCCTTTGTATTTTTTTGCGAAATTCCAGGCAGTTTTTAATTCTTCGCCGAGGTTATTTCTAAGGCTTTCTTCGTTTTCAACGTTATTAAGTACAACCATTGTGATAATGCTTCTAACGTCGAGCCCAGCGTTTGAATAAAGGTCGCTTAAAAGCTTGCCGAGTTTTTTAACTTCTGGTGAGCCGCTTTTTTTAGTGTTAAGAAGCTCGTTTATTTTCGGCAGGATGATTTCTTTTGTGAATTTAACAGCCCTAAATTCGCTGTAATTTTCTTTTTCTTCTTTGATGTTATCTTTTATTTCAGGGAAGATATTAACCATTCTGTTGGCGAAGAAAAGGCCCGTCATGCCGTTTTCGCCTTTTGAGCTTTTTTTCTTAGTTTGTTTAAATTCTTTTTTTGGTTTTTGAGATATAATTTCGCTGAAATCTGAGATTATTAATTTCAAATCTTTTTGAGAAATATTTCCTTCGTCAAACATCCAGGAAGAAAGAGCTTTTCTTGAATCTTCCGAAACAGCTTCCAAAATAATTACTTTTTTGTTTCTGTCAGCCTTTATTTCGCAGGTTTTTTGAGGAGTTTTCACTTCAAAAGTATTTTCGTCTAATTTTTTGATTTCTGCTTCTTTAATTTCCTCAGCTAATTTATTTGCAATGGTTTCAAAACAACTTTTTTCCAAAGTTTTTTCAGCTCCTTGTAAATTTTTAAGATTAAATTTCTTATATGAGTAATTCTAATACATATTTAAAAAAATGTCACTTAATTAGCCAACATTTTCTTTTGTGAATTTTACTTAAAATGCAAATAATAAATTAAGAACTATTTTTATACATTTTTCCCCAGTTTTTTACATTTTAAATTATGCTAAAGAGGTGACTTAATTTGAAAAAGTGGGCTAAATATTTAATTTGTTTGGTTATTATTTTAATTCCTGTTTTTTATGTCGGATTATCTTATATTTCGGGGAAATTCCCGGATGTTTATCATATCAGCGCGGGGGAAAGCAGAAGCTTTTCGGTTTACCCTTTTTCAGTTGTGCCGGATAGCTTCCCGGAAGAGTGCATTAGCACGGGAATGAGCGGTTTTGAGCCGAGCGATGACTATATGGCGACGCTTAAGTTCATGAATATTTTCCCTGTGAAAAGCGTGAAAGTGCATGTTTGCGAAGGCGCTAAAGTTACGCCTTGCGGGGTGCCTTTTGGCGTGAAGCTTTACACTAAAGGTGCAGTAGTCATCGGGACTTCAAGCGTTAAATCGGATGAAGGAATGGTTGAACCTTGGTCTGCGGCGGGGATTCGCAAGGGCGACGTTATAATAGCGGCGGATGATAAAGAAGTTTTGAGCAATGACGACCTTGAAAGCATTATTCAAAATTCATCGGGTGGTGAAATTGAGTTTAGAGTTATGCGCGAAAACAAAGAATTCATAACGCATTTGAAGCCTTTGAAATCAACCGAAGATGATAAATATCGTATTGGAATTTGGGTTAGAGATAGCTCAGCGGGCATAGGAACGCTTACTTTTTGCAGCGGTAAGAACCGCATTTTTGCTGGGCTTGGGCATGGAATATGCGATGTTGACACCTCCGAGCTTTTGCCGCTTTCAAGGGGCGAAATCGTTGGCGCTCAAATAACCAGCATTGTCCCTGGGTGCCAAGGAGTGCCCGGCCAGCTCAAAGGTTGTTTCACGGACCCTAAACCAATTGGGGAAATTTGCGTTAATAATGAAACCGGGCTTTACGGAAATTTGAGCAGTGATTTTGGCTTTGGCAGCGAAGTAAATGTTGTAATGAAGCAAAAGGTTAAAAAGGGCGCTGCACAAATTTTAACTACAATTGAAGGCGGCAAACCAGAACTTTATGATATAAATATTGACTCGATTAATTATGATGTTACAATTCCTACCAAAAATATGAAGATATCTGTGACAGATCCTCGTCTTTTAGAAAAAACCGGCGGAATAGTGCAAGGCATGAGCGGTAGTCCTATTTTGCAAAATGGTGGTCTCATTGGCGCTGTGACGCATGTTTTTGTTAATAATCCGGCCAAAGGTTATGCTATTTTCGCTGAAACAATGCTGACAAATTCCAACCTTTTTCTTGAATCAAGATATAAAAACGCCTCCTAAAAGTTCAAATATTTTGACATTTCATCTGAATAATGTTTATTTACTGGAAAACTATTGACAAATTTGGTAATTTATGTAAATATAAATATCATAAAATAATATTTCAGGAGGAAAAATTATGCAAAATACGTTAAAAATACTAACGTCAGAGGATTGCATCGAGTTCGATCGTGAAGCACTGGATATGTTTAAACATTATTCAATGGATTTGTCATTTTTGCCCAAAGATGGTTTTAAAATTATAGAAATCATCGAAAATTCTTCCCCGGATATTGTACTTATGGATTTATTTATGCCAAGGATTGATGCCATAGGAATAATTAACGCCGTGAGGAAAAACCACCGTGTTGAAATGCCAACTTTTATAGTCATTTCAAGTTTCGGAAGACCCTCTCTCGAAAGAGAAGTTATGTCCGCCGGTGCTTCTTACTTTTTAGTCAAGCCTGTTAATTATTCAGATATAATCGAAAAAATTCTCAAAATTTCTTATAAAACCCGTCCGGCTTCGGAATTGCCCAAAAATATAGTTACTTCAATTCACACAGAAGCTGCCGAAAATTTAGATATTAAAATAACTGAAGTTTTGCATCAAATTGGCGTTCCTGCGCACATAAAGGGTTATCATTATCTGAGAAATTCCATTAAAATGTCTGTTGAAGACCCGGGAATAATTAATTCGGTTACTAAAAAGCTTTATCCTGCAGTTGCTGAAAATTTTGAAACAACGTCTTCTCGCGTTGAGCGCGCAATTCGCCATGCTATAGAAGTTGCTTGGGATCGCGGCGACGTTGATATTCTTAATTCGTATTTTGGTTACACAATACATAACTCTCGCGGCAAGCCAACCAATTCCGAATTTATTGCAATGATAAGCGACAGATTGCGGCTTCAAATGCTTTCAGCGGGTTGAAATTCATGAAATAGCCATCTCTTTTTTTAAAGGGATCGGTTATTTTTTATTGTTGACTTATTAAACTTTTGATGATATAATAACACTATCATAAACAAAAATCAATAAGTTATTGAAAGGATGTTGTTTAATGAGTAACAAAATTAGTAAAAAAATTGCAGCAGGTGTGCTTTCAGTTTTAGCTTTTGGTTCGCAGATTCCAAGCGGTAGTGCTTGCCCGCATGATGCATCTTTATCAGCAGCGGCTAGAGCTAAGGCGAATGAAAACAATATTGAATTAAAAGGCATTTTTGATGTTCCTGGTTTGAAAGAAGCTTTAGAAAGCATAACGGCTAGGCCCATGCGTGCTTGCGAGTGCGTTAACCTCAACGATAAGATGAAGTTTATTTTCGGTAGTATCAAGCTGGAATCTGACAACGGCTGCGTTGTAGTTAAAGTAAAAGACGAATCTTTTGAGCTTGCATATGATAAACTTATTGATGAAAAAACAGGCGAAATTAAAGAAATAGAAATTCCTAATTGCATAACAGGAATAGGTGCCGGTGTTTTTAGAGATATTCTTAAAAAAGCAAATGCACAAGACAAAAAGATCAAGAAAATCATTTTACCTGAAAGCCTTAGATGGGCTGACCAGGGTGCGCTTTCAGATGTTTCAGTTGACTCTATTGTGTTTAAATCAAACCGTCCTTACTTATTGGCTACAAATATGTTAGAAGGCGCTTTGAACGTAGGTGCAGTTTTCGTTCCTGCAAGATTCGAAGAAGAAGTTAAAGCAAATATTAAAAATAAAGACATCAGAGTTTATAGAGATTTTGAGTTAAAAAATGCTTTTGACATCGAAGGCCTTAAAGACGATATTATGGATGCTCTTGCAAATAGAAAAGATATAAAATTTGAAAATAATAGGACTAGTTCATCACCGGTTCTTTGTGTCGGAGATAAAGAATACCACCCTGATTACAGTAAACTTAAAGATGAAAAAACTGGAAAAATTGAAAATTTAGAACTTCCTTACGGAATTAAGCATCTTGGTAGCTCTACTTTAATTTTTGATATGTGTAAAGGGTTTCATGGCTTAGAGAAACCATTAAAAATAAAAAGAATTGTTATTCCTAACACTGTTTTAGATATAGATAAATATGTGTTTTACCATATTAATGTGAACCATCTTGTATT
The DNA here is from genome assembly GCA_900554335.1 of uncultured Oscillospiraceae bacterium. Lineage (GTDB taxonomy): Bacteria > Bacillota > Clostridia > Oscillospirales > Acutalibacteraceae > UMGS1491. The sequence goes on from USGT01000004.1 coordinate 28,839, forward strand.
ATCGAAAAATCTTATGTATTTTAATCGTGAAGCTTTCGGCTGGACTATAAAAGAAATTGGTTGTGGAAATACTTTTATGGGTACTATGTGCAATATAAAAGAAATTACAGCTCCAGCAGAATTTGAGCCTAAACTTAAAGGCATTTTTAATAACACAAAAACAGAATTTAACTTAATCTAATAAAAATTTAAAGAAGCTGCCGTAATGGCGGCTTTTTATTATTGACATATCATAAATTTTATGTTATTATAATAATATCTTAAACAAAAAATAATAAGCCGCAGAAAGGATGTTGCCTAATGAATAATAAAATTATGAAAAAACTCTCCGCAGGCATGCTTTCAGTTTTAGTTTTTGGTTCGCAGATTCCAAGCGGTAGTGCTTGCCCGCATGATGTATCTTTATCAGCAGCGGCTAGAGCTAAGGCGAATGAAAACAAAATTGAGTTAAAAGGCGTTTTTGAAGTTGACGGTTTAAAAGAAGCTTTGGAAAAAATAGAATCAACAGATGATAAATTTTGGAAATATCACCAGGATAGCACCCGTTTGGAAATTGACCATGCGGATAATTCCGTTAAAATTAAAGTGATGGATAAATCCTTTAATTTGGCATATGACAAACTCGTTAATAAAGAAACAGGCGAAATTGAAGAAATAAAAGTTCCTTACGGCATCAGGAGAATCGAAGCGGGAGTTTTTGAAAATATTCTTAAAAATGCAAATTCTCAAGGCAAAAAAATTAGAAGGATTATTCTTCCTGAAACTCTTATATATATTTCCGACGGTTTATTTGAAAATATTTTAGTTGATAGCGTTGTAGTTTCGCCTAATAATCTTTATGAGTTAAATACTGAAGCATTTAAAAATAACCATAGTTTAAAGGCAATTTTTGTTCCTAAAAGGGTTGAAAAACAGGTTAAAGAAGGAAGTTTAAGAGGAATAAAAGTTTTCCAAAATTTCGAATTAAAAAGTGCTTTTGACATTAAAGGCCTCAAAGAAGCTATTGTGGATGCTTTAACAAACGGCCAAAAAGTAGATTTTAAGCAAGAAGGCGGAATAAATTTAGGCCCTGTGCTTTGTGTGGGAGACAAAGAATTTTACCCGGATTACAGCAAGCTTAAAGACGAAAAAACTGGAAAAATTGAAAATTTAGAACTCCCTTACGGAATTAGTTATATCGGTTCGCCTATAATTCATACTATGTGCTGCAGTTGTACTAGAATTTTAAATGATTCGCAAGTAAACAATATTGTTATTCCTGACACTGTTGAAAGAATGGAAAAAGGTGCATTGTGTTTTATTAAGGCACGCCATATTGTGTTATCAGAAAATCTTAGAAGTTTATGTTTGAACGCTTTTGGTTATTGCGTCAGTGAAGGGTGTTTTGGGAAATTGTTGGTTAACAACATGTGTCAAGTTGAAGAAATTACAGTTCCAAGTAATCTCCTAAACTCTGTTAAACGTGCATTTGGGAACGAAGGAATTAAAATTAATATTATTTAACGTAAATTTAAAGAAGCTGCCGTTATGGCGGCTTTTTTGCTGTCATAAATTATAAAACCAGAAATATATTATTTTAAAGGTTAATTTTGGAGGAAACATGAAGAGTAATTATAGATCAGGCTTGTCTTTAAAACCCATAATTTTCGGGGTTTTAGCAGGAATTGTTTGCTGCTTTTTGATGATTTCATTGGTTTGTTTTTTATTTTTAAAGAGTAAGAGTTTGCCCGAAGAATTTTTTGAATATTTAAGTCTTGTTATTTTAGCGGTTAGCTCGTTTGTTTCGGGGTTTGCAGCTGGGTTTACTGCAAAGAGTAAAGGTCTTATTTACGGCTTTTTTTGCGGAATTTTCCTTTTCATTTTGTTTGTTGTTGGTTCTTTGGCAGTTTCAAATGAGGGCGTTAGCTATTTTTCGGCTTTGAAAGGTGGGCTAACCGTGGTTTTTAGTTTGGCTGGAGGCGCTTTCGGGGTTAATAAATCCTGAGTAGTTAACTTTAAAGTACAGATGGGTTTAATTTATCAATAATTTATGTTATTTTTTGGTTTTTACTAATTTTTTATTAATAAATTTTAAAAGTTTATGATAAATATCAATATATTTTTATGGTAAAAAATGTTAAGATATAATTGTGCAAACTCTAGTTAAATATGTAAATAAGATGTTTAAACGAAGTTGGAGCATAAAAATTTAATTTCAAGGAGGAAAAAAATTGAAAGGATTAAAAAAATTGTTTTCGGCTATTTTGGGAATTTTCACGTTGGTTACGAGTATGCCTAGCGTATTTGCAGCAAAAAAGGTTGAGAATGCTTTGGTTATTGGAACAGAGGCATCGCAGCGCAAATTTACGAAAATTCTTTTCGGAGAAGAAAGAATGCTTGGAACCTACTATTGCGCTAATTGCGATGAAAAAAATGACATCAATCTTGCAGTTACTCTTGATTACAGAAGTAATAGTCAAGAAATAGCCGGTTACATCGAAAACGGTAAAATTAACAGTTCTTACCTAGGAAAATTTGAATTTAAGGGCATTTTGGCCACAGTTGATGCAGATCAAGAAATGGACAAGATTAAAGAAGACATGAAAAATATTCTTGATTTCATTTGCGATCATAAACCTGATTATACACAAGTTTTAATCGTTGGTTGCACTAACCGAGAAAATGTAGACTGCAGGGATGACTTTTTTAACAAACTTGCCAATTACACTTGCAACCTAGAAAGAATGGGCACTGAAATTGGCTGGGGGAGTAAGCGGGATATACATTTTTCTGATGAGTGCCAGTTTTTAGGATTTTTTACATTAAGAAATTCAAAGGTAGATAGACTTAAATCTAAAATAGTCGATTTGGCAAATTCTTATGATTATTACTGTAAGAATAGTGTTTATTCAAAAAAAAAACTTCAAGAACAATGTGTGATTTCGTAAGTAATCATAAAGTTGGAATTGCAATTGGAGCAGCTTCTGTGATTGCTGCAGGCATTTGCGTGCTTAACAAAGATAATATTTTAAAATTATTTAAAAATTAATAAGTGAGGAAGATATAAAATGAAAATATTAAAAAAATTAAGTTGTTTATTTGTTTTAGGATTCATGCTTTTGCAAAATAGCGCTTTTGCAACAAAAAATTTAAATATAGCTTTTGTAGGGCTTTATGCTTCCGGGAAAACAGCTTTAAGAGCAGCAGCGACTAATACTTATTTTGATTATGAAGATAGAAGTGCCACTGAAGCAGCAAACGTTTTTTGCAGCAATTTAAGATATTTCGATAAAGATATAAATTGCCATTTGTATGATACTTCTGGACGTGACAAGGTTAGAAATGCAATAGTAGTACATAGATTAAAGGATGCAGATATAGCGGTTCTTACCATAGATGCTTCTGAAAATGCAATGCTTGGCTTTAATACTGTCTTTAAACAAAATTTTGTAAAATGGATAGGCGTAATTAATGAAGTTCACCCAAATTTACCGGTTCTCTTAGCGATTACAAAAATCGATGATGCAATTGACGTTGATAAACTATGTGACAAGGTTAAATCTTTTGAAAAAGCATATGTTGACACTTGCGATTTTGAGGGAGTTGCTACTTCTGCAAAAAAGAGAATAAATATAGGCAGCACAATTGATAGCAATGATTTAGGCGAAAACTTTTGGGGAAGAATAAGATTTATTATAAAACAAAGAAATTTGTATGATTCTTTAAATGAAGACAAAGAAATAAAGGTATTTGATAAAGATATAGATAACCCAGCTAGAAATGATTCAAAATGCTCCATACTATAAAAAAATTATTTTCGTTAACATTCGCACTAACCCTTTTGCTTCCCGCCAAGGCTTTGTGTTTTGGAGGTAGAACGCATAGCACAATAACACGCAGCGCTTTTGTTAAAACTAAGTTTTTCAGTAAATTTAATAATCTTGAAGAAAGATTAAAGTTAAAAAAAGTGCTTCTGAAAGCATGCAATGAACCTGATACAGAAGAGAAAAGTTGGATTTTTAAATGGCATTTTTATAATCCGATGCCTACAACATACAATAAAATTGAAGATTTTTTGACAACAAAAGATAATGCTTTACTGCGCACAGTTATGCACTATAGAAAGGCAATAAAATTATTTAACACGAATAAAGTTGAATCGATCAGAGAGCTTGGTGCTTCGCTGCATTATATGCAGGATTTATGTTGCCCTGTACATCTTTTGGGTTGGAGCAATTGGCAGCATAATAAACCAGATTTCAAAAGCTTCAAACGAGTTCATACATCATATGAAAATGAGATGGATGAAAAAAGCTATGGTTTTGAGTTTGATGTGTTTTTCGAAGAAAATTCTAATGTTATAAATTTAGAATTTGACGACATAGAAGGTATCGTAAATTCATACCCACTTGCAACGTGGAATAAATACAAAAATTTTGGTCAAAATGAACCAACATATGAAGTTTTCAAAAATGCACATATAGCAAGCTGCAGACTTTTGCGTTTATTTTTCAAAGAAGTCTAAATTAATGTTACGAGTGATGAGAAAATTCATTAATAAAATTACCACCTGGTTTTGACAGGTGGATTTTCTTTTACTTAACGTATTGTGTTGGGTTTACTTTTTTGCCGTTTATCCTAATTTCAAAATGAAGGTGTGGCCCGGTTGATTGCCCCGTTGAACCTACACATGCAATTTTTTCACCTTGGTTTACTCTTTTTCCAACACTTGTGCAAAGGCTTTTGCAGTGGCCGTAAAGTGTCTCGGTTCCGTCATCGTGTGAGATTATTATGTGGTTGCCGTAACCTGTGCTTCCTATTTTTGCAACTTTAACAGTTCCTGCTTTTGCTGCAACTATGTCGGTTCCGTCAACTCCTGCTGATGAAATGTCAATTCCATAATGAAAGGTTCCCCAGCGTGGGCCGAATCCGCTTGTTATGTTTTTAGTGAAAGGCACAGGCCAGGTGTATTCTTCTTGTTTTGTGCCGATGGTTTGCTCTTCAGCGGTTGGCTCGAGTTTAATTTCTCTTGCGCTTTCTTTTTTCTCGGTTTCTTTGCCGTTTAAATAAGTCACGCAGTAAACTACTTCTTCTTTGCCGTTTGAACCTTCTTTGTCAACGATTACTTTGCCTTTTTCGAGCCCTGAATCTTCTTTAGTTATTTTTTCAAAAGGAATTTCATTTTCAATTGTTTCTTTCGCAACGACTTTAACGTGAAGCAAATCTTCAAGTGTGATTATATTCAAAGTGTCGCCGGGGTAAATTGAATCAGATTCTGTTTTCCCGTTATCTTTTAAAAGCTTTTCGGTGCTAATACCGAATTTTTCGGCAATACTTACTACAGTGTCATCTTCAGCAACTGTGTAAGGTTTTGAAACTTCTGTTTTTGAAGTTAAAGCTTCTTTTATTTTTTCAAAGCTTTCGATTTTTGAATTAGGGAAGAGGCCTTGCCTTATTTCAATGTTTTCTTCGAAAGTGGCTGTTGCATCTTCTAAATTAGCTTTGTTTTCGCTCAAGATTTCGTCTAAAGCTTTTTGAATTTCTTCTTTTGAAGTTCCAACTACAATTAATTTGTCTTCCAAATATGCGCCGTATGCCGGAGCTAAAATTTCGCTTGATTTTTCGATGATTTTATCTTTGATTTCTTCAGGTTTTTCAATGCATTTGTTTTTTTCAACTTCCGCTATTTTAATGTGTGGGGTTGCGTTTGAAATCCTGTGTTTTTCAGCCACCGGTGTTTGGCTTCTTATCATTTCTTTTGCTTTTTCATAAACCTCTTCGCGCTGAACGGTTGCGATTTGCTGGCCATTGTATTCAAGGGCTAGTCCAAAAGTTCTGCTGTTCCAGTAAATTACTGTTGCTGCGAATAAAAAACTCGTTGTTAGCGGTAATGAGATTTTTTTCAGAAACGATTTTCTATTATGTTTTGGGATGTAAAACCGCATATATATAAAATGCCTCCCATTTTTCTCGATTTAAAAACTGTGTAAAAAGTGTTTCTTAATTAATTATAACAAAAAATTACAAAAAATCAACAAGTTATGTAAAGTTTATTTAAATTCACTTTATTTTTTGTAATCTGCGGTAAAATTTATGTTAGAATTGCACGTTAAAAATAAATGTTTGAAGATACTATAGGATAATGATATAATGAAGGGTAGTTTTTAATTTTAGAAGGATTAAGAAAAAATCTTTCATCACTTGAATTTTTACACTTAGGAAGGATTGGAAAATATGAACATTCAAAACAAATACCGCACGCACTATTGCGGCAAAATCAGCGAAGAAATGGTTGGAGAAGAAGTTCGTTTAGCAGGTTGGGTTGAAAACGTTCGTGACCATGGCGGAATTACGTTCGTTGACCTTAGAGACCATTTTGGTTATGTTCAAGTTGTTATTAACGACTCAGCAATGATCAAAAATGTTTCCCGCGAGAGCACCGTTTCTGTTCTTGGCAGGGTTGAAAGAAGAACCGAAGAAAATATAAACCCGAAAATTGCAACGGGAATGGTTGAAGTTAAATGCCAGAGTTTGGAAGTCGTAGGCAAATGCACGAGCATGCTTCCTTTTGAAGTTGCAGATTCCGTTGAAACTAAAGAAGAGCTTCGCCTTAAATACAGGTTTCTTGACCTTAGAAACCCAGTTATGCACAAGAAAATTCAGCTCAGGTCTGAAATTCTTCACTTTTTAAGGAACAAAATGCATGAGCTCGGCTTCACTGAAATTCAAACCCCGCTTATGTCTGCTTCTTCGCCTGAAGGTGCAAGAGACTACTTGGTTCCAAGCAGAAAGCACGCAGGAAAGTTCTATGCTCTTCCGCAAGCTCCGCAAATTTTCAAGCAGCTTTTGATGGTTTCCGGCTTTGACAAGTACTTTCAAATAGCTCCTTGCTTCAGGGATGAAGACGCCCGTGCAGATCGCTCACCAGGGGAATTCTATCAGCTGGATTTTGAAATGTCTTTTGCAACTCAAGAAGATGTTTTCAAAGTTTCTGAAGAAGTAATTTACGAAACTTTCACTAAATTTTCTAATAAAAAAGTTTCTTCAAAGCCTTTTGTTAAGATTCCTTACTCGGAAGCAATGCTTAAATATGGCTCTGATAAACCTGACCTTCGCAACCCGCTTGAAATCGTTGACATAACCGACATTTTCGAAAATTCAGGCTTTGCAGCATTCGAAGGAAAAGTCGTTCGTTCGATAACTGTTCCTGACATGGCTTCAAGACCGAGAAAATTCTTCGATAAAATGCAAGATTTCGCTCTTGAAATTGGAATGAAAGGCCTTGGATATATAAAAGTTGGCGAAAATGGCGAGTTTAGCGGCCCGATTAACAAATTCATTCCTGATGAAAAACGTGCAGTTCTCACCGAAAGATGCTCTATTAAACCAGGCTGCGTTGTTTACTTTATTGCTGACGAAGCTAAAAAAGTGGCTAAATTTGCAGGCCAAATCCGCACGGAACTCGGCAAACGCCTTGAACTTATTGACAAAGACAGATTTGAATTTTGTTTCATTGTTGACTTCCCGATGTATGAAGAAGACGAAGAAACTGGCAAAATCATCTTTACTCACAACCCGTTTTCAATGCCTCAAGGTGGCCTCGACGCACTCAAAAACAAAAACCCGCTTGATATTCTTGCTTATCAATATGACTTGGTTTGCAACGGCATCGAGCTTTCTTCGGGCGCAGTTAGAAACCACGACCCTGAAATAATGCTTAAAGCCTTTGAAATTGCGGGCTACACCGAAGAAGACATCTTAAATAAATTCAGCGCACTTTATAATTCATTTAAATTCGGTGCACCTGCTCACGCAGGAATGGCTCCTGGAGTTGACCGCATGATAATGCTTCTTCTCGACGAAGAAAACATAAGGGAAATCATAGCATTCCCGATGAACAGCAATGCGCAAGACGTCATGCTTGGTTCACCTTCAGAAGTTTCTGAAATGCAGCTTAGAGAAGTTCACATTAAGATAAGAGGTCAGCACAAATAAGGAGGAATCTTTATGGTTACAAAAGAGCAAGTAAAAGCGATTGCTAATCTTTCGAAGCTTTATCTTACCGAAGAAGAGCTCGAAACGGGCGAAAAAGAAATCAGCTCTATGATTAATTTCGTTGACAGCATGAATAGCATTGAAAAATTCGCTGAAATAAGCGACGTGCATGATGACATCTGCAATGCTTTTCATGAAGATGAAATAGTGCCTTCATATCCGAGAGAAGAAATCCTGAGTAATGTTGGCGGTGGAAAAGACGGATTTTTCTACCTTAGCAAATCAAAATAATCGCTTTGAGAGGTGCGTAAGAATGGAAAATAAACACGAAGGAACCATCAAGAAAATCAGTGGTGCGCTTGCTGAAAAAAAGGTTTCCTGCGAAGAAATTACTAAAAAATATCTGGAAGAAATTAAAAAAAGCTCCCTTAATGCTTACGTTAAAGTGTGCGAAGAGACCGCTTTAAATGCCGCCAAAAAAGTGGATGACAAAATAAGCTCGGGCGAAAAACTCGGCGCTCTTGAGGGCGTTCCGATGACGATAAAAGACAACATTTCAACCAAAGGAATTGAAACGACTTGCTGCTCGAAGATTTTAGAAGGCTACACTCCAATTTATGACGCGCACGTTTGGCAGGTTCTTCAAAGCAAAAATGCGGTTTTGCTCGGCAAAACTAACATGGATGAATTCGCAATGGGTTCATCCTGCGAGACTTCGGTTTTTGGCCCGGCGAAAAACCCACATGATGAGAGCTATGTCCCCGGCGGAAGTTCGGGAGGAGTCGCTGCTGCAGTTGGAGGAAACATCGCTGCTTACGGCCTTGGTTCAGACACCGGTGGGTCAGTTCGCCAGCCGGCTAGCTTTTGCGGTGTTGTTGGGCTTAAGCCTACTTATGGCGCGGTTTCGCGTTACGGCTTGATTGCTTACGCTTCGAGCTTTGACCAAATTGGCCCGATTGCCAAAACCGTGGAAGATGTTTCGGTCGTTTTCGACGAAATTTCGCAGTATGACCCGAAGGATTCAACTTCCAACCCGGTTAAAAGAGAAAAAACTTTCGATTCTTTGAACAAGGGCGTCAAAGGCCTTAAACTCGGCATTCCTAACCAATATTTCGAAGGAATTGACAAAGAAGTTGAGAAAGCTTTAAACGAAGCTATTGAAAAATATAAATCCATGGGAATTGAAATAGAGCGTTTCGATTTGCCTGAGGCTAAATGTGCATTGCCGGTTTACTATGTTTTGGCTTGCGCTGAGGCTTCTTCGAATTTAGCTCGTTTTGACGGCGTTAGATACGGCTTTAGAGCGAAAGAATACAAAGACATCAATGAAATGATTTGCAAAACTAGAAGCCAAGGCTTCGGAAGCGAAGTTAAAAGAAGAATTTTGCTCGGCAACTATGTTCTTAGCTCGGGCTATTATGAAGCTTACTACGGCAAAGCCCAAAAATTAAGGCAAGTTATTTCAAACGGCTTTGCAAAAGCTTTCGAAAAATATGACGCAATTTTAACTCCTACCTCGCCTGTAACGGCCTTCCCGATTGGCAAGAGCTACAAAACTCCGGATGAAGTTTACTTGGCTGACATTTGCACGGTGCCTGTTAACATTGCGGGGCTTCCGGCGGTTTCGGTTCCATGCGGGTTTGACTCTAAAAACCTCCCTGTGGGAATGCAAATCATCGGCAAAAAATTCTCGGAATCAACGATTCTTAACATCGCGCATCAATTTGAAGTTTACACCGAGTATGCTTTCAACAAAAACTTGAATATGGGGGTAAGAATATGAAATATGATTTAGTTGTTGGGCTTGAAACGCACGTTGAGCTTTCAACTAAAACGAAAATATTTTGCAGCTGCGAAAATGACTTTGGAGCAGAGCCAAACACGCACTGTTGCCCCGTTTGCGTTGGCCACCCGGGAACTCTCCCGAAGATTAATAGGCAAGTAGTTAACTTTGCCGTTAAAGCCGGCCTTGCAACGAACTGCAAGATTAATTTAAGGTCGAAAATGGACAGAAAAAACTACGTTTACCCCGACCTTGCAAAGGCTTATCAGATTTCTCAGTTTGAAATTCCTATCTGCAAAGATGGCTTCGTTGAGCTTTCGAGCGGCAAAAAGATAAGAATAAACAGAATTCACATGGAAGAAGACGCAGGCAAACTTGTTCATAACGGCGGAGACGTTTACATTGATTACAACCGTGGCGGGGTTCCGCTCATTGAAATAGTCACTGAGCCGGATATTTCTTCTTCAGATGAAGCGAAGGAATATGTTGAAAAACTTCAAAATATTTTAAGATACGCTGGCGTTTCAGACTGCAAAATGCAGGAAGGCTCCATGCGCTGCGACGTTAACATTTCGGTTAAACCCGAAGGAAGCGAAAAATTCGGAACTAGAACCGAAATTAAAAACATGAACTCTATAACTTTCATGACTAAAGCTATTGATTATGAATACGAAAGGCAAATTGACCTCGTTGAAAGCGGCGAAGAAGTAATCCAGCAAACGCTCAGATACTGCGAAGCAACGAATTCGACCGAGAGCATGCGCAGCAAAGAAGACGCCCAAGATTACAGATATTTCAGAGACCCTGATTTGGTTGAAATTGTTTTGACCGAAGAAGAAGTTGAAAAAATAAAAGAATCTTTGCCGGAAATGCCTGGCGACAGAATGAAAAGATATATAAGCGAGCTTGGAATCCCCGAAAAAGACGCCATGCATTTGACGAAATACAAAAATGTTTCGGACTTTTTCGAAAAAGCTTGCGTAGGGCTTAAATCCGCCAAAACGGTTTCGAACCTCATAGTTGGCGAGATTTTCAGAAGCATTCAAACGGAATCCGAAAAAGAAAAATTTGAAATTTTGATAACTCCTGCTAAGCTCAGCGAGCTTGTTAAATTGACTGAAGAAAATAAAATCAACATGAATTTAGCGAAAAAGACCCTTTCAAAAATGCTTGAAACGGGCAAAGGCGTTAAAGAATTTATCTCTGAAAGCGACATGAAAGGTATTTCGGAAGAAGAGCTTACCGCAATGTGCACCGAAGCGATAAATTCAAGTCAGGCCGCAGTAAAAGACTACCTTAGCGGCAAAGAAAAAGCTTTGAAATCAATTCTTGGCCTTGTTATGAGGCAGACAAGAGGCAGAGGAAACGCCCAGGAAATCGAGAAGAAATTAATTGATTTGATAAAAAATTCTTAGTTTACTAAATTTACTGAGGAGGAACAAAAAATGACTAAATTAAACGGAAAAGAAAATGCTATGGTTAGCGGAGGCATGGAAAATAGTACTTCTAAACCTGAACCGAAATATTGCGAAAGATGCGGCAGGGAATTTAGAGAAATCGACAAAAATGTTGAAGATAAATACAAAGGTAGATTTTGCAGCGATTGCGTTTTCGCAATAAAAATTTATAGCAGACCAGAATTTTAATGTGTTAACCTCCACGAAAATGGAGGTTTTAATTATACTATTAATTTAATAACTTAAAATTCTTAAACATGAGGTAAATTTTTATGAAAAAAGAAAAAGAAGAAATCTCTAATGAGCTTCTTGGAAAAGTTTCCGGAGGGTTTAATTTTAGCTTTAGCAATATTAAAGATAAAATATTAAGTATCGTGAAATTATATCATGGAGTTTATTGTGAATATTGCGGGAAACGTTTTAAAGTGTTTGTTAGCTCAAAAGGTTGGGAGAATATAAAAAAAGAGAAAGAAAAAACTCATAAATATTTTCTATGCGCAGACTGTAAAGCAAAATACCCAAGCAAAAGCATATTGCCTTAGAAGGCTTCTAAATCAAATTATATGGAGAAATTTAAAAGTGGGAATAGAAGAATTAACTGAAGAAATGACCGAAAAAATATCGGGAGGTTCAAAGCAAAAAGTGCAAACGATAACGCACAAGCTCATTGAAGTGACGGAGGTTGAATGCATGAGTTGTGCTAAGTTTTTCAAATTAGTGATTACTTATGACCGCCCCGTGCCTGCGACGTATAAAGAATATGCAGCAATGCAAAATGAACGCCGAACTTGCCCGCACTGTAATTTCGTCAATTTTCAGTATCAAGTTTTTAAAACAAATGTAATTTATCACAAAAAATAAATAATTATACTTGACAAAATTATTATAAATATATAAAATAAAAGTCTAAAAAGTAAAAGGAGGGATGAATACGGAAGAAGAAAAACTAGCTGAAGAATTAGCTAAAGAAGTTGTTGAAGGGGGGTAGAGCTGGGCCACAAGCATAAGGAGATTTTTGATCATGCCGAATCACATAAGATAAATGTTAAATGCGCCAAGTGTGGGAAAGAGTTTGAATATTTCAAAGATGATTGGCGAAGCAGACGGAAATTATGGATTAGGCATATTACGAAGGGCAACGCACAAGGCGAGCCTGCCCGCATTGTGGACATATTAATTCCAAAAAAGAATTAGGTATTTAAAAAATATAAAAGTATGAAACAAAAAAGAGAAATTAAAATGGAAAAGGAAAAACTAACTGAAGAATTAACCGAAAAAGTTTCCGGAGGATATATTCCGGGAAGTTATTGGTAAAATTTTTAATTTGACGGCGAAAATTGATATCAAATGCGCCAAGTGCGGCAAAAAATTTTCAGATGCTGCGTATGGAGATATGATTCATTATAGAGATTTTAGTGAAATCAAAAGGATGAACATAGCATGGCGTAGCGATAAATGCATCTGCCCGTAATGCGGATATGCTAACCCTGAGAGTAGTTCTATAAAAAATATAGATAAGATTCCAAAGCAGTTTTTCGGGGATATAAAAAAAGGGTGATGAACATGGAAAAACAGGAGTTAAGCGAAGAATTAATCGAGGAAGTTTCAGGCGGAATGGACTACGAGGTCAAAGGCTCATTTGCTATAAAGCTTAAATGCGCTAAGTGCGGAAGATCGTTTGGTTTTAACGGAAAAATTATCTGCCCATATTGCAAGCATGTTAATCATCAATTTTTAGCGCAGTAGTTAGAAAATTATAAGTTATTAAAAACAATATTTTTTACAAAAAAATAAATTTATGCTTGACAAAACTATTTTAAACATATAAAATATAGACGAAAGCTTAAAAAAGGAGGACTCATGTTATGGAAAAAGAAAAATTAAACGAGAACCTTACCGAAGAAGTTGCTGGAGGAAAAGTTGAGCCTAAGCCGTTGCATATTGGCGATCCGGTGGTTGAAAGAAGAGATTTTTGTTCAAAATGTGGGAAACCTTTTAAAACGAAGTCAATACCTTGGGCACCTCTTGGTAAAAAAATGTGCAAGGAATGTTTAGAAAAAGAACATCTAAAATTAGAAAAATAATTTTTAAAGAAAAGCCTCTGCTAAGGAGGCTTTTTCTGGGATTAAAAATCCAAAAATTTTGATAAATACGTCATAGTTTGACATTTACTGCGGCAAAGGGTAGAATCAGCTTGAAAAGCCGTGAATCGTTTGATTTTAATTATAGTTAAAAATCTTGTTTTTGAAGTAATTTTTTGCTTGAAACTATTAATTTTTGACTATAAGTATTTGCCGAAAAATTTAACTTAGGTGTTGAATTTTTTTCAAATTCATTTTATAATGGGTTTGGCACTATAATGGTGCTCGGGCACTATGCCAGTTTCGCCGCGTAGATTCATGCGGTGTTATTTTGAGAAATATCTGCATAGTGGTTTAAAATGGCTTTATATAATGCGCTAAAAAGGCGTTTAATTTACTAAGGAGGAAACTTATGATAGCTGCAGGCGATTTTAGAAACGGTTCTACATTTGAAATTGACGGAAATGTTGTTTCAATTGTTGAATTTCAGCATGTTAAACCCGGAAAAGGAGCTGCTTTCGTTAGAGCGAAAATCAAAAATATTATTACAGGTGCTGTAACTGAAAGAACTTTTAACCCAAGTGAAAAATTCCAGGAAGCTTTTATTGAGCGCAAGGATATGCAATATCTTTACAATGATGGCGATCTTTATTACTTCATGGATAATGAAACTTTCGAGCAACTGCCGATTAATTCATCGGTTCTGGGCGATAACTTTAAATTTGTGAAAGAAAATATGACTTGCAGAGTCCTTTCTTACAAAGGAAATGTTTTCTCTGTTGAGCCGCCATTGTTCGTTGAACTTTTAATCACTCAAACAGACGTTGGATTTAAAGGCGACACCGCAACGAATGCGACAAAACCTGCAATTTTGGAAACAGGTGCCCAAGTTAAAGTTCCGCTTTTCGTTGAAGAAGGCGAGAAAATAAAAGTTGATACCCGCACCGGAGAATATATTGAGCGTGCGTAGGTAATAATTATAAACACAAGAAATTTAGGAGGAAATAATATGACAATTAAAGAACAAGCAGCATATTTAAAAGGTATGCTTTCAGGCATGGATCTTGACGAAGACCGCAACGAAACCAAACTTTTCAAAGGAATTATTGATGCTATTGAAAATTTATCGAATTCTTTTGAAAACCTCGATGAAGACGTTGACGGAATTTTAGATCAACTCGAAGTTATGGACGAAGATTTAGCAGAAGTTGAAAACGAAGTTTTTGAAGACGGATGCGAATGTGGTTGCGATTGCGACTGTGAAAACGACTGCCACTGCGGATGCCATGACGAAGATGACGAAGAATGCTATGAAGTTGTTTGCCCAACTTGCGGCGAAAAGATTTGCATTTCTGAAGAAATTTTAGATGAAGAAGAAATGAGCTGCCCTAACTGCGGCGAACTTTTAGAGTTTGACCTTAGTGACTGCGATTGCGATTGCTGCTGCGATTGCGAATGTGACTGTGATGACGATTGTGACTGCGAATGCGACGACGATTGCGATTGCGGATGCAAATCTTGCGAAGACGATAAATAATAATTTTTAAAATTAACTTATGAAAGCGTGCGCAACTTTGTTTATCGGTTGCGCACATATAATTAAAAAAATTACTTTCGGAAAGGACTGTTAAAATGAAGCTTTTTAAGAATATAAGTGCTTTTTTGGGCTTGGCTCTTACTTTCACCATGCTCATTTTTCTTACAAGCTGTTCCGGAAGTGAAGAAAACCACAAACCCAAGCTGAAAGTTGGAATGGAATGCGCTTACGCCCCTTTTAACTGGATTCAGCCTTCAGCAAAGGGCGGCGGAATTAAAATTTCAGGCGGATGGTATGCTTGCGGTTATGACGTTTACATTGCCAAAAAAGTGGCTCAGTCTCTTGGAAGAGAGCTTGAAATCGTTAAAGTTGATTGGGACGGGCTGTTGCCTGCTTTAACTTCGGGCAAAATAGACGCTATTATCGCCGGTATGTCGGCCACTAAAAACAGAAGAGAGGCCATTGACTTCACTGATGAATATTTCAGCTCGAATGTTGTTGTTGTGATGAAAAAAGGCAGCAAATTCGAGGGTGCGAAGAGCATAAATGACTTTGAAGGCGCGAGGATTACTGGCCAGCTTGGAACCATTCCTTATGATTTCATTGATCAAATGAAGGGCGCAAAGAAAGAAACTGCAATGGAAGATTTTGCTTCGATAATTTCTTCGCTTAGCGCTGGGAAAATTGACTGTTATGTTAGCGAAAAAGCAGCAGCATTAACCGCGGTGCACACTAACCCTTCGCTTACTTACGCCGAGTTTGAAGAGGGCAAAGGTTTTACATATAGTGAAGATGAAATTGAAGTTAGAATAGGCGTTAAAAAAGGCGATAGCCTTCGTGGCGAGATTAATAATGCGCTTAAAGAAATAAGCCCGAGCGAAAGAGAAGATTTGATGAACAAAGCCGTTGAAAATTCTTGCATTAAATAATTTGGTTTTTAAAAATCGGGAGGTGAAATTAAATTGGAAAGAAATTTCTTTTCGTGGATAGTTTACATACTTGAAAATTACGGAACATGGTTTCTAAGAGGAACCGGAACGACGCTTCTTATCTCGTTTTTGGGCACTTTGGTCGGGTTTTTAATAGGTCTTGGAATTTGCACGGTTAAAACCGCTCCGCAGCCGCATAACAAACTAAAAATGGTTTTAATGAAAATTGTTAATATTATTTTCAGCTGTTATGTTGAAATTTTCAGAGGAACCCCGATGATGGTTCAATCGATAGTAATTTATTTTGGCATGCAGGAGTTCATTGGAATTAACTTTAGCCCGACTGTTGCGGGAATTATAATCGTTTCGATTAACACCGGCGCTTACATGGTTGAAGTCGTTAGAGGCGGAATTCAAAGCGTTGATTTGGGCCAAATGGAGGCAGCAAGGTCAATCGGAATGACTCACTGGCAGGCTATGTTTTACATAATTCTTCCGCAGGCAATCAGGAATATCTTGCCGGCAACGTGCAACGAGCTTATCATTAACATAAAAGATACTTCAGTTTTGAATGTTATTTCAGTAACAGAGCTGTTTTTTGTTACGAAATCAATAAGAGGTGCGATTTACAGAACTTACGAAACGTTTATCGTTGTTGCGGTGATATATTTGGTCCTAACTTTAACGGTTACAAGACTTGTTAAATACATAGAAAAACGCATGGATGGGCAAGAAGAATTCGAAGCAGCGCCTTCAACCATTCCTTTTAAGTAAGAAATAAGGTGGCAGTTAAGATGAATGTTATAGAAGTGAAAAATCTTAAAAAATCTTTTGGAAACAACTCTATTTTAAAGGGAGTAAACTACACCTTAAAAGAAGGGGATGTTTCTTGCATAATTGGCCCTTCAGGTTCTGGCAAATCGACTTTTCTAAGGTGCCTTAACTTGCTTGAAAGGCCAGATTCCGGGGAAATAATTTACGAAGGGCAGAATATTTTAAAAGCAGGATATAATGTTGATAAATACCGTTCAAACGTAGGAATGGTTTTCCAGCAGTTTAACCTTTTTAATAATTTAAGTGTTCTTGAAAACTGCATGATAGGCCCGATTAAAGTTTTGAAGCAAAAGCCCGAAGAAGCTAGGAAAAGAGCCGAAAAATGCCTGGAACAAGTTCAAATGCTTAGATTTGCAAACAGCAAACCAAGCCAGCTTTCCGGCGGGCAGAAGCAAAGAGTTGGCATTGCAAGAACTTTAACCATGAATCCTAAGGTTTTCCTTTTTGATGAGCCTACCTCAGCTCTTGACCCTGAAACAGTGGGCGAAGTTTTGAAAGTTATAAAAGAACTTGCCGACATGGGCTTCACCATGGCTGTGGTAACTCACGAAATGGCCTTTGCAAAAGAAGTTTCAACGAAAATTGCTTTCAT
Source organism: uncultured Oscillospiraceae bacterium (assembly GCA_900554335.1). GTDB lineage: Bacteria > Bacillota > Clostridia > Oscillospirales > Acutalibacteraceae > UMGS1491. Next base: position 46,026 of record USGT01000004.1, read on the forward strand.
GGATGGCGGGGTAATTCTTGAAGAAGCTCCACCGAAAGAGATTTTGTCGAATCCGAAAAACGAAAGAACAAAAAGCTTTCTTTCGAGGTTTATTTCAAACTAAAACAGTTCACATTGCTTAAATTTTAGGCAGTGTGTATTTTTTTGAATAGGCGCTTGACAAACAAATATAATGTTAATAACATTATTAGTATCATTAAAAAAGGCGGCAAAACCGCAAAAAATGAAAGAGGGAAATTATTAAATGGTTTTTGAAAGATTAAAATCAATTTTAAAAGAACAATTCGATATTGAAGAATCGAGCATCACTTTAGAAACCAATTTATTCACCGATTTAGAAGCAGATTCGCTTGATTTAGCTGATTTGCTCGCTTCTGTTGAAGATGAATTTGAAATTGACATTGAAGCGGATGAAGATATTTCGGGTTCTATAAGCACAGTTGGAGACATAGTTAACTACATCTCTGAAATAAAGGGAATTTCCTAAAATGTTTCGCAGCTTTTGCCGGCTGCGTTATTTTTTTGCCCAAAATTAATTTTATAATGAATTTCTTTAAACATTATAATTTGATGAAGAGTGTCTAAATTTTTAGATATTAATAAAAAACTCACAAAATCAAGAAGAGTTTGTGCTAAAATATAGAATAATAGTTTAATAAATTGAGGGAGTGTGTTATTATGCCGGATATTCTTAAATTAATTCGTAAAAATATTGGACTCAGCGTTTCTTTATCTGCTGTGGCTGTTGGGGCAATCTGCGGAGCGGTCAAAGCTGCCCAAAATGATTCTTCTTCGAGCAGTGCGCAAACTGATTCTTCGAGCTCAAGTTCCAGTTCAAGCTCGGGTTCTAGCGGGCAAACTGCGCTAACAAACGAAGAAATTGACAAGGTAATTGAAGATTTAAAAATTTCCGGAAGCATTGACAATATAATCGAAAAACTTGACGAAATTATTTACAGAGCTCAGCTTTCGGGCAACACTGCCCTTAGGGAATACGCCGAAAATATGAAAAATTCTTACGAGCTTCAAAAGCAGCTCGACAGCGTTAACACTTTGATTGAAGCGATGAAAAAGAAAAACACGGATATTGCCGCAGTTGACGACCAAGTTAAAAAAATTCTTTCAGTTGACACTATTTCTTCCGACCTTGATGGCGCTGTCTCCGACGAAGCTTTGCTGGTTATTAAATCGCTTAGCAATGACAGCTCAAAGCAGCTTCAAGAAACTTTGGCAGAAGTTGAAAGCCTTGTTGACCTTAAAGATGTTGGGTCGCTTACCGTTCGCCAGAGGAGCCTTCTTGACATAATCTTGCTTAGTAAAATAATCGAAGATGGAATGGTTGAAGACGAAAGGCTCCAGCTTGCAAAAGACACTTTGGCAGTTGCAGTTACTATTTTGGAATCTTACCAAAAGCAGAATTACCCGCAAAATAATTACAACACCCTCGTTGAAGGCACGCAGCGCTTTATAAGTTCGGCGAAAAAAGCTTCGAGCGTTCTTCCTGAACAGGTTGTGTTTTTCGACGGCCATTTTGATGTTACTCATCCGCCTATAATGTACGACGGCCATATTTTAATGGCGGTTGATGACCTTTACAAATACATTGATGCAACAATTGAATATATGTACAATAACTCCACAATGGTTATAACTTCGCCGAATAAGATTCTTGAAATTGTTAGCGGTCAAAACGTTGCTTACCTTAACGATAAGCCCTACAATATGCCTGTTCCGATTCTTTCTTTTGAAGACACTACCTATATGCCTGTTGAATTTTTTGCTCAGGCTTACGATATTTCTTACAAATGGCTTGCGGACCATGATTTCATTGTTCTTTACAAAAATTTGGTGCAGCTTGAAAATCCAAGTGTTCCTAACCAGCTTAGCAAGGGTTAATATTTTAATTAGGGAGAGAGTTTAATGGCTAAATATACGATAATTTCCGACATTGGAAAAGGTTTGGTTTCGCTTCTTCGCGATAAGCTTGTTCCCGAACCGGTTGATAAAGGTGAAAGCATTGGAATTTGCGACCCAAAAGAACGCGGAGGCTACATCGTTGGAATTCACCCTTATGATATAAAAGAAGACACAAGTGGACGAGCCACTGAAAACACGACTTTGCCCGACGGAAGCGTTCAGGACCCGCCTGCGATGATCGAGCTTTATTATGTTGTTTCGGTGTGCAGCAAGGCAGAAATTGAAACTAAAGCGCTTGATGAAGCTAAAATCATCGGTAAAATAATTCAAATTTTCAAAGATAATCCGACCATCCCACCGAGGTATATGCCGAATAACGTTGGCATGCCGATTGAAAATGTTCCGATAAGCATGCTTCCGCTTAACATGGAAGAAAAAGTTAAAGTTTGGACTATGTTTGGTGAGCCTTACAAACTTTCGGTTTTTTACGTCGTTGGCCCGATTGCAATTGATTCTGAAAATATTCATAAAGCTAAGAAGAAGGTTGAAACCGTTTATCTTAGCAGCGATCAATTCTCGCCTACAAAAACGGTTGAATTTGCAACGCATATTAAAGAGGAAGACATTGACGATGAATACACCGAGCGCCCTGATGAGGACGAAGACGAGGAAGAAGAGGATGATTTTTCAGATGATGAAGAATCTTTAGATGACGATGAACTTTCTGATGACAGCGGCAGTGATAGCGACGATGAACTTTCAGACGATGAAGAGGAAAGCAAAAGTGAAGACGAAGATTTTTCTGATGAAGATGAAGAGTTTTTAGATGATGGAAGTGACGAAGATTCAGACTTGGATTTAAATGAAGGTGACTCCGAAGAAGAATAAAATTAATTTTGAAAGGTGGGAAAGTCATGAGAGTTATTCACAAGGCTTCGCTTGCGTTTCTTTTGAAAGATATTTATTCCAAAATGCCCGTTTCAAATGCGGTTATTCTTTGCAACGGCAAGCAAAACCCTTACACTCACAAAAAAAGCGGGCATTATGTTTTTTCGAATCTTTACCCCGGCGAATATGAAATTTCAATAAGCTGCAAAGGATACAATAGCCTTAATTTTCCTGTGACTTTGCGAGAAAACGAAACGAAAGAAATAATTTCGGATTTATCCTACAGCGTGGATAACCAAGACATGATGCGCATAACTAGAATTGAAGCTGACTGCAGGCATGGCAAGAAGATTCTTAAAGATGCAGGGGTAAGGCTGAGGCTTAAAAACGAGCTTAGTTTTATGAAATTAATTGAGCCAACTGAGCAAGGCAGCGATGTTCTTAAGCTGAATATCGACATGATAACTGGGCTTTTGGGCCAAAATTATATTTATGAACACAAAAAAGAAATGCGCGAAATTTTCTTTTGGGGTTACGACCAAGAAAAAAAGGCATATATTTTAAGAGATTTTCAAGAAACAAAGCTTGAACCCGGCGGGAAGTTTTACGTTTTTTGGGATGTTAAAACGGACTCAAAAGGCAGGCTTATAATGCCTATAATGCCGCAATTTATGAAAGAAAGCATTTTGAAATTTGAGCTCACTTCGGGCTCTTTGCGCTCGAATGCCGAAATAGATATCACAGGCAAAGAAAATTCCGGCCAGGCTATTTATGTGGATGCTAACTTCAGAAAAATGAGAAAAAGAAAGGCTGAGGTGTAGTTTTTATGGCAATTTCAGTTACGGCTTCGGCGCAGTGCATTTGTTCTTTCGGGACTGCTCCTTCGGCGCTTATGGTGCTGCCTGAAGCTATGGCAATGGCTCAGCAAAAACCAATGGCCACAATAATGGACAATAAACCAATGGTTAATATAATGCCTTTTGCGATGTGTACTTCAATGGCTAACCCTCAGGTTTCTGCGGCGACTGCAGCCGCTGCAGGAGTTTTAACGCCAATGCCGTGCGTTCCTGTTACGAATGCCCCTTGGACGCCTGGCTCGGCCACAGTTATGATTAAAGGTAAGCCTGCGCTTAACAACACGTGCAAGCTCATGTGCAACTGGGGCGGGGTTATCAGCATAACGAACCCCGGAGCAACCACTGTTATGGTTCCTTAATTTGTTAACTGAAAGTGTGGTATCAAGGCTTGGAAATACCTATTTTTAAAAACAATTTTGAATATCTACTTAGCGAATTTAATTGCATAAAAAGCTTGCTTCAAAAATATCTTAAGTGCAAAGAAAAAGGAAATTTTAAATCTTGCAGAAAAGAGGCACTGAGTGATTTTAGAGCCGAAGAGCTTTTGCTTGAAATGCGCCTTGAAGAGGGCAGAGAAAAAATTTTTTCATCAGCTTTATATATTAAAAGAAAATGCAGGCTGAGCAAGCTTGATTGGTTTGCGCTGATGCTTGCGGCAATGACCGAATTTGACGAAAGCTACAAAGAGCTGATTTTAAAAATTGAAAATGCTGAAAGCCTCACTTACAATGCGATTTTAAAGCTTTATTTTTTCACTGAGGATATATCGGAAATTGAAAATAGCTGCGACGTTTTGGCAGTTTGCAAAGAGAAAATGAATTATTTTTGCTTTGTGGATGGCATGCCGAAAATTGACCTGCGGATTTATGATAACCTTATAAATAATTCGCAAAACAAAATAAAAATCCCCGGCGTGAACCTTTGCCCGGTGAGCAATCATTTTGAGCTGCTGCTTACGATAAGGGAAGAAACAGCAGCCAAAGTAAACGATTTTTTGGGCGAGCCTGAAGATGGAGGCCCGGTTTGCATTTGTTTTTACGGCGAAGAGGGAATAGGCAAGAAAACGCTTGTAAACAGGATATGTGGCTTGAAAGACAAAGATTTAATTTACATTAACATTGATAAATTAAAAGGCGAAAACTTCAGCAAAAACGTGATAACCGCTTGCAGAGAAGCCTTTTTTATTAAAGGTTGGGTTTGCTTTTACGGCGGCGAGAATCTTGGAACCGAAAGGCAAGGCCTTTTGAACCTTGCGGCCGAAATTGCTTTTAAATTTTGCAGGGTTGTGTTTGTTCTTTCGAAAGAAAAAACAGGAATGATAGGAAATCCTGATGAAATTGACTTTGTAAGCATAGAGCTGCCAGAGCTTACAATCGACGAAAGATTCAAACTTTGGAAGGAAGAATTAAACGGCAAAAAAGTGAGCAAAAACCTTGATGTTTCTGAGCTTTCTGGTAAGTTCACTTTAACGCCGAAACAAATCAAAATGAGCGTTTTAGACGCTGCTGTAAGGGCAGAAATGGAGAAAAAGCCGCTGATTGACAGCCAAATGATTTCCAGCTGCGTTTATAGCCAAATGACGGAAAACCTTTCTGAAAAAGCGACTCTTATTAAAAAGAAACACACTTGGGATGAACTGATTTTAAACCCCGATGAAAAAGCGATTATTAAAAGAGCTTGCGACCAACTGAGGTACAGGCGAGTGGTTTATGACAAATGGAAAATGGGCAATAGGATTCTTTATGGAACAGGCCTTAGCATGCTTTTTGCCGGCCCTTCAGGAACAGGTAAAACAATGGCTGCGCAGGTCGTTGCGCATGAGCTAGGGCTTGAAATCTACAAAGTTGACCTTTCAAGAGTTATCTCGAAATACATTGGTGAATCTGAAAAAAACCTGGGCGAAATTTTCGATAGCGCTAAAAAGAGCAACGTTATTTTGCTTTTCGATGAAACTGATTCCATTTTCGCAAAGCGCACCGAGGTTAAAGATTCCCACGACAGAAACGCAAACCTTGAAACTTCCTATCTTCTTCAAAAAATGGAAGAACACACAGGGATAACCATTTTAACAACGAACTTCCTTGAAAATATTGATAAAGCGTTTTTCAGAAGAATAAATTACGTAGTTCATTTTGCTTTCCCGAATGCCGCTGCGAGAAAAGAAATTTGGCAGAAAATGTTCACGAAAGAAGTGCCCCTTGCGAAAGACATTGACTTTAATTTCATTGCAAAACAATTCGAGCTTTCAGGCGGAAGCATCAAAAACGCCTGCTTGACAGCTGCTTTCATGGCGGCTTCTGAAAACACTGAAATAACAATGAAACACATGATTAAATCAATTGAATATGAAATAAAAAAGCAAGGCAAAATGGTTTCTAAATCCGATTTTGCGGAATATGGTTACTTGCTTTGATAAAAAATGCCTCCTTTGGCTTATATTTTTAATAAATCGTGAAAACTAGCATAAAATATAAACTACGGGAGGTATTGACATGTTAAAAACACTTATAGTAAATTTAGTAATAAGCCTGGGAGTTGGCGGGCTTTCTTCAATTTTAACGAAAGATTCAATGGATGTTTACAGCACGATTGCTTTGCCGCCTTTTGCGCCGCCTTCGTCGCTATTCCCAATTATGTGGACAATTCTTTACATTTTAATGGCAATTTCAGCAACGATTATTTACAGGAAATCTCCGACAGTAAAAGGTTTGGTAATTTACGCAGTTCAGCTTCTTGTTAACTTCATTTGGCCGCTTATTTTCTTTGACGGAAGAATGTTTTTTGCTTCGTTTTTGTGGCTTATGCTCCTTTGGGTTTTAGTTTTGTGGATGACAGTGGAATTTTACAAAGTAGACCACATTGCTGCGTATCTTCAAATACCTTATATCCTGTGGCTCACGTTTGCTGCTGTTTTGAATTGGAGCGTTTTTGCGCTTAACTCCGGGAATATATGATTTTTAGGAGATGTTTTTAAGTGATATTTAAAAGCCAAACTATGAACATTAATTTCAAAGATGCTGTTTCTTACCTTACTTTTAAAGATCTTGAGAAATATGGCTTTTTCAAACACGCTTACTCTACCAGAATAGGTGGGGTAAGCGAAAATGAATTTAAATCTTTAAACCTTGGTTTTGCGACCAAAGACAGCAGCGAGAATGTCAAAAAGAATTTCAGCATTTTTTGCGCTGCTTTTGGCGTTTCTGAAGGTAAACTTGCGATAACTTCGCAAATTCACGAAGATGAAATCAAAGAAGTTAAAAACATTAGTAAGTTCACGATTTTTAATGGTGTTGATGGCCTTGTGACGAATGAGCCGGGAGTAACTCTAGCTACTTTTCATGCTGATTGCTTAGCTGTTTACATGATTGACCCCGAGAAAAAAGCGGTGGGACTTGCTCATGCAGGCTGGAGAGGAACCGTTAAAAACATAGCCGGGAAACTCGCGCGCAAACTCGAAAGTACATACGGCTGCAATAAAGAAAATTTAATTTGCGCTTTGGGCCCAAGCATCGGCAGCTGCTGCTTTGAGGTTTCAAGCGATGTTACCCAAATTTTCCGCTTGCTGGATATTCCTGAAACTTATTTAAAAGATGGAAATAAAATCGACCTCCCGGAAGTAAACCGCAGGCTTCTTCTTAACGAAGGTCTTAAAGATGAAAATATTATTAAATCGGATGTTTGCACGATGTGCTTCAAGGATTTGCTTTTTTCGCACAGGGCAACGGGTGGCAAACGCGGCACGAACGCTGCTTTTATTTCGCTTGTTTAGCTTTCTCTTAAGGAGTTAAACGTTCCCATGAGGTTCAAAGTGCCGTAGCCCCACTGAACATTCGGGTATTCTCGCCGGTCTTCTCTTATGCATCCTCTTATCAAAATTGAACGAAGCCTGTTGCCGGTTGTGGCGGGTGCATTGCCTTGAACAATTGCCCACTGCAAAATCAATGCTGCTGCGCCCGAAGTTATTGCTGCTGCTGCGCTTGTGCCCGTCATTGTGCCGAGGCCATAAGGGTAGTAGCCTTCTATGTTTACCCCTGGAGCGGCAAAATCAGGCACCATTTTCGAAGTTAAGGCCGGACCCCACGAGCTGTTGATATAAAGGCTGTTTTCAATGTCGTTATAAGCTGCAACTGCAATGGCTCCAATCGCTGTTGAGGGGATTACCGTCGTGTAATTTGGCACGGGCGAAACGAATTCAACATCAGGGCTAACAAAACCCGTCATCGGCAGCCAGGCATTAAACCTTCCGTTTATGACAACATCGCCATGAAGCGTTATTTCCCAAATTCCGGGAACGGCATCTTCAATTTGAAAAAACGCAAATCTGTTGCCATCTTGATGATAAAAAATTCTAACTAAAGATTTTTCAAAAATAAGCTTTTTTTCATAGCGGGTGCCTACGAAAAAGGGTATTCTGTTTATAACTTCTCCCGTGGGAGATTTTAAAGAAAACGAAATTTTATCAAGGTCTTCATACCAAACATATACGCAGAAGTCTTTTGTCATTTCGCCTGCTCTTACTTCAATCGTTGCGGTGTCTCCCGTTTTTTCAACTGTTCCGCTTGTGTGGTGCCTTGCGTTGCTTTCGTTTCCAACGGCTGTGCAAACCGCTATGCCTATGTTGCTTGAAAGAGAAGTGATGTAGCTTTCGAGCCTGTTTTGGCCATTGTGCCCGCCGAAATTCGTCCCGAGGCCTATGCAGCTGACTGAAGGGTTGCCTGCAAGCTCTGCTCTTTCTATGCCAAAGGTAAGGCCAAGCATTATGTCGATTGACTCATAAGCGTTTTTTTGATTTTCCGGGACGAAAAATTTATTTCTATAATATTCGCTTGCGCCTTTTAGTTTTACCACGATTATGTCGGCTTCAGGTGCAGCTCCGATGAAGTTTTCAATGCGCCTTCCAGCAGCCACCGAGGCAAGAAAAGTTCCGTGGCCGTTTTCGTCTCTGTGCGGAACAATGCTGTAAGGGTCGTCGCTTCTGAGAGCTTCGTTTATTTTTTCTTTTGTGTAAACTGTTCCGAAAATCACGCCATCAGTGGGCTCGCCTGAATCAATCGTTTGATCCCAGATGTAGCTTATTCTCGTGGTGCCGTCTTCATATTGAAAAGTGGGGTTCGTGTAGTCAATTCCTGTGTCAATGAAAATAAGCGAAACGCCGCTTCCAAGAAGATTTAAATAAGGCCTTTCTTGAACTCTTAAAATGCCCGCAGCTTCGAGTGACTCCTCGTTTGTAAGGCCGTAAATTTCGGGGTAAACGTTAATTACATCGTAGCCAAGCTGCGCGAGAATTCCGTCCATGTAGCTTTCGTCTGTGTAAAGAATCGCAACGCCATTTTTCAAAACTTTGCCTAATTTTATGTAAGGTCTTTCTGCGAGGTAATTTTGAAATGAAATTGTGTACCAGTAATAAAAACTAACGGTTGTGGGCAAATTTACGAATTCATAAAGAGGCATGTTTGCTATTTCTTCTGCTGATAATGTTGCCAAAATTTTTCACCTTGCTTCAAGTTATTCTGCCGAAGTTTCTCAGCTGCGAGAGCGTGTTTGCAAGGCACAGCGTGCCGTAACCCCAGGCATTGTTGGGGTAATCTATTCCCGGTTTGCGCCTTGCTCCGCTTTTTAAATAGGCTTTTATTCTTTCGCCGTATAAATACGGGTCGTTTGACTGAACTATTCCCCACTGCATTAAAAGCGAAGCGCAGCCCGTCACGAAAGGTGCAGCCATGCTTGTTCCTGTGAAAACGCTGTAGCCGCCGCTTGCTTTCGTCGTTAAAATGTCAACCGCCGGGGCGACCAAATCGGGTTTTACATAAATAAAATTAAGCGTGTAGCCTCTTCCTGAAAAGTTTGCAATGATGTCTCTCGAAGAGTCATAACCCCCAACGGTTACAACATTTTGAGCGGTCGAGGGAAGAGTCAGCGTGTGGTCGATTGACGGAAGAGTGAAGGTTGTTTCTTCCGAAACTTCTTCGGTTGTGGGTAAATAGATATTATACTTGCCGTAAACTATCTGCGCGGCTCTTATTCTTAGCGTGAAAATTCCCACGGGGTTTGATTTCGTGTTTGAATTTATTTGAAAAAATATTTCTTGAAAAGCGTTGTAAAATTGCGGTTGACCATAGTTAATTATCACCGAGATATCAGCAAAGCGGTAGCTTTTTATTCTGTCATAATAAAGAATTTCTCCGGTTGATTGCCCGTTTGGAAGGATTAGCTCAACGGTGAAGGAATCAACGAAGTTCTTCCAAAGCGCAACGTAAAATGAGGGCGATTTACCGGAATAAAAAAACGAAACTTCCTGCATTTGCCCGGAATTTATTTCGCCCATGTAATGATGCCCGGCGCTGCCTTCATTCCCGGAGGCAACTATTATCGAGGTTTTCCATCTTTCTGACATATCGTTTATGAAAAGTTCAAAAAGCGATTGCCCATTGTGCGGGCCGTCGTTTGTGCCGTAGCTTATGTTTATCGCAACGGGCATTTGCAGCATTAAAGCCTTTTCGATCACATATTTAAGAGCACGCATGAACTCAGTTGTCCTTGCGAAAGATGGGAAGCCTTTTTCGCCAAGTTTAACAATAATAAGCGAAGCTTTTGGCGCAATGCCTTCATTTTCACCGTTTGAGCTTCTGCCGTTTCCCGCTGCAATTCCCGCAACGGCGGTCCCGTGGCCCAAAGTGTCGGATTCCGGGACGATTTCAAGAGGGTTTTGGCTTTGAAGAGCACGGTTGATATCTTCGTTTGAATATTCCGCGCCGTGGTTAAAGCCCTCGGGAGGTGTGCCATTTAAAGTTTGGTCCCACATATAAAGGATTCTCGTGGTGCCGTCTTCGTTTATGAAATCAGGGTGAGTGTAATCAATCCCGGAATCAATTATTCCAATTATAGTTCCTTCGCCGGTAAGATCGTAATTTTGAGAGGTCTTGACGCTGGTAATGCACGACCGGCTGATTTCTTCTTTTAAATTAAGCGTTAAAATTCTTGGAAGTTCTGTGTATTCAATTTGAGTGTAATTTGAAAGCAATGAAACTTTATCGTATGAAAGCGTCATGATTGCGTAGTTTTGGTTCAAAATTTCAATTTCAGCGCCTATTTCATTTGCCACGCTTAAAATGTCGCCATTATATTTTATAATTACTTCCCAGGTGTTGCTTTCAGGCGTGTAGCCTGTTTCAAACTCCGTGCCTTCGAACTCAAAAAGAACATTTTCGCTTGGTAATCTGCTCAAAAATGGCATGTTTTCCAAAACCTCCTTGGTAATGTATATGAAATCACTGCGTTTAATATAAGTTATTAGGTTTCGCAGAGAAGTTATGCTAAATTTTTGGTGAATTTAAAATATTTTGATTCTGAATACAAAATACTACTGGTAATTCATGTGAATAATTAGTATAATATGGAGTATAAGTTTGAGAGGTGAATTTTGTTTGGATAAATCATGTTGTGTGATACTTGCAGCAGGCGAAGGCAAAAGGATGAAGTCAAGCATCCCGAAGGTTCTTTCACCTGTTTTATTCGAGCCTATGGTTGGCTGGGTTATTAATTCCGTTATTAATTCAAAAATAAATGATATTTGCGTTGTAACTGGCTACCGCCATGAGCTTGTTGAGGATTATGTTAGTAAGCTTAGTTACAATTTGGAAACAGTTATTCAAAAAGAAAGAAAAGGCACCGGCCATGCGGTGATGACGGCTTTGTCGTTTTTGGAAAAGCACGCAGGCGGGGATGCCTTAATTTTAGGTGGAGACGCGCCTTTTGTTGACAAAAAAACAATCACAAAGGCTTACAAAGCTCATAAAAATTCGAATAATTCCGCTACTATTATTTCTTCAAGGCTTGAAAACCCTGTGGGCTATGGAAGAATAGTAAGAGATTCCGATGACTATAACGTTAAAGCTATAGTCGAAGAGAGTGATGCCAGTTTTGGCCAGCGCTCAATAAAAGAAATAAATTCAGGTGCTTATTGGTTCAAAGTTGATGATCTTATTAAGTATCTGTCTTTAATAACTAATGATACTTTCCAAGGAGAGTATTATTTAACTTCAATAATAAAATTAATGATAGATGCCGGGCTGAGAGTGGACGCATTTGAAACGTCTTCATGCAACGTTGCACTTGGTGCAAACGATGTGTGTCAGCTTCAGCATCTAAATGATATCGCCAGGAATAAAGTCATTGACGGAATGATGGAAAATGGCGTTAAAATTCCTTGCCGCGACGGAGTTATAATCGGCAAGTGGGTTGAAGTTGGTTCAGGAACAACCATTTTGCCCGGAACAATTCTTTCGGGTAAAACGACCATCGGTAAAGAATGCATAATCGGGCCTAACAGCCAAATTATTGATTCAGCAGTTGGAGACAGCGCGGTTGTGAACCAAAGTTACTGCAAAAAAGTGAATATAAAAAGCGGCGAAGAGATAGGGCCTTTTGCCTCTTTGAAAAGTTAAAGTAATCAAGAATTTTAAAGCTAAGGAGAAGAAGTCATGCAAGAACAAGGCAGAAAATTAAAGATTTTTATGGCAAATTCAAACCCCAAGCTGGCAAAAGACATAGCGCGCGAACTAAATTGCGAGCTTGGAGAATCTGAAATCACCAGATTTAGCGACGGTGAAACCTCAGTTTCTATTCATGAATCCGTGAGAGGTGCTGACTGCTTTATAATTCAGTCAACAAGTTACCCAGTGAATGAAAACCTGATGGAACTTTTAATCATGATTGACGCTATGAAAAGGGCTTCCGCTGCGAGAATCACGGTTGTTATGCCGTATTTCGGCTATGCTCGCCAAGACAGAAAAGCAAGGCCCAGAAGCCCGATTTCTGCGAAGCTTGTGGCAGATTTAATCACAACTGCAGGCGCAGACAGAATTTTAACCATGGAGCTTCATGCGCTGCAAATTCAAGGATTCTTTAATATTCCTGTTGACCACATAATATCTGCTCCGCTTTTCACTTCTTACATTAAGGCTCAGCCTGAATTTGACCCCGAAAAATTCACTGTTTTAGCCCCTGATTTTGGCTCGGTTTCAAGGGCTCGCCAGTTCGCAACTAGGCTTGGCTGCCCTGTGGCTATAATCGACAAAAGAAGGCCAAAACCGAACGTAAGCGAAGTTATGAACATCATTGGTGATGTTAGAGATAAACATATAATAGTGGTTGATGATATTATCGACACTGCAGGAACCATCTGCAATGCTGCGAATGCCGTTATTGAAAAAGCCGGCGCAAGGGACGTTTACGTTTATGCTTCGCACGCTGTTCTTTCAGGCCCTGCGATTGAAAACCTTAAAAATGGCCCGATTAAAAAAGCAACTTTCCTGAACACCATAAATATTCCTGAAGAAAAAATGATAGATAAATTCACAGTTTTAAATGTTGCACCTGTTATTTCTGAAGCGATAAACAGGATTCATAAAGACACTCCCGTTTCAACAATGATTTTGGAGTAAAACTTGAGCGCTATAGATTTCATTATTGTTGGGCTTGGGAACCCCGGAAAAGAGTATGAGAAGACTCGGCATAACGTCGGGTTTCTCGCTCTTGATTTTTTAGCAAAGCATTTTAACTGTGATTTTAATTTAAAAAAGTTTAATTCCAAAGTAGGAAGTTGCCAAATTTCAGGCAAAAAAGTTTTATTTTTGAAACCTCAAACTTACATGAACCTTAGCGGTGAGGCCGTTGTGAGCGCTATGAATTTTTATAAAATTCCGCCTGAAAAAGTTTTGCTTATTTTCGATGATGTTTCTTTTGAAGTGGGCAAAATAAGAATCAAAAAGAAAGGTTCTCACGGCGGGCAAAATGGGGTTAAAAATATAATTGCTCTTTCAGGCAGCGACATGTTCCCGAGGGTTAAAATTGGCGTAGGCAACAAGCCAAACCCAGGGTGGGATCTTGCTGACTGGGTTCTTTCGAAGTTTTCGGCTAGCGACTTTAAAACACTTGAGGAATCTTTTGAAAAGGTTGTTTCGATTGCTGAGCTCATCGTTAGTGGCCAGATTGAAAACGCCATGAGCAATTACAACTAAAAAAGTTATGGAAATAAAAAAAGAACGTTTAGACGTTTTGCTCGTTAAGCTTGGTGTTGCCTCAAGCCGAGAAAAAGCGAAAAATTTAATTTTAGAAGGCAGCGTTTGCGTGAATAACGCTTTGGTTTGCAAGCCTTCGGCTCTTTTTAGCGAAGATGCTAAAATTAAAATCGACGAGAAAAAAACTCATTATGTAAGCCGCGGTGGGTTTAAGCTTGAAAAGGCTATTAATTCTTTCAGAATTTCAGTGAAGGGCCTTTGCTGCATGGATATTGGCGCTTCAACAGGCGGGTTTACCGACGTTTTGCTTAGAAGCGGTGCAGCTTTTGTTTATGCGGTTGATGTTGGCTCTGGCCAGCTTGACGAAAGCCTTAGGAAGAATAAAAAGGTTGAAAACCTTGAAAAAACTAACATAAGGAACCTCGAAAAAAGCCGGCTTAAGCATAAAATAGACTTCTTCACCGCGGATGTTTCGTTTATTTCGCTTAGCTTGGTTTTGCCGGAAATTAAAAGGCTTGTTTCTGAAAATGCCGAGGGTGTTTGCCTTATTAAACCGCAGTTTGAAGCGGGCAAGGGTGCTGTTGGTAAGCGTGGGGTTGTGAAAGACGTTAAAATTCACGAAAAGGTCATTAATTCAGTTTGCAGCTTTTGCATTTCGAATGGTTTTAGCGTTTTAAGTCTTGATTTTTCGCCTGTTAAGGGCCCGGAGGGAAATATTGAATACCTTGTGCATTTGAAGGTTTCTGAAAGTCCGGTTATGAACCCGAATTTGAACATTAAAAAGATGGTTGACTTATCGCACAAGAATTTTAAAAATAAAGCTGTTTAGGTGATTTGCTTGAAATTAGGTTTGGTTTTTAACGAAAAAAATAAAATACCCGAAAATGAAATCGGAAAGATTTGCCAAATGCTTGATGCTGAAGTTTTAGTTTTTCAGAATTTTGGCAATGTTTGCGGCGTTAAGCATGTTTCTAGTTTGGAGCAGTTAATTAAAAGCAGCGATATCATCCTGGCTTTTGGCGGCGACGGAACAATTTTGGAAACTGCTAAGTTTGCCGCAATTTACGAGAAGCCCGTTCTTGGCATTAATACTGGATATTTGGGCTTTCTTGCATGCATTGAAAGGTCCGAGATAAGCAAGCTTAAAAAAGTTTTAAACAGCGAATTTAAAGTTAGTTCTCGAATGATTTTGGAGTGCAAGTTTAAAGAAAAAAGTTTTTTGGCCTTGAATGATGTTGTTTTGAGCCGTGGTGCGGGTTATCGCGTGGCAAATTACAGCGTTTTTAAAGAAAATTTTGGCAAAACTTTTGATTGCCTGGCAGATGGCATCATCGCGGCTACCCCAACGGGCTGCACGGCTTATTCTTTTTCTGCCGGTGGGCCTATTTTAGAGCCTGAGCTTGAAACGTTAGTCGTTACGGCAATTTGCCCGCACTGTGCTGGGGTTAGAAGCTTGGTTCTTGACGCAAAAAGCCCTTTGAAAATTAATTTTAAGCCCAAAGAAAATTCGGAAGTTTGCATTTTTGCAGACGGAAATTTGCAGGCTTCGAGCTTTGAAGAGGGAACGGCCGAGATTAAAAAATCAAGCTTGAAAGCAAGGCTTATTTACCTAAATGAAAGCAATTTTTTTCAGCAAATAAATAAAAAGTTAATTTAAAAAATCAGAGAGGATGAATTTTTAATGAAAGTTATGGTTGAAGCTTCCGCAAGGCATGTGCATTTATCAGAAAGCGATGCTAAAGCTCTTTTCGGCAGAATTCCCGCAAAGGTGAGGGATCTTTCGCAGCCTGGGCAGTTTGTTTGCGACGAAAGAGTTACCATTGTTGGCCCTAAATTCGAAATTAAAAACGTTGCGGTTTTGGGCCCTTGCAGGAATAAAACTCAGGTTGAAATTTCAATGACTGATTCTTTGAAACTTGGAATTAAAGCTCCGATTCGCGAGTCGGGCCACCTTGACGGCAGTGCGGCTTGCAAGCTCGTTGGCCCTGAGGGCGAAGTTAGCCTGAGCGAAGGCGTTATTATTGCAAAAAGGCACATTCACATGCCTTTGAGCGATTCCGAAAAAAGCGGAATTGCAAACGGAACTATAGTTAAAGTTGCTGTTAAAAGCGGCGAAAGATCGCTTATTTTTGATGATGTTGTAGTGAGAGTTAGTGAAAAATTTGCTCTTGCAATGCACATTGACACCGATGAAGCTAATGCTTGCGGCTTTGAAAAAGGAATTGAAGGCGAGATAATTATGTAATAATTTCCTATATTTGCTATTGATTTTTAAAATATTTTATTGATAGCAATGAAAATTTGTAGTTTTACTCATTTTTGGTTGAATTAACATAAATATAGGTAGTATAATACAAATTGTGGCGAATTTTTGAGATTTTCTTAATGAAGGAAGATAATATTTGGATTTTAATCATAAAACAGTGCTTATTTCAGAAACGCTTCTGGCACTAGAAATAAAAGAAGACGGAGTTTATGTTGATGGTACTGCCGGAGGGGGAGGCCTTTCGAAGCAAATTGCTAAGAGGCTTTCAAACAAAGGCAAACTCATTTGCATTGACAGAGACCCGGACGCTATCGAGGTTTGTAAAGAACGCCTTGGAAGTTTTGAAAATGTACATATAGTTCACGGAAATTTTTCTGATATATATAGTATTGTTGAAAATTTGGGTATTAGCAAAATCGATGGTGTGGTTCTTGACTTGGGAGTTTCTTCGCATCAGCTGGATTTGGCTGAGAGAGGTTTTTCTTATAACCAAGATGCACCGCTTGACATGAGGATGAGCAAAGAAGGCAAGTCTGCTTATGATGTTGTTAATTTCATGAGTTATGAAGAGATTAGAAATATTATAAGCATGTATGGCGAAGAGAGGTTTGCTCCTAAGATTGCAAGAGCGATAGTTAAAAAAAGAGAGAAAAGCTTGATTAAAACCACAAAAGAACTTGCAGAAATAGTTAAAGAGTCGGTTCCTTTTTCAGCTAAGAGAGATTCCGGTCACCCTGCAAGAAAAACCTTTCAAGCGATTAGAATTTATGTGAATAATGAATTGAAAAATCTTGAAGTTGGATTGGATGAATCTTTGAAACTTCTTGAAAAAGATGGAATTATGGCAATTATAACCTTCCATTCATTGGAAGATAGAATCGTTAAACAAAAAATGAACGGTTGGGCCAAAGGCTGCACGTGCCCTTCAGATTTCCCGGTTTGTGTTTGCGGGAAGAAGCCTGAGGTCAAAGTTTTAACGAAAAAGCCGATTATTCCGTCCGATAAAGAAGTGGATATTAATTTCAGGAGCCGCAGCGCGAAACTGCGAGTTTGCAAAAAGATTTAGAAAGTGATTTGGAGGGACGGTTTTAGGTGTACAATAACAATGCAGTTTACGACTTTAGTGTGTTCGAAGAACAAAAAAGAGCCAGGCAGGCCCAAGTTTTTGAGCTTCCCAGCGTAGAAACAAGAAGAAAAAATAAGCAAATTGAAAAGCTTAAGTTTTATGGAAAGTGTTTGTCTTTACTTTTAACTTCTGCAACCGTTATTGGTGGATTCTTGTTTGGACAAGCTAAATTGGTTGAATACAACTCAATTATTTCAAACAAATCTGCAGAGCTTGAAGAATTTAAAAGCAGAAATAAGCAGCTTGAGATGAAATTAAATGAAGTAACTGCTCCAAAATCAATGTCAGACGACCAAACAAGCCAGTTTGTTGAAACAGTTACCATATCATCAGGGGATAAAGCTCAAATAAGTTAACGTACATATTAAAAACTACCGAATGTTTAGTTCGGTAGTAATTTTTTTATTGAATTACAATTTTTGATATTTTAGTGCCGTGTGGTTTTAAAAGATTTTTAAGTTATACTATTTGCTTTTTCAGGCACAATTAAACATTCATAAATGTCGCTTTCGCTAATCGCAGGTTTAAAAACAGGTCTTGCAACATTCGTATTGAAAATTTTTATCCCCCTAGAAATTTTGAAAAAGCCGTTCGGGCTGATGCTTAATTTAGGAATACTAAAGTAAAGTCAAAACGGTGTTATTATGCCGTTTTTTCTTCTTTTAATTTTC
Source organism: uncultured Oscillospiraceae bacterium (assembly GCA_900554335.1). Classification (GTDB taxonomy): domain Bacteria; phylum Bacillota; class Clostridia; order Oscillospirales; family Acutalibacteraceae; genus UMGS1491. Next base: position 63,770 of record USGT01000004.1, read on the forward strand.
GAAGATTTGAAATTATAGTTTCCAAGAATTTTTTTGAGATAGCTTAATACGGAAGACGCACTGAAAGGATTTGCATTTGGAGCGCAGAAAGTAAAGCATAGCTTTTTTAAGTTTTTATTCATTTACGAGATTATTTTCTTTATTTTCAGCTTTTATTTTAACATTATTTAATTAAAAAATTGATATATTTTTAATAATCAAGGGGATTATTTCACGATTGCTGGATTTCAAAAGCAATTCACGCTTTAATAAACTGACAATTTAATTTTTTAATGTTTTTGGAAGTGAATTTAAAGAAAGGATAAATTTTTTAATCTTCAATACTGCTTTCTATAACGGTTCGCTCTTCAGCCGTGGCCGCATTGATTTTATTTCCATTGTTGGCCATGGGGTTTGAAACAGACATAGTAAATATCCCTATGTGCCGAAACCCGAACGGGCTCATTAAATTCATTGTAGGAACATTCGAAAAATTAGCCATAGTTGCTGGTGCACATGAAGGCATAGATGCTGGATTTTGGGTTTGCATAGCCAAACGCTTGGCAATATCTTCAAATATTTTTTTGCTTAAATATTCGCGTTCTTTTTTCAAAAATATCGGCCAATTATATTGTTTAAAAAATTGCAAAAATGAATGTTCTTGGCCTTTATAAATTATTTTTAAATCCGGGTTACATTTGTTGAAGGCGGTGGGGCATACTTCATGCAAATCATTCCCCAGGATTACTTTCTTTAAATTTTTGCATCCTGAAAATGCACCAGAGCAGATTTCGTTTATTTCGGGTAGCTCAACGACTTCAATATTTAGTTTATTTTGCAAAGCATAATCATATAGCACTTTTGTTTTTGGGGCTAAAAGATAATTCCCGGTTTTATTTTTAGGAAATGAGGTGTCATAAAAGACGGTTTTTTTAACAATAATTTTTTTATTGTCGTCTTTTTGTGATTTTTTTTCTTTTTTAGGCTTTGTTGTTTTGCTATTTTTTGAATGAAGCGGGGATTTTGCTTTTGGTGCGCAAAAACCTGAGGGAACAAACCCGAAAACCGCGAGCGCTAAAGCTACTGATGATATTAATTTTTTCATGCCAATCTTCCTTGCTTGTGTTATTAGTGCGTAGTTTATTATAAGGGAGATTACAAAAAATTTCAAATGCAGTAGCTTTAATTTTGTGGTGTAATTAGCGGCTTATTTCGCTAACGGTTAAGGTGTCGTTAAAGCTTGAGCTTTCTTCGCTGCTGCTGTTGTCAACTTTTTCGTCTACGGGTTGAATTATCATATTTATTTTGTCTTTGCCGTAATATCTGTAATCTGAAGTGTGGTAAAAACCAAAATTTGTGTCCACTTTTACATATGGTTTAATTTTTCTCATGAGTTCACCAGCAGTGAATTCTTCGCCTTTATAAATGATTTTTAAGTCAATTCTGCAGCCCACGAATGCGTCTGGAGCAATTTCGGCTAATTGATCAGTGAAAACTATTTTTTCTAAATTTTCGCAATTTTCAAAAGCGCGAGAACCAACATGCGTTACCTGTGGAAGTTTGATTTTTTTAACGTTTGGTTGATTTGCCAAGCCATAGTCTCCGACTGTTATGGCGTTTGGTGCTTCGATGCACTTTTTATTGAATGTACGGCCGATGAGTTGTTTTGAAATTATGCTGTTTATAATAATTTCTTTTTTTGAAGATTTTGCATTGTTGGTGCGTTTTTTCGGTGCAGTTGTTTCATATTTTTTCTCTGCAGAATTTGGAAATGGTTTCGGTGCGCAAAATGCTGAAGGTGAAGTAGCTAAGATTCCGAGCGCTGAAAGTGCGATTGAGCCTAATTTTTTTAAATTTAATTTCATTGATTTTTTATCCCCTTTTTTATGTGTTTTTAATGGCGAGATTATTGCTGTGGAATGTTACAGCATTTTAGAAATTCACTTATTGTTAAGTCGTAACCCTCAAAATTTATTTTCACGTTTGGGTTGCAGCCTTCAAATGCTTTTGGATATATGTATTTTAAGTTTTCGGTTAAAATTATAGTTTCTAAAGAATTGCACCCTTCAAAGGCGTAATTTTCTATAGCTTGAATTAAAGGAAGCGAAATGGAAGTTAATTTTGATTGATTCCTGAAAGCAGCTGTCATTGCTGTTCCTGAGGCATATGGCGCTGTTAACTGTCCATAAAATAAAAATCCTGAATATCTATTTGGAAATAAATCGCCGTGTTCTGGAAGAGAAATAATTTGGTTAGGCATGTTTACTATCACAATCTTGGGTTTTTTCGTGTTCTTTTTAGGTTTGTGTGATAAAGAAACATGTGGAAGACGGAGTTTTTTGCTGTTTTTCATTTCTTTGCTGCAAAATGCTGAAGGCATCGCGGTTAAAATTTCAAGTGATGAGAGTGCGACAGCTGCTAATTTTTTAAGATTTAGTTTCATAAATTTATGTATTTCCTTGATGTTACTGTTCACATTTTTTAGAGTAAAGCTGCGTTTGCTTCAAAATGCTCTAAAAATTCATTTATAGTGTAAGGGATGCCATTCAAATGAACTATTAAATCAGGGTTGCAGCCATCGAATGCTCTTGGGTTTACCTCGGTTAAACTGTTGGTTAAAAATAAATCTTGCAAACTTGTGCAACCATCAAAGGCTTCTGCTTCTATTTTTTTGATTGAAGGAAGTGAAATTGAAGTTAGCCTTGATTGGCCATAAAAGGCATTTGTTTTTACTGTTCCTGCCGCGCGTGGAGCCATTATACTTCCGCAGATAAGATATTTCGAATACATTCCAGCTACTAAATCCCCTGTCATTTGAATTACAGAAATGCGTCCCGTTGTATTTCTTGCTACGTATCTTCCATTTTCAATTTCATAGTAATCTCGGTCTGATACATTGAGATTTCGTGGAGCGGTTCTTCTTTCGTTAGTTTCTTTATTGCAAAATGCTGAAGGCATTGCGGCTAAAATTCCAAGCGATGAAAGTGTTATTGCTGCAATTTTTTTAAAACTGTTTTTCATGATATATCCTCCTTAGTTTTAATGATTTATCTTCTAGAAAAATTAAAAAAACTTAATGTTTGTTCGTCGCTGTTAACAGCATAATTGTAAGTAGTTGCATTTTCTTCTATGCTGGCGAACATGCTAAGAAATTTAGGAATTGTGTAAATAAAGCCGTGATAAACTATCTTCAGATTTGGGTTGCACTTTGCAAATGCTCTTGGGCTAACTGATTCTATACTTGATGTTAAAAACAGCATATCCAAATTTCTGCAACCTTCAAATGCATATTCATCTATTCTATTAACTAATGGCAAAAAAAGCGTAGTAATGTAAACTTGGTTTAAAAATGCTTTTTCACCCACTTTGGGTTGTGCTAAAGGCGCTGCTATTACTCCTTTAAGCCTTAGTGCTGACCAGGAATATTCTAGCTTTCCTATACTTTTTTCATTGGTTATGACAAAGTCAGGTTTCAAGTAGTTATTTGTGATTGAACTTACATGATTTTTTTCAGTAACTTCTGCGTGAAAATTTGAAGATAAACGGGGTAAAGACCCTAAAAATGCTGGGCTTGGGAATGTTAATTCACTATCGTTAGGAGCTGGTGCGGCTGCATCGTAACCCTTGTCTATGGAATTAATTTTAGGAAGTAACACTTTGACTTTGCCGCATAGTGCTGAGGGCGCCGAAGCTAAAATTCCGAGTGAAGATAGTGCAATTGCTGTTAATTTTTTAAGTTTTCTCAAAACGTCCATCCTTTCTTAATGCTACCTATTTATAATTTTAATACAATTCACATAAGTTGTCAACAATAAAAAATCAACCATCATAATCTGATGGCTGACTTATAGCTGATAAACGTTTAATATATGTTGAATATTTTTTGAATTTCGTGGAGGTCTTTCGTAGCTGTGAGCGCTAAGATGAGTAAAATTCTTGATTTTTGCGGATTTAAATTATTCGCGCAAATTCCTTGCGTTTCAATTTCTTCTTCATCGAAAGTCACGAGGCCGTTTCCAACTCTTGAACTTCTAACCACGGGGAAGCCTTCTTTAAGAAGATTTTCAACAATTTTGTTCATTTCTGAATTTATTCCGCCGCATCCTGCACCGGCAATTACTATTCCATCGGAATTTTTAGCAGCACATTCTAAGATTTTTGGGTCAGCGCCAGTGTAAAAATAGACGATTTCAACTTTTGGGAATTCTTTTTTGTTTTTAACGTCAAATTCCGTTTCGGTTGTGTGCTTTTTCACAGTGCTTGTGTAAAAAAACGGCTTGTCATACTGCATGTAGCCTATGCATCCGAGGTCTTTTGCGCCGAAAGCCTGAGTTCTGAATGTGTTAACTTTGCTTACGTCTCTTGCGCTGTAAATTGCATCGTTGAAGCAAACTAAAACGCCTTTGTTTTTTGATTCTTTGTTAGCAGCAAGCGCTATTGATTGATAAAGATTTAGCGGTCCGTCAGCGCTTATTGCCGTGCCAGGTCTTATCGAACCTGTTAAAACGATGGGCTTTTTGGTTTTAAGCGTTAAGTTTAGAAAATACGCTGTTTCTTCCATTGTGTCTGTTCCGTGAGTTACCACTATTCCGTCGATGTCTTCTCTTTCTGCTGCTTCGTTTATGTGGTCGGCTAAATATTTGAGATTTTCTATAGTCAAATCGCAACTGTCAATAGTAAAAACGTCCTCGCACTGAACATTTGCGATAGATTTTATATAAGGAATTTCTTTGATTAAATTATTTATTTTAACCTGAGCGGATTTATAATGCCCTGTGACGCCTTCTTCGCCTTTGCCAGCTATTGTCCCTCCTGTTCCCATGACTAAAATATTTTTCTTGGAATTCATTTTAACACCTCTTAAAGTAAAATTATTTTTACAGGTTTTATATTACCACATAATTCAAAAAATATCACTAATATTTTTCTTGCAAATTCAACAATTAGTAAATTTCTATATATTTTATGTAAAGATCTTTTTGCACGTGCGTTTGAACACATACTATTATGTATGGTCAAATTTGACAAACGAGCCGTTTCATTATAGAATTAATGCGGAAATTTTGAAGAAAAGGAGGCTAATATATGGATAATCGACCGATTGGCGTTTTTGACTCCGGGATAGGAGGGCTCACGGCTTTAAAGGCGATACAAGATATTATGCCTCATGAAAATGTTGTTTATTTCGGCGACACCGGCCGCATGCCTTACGGCGACAAGAGCAAAGAAACTATCATAAGTTACACTTATGAGATTGCAGGTTTTTTAAAAGGCTTTGGAGTGAAAGCGATTTTGGCTGCTTGCGGAACTGTTAGCTCTTATCTTCCGTGCATTAGTGAAGAAATTTTCGGCGTTGTGAAGCCTGCCTGCGCTGCTGCGGTGAAAACGAGCAAAAACAAAAAAATAGGCATTTTGGCCACAAGCGCCGCGATAAAAAGTAAGTCGTATTTAAACGAGCTTAAAAAAATATGCAGCGATGCTGACTATTTTCCGAAGGCTTGCCCGCTTCTTGCACCGATGATTGAGCACGGGAATATAAATTTTGAAAATGAATTTTTAAGGGAAACTCTGCACGAATATATCTCGCCGCTTGAAAAAGAAGGGGTAGACACCTTGATTTTAGGCTGCACGCATTACCCGATTTTGTTGCCGGTTATTGAAAAAATGTTCGAAGGTAAGTTTAACCTCATAGACCCGGGCAAAGAATCCGCAAAAACTCTAAAAGAATATTTAGAATCAAACGAAATGAGCGCTGGTAAAACGCAAAACGGCTTCAAAAAATTCTTTGTTAGCGGCAATGAAACTGAATTTGCAAAGAGCGCAAAGCTTTTTTTGAAAACGGATATCTCAGAAAATGTTAAAAAAGCAAACCTGGCAAAGGAGGAGATTTGAATTAAAGAGGATTACAGAATAACGGTGAAATCATCTTCTTTAGACGAAGATATTGAAGCTATTTACTTTGGAAATTACACTGTTAAAGACGGGAAAAAATACATAATATACAAAGAATATGAAGAAGGCAGCGCGCAGAATTACTCGCTTTGCATCATTAAAGTTGAAAATGAGAACAAAGTTACTTTGACTAAAAACAAAAAGGGCCAAAGCAAAATAATTCTTGAAAAAGCTGTGCGCCATTATAGCCCTTATTACACTGACATCGGCTCGATAACCCTGAGCGTTTACACCCACGGCATTGAGGATAATCTCTCGGAATTTGGCGGGGAGCTTGGCGTTAAATATTCAATCAGTGTGAATGGCTCGCTTGTAAATAACATTGAAATTACGGTGCTTGCCGAGAAAATTGAAAAAAAGCAGGAGGAATAACAAAGTGTATATATTTGAAAAAGCAATAACGAACATAAAAAATGCAATAAAAAACGTTTTGAAGGATTATGACGTGAAGGATTTCGACGTTGAAATTCCTGCGGACGAAAAACACGGAGACCTTTCTTCAAACGTTGCTTTGCTTTCGGCAAAGGTTCTTAAAATGGCGCCTATTAAAATAGCGCAGATGATAACTTCGAACATCGGTGAGGTTGAGTATGTTGAAAAAATTGAAATTGCCGGCCCGGGATTTATAAATTTCTTTCTTTCGAAAAATTATTTCGCAGATGCTTTAAAAGAAATTGAAAAATGCGGCAAAACTTACGGCGATAATTCAAGCGGCAAAAACAAAAAAATTATGATTGAGTTTGTTTCTGCTAACCCAACAGGCCCGATGCACATGGGCAATGCTCGCCTTGGTGCGCTTGGAGATTGCCTTGCTGAAGTGCTTAAATCTTCGGGTTACGACGTTTTTAAAGAATTTTATGTTAACGACGCTGGAAACCAAATTGAAAAATTCGGCATGTCTTTGGACGTTCGTTACAGGCAGATTATTAAAGGTGAAAATGCGGTGCAGATGCCTGAAAATGGCTACCAAGGCGACGATATTAAGGAGCTTGCGCAAGAGTTTTTTGAAATAAATGGCGATAAATACATTAATGCGGAGGAATCCGAAAGAACCAAGGCGCTTGTTGATTATGCGCTTCCGAAGAATATAAAAAGAATGCAAACTGACATGGAAAAATATAAAATCATTTATGATAATTGGTTTTATGAAAGCAAGCTTCACAGTGAGGGCAAGGTTGCGCAGGTCGTTAGCATAATGAAAGAAAAGGGCATCACTTATGAAAAAGACGGTTCTTTGTGGTATAAAGCAACTGATTTTGGAAGTGAAAAGGACGAAGTTTTAGTCCGTAAAAATGGCATTCCTACTTACTTTGCGGCTGATATTGCTTATCATTACAATAAATTTGTTACAAGAGGTTTTGACATTTGCATCGACATTTGGGGTGCAGACCACCACGGCCACGTTGAACGCATGAAAGGCGCAATGGAAGCCCTTGGAATCGACAGAAATAGGCTTCATGTTATTTTAGTTCAGCTCGTAAGGCTCATTAAAGACGGTGAACCCATTAGAATGAGCAAAAGAAGCGGCAAATCAGTTCAGCTTTCGGATTTGCTTGATGAAGTTGGAACGGATTCTGCAAGATTTATTTTTAACACCCACGAGGCTTCTTCGGGAATGGACTTCGACCTTGACCTTGCGATTGCGAAAGATTTCCAAAACCCTGTTTATTATGTTCAGTATGCTTACGCCCGAATTTGCAGCATTTTTAGAGGTGCAAAAGATAAGAATTTCGACCTTCAAACCGCTGACTTAAGCCTTCTCACTCATGAAACCGAAAAGAAACTCATTTCTTTCTTGACGACATATCCTTCTGAAGTTTTAAGAGCGGCAAATAGTTATGACTCAACAAAAATAACAAGATTTGTTATAAACTTAGCAGGCCTTTTCCACAAATTTTACTCAGCTTGCAGAGTTGTTACCGAAGATGAAAATTTGAGCAAAGCAAGGCTTTATCTTTGCGATTGCGTGAGAATTATGATTAAAAATATATTAGATATGATGAAGGTTAGCGCGCCGGAATCAATGGAATAATTAGTCACCCTTTTATAGGGTGATTTTTTATGTGTGCAAACTAAAATAGTAAATACTTGCAAAGAATATAAATCATGAAAAATATATTAAATTAAAAAATCTTATTGACATTTTAGTGCAAGTGATATAAAATTAGGCGTGGAATTGTGACGATTTGAAAAAGGAGAGTGTTATTTATGAATAATCTTAAAAAATTAATTGTTGAAAGATTCAAAGCAAGCTCTGAAAAATCTAAGGATAAAAAATTCATTAAAGAACAAATAAATATTATTAAAAAAGACCCTAAGGTTCATTACGAAAAAGTCCGTAGTTATTACAAAAGGCATAAATATGATAAAAGTGATAAAATTGTAAAAAGATATAAACTTTTGATGGGTGATCGTTCACTTACCGAATATTTTGATGATTACTATAAAAATATTGATAAATATATGCAAGAAGCAATTAAGAAAAATCCTTCGCTTCAAAATAAGGATATGGATACGATTTTTAAAGAAGTCATATATGATATGTCTAATACTATTTGTGAAGAATTTACAATAATGTATAAGAAGATATTTAGAGATCAAAATATTTTATTGAAGAAATTTTCAACAGATAGCAAAGCGATATACAAAAAAATGAAGGTTGTTTATGACAATGCCAAAGAAGAGGTTGATAACGCTTACAATAGTTGTAAAAACAAATTTGAAAGTGTTGTAGAGAAGCATATAATAGGTAAAATTGAATCAATGAAACCAGTTGAATTCCAAAATCTTGCAAAGCTGATTATGGGTGGTGCAAGTCCTCAATATTTAAAGGGAAACTTAGAAACGTCTATTCGTGATAAGAATTATTTGGTAGGTATGAAAGTAAAAGATGGAGAGGGCAGAGAAGAAATTATATCTAATAGTCAATCACAATATAACGCCGAAACCTTAAAATCTAATATTAATATGGCTATAAAAGAACTTTTAACTTTTAAAAATAAAGCAAAATATGTAACAGAAGAGGATATAAAGCGTTATAAAAAAGGTTTTAATAGAGATGTCTCTTTGTTAAAACGTTGCATTTTAGGTATGAAAAAATTTGCTGAAGAATTACCTAAAATGGTTAATGAATGTGCAGAAATAATAGAATCGAATAAGAAAGAAGAAATGAATAATCAGTCAAGAAATAATACAAGCAATAGGCCAAATAATCGACCGGCAAGTAATGCAAGCAATAGGCCAAATAATCGACCAAGAAGTAATGCAAGTAATAGGTCAAACAGTCGATCAAGAAGGCGTAGTGCCAATAAACCTAGGTCAAGGAGTAAGGGATGGACAAAAAAGTAGGATCAATAAACTGAGAATAGATAAAAAATATAACCACACCTTGTTTATAGAGGTGTGGCTTTCGTTTGTTTAAATTTAATTTTATCTTTCTTTGCCCCAGAAGAAAAGCGCTATTGTGCCTGGGCCTGTGTGGCTTCCGATTGTCGGGCCGATGTTATTTATTAAAACTTTTCCGTCCAAGTTTTTGAATTTTTCTTCTATTAAATTTGCAAGTGTTTTTGCGTCTTCATAGCAATCCGATTGCGAAATGAAGCATTTGCCGCTGTAATTTTCGCCGTCTTCGGCGCACTCAATCATTTTATTTAAAAGTTCGGTTAAGGATTTTTGTTTTGTTCTAACTTTCGTAACGGCGTTTAGTTTGCCGTTTTTGTCAACGTTAAGCACGGGGCAAATTTTAAGTAATCCTCCGAAAAATCCTGCAGTTTTCGAAACTCTTCCGCCTTTGATGTAAAAAGTCAGGTCAGTTGAAGTGAACCAATGCCAAACTTTCAGTTTGTTATTTTCAGCAAAGTCTTTGAGCTCATCAATGTTCATGCCGCTGTTTTTTAAGTCTGCAAGCTTGTCCATCAAAAGGCCGTAACCCGCTGAAGCAGCCAAAGAATCCACAACATAAATTTTTCTTTCAGGGAATTTTTCTTCAAGCTCTTTTTTCGCAATCATCGCAGAGTTGTAAACCCCCGAAATTCCCGAAGACATGCTTATGTGCAAAATATCTTTCCCTTGCTCTAAAAACGGCGTGAAATACGCGGTGAATTCATCGCTGTTAACCTGCGAAGTTTTAACGTCTGCGCCAGCGCGCATAGCTTCATAGAGTTTTTCGGAAGGAAGCGTTTGACCTAAATCGTCGTAGTAATGAGTTTCGTTTATGAAAAAGTGAAAAGGAATAAAATTAATGTTTTTTTCGGTTAAATGCTCTTTTGTAAGATCAAGTGTCGAACAGCAACTTAAGATGTAATCAGGCATTGCATTCTCCTCCTAAAAAGTAATTTTTTAGTGCAGATTTTTCTTTCTTGCAGTATAATTATACTATGAATTGTTTTGAATTAAAATCACGGCACTTCTAACTTACGATTATACTATAAACTGAGAACTTCAGCAATTCAGAAATAATTAAATGTCATAATTCTAATTATGTTCAAAAGGTGGAATTTTATGGTTAAAATACTTGAAAAAGAAGTTTTAAACAGCGATGTTTCCCGGATGAAACTTCTTGCTCCTTTGATTTCGAAAAAAGCGCTTCCTGGGCAATTTATAATTTTAAGGGTTGATGAAACCGGCGAAAGAATTCCGCTCACGATTTTTAAAAGCGACGAAAAATCCGGCACGATTGAGATTATATATCAAAAAATAGGCGTAACAACCATGAAACTTGATGAAAAAAACGCCGGAGATTTCATTGCGGATGTTGTTGGGCCGCTTGGCAAGCCTTCTGAGATCAAAGGATACAAAAAAGCCATTGTGGTTTTTGGCGGTGTTGGAAGTGCGATTGGTTGCCCGCTCGCTGCCGGGCTCAAAGAAAACGGCTGCAAAACCGAAATTGTTGCGGGCTTTAGAAGCAAAGACATAATAATTTTAGAAAATGAAATGAAAAATATAGATGAAAACGCTGTTATTGTTACTGACGACGGCTCAAATGGCAAAAAAGCCTTGGTTACTGAGCCTTTGGAAGAAAAGCTTTCGAAAATAGGGGGTTACGACCTTGTGATTGCTGTGGGGCCTATTCCTATGATGAGAGCGGTTTGCAACGTAACTAAAAAATACGGTGTTAAAACGATAGTTAGCATGAACTCAATTATGATTGACGGCACGGGAATGTGCGGCGGATGCAGGCTGAAAGTTGATGGCAAAATTAAATTTGCATGCGTTGATGGCCCTGATTTTGACGGCCATTTAGTCGACTTTGCAGAAATTTCGGCAAGAAACAGAACATTTTCAGAAAAAGAAAATGAGGCAAAAAGAAAATACTGTAATTTATTTAAGGGTGTTTGAAATATGATTAATAGAAGCAAGTTTAAAGAAAAAATGCCGGTTTTGGAAATTCAAAAAAGAAAAGCTAGTTTTTGCGAAGTTGAGCTTGGTTTGCCTGAAAAAGAGGCTTTGAGCGAGGCTGCGAGGTGCCTTAACTGCAAGAATAGCCCTTGCCGAAGCGGTTGCCCCGTGGGGGTGGATATCCCCGGGTTTATTTCTTGCATTGCTGCGGGCGAGAACCAAAAAGCTTATGAAACCATTTTAAAAGATAACATTTTGCCGTCAATATGCGGCAGGGTTTGCCCGCAAGAAAAGCAGTGCGAGGCTAAGTGCATTAGAGCGAGAAACGGCGAGCCCGTAGCGATTGGCCGCTTGGAAAGATACGCTGCGGATAATTCAAAAAGCATGAATAAGGTTCCGGAAATTAAAAGCAAGAGTAAAAAAGTTGCCGTGATTGGTTCCGGGCCGTCGGGGCTTACTTGCGCAGGTGAGCTTTGCAAAAAAGGCTACGAAGCTCACATTTTCGAGGCTCTTCATGTTCCCGGCGGGGTGCTTTCTTACGGCATTCCTGCGTTTAGGCTGCCAAGAAATATTCTTGAAAACCAGCTAGAAGATTTGAAAAACATGGGTGTTAAAATTCACACGAACACCGTTGTTGGCAAAACTCTTCTTCTTGATGACCTTTTTGAAATGGGTTTTAGCGCGGTTTACATTTCAACTGGTGCGGGCCTGCCGAAGTTTATGGGTTTGCCGGGTGAAGGTTTGCCGGGCGTGTGCTCTGCTAATGAGTTTTTGACCCGAATTAACCTCATGAAAGCCAACAACCCTGATTACGACACGCCGATTAACATTCCGAAGAGAATTGCCATAATTGGCGGCGGGAACGTTGCGATGGATGCTGCTAGGTGCGCTGTGAGAATTGGCTGCGAGAAGGTTTTCGTTATTTACCGCAGAACTGAAGATGAAATGCCCGCGAGGAAAGACGAAATCACCCACGCAAAAGAAGAAGGAGTTGAGTTTATTTTCCTTAAAACTCCTGTTGAATTCACCGAAAATGGCGGCGTTTTGAGCGGCGTTAAATGCGCAAGCATGAAATACGCAGGTGTTGGCGATGACGGCAGAAAACTTTTTGAAAAGTCAAGCGATGACATTTGCGAAATAGAAATAGAAGCGGCGGTAATTGCAATTGGCAACGGCGCTAACAAAATTCTCACAGAAAGCGAAAAAGAAATTTCAACCAAAGAAAACGGATGCATAATCGCGGAAGAAGAAACCGCAAAAACTTCGAAAAAATTCGTTTACGCCGGCGGAGATGCCGTCATAGGTGCGGCAACGGTCATTCTGGCGATGGAAGCAGGCAAGCGCGCGGCAGCTCAAATTGACAAAGATTTAACTGATTAGAAGGTGGTTTTGACATATTAAAATCGCTTAAAAAACTTGGCCTTAAAATTAAATTTGATTTTTATTTCGTTGCGTTTTTGGCGTTTATTTTCACTAGGGAAAATTCTTACGTTCCGCTGCTTGGAATTTTGTTTGCGGCTTTTCACGAAATGGGTCATCTTGCAGCAATGATGCTTAGCAAAGAGCCTGTTAGCAGCATTTCTTTCGGGCTTGTTAACATTGGCATTGAAAGCGAAAATTGCGAAGAAAACCTTGAAAATAACATTTTTATTTTTGCGAGCGGGCCGCTTGTGAATCTGGCTTTGGCGATTTGTTTTTTCATTTTTTATAATTTTAGCGGTGCTTTCATTTTTAAAACTGCAGTTATGCAAAATCTTTTTTTGGCGGGGCTTAATCTTTTGCCTATTTCCTCGCTTGACGGGGGCAAAATTCTTAAAATAATTCTTCTTAAAAAATTCGATTTTGCTTTGGCCGAAAAGATTTCAAGTGTAATTTCGGTTATTTTCCTTGTTCCTGTTTTTGTTTGCGGTTTTTTGGTGCTGTTTAGTTTTAAATACAATTTTTCACTTTTGATAATAGGCTGCTATTTAATTTCATATATTTTTTGCAGAGAAAGCAAAATATGAGCATTTTGGAGGAGTAACATGAGCTTTAAAGAATTAAATTTGAATGAAATTGAAAAAATTAACCCTTTTAATTTGATAGGAAATGACTGGATGCTGATAACTTCGGGCAATGAAGAAAATTTCAACACGATGACTGCAAGCTGGGGCGGGCTAGGCGTTCTTTGGAACAAAAAAATTGCGTTTAGTTTTGTTAGGCCGCAGCGTTATACTTTTGAGTTTATGGAAGAAAATGAGCTTTTCACGCTTTCGTTTTTTGATGCAAAGCACAAAGATTCACTCAGGCTTTGCGGCAGGAAATCCGGCAGAGATTGCAACAAAGTTAAAGAAGCAGGTTTGACGCCGTTTTTCGAAGATAATGCGCCTTGCTTTGAAGAAGCTAAAATGGTTTTGGTTTGCAAAAAGATTTATTCCCAGTTTATAAGCCCTGAGTGCATGATTGATAAATCTTTAGAAAAAAATTACGAAAACAAAGATTATCATAAAATGTTCATAGGCGAAATTTTGAAATGTTTGGTGAGAGATTAAATTGAAAAAAACAGTAGTTATAACGGGCTCTTCGAGCGGAATAGGCGCGGCTATTGCCCGTGAATTTGCCGGGAATGAAAATAACATAGTGGTTAATTACAAAAGCAATAAAACCGCTGCTTTGAAGCTTTTAAATGAGGTTAGAAACAAAGGTTCGCAAGCGATTGCAATCGGCGCGGATGTTTCTGATTTTGCGCAGGCTGAAAATTTGATTAATTCTGCGATTGAGCAGTTTGGCAGAGTTGATGTTTTGGTGAATAACGCAGGAATTTCTAGAAGAGAACTTTTCACCGATATTACTCCCGAAGCTTGGGAAGAAATTTTCAAAGTGAACGTTCACAGTGCGTTTTATTGCTCGAATTTAGCGGTTAAAGATATGCTCAAAAGGCACTTTGGGAAGATAATAAATATTTCTTCTGTTTGGGGAATTACCGGGGCTTCTTGCGAGGTTCATTATTCTTCGACCAAAGCCGCTTTGATAGGTTTAACCAAAGCGCTCGCGAAAGAGCTTGGCCCTTCAAACATAACCGTGAATTGCGTGGCGCCGGGGGTTATTAAAACGAAAATGAATGAGTTTTTAAGCAAAGATGAAATTGACGATTTAAACGAAAGCACGCCTCTTGGGCGAATAGGCGAGCCCTGTGAAGTTGCAAAACTTGTTAAATTTCTGGCTTCTTCCGAAGCTGATTTCATAACAGGGCAGGTTATTAGTCCGAATGGTGGATTTTTGATTTAAGGCTTATGAGCTTGATGAAATTGTAGTCTCTTGCCAGAATATTGCAAATTTTTTTAGTTTCTTCATCTGCGCTAATGTCAAGGCAGAAGATTTTAAGTTTGCATTTTGAAAAGTAAGAATTTTGATTTGAAATAATGCTTCTTATCACATACTCAATGTTTTCCTGCCTGCCTTGCAAGGGCAGAACATAAACTTTTTCTTCCCTGTGGAAGCATTTCGCGGGAAGATAACTCCGTTTTGCGAGCGTTAACAGAATATCTACAATCCCGAAAAGCGCAAAAATGCCTAAAATAAAGTAATAAACTGAAAAAATCAATGTAATCACCTCAGTTTATAATATTATTTTTCGAGGTTTATTGTGTTTTTTCAAAAATTTAAGGCCATCTTTTACGATGACCTTTTGTTTTTTATTCTGTTTCAAAACCTAGGAGCAATCCGCCTCTTTCGGCGTAGTAGCTGCAAAGCGCTTTTGCAGGGCGGATGTCAACTTTAGCGTCCCGGTAAGTTTCTAAAATCGCTGTTTTAAGTTCATTTGCAAGAGAAATATTGTCAACGTGGGAAATATAAAATTTATTTCCTGAGCAATTTGCTTCTTTCATTTGTTTTAAAAATTCAGCAATGACTTTTCTATTTCCGCGGCATTTTGCAAGTGGTTTTACGGTTCCTTCAGCAGTCACGCCAGCAAAAATACTTATTCCTAAAACGCCGATAGCTGCCGCAATAGCTTTGTTAATTCTGCCGTTTTGAGCGAAGTTTCTAAGAGATTTAAGAACATAAACGAGCCTGGTTTTGCTTATATATTCTTTGGTTAAATTTTCAATTTCTTCAAATTCTGTGCCTTTTTCAATGAGGTCACAGACGTAATCAACAACCAAACGCTGGTGGGAACTCGTGCTGAGAGTATCGATAATCATTATTTTTGCATTCGGGTGGTTTTCTTTGTAAATTTTTGCAGCGGCTTGAGCTGAGTTGTAAGTTCCTGAAAGGCCGCTGGTCATCGTGATGACGTATAGAATTTCCGCTCCTTCAAACGCTTCGAGCCAAGAATTCACGTCCGGGCAGGCAGTGTAAGAACGCCCTTTGTGCTTTTCCAGCGTGCTTAGCATGTTTTCTATGTTGGTTTTGCCGTTGTCTATCCATTTTTCGTTGTCAGTTGAAATAGTCAGGGGCACAATGTGTAAATTTTCGCGTTCGCCGTTTTTCATGTCGCATGAAGAATCGGAAATCACTCGGGTGTTCATTGGGTTAACTCCTTTTTTCGATGTTATTTGACAAAGCCTTTTATAACATTGTATTACATTTTGTTTTGTTATACAATTTACAAATGGTTAAAATCTGTAAATTTTGTGGATTCGGGAGAGTAAAAGTGCTGAAAGAAACATTATACACGGTAAAAAACCGATTTACAAGGATGCATATAGGCGAAACTTTGATCGCGCTTATGGACAAAATGCCTTTTAAAAAAATAACGATGCGTAAAATCGCTCAAAGTGCCGGAGTTTCTCATGTGACGCTTTATAATTACTATGATTCTAAAGAAAGCATTTTGAAAAATTATCTTGATGAAATAATTTCAGGCTATTTGACCGAAAAAAACAAGCTGCCAAAAGGGCTTAATTTTCAAAATTATGAGCACATTTTGTTTTCGCTTAATTATTTCGATAAATATGCGGTTTTTTTTCGAGTTATGTATGAAGCAAATTTTCATAATATTTTATTTGAAAGCATAAATTCTTTCATGGAAAAGCACCTGAAAACTAAAGCGAGATCATATTCTTACGGGCTTTACTATTACGCTGGGGCACTGCTTAACACTTTTCTGAAGTGGCAGCTCAAAGATGACCGTGAACCGGCAAGCGAAGTTGCAAGTGTGATTTACAAATTTTCGCGGCTTTAAATTTTGTTTTGGAAGGAAGATAAAAATGGATTTTAAAGGAACTGAAAGGCTTGAAACTGAAAGATTAATCCTTAGGAAATTATCGCTCGATGATGCAGAAAATATGTTTAAAAATTGGGCTTCAGACGATGAAGTTACGAAATATTTGGTTTGGGAAGCTCATGAAAATTTAGAAGTTACGAAAGAATATTTGAAAAGTATAGTAAAAGAATATGAAAATCCCAAAAACTTTGATTGGTGCATCGAACTTAAAAGCACAGGCCAGCCGATTGGAACGATTGGTTGCAAAGGCCTTGACGAAAACATTAAAAAAATTGAAGTGGGCTATTGCATCGGCAGGCGCTGGTGGGGCAACGGCATTATGGCTGAGGCTCTGAAAGAAGTTATAAATTTTTTAATTTTTAAAGTTGGAATAAACCGTGTTGAAGCTTACCATGATGTGAGGAATTTTGCTTCTGGAATAGTTATGCAAAAAGCAGGGATGAGATTCGAAGGGCTTTTGAGAGAGGCTTATATGTTTCACGGCGGCGCTAAAGACGTTTATATTTACAGTGCATTAAAAAAAGATTTTGAAACAGCAAAAATTCGCAAAATTTAACAGTTTATTTAAGATAAAAATAGTGTTGATTTTTATTTCTTAATGTGATATAATAGTCACATTAAGAGGTATCTGGAGAGGTGTCCGAGTTGGCTTAAGGAGCACGATTGGAAATCGTGTAAGTCGTTAAAGCGGCTTCGAGGGTTCGAATCCCTCTCTCTCCGCCAGAAATTCATAGCATTGTTTTAAAAATGTATAGTGAGCTGGTCTTATTGTGCAAGCTTGCTATTTTTTAATACTTCTAATGTTAAAAAATCATGTGAATATAGCTGAGAATCAATTTTAAAAAAGTTACTGATTCATTATGCTAAAAATATAATTGAAAAGGATGAGATTTTTTTGAAAAAGATTTTAACGATGTTTTTTGTTGCTTGTTTAGGTTTCTTTTTGAACCCTAATTGCAAGGCAGAAACTTATTTTATTGCTGACACGCATTTTGGTAATGAAAATACTATGAAAAAATGCGGAAGACCTTATAAAAAAGTTAAGGATATGGACGAGGCAATGATAAATTCTTGGAACAACATTGTAAAAGATGACGATGATGTTTATATTTTAGGTGATTTTACATTGTATTGGTCCACAAAAGAAGAAGTTTTTAGCCTTTTAAATCAATTAAAAGGAAAGAAACATCTTATAATTGGTAATCATGACGAAGGTTGGCTGAGTCAGTGCACTAAGGAAGAACTTTTAAAATATTTTTGTACTTTGCCGCAGGATGAAGCAGTTATTAAATTAAAAGGTAAAAGAATAGAATTGTGCCATTATCCTAAATTTAAGTTTAACGGGATTATGATTCATGGTCATATTCACAATTTTAAGAATGTAAAGTCGGGCTGGAGCACAATAAAAGGTAATAGTTCTATTTTAAATGCCGGGGTTGACATTAATGGGTTTAGACCGGTCACATTGTGGGAACTTAAAGATAATAACGAAAGATTTAAAAGCATTAAAGAAAAACTCAAAAAAGATTCAAGAAAGATTCAAAGAAAAAACTTAAATAAATTATTTATCTAAACTTTAGTAATTGTTTATATTTTTGACAAACTTATCAAGCTGCTAATTTTCTTAACTAATTAATAATAATTTTTATTTTTACAGGATAAATTTCGTTAAATTACCCATTGGAATTTTCAAGTTTTCAATTTTGCTTTTCCTTTAATAATATAACGAGAAAAATCTAAAAAAAGCCTTGATTTTTCTTGAGCTATGTGGTATCATATGACTGTGTGACTGCAAAGGTATGCGTTGAAGCGAGAGGTTGCGGCTTTTTAAGCCGGTTTTTTCGTGGAGTATGTCCGATTTTAAACCGGGCGAAGTAATTTTCTGGATTAAACTTGAAAATTTATTGCTGCTAGTGTTCGGGTTAAACGTGTAGTTTATCCTGTTTTGTTTACATAAAATTAGGAACACCCGGGCAGGTGTACGTGCAGTGAACAGCCCACTACTATTTTTGAGTAAGGAGGCGATTTAATGGCAGTCAAAGAAAAAATCAGGGTTAAAATTAAAGGTTATGACCCAAAATTAGTCGATCAGTCAGCACAAAAGTTAGTTCAAACAGTAACTAAAACAGGTTGCAAAGTTTCAGGTCCTGTGCCGCTTCCAACAGAGAAGCAAGTAGTTACAATTCTCCGTTCAGTTCACATCAACAAAGATAGCCGTGAACAATTCGAGATGAGAACTCACAAAAGACTAATTGATATTTTAAAACCTTCAAAAAAGACCGTAGATTCACTCATGAATCTTGAACTCCCTGCAGGCGTTGAAATAGAAATTAAACTCTAATTCACCGTTTAGGGGTCATGTTGGCGTAAGGTCAACCAATAACCTATCTAGGAGGAGAAAGAAATGAAAAAAGCAATAATAGGTAAAAAAATCGGAATGACTCAAATATTTGACGAAAATGGCAAAGTCATTCCTGTAACTGTTGTTCAAGCAGGTCCGTGCGTTGTTTCTCAAAAGAAAACCGTTGAAACAGACGGCTACAATGCACTTCAGCTCGGCTATGGCGACATAAGACCGAAGCTCGTTAACAAACCGCTCAAAGGCCATTTTGACAAATCGGATATCGCTCCTAAGAAAACCTTAAGAGAATTCCGTTTTGCTGATATCAGTGCTTACAATGTTGGAGACATCATTAAAGCTGACGTTTTTGAATCAGGCGAAAAAGTTGACGTAACAGGAACCAGCAAAGGTAAAGGTTGGGCCGGTGTAATTAAACGCTGGAACTTCAGACGCCTCAAAGAAACTCACGGTTCAGGTCCTGTTGTTCGTAAAGGTGGTTCCATCGGAGCTTGTTCTGACCCTTCAAGAGTTTTCAAAGGAAAGAAAATGTCAGGACACCTTGGAGCTGAAAGAGTTACAGTTCAAAATTTAGCAGTCGTTAAAGTTGACGTAGAGAATAATCTGATTGCAATAAAAGGTGCAGTGCCAGGTCCAAAGGGCGGCATAGTATTTATTCGCAACAGCGTTAAAGCGTAAGGAAGGGAGGAATTGTAAATGCCTAATGTAAAAGTGCTTGATATGGCGGGCAAAGAAGTAGGAACAGTTGAATTGCCTGAATCTATTTTCGGTGTTGAGCCAAATGTAGCAGTTATGCACGATTTAGTAGTAAATCATTTGGCTAATAAACGTCAAGGAACTCAAAGCGCACTCACAAGATCTGAAGTTTCCGGCGGCGGAAGAAAGCCTTGGAGACAAAAAGGAACCGGTCATGCAAGACAAGGTTCAATCAGAGCTCCGCAATGGAGACATGGTGGAATCGTATTTGCTCCGAAGCCACGTGATTACAGCTACACAGTTAACAAAAAAGTTAGACGTTTAGCACTCAGATCTGCACTTTCAAGCAAATTTGTTGATGACAGCATCGTAGTTTTAGATTCCATTTCAATGGATGAATACAAAACTAAAACCATCGCAAATATGCTCGGTGCCATTGGAGCCTCGAAGAAAGCTCTCATCGTGCTTCCTGAAATGAATGAAAAAATCATTAAATCTTCAAGAAACATCGAAGGAGTTAAAACTTCTCAAGCTGACAATTTAAATGTTTATGACATATTAAATGCAAACAAATTGGTAATTGTTAAAGATTCTATCAGTAAAATTGAGGAGGTGTATGCATAATGATGGCGCATGACGTTATAATTAAGCCTATCATCACCGAAAAAACGATGGGTGCAATGCCAAGTAAAAAATACACCTTTAAGGTTTCTAAAGAATCTGGCAAAATTGAAATTGCTAAGGCAGTTGAAGAAATTTTCAAAGTAAAAGTTTCTAAAGTTAACACCTTGAAAGTACGCGGAAAATTCCGTCGTAAAGGAAAATACAGCGGCTATACTCCTTCATGGAAGAAAGCTTATGTAACACTTACTGAAGACAGCAAAGGAATAGAATTCTTTGAAGGCATGATTTAGTAAATATTCATTATTTTTAGTTTGCTTAGATTGTAAAAAAGCAGTTTAAGGGGGAGTCAGCTCCCGCAAAGCTAAAGTTTTTAAGGAGAGTGAAATAATTTGGCAATTAGAAATTATAAGCCGACTACACCGGGCCGCCGTAATATGTCTGTTATAGATTACAGCGAACTTTCAAAAGTTAAACCGGAAAAAAGTTTGCTTTGCTCATTGAATAAAAAAGCTGGACGCAACAGCTACGGCCGAATCACAGTTCGTCACAGAGGCGGCGGAAACAGAAAGAAATACCGTATTATCGACTTCAAAAGACGTAACTTCGGCGTAACAGGAAAAGTTTTAACACTTGAATACGATCCGAACAGATCTTCTCACATCGCACTCGTTGAGTTCGAAGGCGGAGAAAAAAGATACATCATCGCACCTCAAGACCTCAAAGTTGGTCAAGAAATAGTTGCAGGTGCAGAAGCTGACATCAAAGTTGGTAACGCACTTCCTTTAGTTAACATTCCTGTTGGTACATTCGTTCACAACATTGAACTTTACCCAGGAAAAGGCGCACAGCTCGCAAGAGCAGCAGGAATCATGGCTCAGCTCATGGCTAAAGAAGGAAAAATGGCACTTTTGAGACTTCCTTCAGGCGAGCTTAGAAATGTTCCAGTTGAATGCATGGCAACAATCGGTCAAGTAGGAAACATCGACCATGAAAACGTTAAAATCGGTAAAGCCGGACGTAAACGTAACATGGGCTGGAGACCTACTGTAAGAGGTTCTGTAATGAACCCATGCGATCACCCGCACGGTGGTGGTGAAGGTAAATCTCCTGTTGGACGTCCTGGTCCTTGCACACCTTGGGGTAAACCTGCACTCGGCTACAAGACTCGTTCTAAGAAGAAAGCTTCTAATAAATATATTGTTAAACGCAGAAACAGTAAATAACAGGGAAAGGAGTTTGATAAAGTGAGCAGAAGTTTGAAAAAAGCACCTTTCGTGCAACCAGTACTTTTTAAAAGAGTTACTGAACTTAACAAAAGCGGCGAAAAGAAAATTTTGAAAACCTGGAGCAGATCTTCAACTATCTTCCCGGAATTCGTAGGACATACATTTGCTGTTCATGATGGACGCAAACACGTTCCTGTATATGTTACTGAGGATATGGTTGGACATAAACTTGGTGAATTTGCTCCGACAAGGACCTTCAAAGGTCACGCCGGCTCAAAAACAACGGGTAAGAAATAATAGGTGAAAGGAGTTGTGAATATGGAAGCAAGAGCACATTTGAGATACGCTCGCATTTCACCTAGGAAGGTTTCAATAGTTTTAGACTTAATAAGAAACAAACCTGTTGAATATGCTATGGCAGTTCTCAAGCACACACCTAAATCAGCATGCGAATATTTAATCAAATTGCTGAACTCTGCAATAGCCAACGCTGTGAACAATAATCAAATGGATGCGTCAAAGCTTTATGTTTCAGAGTGTTTTGCGTGTCCGGGACCAATTCTTAAGAGAATCAGACCAATGTCAAAAGGTCGCGCTTACAGAATTGAAAAAAGAACATCACATGTTACTATAGTTCTAAAAGAAAAAAACTAGTGGAAAAGGAGGGCAACTATGGGACAGAAAGTAAATCCAAGTGGATTTCGTGTTGGAGTAATTAAAAATTGGGATTCCAGATGGTTTGTAAAGAAAAAAGATTTTGCTGATGCTTTAGTAGAAGACTACAAACTTCGCACAATTTTAACCAAAAAGTTAAAATCAGCAGGAGTTCCGAAAATCGAAATAGAGAGAGATAGCAACAAAATTCGTTTACACATTCACTGTGCTAAACCAGGTGTGGTAATCGGAAAAGGCGGTGCTGAAATTGAAAAATTGAAAGCATTTTGCAAAACTATTACCAAAAAACCTGTTATTATCAACATAGTTGAAGTTAAAAATGTTGACACTAATGCTCAATTAGTTGCAGAAAACATTGCAGCTCAGCTCGAAAAGAGAATTTCTTTCAGACGTGCGCTCAAACAATCAATGGGCCGTGCTATGAAATGCGGAGCAAAAGGAATAAAAACCCAAGTTTCCGGAAGACTTGCAGGAGCTGAAATCGCAAGAACAGAGCATTATCATGAAGGAACTATTCCACTTCAAACCATAAGAGCTGACATAGATTACGGTTTTGCAGAAGCAGCCACAACCTATGGAATTATCGGGGTTAAAGTTTGGATTTATAAAGGCGAAATTTTACTCAATTCAATGAAGGAGTCTGTAAAAGGAGGCGGAAGAAATAATGCTACTACCAAAAAGAACTAAGTACAGAAAAATGCACAGAGGTAGAATGAAAGGCAAAGCAACCAGAGGAAACACAGTTTCTCACGGCGATTTTGGTCTTCAAACTTTAGAACCCGCCTGGATTACTTCAAATCAGATCGAAGCAGCCCGTGTTGCTATGACAAGGTTCTGCAAAAGGGTTGGTAAAGTTTGGATTAAGATATTCCCAGACAAACCTGTAACTAAAAAACCGGCTGAAACCCGCATGGGTAAAGGTAAAGGTGCTCCTGAATTTTGGGTAGCAGTTGTTAAGCCGGGCAGAGTTATGTTCGAAATTGGCGATGTTCCTGAAGCAACCGCCAGAGAAGCAATGAGACTGGCAGCAAATAAGTTACCAGTTAAATGCAAATTTATAAGGAAAGAAACGGATGGTGAGGTTTAATGAAGAAAACTGCAGAAATTAAAAAATTAAGTCAAGAAGACTTAATCGCAAAATTAAAAGACCTTAAATCCGAACTTTTTAACCTTAGATTTCAGCTTGCTATAAACCAGCTAGAAAATCCTATGCGCATTAAAGCTGTAAGAAAAGATATAGCTAGGGTTCAAACGTTTCTTAGAGAGAAAGAACTAAGCGAAAGCGCCCAGGCGTAACGGAAGGAGGATGGATTATTTTGAGCGAAAGGAATATGAGAAAGGTTAAAATAGGCAAGGTTGTTAGCGACAAAATGGATAAAACCATAGTCGTAGCAGTTGAAGACAGCATTAGGCATCCACTTTACAAAAAAATCGTTAAACGCACACAACGTTTTAAAGCTCATGACGAAAACAACGAGTGCGGAATCGGCGATAGAGTAAAGATTATGGAAACAAGACCTTTATCAAAAGATAAAAACTGGAGACTCGTTAGCATAATTGAAAAAGCTAAATAACCATTAATAATAGAAGATTTTTATTCAGTTAGGGGGAAAATAAAGCATGATACAACCTCAAACACGTTTGAAAGTTGCGGATAACACCGGTGCAAAAGAAATAATGTGTTTCAGAGTTTTAGGTGGAACCCGTAGAAGATATGCAAGAATCGGCGATGTAATAGTTGCTTCTGTTAAAAAAGCATCACCCGGCGGCGTTGTTAAAAAAGGTGACGTTGTTAAAGCAGTAGTAGTTCGTATGAAATCGAAAACCAGAAGAGCAGACGGTTCTTATATCGGATTCGATGAAAATTCAGCAGTTATAATCAAAGAGGATAAAACTCCAAAGGGCACACGTATTTTCGGACCAGTTGCTCGTGAATTACGTGACAAGGGATATTTGAAAATATCAAGCTTAGCTCCGGAAGTTCTCTAATATAGGAGGTGTTTGTTTGTGTTTAAAAGTGCATCGAAGCTTCACAGCGGAAAAATTCGTTTGAAAACAGGCGATAAAGTTGTTGTTCTTAGCGGAAAAGATAAGGGCAAAGAAGGCAAAATCGTTGCAGTTAGCCCAAAAGAAGGCAAGCTTATAGTTGAAGGCGTTAACATCGTTTCGAAACACGTTAAACCTCGCCGTGCAGGAGAGGAAGGCGGAATCGTTAAAACCGAAGGCGCTCTTTATGCATGCAAAGTGCAGCTTGTTTGCCCGAAATGCGGTAAAGCAACTAGAATCGCACACAAGATAGCAGAAGACGGCAAGAAAAAGCGGAGCTGTAAAAAATGCGGCGAAGTGTTATAAGGGGGGTTATGAATGGCAAGGCTAAAAGATTTTTATAAAGAAAATGTTGTTTCTAAGCTTACTGAAAAGTTTGGATACAAAAACGTAATGCAAGTACCTAAGCTCGTTAAGGTAGTAATAAACGTAGGTGCAGGCGAAGCTAGAGATAATTCAAAAGTTATAAATTCTATTCTTGAAGATCTCGGAACAATCACCGGCCAGAAGGCAGTTGTTTGCACAGCACGTAGATCAGTTGCAAACTTCAAAGTTCGTGAAGGCATGAAAATCGGTGCAAAAGTTACACTTCGTGGAGACAAGATGTATGAATTTTTAGACAGATTCTTCAATCTCGCACTTCCACGCGTAAGAGACTTTAGAGGAATTAATCCTAAGTCTTTTGACGGAAAAGGTAACTACAACATGGGAGTTAAAGAACAGCTTATATTCCCTGAAATCGATTATGATAAGATCGATAGCATTAGAGGAATGGACATTTCTATTTCAACTACTGCACAAACCGATGATGAAGCTAGAGAATTATTAAGGCTTATGGGCGCACCATTTGCAAAATAAGGAGGGAATATTGTGGCTAAAACGTCGCTTAAAGTAAAACAGAAAAGAGAGCAAAAATTTTCTACTCGTGAATACTCCCGTTGCAGAATTTGCGGTAGGCCGCATGGTTACCTTCGCAAATTTGGCATATGTCGTATTTGTTTTAGGGAGCTCGCGCACAAAGGCGAAATTCCAGGCATAAGAAAAGCAAGTTGGTAAAATTGGCAAAGGAGGTAAATTACAAATGCAAATAACTGATGCAATTGCAGATTTGCTTACAAGAATTAGAAACGCTTGTTCTGCAAAACATGAATCGGTAGAGGTTCCTTCCTCTAACATGAAAAAAGCTATAGTACAGGTTTTGCTTGATGAAGGATATATCAGAAAATTCATGATTCTTGATGACGGCAAACAAGGTATTATTAAGATTTTTCTTAAATACACCGAAGATAAAAAACCTGCTATCACAGGTATTAAAAGAGTTTCTAAGCCCGGACTTAGGATCTACAGCAGCGTAGAAAACATGCCTAAGGTTATCAAAGGGCTCGGTATCGCAATCGTTTCAACGTCAAAAGGCGTAATGACAGATCGCAGAGCTAGAAAAGAAAAAGTCGGTGGAGAAGTTTTAGCTTTTGTGTGGTAAAGAAAGGAGGATAAACTATGTCGAGAATTGGTAAAAAGCCAGTTGCTATTCCAGCAGGGGTAGAAGCAAAAATCGGTGATGGAATGATCACAATCACTGGACCTAAAGGCACACTCACTCAGCCTATTCATCCTAAAATGAAGGTTGAAATCAACGATGGAGTAATCACGGTTTCAAGACCTAACGATCTTAAAGAAAATCGTGCGCTTCACGGTCTTACACGTTCACTCATCAACAATATGGTTGAAGGTGTTACAAACGGATATAAAAAAGATTTGGAAGTAAACGGCGTTGGATACCGTGTTCAAAAACAAGGAAGCAATTTAGTTTTGAACTTAGGCTATTCTCACCAAGTTATTGTTCCTGAAGTTGAAGGAATTAAATTCGAAGCTCAAGGAAACAAGATTTCTGTTATCGGAATTGACAAACAAAAAGTTGGTCAAGTCGCTGCTGAAATCAGAGAAAAACGTCCTCCGGAACCTTATAAAGGAAAAGGCATTAAATATGCTGATGAGGTTATTAGGCGCAAAGAGGGTAAAACAGGTAAGAAATAGTTAGGAGGGTGAATAAATGGTAAACAAGGCAGATAAGAATCAGGCCCGTTTAAAACGTCACAGACGAGTAAGAGGAAAAATCTCCGGAACAGCTGCTCGTCCAAGGCTTAATGTTTTCCGTTCTAGAAGCAATATAAGCGTTCAAATTATTGACGATATATCTGCAAAAACTTTAGTGAGTGCTTCTAGCTATGAAAAAGATTTTGGAATTTATGGCGGAAATAAAGAAGCGGCCGCAAAAGTTGGAAAATTGGTTGCACAGCGTGCTCTTGAAAAAGGAATCGAAAGCGTAGTTTTTGACCGTGGAGGATATGTATTCCATGGACGTGTAAAAGCTTTAGCTGAAGGTGCACGCGAGGCAGGACTTAAATTTTAATTTAAAAGGAGGGAAAAACTTTTGGCTAGAATTGACGGTTCAGTACTTGATTTAAAAGAAAAATTAGTTGCTATTAATAGGGTATCAAAAACAGTTAAAGGCGGACGTATTTTTAAATTTGCTGCTCTTATGGTAGTTGGAGACGGAAAAGGAACAGTTGGATTTGGCATTGGTAAATCTGGCGAAGTTCCGGACGCTATAAGAAAAGGAATTGAGGATGCTAAGAAAAACCTCATAAGAGTTCCTTTAAAAGGAAGCACAATTCCTCACGAAGTTTTAGGTTCTTACGGTGCTGCAAGAGTTCTTTTGAAACCTGCTGCTCCTGGTACAGGAGTTAAAGCCGGTGGACCGGTTCGTGCAGTTGTTGAATCTGCAGGAATCAAAGACATTCGCACAAAGGCACTTCGCTCTAACAACCCGTGCAATGTTGTAAGGGCTACAATCGAAGGCCTCAGCCAACTTCGCACTGCTGCTGAAATTGCAGAGCTTAGAGAAAAAACTGTTGAAGAAATCATCAAATAGTTTTAAAAATTGTTTTGTGTTTATAAATATGGTAAAATACTAGGTGTTTGTTTTTGCAAGCACTCAGGGTTTATGCCCAGGTTAAATTCTAGGCATTTTACCTGTTTTGCAAATACGCAAGCTGTTGTTTGTGTATAAAAAGTAGGAGGTGAACAGTAAATGGAGCTTCAAGATTTAGTATGTCCGGAAGGTTCAAGAAAAGCTTCTAAAAGAATAGGCAGAGGTCATGGTTCAGGCCAAGGAAAAACCGCAGGTAAAGGACATAAAGGCCAAAAAGCTAGGTCCGGCGGCGGAGTTCGCCCAGGATTTGAAGGTGGACAAATGCCTCTTCAAAGAAGAATTCCTAAAAGAGGATTCAAAAATATTTTCGCTAAGAAAGTTATTTCTATTAATGTTGAAGAATTAGAAAAATTTGGCGAAGGTTCTGTTGTTGATGCAAACGAACTTATAAACATGGGCCTTATTAAACGTGATTTTGATAAAATCAAAATTTTAGGTAACGGCAATCTTACTAAGAATCTAACAGTTAAAGCACAGATGTTTTCGAAATCTGCAATTGAAAAAATCGAATCTGCAGGCGGGAAGGCGGAGGTGATCTAGTTGATTAGGACGTTGATAAACTCTTGGAAAGTTAAAGAGTTGAGACGAAAATTATTGTTCACCATAATGATAATTGTCGTTTTTAGAATAGGTTCCGTGATTCCTGTGCCGTTTTTGGATGTTAACGCACTTGCAGGCTTGATGGGAAGCCTTGGAGAAAACGGTGCGATCCTTAATTATTTGGATACACTCTCCGGAGGAGCATTTGCTCAGGCCACAATTTTTGCAATGTCAGTTTCACCTTATATTAACGCTTCAATAGTCATTCAGCTTATGACGGTTGCGCTTCCTTACCTTGAATCTCTTCAAAAAGAGGGCGAAGAAGGAAGAAAGAAACTCACTGCAATTACAAGATATGTGACCATAATTATTGCACTTCTTCAAGGCACTGCATTTTACTTCTATTTAAGAAGTGGCGGATTCCAAGGTGTGCCGATTGTTAAGTACACCGAAGGTGTCGAAGGAATATTCGTTGGTGTTGTAATTGTTCTTTCGTTTGTTGCCGGTGCAGCGTTTGTTATGTGGCTTGGTGAGCAAGTTAACGTCAAGGGCGTTGGAAATGGAATTTCTATTTTAATGTTTGCCGGAATTGTTTCGAGGATGCCGAGTTTGATTGCTAAGTTAGTGGGTTACACTTCGCTTGCAATTTCAAACCCTGATAATTTCTTCATGTTCTATGTTTACGTTCCATTATTTATAGTTCTTTTCATGTTCTTAATGTGGATAATCGTTTCAATGAACGATGCAGAAAGAAGAATCCCGATTCAATACGCTCAAAGAACTGTTGGAAGAAAAATGTATGCAGGCCAAAGCAGCCACATACCTTTAAAAGTAGGCATTGCTGGAGTTATGCCGGTAATATTTGCAAGCCAGATATTAATGATTCCTAACTTCGTTAATTTCTTTGCAAAACCAACAGGATTTTGGAAAACTGTTCTTGACTCACTTTCAGTTAATGGAACAGGTTACACAATTTGTTATTTCTTTTTAATTTTTGTATTTGCATATTTTTATGTTGAAATCACTTATAATCCGGTTGAAATTGCTAACAATTTGCGTCAAAGCAATGCAGCAATTCCGGGAATTAGGCCGGGCAAGCCAACGGCTGACTACATAGCAAAAGTTCTTTCGAAAGTTACTTTCCTTGGCGCTTTGCTCTTAGCGGTTGTTTCGCTTTTACCGATTGGATTCACAAATTTAACCGGAATGCACAACCTTTCAATGGGCGGAACTTCAATCATAATTATGGTTGGTGTTGCTCTTGAAACGGTTAAGCAGCTTGAATCTCAACTTATGATGCGTCATTACAAAGGATTTTTAAATTAATAATATTATCGGTTTGATTGATTTCGCTGGGGTTATTCCTAGCGATTTCAGACAACTGATTTTTCAAACGTTGATAAGCAGCATTGAATGTTGTGATGTCCTTTAAGCTTAGAGCTGCACTTCGGAACTCTGAAGTGAAAAGGTATCGAATAAATTTTATAAATAAGGAGCTTTTATTAATGAACATTATACTTTTAGGAGCACCCGGTGCTGGAAAAGGTACCCAGGCTGAAATAATCTCCGAACGTCTTAATATCCCAACAATTTCTACTGGGAATATCATAAGAGAGGCACTGAAAAACGGTACTGAAATGGGGCTCAAAGCTAAGTCCTTTATTGATAAAGGTCATCTCGTCCCTGATGAAGTCGTCATTGGAATCGTTTCAGAAAGAATAAGCAAAGATGACTGCAAAAATGGTTTTATTCTTGATGGTTTCCCAAGGACTATCGTTCAGGCTGAAGCTCTGGAAAATTCAGGTATTAAAATCGATTATGTACTTGACATTGAAGTAGATGAAGAGATTATATACAAAAGAATGTCCGGACGTCGTGTTTGCGAAAAATGCGCACGTGTTTACAATGTAAATGCCGATAAAAGACCTCGCGAAGAAGGAAAATGTGACGTGTGTGCAGGCACCCTTATCAAACGTATGGATGACAATGAAGAAACAGTTAAAGAACGCTTGAAAATTTACAGCGAACAAACTCTTCCTTTAAAAGAATTTTATGACAAGCGTGGAATGAGAACAGTTATTGACGGTTCAGCTCCTTTGGCTGAAATTACAAACAGTGTTCTTAAAGCTCTCGGAGAGGCAAAATAGAAGATGGTAAAACTTAAAACCGCTAAGGAACTTGAGATGATGAGGCAAGCGGGCAGGATTTCAGCCAGAGCTTTGAAAGTTGCGGGCGAGGCTATTGAACCCGGAGTTTCAACTCGTGAAATTGATGATTTGGTAAGAAAATATATCAAATCAGCCGGCGCGGTTCCTTCATTCCTTAATTACAATGGTTTCCCATCCAGTGCTTGCATTTCTGTTAATGAAGAAGTCATCCATGGCATACCCAATTCATCGCACATTTTGAAAAACGGTGATATTGTGAGCGTTGATGTTGGAGCTTATTTCAATGGTTTTCACGGAGATAATGCTTTTACATTTGCTTGCGGAGATATTTCCAAAGAGGCTCAAAATTTGCTTGATGTTACTCAAACCAGCCTTTTCGAAGGCATAAGTGCAGCTAAAGCGGGCAATAGAGTGGGCGATATCGGAAGTGCGGTTGAAGAGTATGTTAAAGCGCGTGGCTACTCGGTGGTGCGAGATTTCGTTGGTCATGGAGTAGGCACGATGTTGCACGAAGATCCTTCCGTTCCTAATTACGGTAAAAAAGGCCACGGAACACGCCTAGTTCCCGGAATGACAATTGCGGTTGAACCTATGGTTAACGTTGGCACAGGTGATGTTAAAGTTTTAAGCGATGGATGGACCACAATAACCCTAGACGGTAAATTATCGGCGCATTTTGAACATTCCATTGCTATCACCTCAGATGGTCCGGTAATTTTGACCGACCCGAATTAGGAGGAAGCAAAAATATGAAACGCGGCTTGATTGCCCTTTCTCTCGCAGGGCATGATAAAAATAATTTCATGGTTGTTTTAGACGCAAATGAGAAAGAGGCGCTTGTGTGCGACGGGAAAAGTCGCAAGCTTGAAAAGCCGAAAAGAAAAAATATCATTCATCTTAAAGCAACAACAAAGTCACTTGATGAAAAAATTCTTGAGAGCAATAGGTCTATAAGAATTGCTCTTGGCCAGCTTAAAAAGGCTTCTAATGATTCAAAGCAAAGGTGGTGAACTCGAGCATATTTCTTTTGAGCGGCAAATGCTCTCAAATAATGCTCCCTTAAGATTATGTCTAAAGAAGATGCAATTGAGTTAGAGGGTAAGGTTGTTGAAGTTCTCCCGAATGCAATGTTCAAGGTCGAGCTTCCAAACGGCAAGATTATTCTTGCGCACATATCCGGAAAACTCAGAATGAACTACATTAAGATTTTGCAAGGCGACAACGTTAAGGTTGAGATTTCTCCTTATGATTTAACTCGCGGAAGAATCACATGGCGTGTTAAAAACAGCGGAAAATCAAGCCAAACGTCTGAAACTTCGGAATCTAAAAATATAACAGGCAAAGGAAGTGAGACAGACAATGAAAGTTAGGCCTTCTGTTAAAAAACTTTGCGATAAATGTAAAGTAATTAAAAGACATGGAAAAATCATGGTTATATGCGAAAACCCAAAACACAAACAAAGACAAGGATAAATCATAATATGGAGGTGTAATTACAGATGGCACGTATATCGGGTGTAGATTTACCAAGAGACAAAAGAATAGAAATCGGACTTACCTACATTTTCGGAATTGGTAGGACTTCAGCAAAAGATATTATCAGCAAAACAGGAATTAACCCTGACACAAGAGTTCGTGATTTGACTGAAGAAGATATTTCAAAAATCAGAAACTGCATTGATAAACATTATAAAGTTGAGGGTGACCTCAGAAGCGAAATAGCATTTGACATTAAAAGATTGATTGAAATCGGCTGCTACAGAGGAGTTCGTCATAGAAAAGGATTACCTGTTCGCGGACAAAGATCAAAAACAAATGCAAGAACAAGAAAAGGTCCAAAGAAAACGATAGCCAACAAAAAAGGTTAGTAAAGGAGGAAAATTTTAATGGCAATAAAAGCAGGCGCTAAGAAAACGCAAGTTCGCAGACGTCGTGACAGAAAAAATATTGAACGTGGTGCAGCTCATATTAAATCCACTTTTAATAACACAATCGTAACAATAAGTGATACAGAAGGAAACGCAATTTCATGGGCTAGTGCAGGCGGACTTGGTTTCAAAGGTTCTAAAAAATCAACTCCATTTGCTGCACAAACAGCTGCAGACGTAGCAGCAAAAGCGGCTATGGAACATGGTCTTAAATCTGTAGAAGTTTACGTTAAAGGTCCTGGGTCAGGAAGAGAAGCAGCAATTCGTGCTCTTCAAGCAGCAGGATTAGAAATAAACATGATCAAGGATGTTACTCCGATTCCACACAACGGATGCCGTCCGCCAAAAAGAAGACGTGTTTAATTTAAATATTTAGGAGGTGTAATAAGTAATATGGCAAGATATACAGGAGCTGTGTGCAGACTCTGCCGCAGAGAAGGACAAAAACTCTTTTTAAAAGGTGAAAGATGTTATTCGGGCAAATGCGCGATTTCTCGCCGCCCATATGCACCTGGCCAACATGGTCAAGGACGCAAAAAGTTAACTGAGTATGGAATTCAGTTAAGAGCAAAACAAAGAGCAAGACGTTACTACGGAGTTCTTGAGCATCAATTTGCTCATTACTTTGAACTTGCAGGAAAGATGAAAGAAGGAAAAACCGGTGAAAACTTACTCGGAATCCTTGAATCACGTCTTGACAACATTATTTATCGTTTGGGTTGGGCTAGCTCACGCGCAGAAGCAAGGCAGCTTGTAACTCACAAACATTTCAGAGTAAACGGCAAATGCGTTAACATTCCTTCTTTCTTAGTTAAAGTTGGAGACGTTATTACAATTGGCGAAAAATCTCAAGGAAATTCCAAAATTAAATCTATTCTCGAAGCAAACTCTTCAAGAGTTGTTCCGAAATGGCTTGAACTCGACGCTAATAAATTCGAAGCTAAGAAAATTGCTTTCCCAGCTAGAGAAGACATTGATTTAGACGTAGAAGAAACATTAATCGTTGAGTTGTACTCCAAATAACATGGTAATTTTTTTAAAAAAATGTTTAGGAGGATTTGATGATTGAGATAGAGAAGCCAAGAATTAGTATCGCAGAAATTTCTGACGATGGTACTTACGGCAAATTTATTGTAGAGCCTTTGGAAAGAGGATTCGGAAACACTTTAGGCAACAGCCTTAGAAGAATTCTTCTTTCTTCTTTGCCGGGTGTGGCTGCCAAATCCATCAAAATCGATGGCGTTTTGCACGAATTTTCCACTATTCCCGGAGTTAAAGAAGATGTTACCGAAATAGTTCTTAACGTCAAAGGAATTTTGGCAAAGCTTAATTGCAACGAAGCCAAAACCGTTGAAATTCACGCTAAAGGACCTTGCGAAGTAACCTCAGGAACAATAATTCACGACAGTGACGTTGAAATTTTGAATTCTGATTGGCACATCGCAACTTTAGGCCCAGATGCAACTTTAGACATGGAAATTACGCTTGACAAAGGCCGTGGATATGTTTCCGCAGATCGTAACAAAGCATTTTTAACTGATAATGTTATTGGTGTTTTGGCGGTTGACTCGATTTACACACCTGTTTTGAAAGTTAACTACACTGTGGAAAACACCAGGGTTGGCCAAATAACTGACTTTGATAAACTTTCTTTGGAAGTTTGGACTAACGGCGTTGTTTTGGCTGAAGAAGCAGTTTCTATTGCATCTAAAATTTTGATTGAGCATTTTAACTTGTTCTTAGGCCTTTCAGAAATAGCTGAAAAAACCAGCGTTATGGTTGAGCCTGAAAGCAGCAATGCAACAAGGAATTTAGATGTAACCATAGATGAGCTCGAGCTTTCGGTTAGGTCTTACAACTGCCTTAAAAGGGCGGGAATTAACACCGTTAAAGATCTCACGAGCAAAACTGAAGATGAAATGATTAAAGTTAGAAACCTTGGTCGTAAATCTTTAGACGAAGTAATCGAAAAATTAAATTCAATGGGACTTGACCTTGCTAAAGGTGAATAACAGTTCTTTATAGAAAAGGAGGATAAGGATGTCTAAAAAAAGAAAATTGGGTAGGGCAACAGCTAACAGATTGGCTATGCTCCGCGCACTCGTAACATTCCTTTTTGAAAATGAAAAAATTGAAACAACAGTAACTCGTGCAAAAGAGGTTCGTTCACTTGCTGAAAAAATGATAACACTTGCTAAAGTTGACACTCTTCACAACAGACGTATGGTTATGTCTTTTGTTACTAAAAAAGAAGTTTCAAGAAAATTATTTGAAAAAATTGCTCCAAAGTATGCTGACAAAAACGGCGGTTACACAAGAATCACAAAGTTGGGACCAAGACGTGGCGACGCAGCTGAAATGGCAATAATTGAACTCATATAATAATTTAAATTAAAAATGAAAATTTTCGTCCATGCTCGAAAGATTTTAATAGAGTATTGGACGAAATTGTGTATTAATGCGTTTGCAGAAAGGAAGGTAGACTGAAAATATTTGGTTTGAAAATTAAATATTAGTAAGTTAAAAATTATGGATTTAATGCTTTTTGGATTAATCGGTTCCTTAATGGCTCTTGTTTTCGCATTTTTTATGTTCAAAAGAGTTCACAGCCAAAGCGAAGGATCGGAAAAAATGATTAAAATATCTGCTCTTATCAGAAGGGGTGCGAGCGCTTATTTAAAACGTCAATACAAAGGCGTTGGAATGTTTTTTTCAGTAGTTTTTGTGATTTTGCTTTCACTTTCGATCATGGGATATCTCAATCATTTTATTCCGTTTGCATTTTTAACCGGTGGGCTTTTCTCAGGCCTTTCAGGTTACATTGGAATGAAAACCGCAACAATGGCAAACAACCGCACCGCTTGCGCAGCTCAAGAAGGGCTCAACAGTGGGCTTAAAGTGGCTTTTTCAGCTGGCGCTGTTATGGGTTTTGTTGTTGTTGGTCTTGGCCTTCTTGATTTATCTTTGTGGTATACATTCCTCAGATATTTCTGGTATGCTAAAGTTGAAGTAATCAAAAATGAAGCTCTTTTAATGCAGCATATATCTTCAAACATGCTCACTTTCGGAATGGGCGCTTCTTGCATGGCTCTTTTCGCAAGAGTTGGCGGAGGAATCTTCACTAAAGCTGCTGACGTTGGCGCTGACTTGGTTGGAAAAGTTGAAGCAGGAATCCCGGAAGATGACCCGAGAAACCCTGCAGTTATTGCTGACAATGTGGGCGATAACGTAGGCGACGTTGCTGGAATGGGCGCAGACCTTTATGAATCTTATGTTGGGTCTATTCTTTCGAGCATGGCTCTTGCGGTTAGTGCTGGCCTTGGCGCAAAAGGCATGGCAATTCCGGTTGTTCTTGCTTCGCTTGGAATAATGGCTTCAATTTTCGGAACATTCTTTATTAAAACGAAAGAAAAAGCCTCAGGAAAAGATTTGCTCAAATCTCTTCGTTTGGGAACTTACATAAGTGCGGGAGTTATGGCCGTTGTTTCGTTTTTCGTTATAAAATCTCTTCTTCCGCAATACATTGGAATTTTTTACGGAGTTATTTCAGGTTTGATTGCGGGTGGGCTCATTGGTTTCACCACAGAATACTACACTTCAGACACTTACAAACCTGTAAAAGAACTTGCGAAAACTTCTGAAACAGGCCCTGCAACCGTTATGATTAGCGGTCTTGCTCTTGGAATGCGTTCTACTGTTTGGCCGGTAATAATCGTTGGAATTACCGTTCTCATCAGCTTTTTTGCTTGCGGAGGAGACATTTCAAACGCTCTTAGTTTCAACAGAGGCCTTTACGGAATTGGCGTTGCTGCAGTGAGCATGCTTTCAACGCTTGGAATAACCCTTGCAACTGACGCTTACGGCCCGATTGCTGACAACGCAGGCGGAATTGCAGAAATGGCTGGTCTTGGCGAAGAAGTTCGCGAAAGAACCGACGCTCTTGATTCCCTCGGAAACACCACCGCAGCAACAGGAAAAGGTTTTGCAATTGGTTCTGCAGCGCTTACTGCTCTTGCGCTCATAGCTGCTTACATTTCAGAAATCAAGAACTTAGCTCCAACGCTTCGTTTCAATCTTAACATAACGAATCCTCCAGTTTTGGTTGGTTTGTTCATTGGTGCAATGATTCCTTTCTTGTTTGCAGCTCTTACAATGGAAGCCGTTGGGAAAGCGGCCCAAAGCATAGTTTTGGAAGTTAGAAGACAGTTTAAAACCTTCAAAGGAATCCTCGAAGGGGAGACCGAGCCTGACTATGAAGCATGCGTTGATTTATGCACGAAATCTTCGCAAAAATTAATGGTTCCACCTGCTATTTTAGCGGTTGTAGTGCCGATTATCGTTGGAGTAATTCTCGGTGTTAATGGCGTTGCGGGCTTCCTTGCTGGAACAACTATCACAGGGTTTACTTTAGCGGTTATGATGTCAAATGCAGGCGGTGCTTGGGATAACGCTAAGAAACACATTGAAGCAGGGAACCTCGGCGGAAAAGGATCAGATTGCCACAAAGCAGCCGTTGTAGGCGACACTGTGGGAGATCCTTTTAAAGATACTTCAGGCCCGGCAATTAACATTCTTATCAAATTAACTTCTATTGTTGCAATAGTTTTTGCTGGAGTAACCATTGCAATGCATATCTTTTAGAAATAATTTGCAATTTTTTTAAAATCATGGTATAATTACCATGTGATACTTGTACCCCCATTTTCGGAAGTGATTTTCTGAGAATGCTACAGAAATGTATATAGGGTAAAATTTGGAGAGGTGTAAAAAATGTTATTAAAAGAAGAAAAAAACGTTATTATCGGCAACCATGCACGTCACGAAGGAGACACAGGTTCTCCTGAAGTTCAAATCGCTCTTTTAACAAAG
This sequence comes from uncultured Oscillospiraceae bacterium, assembly GCA_900554335.1. Classification (GTDB taxonomy): domain Bacteria; phylum Bacillota; class Clostridia; order Oscillospirales; family Acutalibacteraceae; genus UMGS1491. Next base: position 100,367 of record USGT01000004.1, read on the forward strand.
AGAATTAACGATCTTACTGAGCATTTGAAAACTCACAAAAAAGATTTCCATTCTCGTCGTGGGCTTTTAATTATGGTAGGAAGAAGACGCAGCTTGCTTAATTACTTGACTAAAACCGATATTAATCGTTACAGAAGCATTGTTGAAAAATTAGGTTTACGTAAGTAATAAAATTTTTAAAGTCGATGGGCAGTCATTCTGTGGCTGCCTGTTTTTATTGTCTATAGTGTTAAATTACAAGATAACAATCATTAAAGGAAGGCGCAGAATTAATGAAAAACAAACTAGCAAAAGCTCTTGCATTTATCTTTTTATTTATTGTGGCCGCGCCAACAGTTTTTTGCGAAAAAGGCAAAATCGACCCGTTTCATATGCAAATAGTTGGTAAATATTTCGAAAATTTGAAAGACTACCAGAAATTAGAAATGGTAAACAAAAAGTTTAAAGATATCGTAAGTTATTACCGGGAAAATAATATTCCTTTAACAGAAGAAAACTATAAATTTTTTGAAAATTTGGAAACTTATATTGCTCACCCCGGCGAAAGCAAAGCGATAAATAAGTTAGGCGGAAAAATAAGCCATCTTGTTTATCTTGAAAATTCTTTTAACAGCAGTAGGTTCTATGAAATTATGATGGCAAATGGAATAAACCCTCGTGCTGTAAAGATAATTAAGCCGGAAGCTAAATTTTCTTTGAGCAGTAATTGGGAAATGAAAATTATTCCTTTTTCTGAAAATCAAGGGTGCAAAATTTTATTTCTAAGAGATAATAAAGACAAGATTGAAACCATAACTTTTTACTTAGATGTTTTTATGATGTCTTGCTACAGGCCGGGCGAATTTAATCTAGACATGGGGGTTATTCGTTATTATAATTTAACGGATGATATTTCAGGCTATTTTGGCGGTGTTACTTTTCCGGCTGTGAAAAGAAACAAATTCACAAGTGTTATTATTCCTGAAAATGTTAAGTCTCTCAGCACGAGCAGTTTTGTTGGCCTTGTTAACCTCAAGGAAATTAAAATTTCCCGCGGCGTTGTTTCTATAAATGAAAATGCTTTTATGAACTGCAAAAATCTTAAAAAAGTTGAAATCCCTGAAACTGTTAGATTCATAGGTAACGGCGCTTTTGAAGGGTGCGAAAATTTAGAAGAAATTATTATCCCGGATTCCGTTGAAAAGCTCGGCGCATGCGCTTTTTGCGATTGCCCAAACCTTAAAAATGTTAAGCTTTCAAACGATATTAAAGTGATAAATGCAAATACTTTTTCAAGGTGCGTTAAATTAAATAATGTTGAGATTCCGAGCAGTGTTGAAAAAATTGAAAATGGCGCTTTTTACCGCTGCACTCTTTTGAGCAATATTTCTCTGCCAAGTTCGATTAAATTCATAGGTTCAAATGCTTTTGGAAGTTGCTTTGTTTTAAATAATGTGGTCATTCCGCCTTCGGTGAAAAAAATTGGAAGTTACATTTTTGAAAATTGCTTGGGGCTTGAAAATATTGTAATTCCCGCTTCTGTTGAAGAAATTGGCGATTATGCTTTTTACAGATGCACTAATCTCAAAAAAATTGAATTTTCTGGCAGCCAAATTCCTGGTCATATAATGAGAATTGGCAGATATGCATTTGCGAGCTGCGTAGGATTAAAGAAGTTTATATTAAAAAATGCCACGGTGCACTTGAACGAAAGCAGCTTTTGTAATTGCATGGAAATGACAGATTTTTTAGTTGAAAATATAATTTCGGAGATTCCTGAGTCGCTTTTTTACAATTGCCTTAATTTGAAAAATGTTAAAATTCCCAACACTGTAAGTTACATCGGCAGGCAGGCTTTTGCTTCGTGCTTTAGCCTTGAAAAAATAAAAATTCCTGATTCTGTTAAAATTTTGGGCCCGAATGTTTTTTCTGAATGCATAAATTTAAAAGAAATTAATATTCCGTATTCTGTTGTTTCTATTCGTGAGGGCGCATTTAGCGAATGCAGAAGCCTTAAAAATATTGAAATTCCTGGCTCGGTTGAAAATATAGGCATGTTTGCTTTTTACAAATGCACTAATTTAAAGTCTATTGTTTTGCCATTTTCTTTAAAAAACATTAGCATGAGTTTTCTTAAAGGATGCTATAGCCTGGAAAAAATTTCGATTCCCGTTTCGGTTAAAGAAATAGGTGCAGAAGCTTTTTGCGACTGCGAAAGCCTTGAAAATATTTGTATTCCTGAATCGGTGGAAGTTATTAACCCGTGTGCGTTTTATGGTTGCAAAAAAATTAAAACTATTTTTGTTCCTAAAAATGTTAAAGAAATTGGTATGTGCGCCTTTGCAAATTGCCAAAATCTTAGAAGAATTGTAATTCCAAAAATTGTTAAAAAGATAGATCCAAGCGCTTTTAACAGCTGCAGGAGTTTAAAACAAATTAATTACGACAGCTCGGTTTACGATAATCCAGAGTCATTTTTCAAAGCTTTTGAAAAGAAAACTCAAAGTTTGCACTGCGCTATTTTGTAATTTTATTTGGTAAATTAAGTTAATTGACAAAGATTTTTCTTAAATGTTAGAATGTAACTTAATAAATAATAAAAGGATGGCATAAAATGAAAATTAATGTAAAAGCGCCAATAATTGCTATTTCTACAATATTTGCAACTTTGGCATTATCTTCTTCGTCGTTGTGTTTCGGCAGCAGGCTCATGCCTTATCATATGCAAATAGTAGGAAAATACTTTGAAAAAGCGGAAGACTACAAAGATTTATCAATGGTTAGCAAAAAATACGGGGACTTAACCGGAATGTACCACAAAAATTTCGTGAATGTTTCTAAATCTCTAAAAGATAGATATCTTCCTAACATTCAAACTTACGTCGCATATGCTGGCGCGAATTCTAGAAAATTGATGGATTTCAGAGGGAATATTAAAAGTTTGGTTTATCTCGAAAATTCTTTTGGCAGCGAAGAATTCATTGAAATTCTGTGCAATACAGGTGTGATTCGTTCAAAGTGTGGCGAAAAAATTATTTTTGACCGTGAGAATTGGCTTTGCAGAGAAATGAAAGCGGAAAGCGGCAAGGGCTTCATTCTTTCTTTGGTGGGAATTGGCAAGGAAAATAGCGAGAAAACAATTGAATTTCACTTTGACATTATTAAAATTTCGGTAATGCCTGACAGAAGGTATGACATTTTTATTGGTTCGAGAAAATATAATTCGATGTTGAATGATATTTCACATGTTTTAGATGTTCTTGGAGTTAATTCTAAAGACCTTAATGTCGGCGGAATTACCGCTATTAATATTCCTCAAAGCGTTACAAAAATATCAAGTGGTTCTTTTTATGGTTGCTATGGCCTGCGGGAAATCAATATACCAAACACGGTTAAGTCCATAGGTGAAAGTGCTTTTCAAAGCTGCATAGATTTGAAAAAAGTAAAGCTTCCTGACACTTTGAAAAAAGTAAGCGACAAATCCTTCCAAGGATGCACGGAGTTAAGAGAAATTGAAATTCCTGCTAGTGTTGAAGAAATAGGCGAAAGTGCGTTTGATTTTTGCATAATGCTTAATAAAGTTAATATTCCTAATTCTGTTAAAAAATTAGGAAAAGGCTGCTTTCTTAATTGCACTTCGCTAATTGAAGTTTATATTCCCGGTTCTGTGAAAAAAATAAACAGAGCGGCTTTTGCTTGCTGCAATCTGCTTAAAAAAGTTGTGATTTCAGAAGGAACCGAATACATAGGTCTAGATTCTTTTGCGAATTGCCCAATTTTAGAAGAAGTTTCGATTCCTAATTCGGTTAAAGGGATTGACGCTTACGCTTTTAGCGACTGCCCAAGATTAACTGTGATTAAATATGGCGGCAAGACATACAATAATATAAATAGTTTTATGGCGGCATTTAAGGCAAATAAAAATGGTGAAAATATTCAAGACTGCTAGGGTTTCCCTGGCGGTTTCTCTTTGCTTGTGAAGGCTTAGAGGAATTGACAAAAAACTCGCTGAGTGTTAGAATATGACAGCATTTTTACTTTAAAGGATGATATTATTATAATGAAAAATGAAATTAAAAAATTGGCAGCAGTTGCTTTTTCGGCGCTTGGCGCTTTGGCATTTTCCTCAGAAACATTTTGCAAAAGCTCTTGGGTGGAATACTCTAAAAATAATTCGGCAGAAAAGACGAATAAAACTAGTAATGTTGATGTTTATTCTCGCAGGATTTACACAGCTTGCCCCGAAGATGAAATTAAAGTTAACATGCTTTATGGCAAATTAAAGAAGCTTGTTTACCCCATAGATACATTCGACGTGGAACGTTTTTATAATGTTATTTATGTCAACGATATAGACAAATCGTGGGATTTTTATATAGTTGATAATGACGAAAATCCCGTTTATGGTTTTTACGCAATGTTTATTAAAGGCGATAAGATTGTAAAATTTTTATTTGACCCCATGAAGTGCCCGGAAAAATTCGCTGGCTCTAATTGGAAAAAAGACGGTTTTAGTGTGAAAGTATTTTTTGATAATTTTATGGAATTTGTGAAATCATTTGGCTTTAAAGAAAGAAAATATGCAGCCGTGGGCATTGAAAATTGCGTGGTTTTCGCAGTTCCTCCGGAAATGAAATGTTTAAATGACGAGACGTTTAAAGACTTTAAAAACTTGGAGAAAATTATAATTCCTACAACGGTTGAAAAAATATCAGAAAATGCTTTTGAGTGTTGCAAAAATCTTAAAACTATAAGATTTATGGGTAGAGATTACTCTAGTGTGAAAGATTTTATGGCGGCATTTGAGTTTTATAGAAAAAATTTTAGATCCAGTGGCCTAATGATTTAATAAATTAAGTAGCATAAAAACACCTGAGGGGAGTTAAAATAAATGAGTATTAACTTTAAAAAACCGGCGTTAGCGGCAATTTCAGCATTTGGCGTTTTAGCAGTTGCTCCGTTTGCATGTTGTGATGAAAAAGGCAAAATTGACCCATTTCACATGCAAATAGTTGGAAAATATTTTGATTCTGCACAAGATATAGCAAACTTAGAAATGGTGAACCGAAAATTTAAATGCATAAGCAAAAAATATAAATTTAATCCCGTTCCTTATAACAAATTTGTTTTCCGAGGCATTGAAACTTGCCAAGTTTACCCTGAAGAGTTTGGCAGAATTGTAAAGTTTGAGGAAGATAAAAATATAAAGCAGATAATTTATCTTGAAGGTTCGTTTACTGCGCATCTTTTGAGAAAAGTTTTGGCAGATAACGGTGCCTTAGATTGGGAGTATGAAATCGTTTTTAACGACCTTAAAAATGCTATATATGGCTTTAGGTTGCATTTTTACAACCAAGGTAAAGTTATAACTTTTTGTTTTAACCCTTTGAAAATGTTAAAAATGTTTAATTACGGGAATCAAGTGATGATTGATAATTTGCTTTCTGATTTCAGTGCCTTTGTGGATTACTGCGAGATTGACCCAGGAGTAAAATATGAAGAATTAAGTAAAACTTTGGAAAGTTTTGTTTTGCCCGATGATGTTGTGAATCTTGAAGCAAGAGCTTTCACGAATCTTAAAAATCTTAAAAAACTTTATATTTCGGATTTTGTGGAATCAGTTTCAAATTATGCTTTTGAAGGCTGCAATAATTTAACGGAAATTCATTACAAAGGAAAAGTTTATAGAAACCCGAAGGATTTTACGGTTGCTTTTAAAGTGGGCCAATATTCGAACGGCGAAAACTTTGAGAATATTAAAATTAGTGACTCTGTAAGCGAGATTAAAAAATATGCTTTTGAGATGTGCACGCCTTTAAAAAGTGTTGTTATTCCAAATTCTGTTAAAAAAATTGATACCGGTGTTTTTTGGTATTGCCCGAACCTTAGCAGCGTGGAGATTCCTGATTCTGTTAGCGAAATAGGAACTCGCGTTTTTGAAGGGTGCTCTGCTCTTAAAAACGTGAAACTTCCTATCAATATTGAAGAAATTAAGGATTCTACTTTTTTTGATTGCAGATCTTTGACGGATGTTTTTATGCCTGATTGTGTCAAAAAAATAGGTAGCAGCGCTTTTAAGTCATGCATCAATCTAAAAAATATTAAATTTTCAAATTCACTTGAAATAATTGATATTAGTGCTTTTGAAGATTGCGCGTCATTAACCGAAGTTATAATTCCTGATTCCGTTAAAGTAATAAGGCAGGGAGCTTTCGCAGGTTGCGTTAATTTGAAAAAAGTTAAAATACCAGATTGTTTAGAAAAATTTGATGTAAATGTTTTTGATGAATGTCCTTCTTTGAATCATATCGAATACAAAAACAAAGTTTACAAAAGCACAGAAGATTTTTTAACTGCTTTTTCAGTGGGGCCTTATGCGGGTTATGAAAATTTTGAAGATATAGAAATTTCAAGGTCAGTTGATACAATTAAAAATTTTGCTTTCGGCAATTGTAAGTCTTTGAAAAGCGTTAAAATCCCGAATACTGTTAAAAATATTAGCGGTGATGCCTTTTTGAATTGCGAATATTTGAAGAGTGTTAGCATGCCCGATTCTGTAACTACAATTGGCCCGCAGGCTTTTGGAAGATGTTTGAATTTAACTGAAATTAATATCCCTGATTCGGTGGAAAAAATGGGTTCGGCAGTGTTTTATTCTTGCGAAAAACTTTCGAGTGTTAAACTTCCGAGTTCAATTAAAGTAATTGGCACCAGCTTTTTTGCTGCTTGCGATAAACTTAAAAATATTAAAATTCCTGAAGGCGTGAAGGAAATAGGAAATTATGCATTTTTCAAATGCTTTTCTTTGGAAGAAATTGTGATTCCTAAGTCTGTCAGCAGGATTGGAATAAGGTTATTTGACACTTGCACATCTTTGAAGAAAGTTCAAATTTTAGGTAGCATTGAAGAAATAAGTTCAGGCATGTTTAGCAACTGCAAACTGTTGGAAGATATTCAGATTCCTGATTCTGTTACGGTAATAGGTGAGAAAGCTTTTAGAAATTGCAAATCTTTAAAAGAAATAAAACTTCCTAAAAATCTTAAAATAATTTGCGATTATGCTTTTGATTCTTGCGTTTCTTTGGAAAAAATCGTGGTGCCGGATGACACCGTTGCAATTGGATATAGAGTTTTTGAAAATTGCACAAATTTGAAAACTATTTCTTACAGAGGCAAAGACTACAGCAGCGCTGAGGATTTTATAAACGACTTTATTTTTCAAACTGAGGAAGAGCAAAGTAATCTAAATTAGTGAAAAGCCGCTGAGAAATCAGCGGTTTAAAATTTTATTAAAAAGCGTTGACTATATAAAATTTTGTATGTTAAAATACTTTATGAAAATTATAACAAGAAAGTAATGATAGTATGAAAAAATTTTTCAAAAAGTTTTCGATAGCTTTAATTTCAGCATTTTCAGTTTTGGCGTTGTCGCAGGTGGCATTTGGCGTGCCGCTAAAATACAGTGATCTTGAAGCTAAACTCGAGGACGAAATTTGCGCCGAAGAAGACGTTATAAAAATTGCGCAAGAGTTTGCTCGAACGGGAACAGCACATTTCATGTGGGAAAAATGGTTAAAGAATAATGGGTTTAACCAGTTTATGTGTTATGATCATAAAGATTGTAGTAAAATAAAGACTTATATATCTCTTTGGGGTGAAAGCTGCCCTATTGATGGCTTTGCGGGGAAAGATGATAACAATAAAAACCCAAGGATAAAAACTTTGATTTATACTTCAAATTCTTTTGATGCTCAGAGGTACCACAGGATTTTGGCTTTAAACAACATAGTCGTGGACGGTAAATTAACCCCAAATTGGAGTTCTAGAATAATTTCTAACTTTAAAGAAGGCCAACTTCATGATTTGCAAATTAGGTTTGAAAGTAATACAGGGATCAAAAAAATAATATTTTGTTTTGACCCGTCAGTTTTTATGCACAGGTTTTTGTACAGCGGCTGCCCTACTTCTGCTCAGGAGGCGGTTGATGAGTTTAATGAACTTTTGAAAGGCTGCGGTATTGAAGGTGAGTTTGCTATTAATTTTAAAACTTACTGCGACATAAACAAGATTGTTTCGGATGACTATGGTGATTCGGACAATATTGAGTATGATAGTGAAAAATATAGCAGCATAGAAAAATTAATGGAGAACTATAATTTCAGAGTTTTAAGGTCTAAAGGTAACATAGGAATGATGTATTTTTGCGGCAATGATTCCCTGGTTAACATTGGGCTTCAGGGCCCTGTTTATGAAATAGGAAACTATGCCTTTAGCTGCTGCAAGTCTTTAAAGAATATGGTTCTCCCGAAATTCGTTATGAAAATAGGCGAAGGAGCCTTCCAATATTGCGAATCTTTGCAAAGTATTAATATCCCAGATTACGTGACAGAAATAGGCAAAAATGCGTTTAATGGTTGCAAAAATTTGAAATATATTGAGCATAAAGGCAAAATTTACAACAATGCTGAAGACTTTATGAGAGCTTTTAACACTAGAGCTTTTGAAGTGGACGGAAACATAGGTTTCAGGCAGTTTTTAAACAGAAAAGATTTAAAAAATATCGACGTTAAAGGCCCTGTTCATAAAATAGGTAATAATGCTTTTGAGCGGTGCGTAAATTTAGAAAGCATAAAAATCCCTGATTGCGTTGAAGAAGTAGGGGATGGGGTATTTATTGGTTGCCATAATTTGAAGATTATTAATTACAAAGGCAATATTTACCACAGCGCAGAAGAATTCAAAAAAGCAGTTAACACTAAAATCCTGGAAGTAGAAGAAGATATAAATGAGGAGCAATTTGCCGGAAGAATAGATTTAAAAAATATTGAAATTTCTGGCCCCGTTGACGTTATAGGCAGTAGAGCATTTAAAAATTGCAGCAGTTTGAAAAATGTTGTTATTCCGAAGGGTGTCAGGTCCATAGGCACTGAAGCTTTCATGGGCTGCACATCTTTGAGGAGCATTAACATCCCAACTTCTGTGGAGCAAATTGGCGTTGGTGCTTTTAGTTTTTGCGATAATTTAAAATATATTGAATATCAAGGCAAAGTTTACAAGAGCATAAGAGAGTTTTTGAATGAATTCGTTGGTGGGAACAAAGTTTTCCCAGAAGATATATTCATAAATTTTAAGCAATTTTCACAAAGGCAAGATTTAAAACGAGTTGATGTTAGTTCGCCTGTTTATATGATTGGCCCTATGGCTTTTGAAAAATGCCCGTTTTTAGAAAAAGTTACCTTGCCAAACACTGTTAAAATAATAGGCGATAGGGCATTTGTAGGTTGCGTTGCTTTGAAAGAAATTAATATTCCAAACTCTATTAAAACTATAAAAAGTAATGCGTTTGAGGGATGCTGCAGTTTGAATAAAATTAAATATAATGGTAAAATTTACAGCAGCGCGGAAGAATTTTTCGAAGCGTTTAATGGTAAATAGCTTTAAATTTATTAAAAAACTTAAAACTTAGAAAGGCAAGGAACAGAGAGATGGCATCCAATTTGAAAAAACCAGCAGCAATTCCGGCTTTGATACTTTCGTTTTTAACCCTGGCTTCTTCTGCATTTTGCACCGGCGAAAAAGGCAAACTTGATAAATACAGTGCACTCATAGTAGGAAAATATTTTGAAAGCAACGATGATTTAGTATCTTTAATGATGACAGGGAAAAAATTCGGAGATCTTGCAGAATCTTATAAATTTAACCCAACGCCATATGACCCGAAGCTTTACCCAAATATTGAAACTTATGTGGCTTACCGTGGGGAAAAAGCAAGCATTGATCGCTTCACGGATAAAGTAAGAACTTTGGTTTACACTGCTGGCTCCTTTAATTCGGCTAGATACCGTGAAATTTTGGAAAAAAATAACGTTACGTGTGATTGGAGAAAAAGGTTTCTTATTGATAACGCTACAGGCAGATGTAAAATTATATTTAAAAAAAGAGATAGAATACTAGTTTTTTGTTTCGACCCTTTTAAGAGTGCCGCTTTGGAAAAAAGATTCCCTCAAGCTTCTTTTCAGATAGATAGATCAATTTCGCACTACAATATATTCTTGAATATGTGCGGATTTAGATATTGCCTTAATTCGTTTTGTTTCAAATATAATTTTAAAAAATTTGATATTCCAAAGACGGCTGTTAAACTTGATTACATGTGCTTTGATAGGTGCACAAGGTTAAAAGATGTTACGATTCCGAATACTGTTATTGAGATAGGCGATGCTGCCTTCGCAGGGTGCGAGGAAATAGATAAAATTGATATTCCGAATTCTGTAACGAGCATTGGCAAGTGCGCTTTTGACGGCTGCAGATCTTTGGAGAGTATTACTATTCCTGACTCTGTTGTGGAAATAAAAAATGAGGCATTTAGGAATTGCATATCTTTAAGAAGCATAAAAATTCCGGATTTGGTTGAAAAAATTGGCGATGATATTTTTAAAGGAGACACTTTAAATCATATTGAATATAAAAATCATATTTACAATAGTGTAGATGAATTTTTAGCAGGTTTAAGAAATCAAAATGCTAATAATTAAATAAAATTTTGCCGCTGAGAAATCGGCGGTTTTTAATATTTTTATTTTTTTTAAAAAAATCTGATTTTACACATAATTTTTTGGTATAATTAAACCTGATAAAAGAAAATGGAGGACAATAGATGTTAACAAAAGAAAGAATGTTTGAAACTACGTTAGCAGGAAGGAAGCTTTCAGTGCAGACGGGCAAGTTTGCGCAGCTTTGCAACGGCTCATGCATGATAAGATATGGCGACACAGTGATTCACGTTGCAGTCACTGCTTCGAAGGCTCCGCGCGATGGGATTGATTTTTTCCCGCTTTCTGTTGATTTTGAAGAAAGACTTTATTCAGTAGGCAAGATTCCGGGCTCTTTTTCGAAAAGAGAAGGAAGACCATCGGACAAGGCAATTCTTGCCTCGAGAGTTATAGACAGGCCTATAAGGCCGCTTTTCCCGAAAGATATGAGAAACGATGTTTCTGTGGTTTGCACGGTTATGTCGGTTGACGAAGATTGCTCGCCGGAAATTACCGCTATGATAGGAACTTCGGTGGCTCTTTCGATCTCAGATATCCCTTGGAATGGCCCAATTTGCGGATCTTTCGTTGGCCTTGTTGATGATGAGCTCATTATAAACCCGACCGAAGCACAGCGCAAAAAATCCAAGCTTTCTTTGACCGTTGCATCGACTGATAGAGTTGTTGCGATGATTGAAGCTGGCGCTGATGAAGTCCCGGAAGATAAAATGTATGAAGCTATTTTGAAAGCTCATGAAGTAAACAAAGAAATTATTTCTTTCATTAAAAAAATCACGGAAGAAATTGGCAAAGAGAAATTTGATTATCAAAGCGCTGACCCTTCTCCGGAAATGCTCGAAAACGTTAGAAACTACGTTAAAGATGAAGTTGAAAAAGCTATTTACACGAACGACAAGCAAGAAAGAGAAAGAAATTTAGCCCCTATTTACGCCAAAGTGCATGAAAAATTCGGTGAAATTTATGAAGGAAACGAAAAGAAATTAGACGACTGCGTTTATAAAGTTCAAAAGGAAATCGTTAGAAATTGGATTTTCACTGAGCACAAAAGAGTTGACGGAAGAAAACTCGATGAAATTCGTCCGCTTAGCGCAGAAGTAGGCGTTTTGCCGAGAGTTCACGGAAGTGGAGTATTTAATAGAGGGCAAACTCAAGTTATGACGATTTTAACTCTTGGGCCTATCAGCGACCAGCAAATGCTTGACGGAATTGACAATGAAGAATTTAAACGCTACATGCACCACTATAACTTCCCGCCTTATTCCGTTGGCGAAGCAAGGCCAAGCCGTGGCCCAGGAAGACGTGAAATTGGTCATGGCGCGCTGGCTGAAAGAGCTTTGTTGCCGGTTATTCCTTCCGCTGAGGAATTTCCTTATGCTTTAAGGCTAGTTTCCGAAGTCCTTTCTTCGAACGGCTCGACTTCTCAGGCTTCTGTTTGCGGCTCAACGCTTGCACTGATGGATGGCGGTGTGCCAATTAAAGCGCCTGTTGCAGGAATTTCGTGCGGGCTTGTGACTAAAGACGATGAATTCGTAACGATGATTGACATTCAAGGCCTTGAAGATTTTTACGGAGACATGGACTTTAAAGTTGCCGGAACTCACAAGGGAATTACTGCGATTCAAATGGACCTTAAAATTGAAGGCCTTACGAAAGAAATCATAAAAGAAGCTCTAGAAAAAACCAAAAAAGCAAGAGATTACATTTTGGATGAAATTATTCTCAAGGCTATTCCTGCGCCAAGAGAAAATGTTTCGAAATATGCCCCGAAAATTCTTTCAACCAAAGTTGAAGTCGATAAAATCCGCGAAGTTATTGGTTCAGGCGGAAAAGTTGTTCAAAAAATTTGCGCTGATTTTAACGTTAAAGTTGACATTGAAGAAGACGGCAAGATTTATGTTTCGGGAACTGACATTGAAAACTGCGAAAAAGCTATTGCAACTATCAAAAATATTGTTACCGAACCTGAAATTGGAGCGGTTTACACCGGAAAAGTCGTTAAACTTATGAATTTCGGTGCGTTCATTGAGTTTGCTCCAGGCAAAGAAGGCATGTGCCATATATCTCAAATTTCAGATAAAAGAGTTGAACACATTGAAGATGCGCTTTCAGTTGGGCAAGAAGTTAACGTAAGAATAACCGAAATTGACCCTAAAGGCAGATTTAATCTTTCGATGAAAAACGTTTAATTTTAGTCATGCTGCTTTTGAATAAGCGCGAAGCGGCTAACCTTTGTTTCAAGCACACAGAAATTTAATGGCGGTGAATTTGAATGAAGAAAAATATTAATATTATCGCAGTCGTTTCTGCACTTGCTTTGGTTGTTTTAACCTGTTTTGCTCTTGATTTAAGGTTCAAACCTTTTAATCACCGAGACCCAAAAGTTTCGGTGATAATCCCTGTTTATAATGTTGAAAAATACTTAGAAGATTGCCTTGACAATGTTGTTGGGCAAACGCTTCAAGACATTGAAATAATTTGCATTAATGATGGCTCGACTGATAATTCTTTGGAAATTCTGCGAAAATATGAAAGCGAAGATGAAAGAGTGAAAATCATAGATAAAGAAAACGGCGGTCTTTCATCTGCTAGAAATATTGGAATCAGAGAAGCCAAAGGGGAATACATTTTGTTCCTGGATTCTGACGATATGGTTTCAAAAGGCCTTTGCAAGAATGCTTATTATCTTGCCAAAACTTACGGAGATGTTGACATCATTGAATTAAGAACTGATTCTTTTGAAAACGGCGAGAATTTTAGCTTTGAAAATAATAAATTTGATGAAAAACCAGCTGTTTTGAATGTTATTAAAGATGGTGAAGATAAAAACCCGTTCGTAACTCTTGGTGTTTCAAGGTTTATGATATGGAATAAACTTTGGAAGACGGATTTTATAAAACAAAATGACCTTTGGTTTAAAGAAGATGACCTCACTTTTAATGAAGACACATTTTTTGACTACATGGCTTTGCCTTATGCGAAAAGGGCAATTTCAGCAGATTACAATAAAGAACTGGTTTATGCTTACAGGAAAAACCGCAGCGATTCAATAACAGGTACTACTTCCTTGCGCGAAGAAGCAAGAAACTGGGTTTACATAATTGCGCCTGAAGTTTTGAAAAACGCCGACAGATTTAATTTCAAAGATGGCAAATCTTGGCTTGCGTCAACCTTGACGAGAGACGTCCAGGGCGTTTTAAGAATAAACGAAAATGAGAAAGAAGAATGGAAAAAAGATTTCATTCGTGACTTTTTAAAAGATATTTGGCAGTTCATAGGCTCGGATGAAAACATGTTAACGTGCGAATGCAAAGAAAGGCTTAAAAGACTGAAATTTTATTCTGAAATGTAGTGTTAGGAGAATTTTTGAAGATGAACCATAAAGATAAAATAAGAAATTTTTGCATTGTAGCGCATATTGACCACGGTAAGTCCACGCTTGCTGACAGAATCTTGGAACTGACTAATTCTGTTTCTTCAAGAGACATGGAAAACCAGCTTCTTGACAACATGGACCTTGAAAGAGAGCGCGGCATAACGATAAAGTCGCATGCGGTTAGCCTTTATTACGTGGCCGATGATGGGGTGGAATATCTTTTCAATTTGATTGATACCCCTGGCCATGTTGACTTTAACTACGAAGTTTCAAGGTCGCTTGCTGCTTGCGAGGGTGCTCTTTTAATAGTCGATGCTTCGCAAGGAATCGAAGCTCAAACGCTTGCAAACACTTACCTTGCGCTTGATGCCGGGCTTGAAATTTTGCCCGTTATAAACAAAATGGATTTGCCCAGCGCAGACCCCGAAAGAGCCATAAAAGAAATAGAAGACGTTATTGGAATTCCGGCCGAGGATGCGCCAAAAATCTCGGCTAAAACTGGCCTTAACGTTAAAGACGTTTTGGAAAGTATTGTTAAAAATGTTCCTGCACCAAAAGGCGATGAAAACGCCCCGCTCAAGGCTCTTATTTTCGATTCATATTATGATGCCTACAAAGGCGTTATAGTTTACGTTCGAATAGTTGACGGAGCGGTCAAGGTAGGGGACAAAATTAAATTCATGGCCAATGGCGAGACTTTCGTCGTTACTGAGTGTGGAATTTCAAAAGCAACCAGCCTTGAACCAACGGGTAAACTTTCGGCGGGTGAGGTCGGCTATATTGCCGCTTCAATAAAAACAGTGAGCCTTGCAAGAGTAGGCGACACCATAACTTTGGAAGAAAACCCCGCCAGAGAGGCTCTTCCGGGTTACAGGGAAGTAAACCCAATGGTTTTCTGCGGAATTTACCCCGTTGATGGCTCTAAATACCCTGACCTTAAAGATGCCCTTGAAAAACTCAAATTAAACGATGCTTCGCTTTCATACGAGCCGGAATCTTCGGCTGCTTTGGGCTTTGGCTTCAGGTGCGGCTTCCTTGGCCTGCTTCACATGGAAATAATTCAGGAGCGCCTCGAAAGGGAATACAATCTTGATTTAATCACCACTGCGCCGAGCGTTATTTACAAAATCGAGCTTTTAACAGGCGAGACTGTTTATGTTGATAACCCTGCGAATTACCCCGTGAATATAAAGGATTCTTACGAACCGATGACGGATTCGCACATTTATGCTCCTTCGCAGTATGTTGGCGCAATAATGGAGCTTTGCCAAGAAAGAAGAGGCATTTTCGTTGATATGAAATATCTTGACACCGAAAGAGTCGATATTCATTACAAGCTTCCTTTGAATGAAATTGTTTATGACTTTTTCGATGCATTGAAATCAAGAACCAAGGGCTATGCTTCTTTCGATTACAGCCTTGCCGGATATGAAAAATCCGATCTTGTTAAGCTCGATATTATGCTTGCGGGCAAGGTCGTTGACGCCCTTTCGTTTATAATTCACAAAGAAAAAGCTTATCAAAGAGGCCGCAAAATGGCCGAAAAACTCAAAGAAAAAATACCTCGTCAGCTTTTCGAAGTGCCGATTCAAGCTTGCATTGGCGGCAAAATAATTGCCAGAGAAACCGTTAAAGCCATGCGCAAAGATGTTCTTTCGAAGTGCTACGGCGGCGACATAACCAGGAAGAAAAAGCTTCTTGAAAAGCAAAAAGAAGGCAAAAAACGCATGCGCCAGGTTGGAAATGTTGAAATTCCGCAAGATGCGTTTATGTCGGTTCTTAAACTCGATGAAGATTAAAGCGGAGGCCACATGCAAAAATCACTCGGAATTTACATTCATATTCCTTTTTGCGAAAAAAAGTGCCCTTACTGCAGCTTTTACTCAGTGAAATGCAGCGAAGAAATGCAGCAAAAATACACAGAAAAAGTTTGCGCTGAGCTTCAAAAATGGGGTAAAAATTTAAAAAGGCGTGTTTCGACCATTTATTTCGGTGGGGGCACGCCAAGCCTCATTGGCGCGGAAAAAATCGTTAAAATTTTGAGCACAGTAAACGAAAATTTCGAGGTTTCGAGCCCTGAAATCACTTTGGAAGTTAACCCTGCCGATTATTCCTCGGTTGACTTTGAAAAGCTTGCTTTTTCAGGTGTTAATCGTGTTTCGGTTGGTGCGCAAGCTCTTGACGAAAAAAGCCTTAAAATTTTAGGCAGGCGCCACAATGTTAGTGATATAATTAAAACATATAAAAGCATTAAATTAGCTAAAATAGATAATATTTCTTTCGATATGATTATCGGTTTCCCGAATCAAAGCCTTGATGATATAAAAACTTTCCTGAATTTTTACAAAGAAAACAGGCTCAGCCATCTTTCGGCTTATCTTCTTAAGGTTGAACCCGGCACGCCTTATTTTGAAAGTGATTTTGAATTTATTTCGGATGATATGTGCAGCGATTTTTACATTTTTATTTCAAATGAAATGAAAAAAATGGGTTATGAGCACTATGAGATTTCTAATTTTTCACTTCCTGGTAAGCGTTCAAGGCATAATATGAAGTATTGGAACCTTGAGGATTACTTAGGAATTGGCCCTTCGGCGCATTCGCTGATTGATGGGAAAAGATTTTATTATGAAAATGATATAAATAATTTTATTTTAAATCCAAAAATTTTAGATGAGGGCATTGGCGGAACTCCCGAAGAATATGCCATGCTTCGGCTTAGGCTTTCTGATGGCCTTGTTAACGAAGAGTATCAGAAAAAGTTTGGGGAGAGCATTCCCGAAGAATATTTTAAAAAAGCTAAAAAGTTCGAAGATTTTGAATTGGTGAAAATACACGAAAACAGCATTGCTTTAACTTCAAAAGGGTTTTTAGTATCTAATAAAATTATAAGTGATTTAATTTTATGATTTTTCAAATAAAAAAATCAAAATTATTTGATAAATCTCTTGACATTTTTTGAATAAATGTTATACTTAAACTACGGTGTCTGTGATTCAAAGATGGCGGCATAGCTCAGTTGGCTAGAGCATTCGGTTCATACCCGAAGTGTCGGTGGTTCGAGTCCACCTGTCGCTACCAGACATTTTTAAATGAAGTGGCCCGGTGGTCAAGCGGTTAAGACACCGCCCTTTCACGGCGGTAACACGAGTTCGATTCTCGTCCGGGTCACCAACTTTGATGAATTTTTATTTTTTTATGTATAAATTAGGATTTATAAATAATAAGAAACTTCCATTTTTCGAATATATAGTCAGCGGAGCCAAAAAAGCCGAGGGACGTGTGGTGAGTGATTATATTAAAAGCTTCAAAGTAGGAGAAGAATTATTGCTCCAGGCTCGTGGCGAGTTCGTTGTTTGCGAAATTTCTTATTTAAATTTTTACAGTAGTTTCGAGGAAATGTTAAATTCCGAAGGATTTAAAAATATGGTGCCTTTTGCCGTATCATTTGATGAAGCTCTTAAAGTTTATAATAGTTTTCCCGGTTCGGATAGAGTAAAAAAAAGAGGATGCTGTGCCATCGGTATTAAATATATAAAAGGCAAATTAAAAAATGCTCACTAAAAAGTGGGCATCTTTTTTTAAACTTGGTCTATAATGTTTTTTATGACTTTCACAAATTCTTCAGAGTTTTCGTGTCTGGTTATCATCACTTCTTTTTCGTAATTTTTTATTGCCTCGTTTAATTCTTCTTCGAGTTTTTGCCTTTTTTCTTCACAAGCGATTAATTTTTTATATTTTGACTGAATTATTTTAGAAAATTTTATCTTTTCCGCTAAATTTTCTTCCATATTTTTTAAATTAACCGCTTCATTTTTTATCGAGGGTGATTTTACATTTTTAGTTTTAAGAACGAATGGTCTTTTCATTATGATTCTCCTCTCTTAAAAATATATGTCTTGGTATAAATTTTTTAAAGAATTATCATCAATTTGAAATGCCGATGCTTTGTGGGTCTTTTTTCTTTTTTCAATTGCAACGTCTAGACCTTTTAAATACCGTTTTAATTTCCTGCAAGCTTTGTATCTTTTTTGCCAGGATTCTTCGCTATTTTGGTAAAGCTTGAGGTTTTTTTGATATTCTTTTATTTTTTGGTTTTCCATAGTTATCAACTCCTTTTAATTACTGAGTTTTATTATACATAAAATAGTTTTTGAATTCAACTATTATTATGCAAAATATATATTTATTTTATTTTGAGATCTGAAATTGAAATTTAATTTAAAAATCTACTTGTATAAATAATTAAATGTGATAAAATTATATTTGAAAGTGGACGCATAGCTCAGCTGGTTAGAGCGTTCGCCTCACACGCGAGAGGTCAAGGGTTCGAGTCCCTTTGTGTCCACCACAATAAAAAAAGTTGTCCGTTGGTTTTTGCCAATGGATTTTGTTTTAGTTATTTTTGGGAGGAATTCATTTTGAAGAAGAAAGTTTTAATAGGAATGAGCGGCGGGGTGGACAGCTCAACCTCGGCTGCTATGCTAATTGAAAAGGGCTATGAAATTGTTGGCGCAACGCTTAAACTTACCGAAAGCGAAGATGAAAGTTTCATTGATGATGCTAAAAAAGTGGCTGAGAGGCTTGGAATCAAGCATGTTGTTTTAGATTTTAGAAAAGAATTTGCCGAAAAAGTTGAAGATTATTTTGCAAATGAATATTTAAACGGAAGAACGCCTAACCCTTGCGCAGTTTGCAATTTCGAGATAAAATTTGGCCTTATGCTTGATTACGCTTTGAGTATTGGATGCGATTTTCTTGCAACGGGCCATTACGCGAATATTGTTCATGACGCTAAAACAGGAAAGTGGCTTTTAAAGAAAACGGATTCCAAAAAAGACCAAACTTATTTTCTTTACAGATTGAACCAACATCAGCTTTCACATGCGATTTTCCCGCTTGCAGATTTTGAAAAGACTAAAGTAAGAGAAATAGCGGAAAAATTTGATCTGCCGGTTGCGCATAAAAGCGAAAGCCAGGATATATGTTTTGTAAAGGGCGAAACTCACTATGAATTTATTAAAAGACATAAAAAAATCGAGCCTAAGCCCGGCAATTTTATAAATGAAGAAGGAAAGATTCTTGGCCCTCACAAGGGAATTATTAATTACACCGTTGGGCAAAGGCGCCACCTTGGAATTGCTCTTGGGGAGCATGCTTATGTTAAAAAGATTGATGCGCTTAGCAATTCGGTTGTTTTAGGGAATAAAGAATCAGGCAAATCGACTTATCTTTTTGCGGATAACATGAACCTTATTTCGATTGACAGCATCCCTGAAGAAGGGCTTAAAGCTTTTGCCAAAATTAGGTCTCGTGCCTCGGAGGTTCTTTGCAAGATTTACCCTGGTGAAAAAGTTAAGGTTGTTTTTGAAAACCCTATTTATTTCCCGGCACCTGGGCAGTCAATTGTTTTTTATGATGAGAATGGTTTTGTAATTGGCGGAGGATTTATCTGTTAAAATTTTGGCTTGATTTTATGCATGATGGTATTTAAATCCAATTTTATAGTGTTTAAAAGTGATTAATTTATACAATTATACAATATTTAAATTTATCTATTGATTTTTGCAATGGGTGATAATAAAATAAACATTAGCACTCGATATGTGAGACTGCTAAAAATTAAATTAGTCTAAGGAGGCTTTTAACATGGCAACTATCAATCCTATTTTAGACAAAGTTGTGGTTAAGGTTCAAAAAGCACAAAGTGCAGCACAGGGAGGAATAATTTTAGCCGGTTCTTCTTCTAAAGAGCAACCTTTAACGGCTTCTGTTATAGCAAGAGGCCCTGGCGGAATGATAGATGGAAAAGAAGTAAAAATGTATGTAAATCCAGGCGATAATGTTCTTATTCCAAAACATGGCGGAACACCGTTTACTTTTAACGGTAAGGAATACATTATAATTCGCCAAGCAGATATATTAGCAATAATTGCATAACACATAAAAAGGAGTTAAGTAACAATGGCAAAAGAAATCATTTATGGTGAAGAAGCCAGAAAAGCACTTTTAAACGGTATTAATAAACTTGCAGACACTGTTAAAATTACTCTCGGACCAAAAGGAAGAAACGTTGTTCTTGACAGAAAATTCGGTTCTCCGCTCATTACAAACGATGGCGTAACAATCGCAAAAGAAATAGAGCTCGATGATCCTTTTGAAAACATGGGTGCACAGCTCGTTAAAGAAGTTTCAATCAAAACAAACGACGTTGCAGGCGACGGAACAACAACCGCTACTCTTTTAGCTCAAACTTTGATTCGTGAAGGCATGAAAAACGTTGCAGCAGGGGCAAACCCAATGGTTCTCAAAAAAGGCATGGCAAACGCTGTTAAAACTGCCGTTGAAGGTGTTGTTAAAAATTCAAAACAAGTAAATGGCAGCAAAGACATCAAAAGAGTTGCGACTATTTCTGCAGCTGATGAATTCGTAGGAAGCTTGATTGCAGAAGCTATGGAAAAGGTTGGTTCTGACGGAGTTATCACTGTTGAAGAATCAAAAACCGCTGAAACTTATTCTGAAATCGTTGAAGGAATGATGTTTGACCGCGGATATGTTTCGCCTTACATGGTAACTGACAACGACAAAATGGAAGCTGTTGTTGATGATGCTTACATTTTAATTACCGATAAAAAAATCATCAGCATTCAAGAAATTTTGCCGCTTTTAGAGCAAGTTGTTAAATCAGGCAAAAAACTCGTTATCATTGCTGATGATATCGAAGGCGATGCTCTTGCAACCTTGATCGTTAACAAACTTCGTGGCACATTCGCTTGCGTTGGCGTTAAGGCTCCTGGCTTTGGAGACAGAAGAAAAGAAATGCTCCGCGATATAGCAATTTTAACCGGCGGTGAAGTAATTTCTGAAGAACTCGGCCTTGAACTTAAAGACACAACTATTGCTCAGCTCGGCCGTGCACATCAGGTTAAAGTTGAAAAAGAACGCACAATCATCGTTGACGGTGCAGGAAATAAAGAAGAAATCGCTGCAAGAGTTTCTCAAATTCGCAACCAAATCGAAGAAACAACTTCTGATTTTGATCGTGAAAAACTTCAAGAACGTCTTGCAAAACTCGCAGGCGGCGTAGCAGTTATCAAAGTTGGTGCTGCAACTGAAATCGAAATGAAAGAGAAAAAACTTCGCATCGAAGACGCTTTAGCGGCAACAAAAGCAGCAGTTGAAGAAGGAATCGTTGCAGGCGGTGGCGTAGCCCTCGTTAACGTTATCTCTGAAGTTGAAAAAGTTGTTGAAGCTTCTAAAGGAGACGAAAAAACAGGCGCTGCAATCGTTTTGAAATCTCTCGAAGAACCTCTCAGACAAATTGCTATCAATGCAGGCCTCGAGGGCTCTGTGATAGTTCAAAATGTTAAGAGCAAAAATCAAGTTGGCTACGGCTACAATGCGCTCAAAGGCGAATATGGCGATATGATTGAATTCGGAATCGTTGACCCAACCAAAGTAACGCGTTCTGCGCTTGAAAATGCATCTTCTGTTGCAAGCATGGTTCTCACTACGGAATCACTAATTGCAGACAAAAAAGAACCCCAAGCTCCAGCTCCGGGAATGCCTGAAGCAGGAATGGGCGGAATGTATTAATAAATTTTTAAACCCACGCTATCAAAAGCGTGGGCATTTTTTATTCATCATAAAATTTAATTTCGCCTTCAGTTTTGCATGTTTGAGCCAAAATAGAATTTTCAAAATCACTTAAATTTTTAAAATTGATTGAATTTTGTGGCAAAATAACGCCTCGCAACCCTGAGCAGCAAGAGAAACAACGATCACTCATGCGGCAAAGAGAAGATAAATCAATTTTATCTAATGATTTGCAGCCCCAAAATGCAGCGGTTTGAATAAACATAACACTAGATAGATCTATTTCTTTTAACGATAAGCAACCACTAAACGCATATTCCCCGATAAAATCAACACCCGATAAGTTTTTCACGGTTTTTAGAGATTCGCAGCGAAGAAACGCAGCATTATCAACATGTTTAACCGCGTTAAATTCTACTTCTTTTAAATTTTTGCAGTCTTTAAAGGCATATTCCGGAATAATTTTAACGTTTATAATGGCTTTCGTGATAGTATCTTTGCAATTTTCAATTTGTTTAAAATCTCTTTCGCTGTTGATTTCGATTACTTTTCCGCCAAAAATTTTGTAAGCTCCAACGGCTGTTAGTGTTGCTGCAGTGGTGATTCCAATGCCTATTAAACCGTGTTTCAAAATTTTCTTGGATGTAGATGATTCACCATTTTGAGGTGCGGCGAAAGTAACTGAAGAAGCGCTCAGGGCAGCTAAAGCTGCTAAAACTAAAGACAATAATTTTAAATGTTTCTTCATTAATTTTACTCTCCAAATGGTTTGATTTTTAGGTTGTAATTACTCAAAAATGTAAAATCTTGGTATAAAATCTTCTGGTAGGATTAATTCTTCTACAGGGCAATTACGAATCATAATAGATTCGTGATTAATTTCAGGATATGAAAGCTCTTTCCGCGTAACCAACTCACCCATGCGAATTTCATAAAGATGTGATAAATTTATTTTTTTCAGCCTAGGGCAATTCAAGAAGGCCAATTCATAAACAAATTGAACGTTTGATAAATCAAGTTCTTCTAATAATGGGCAATTAAAAAATGCATATGTGCCAACCATTCCAAGGCGAGAAGTATTTTTCACAGTTTTAAGGCTACTGCAGTTCTGAAATGCACAGTATCCAATAACCCCGGCACCACGTAAATCTACTTCTTTTAAATTTTTGCAGTCTTTAAAGGCGTATGCTGGAATATTTTCAACGTTCACTATTGCCTTCGTGATGGTATTTTTGCAGTTTTCAATTTGTTTAAAATCTTCTTCGCTGTTGATTTCGATT
>USGT01000005.1 GCA_900554335.1 uncultured Oscillospiraceae bacterium
AAACATCTAAATATTTTTACATTTACTTTTCAAAATATGATCTGTTTATTCTTTCAAAAGAAAATTTAGCAAACGAAGACCTTTCCAAGCTTCAATCTATTTTTAAAGCAAACATTAACAAAGATAAATTAGCAAAAAGATAAAAAGAAAGGAAGTTTTAAACATGGTAAAAACAGAAACAAAATACACTAAAAAAACCATAAGGGACTATGCCATATTTCACTTTTTAAGAAAATCACTTTCAAAAACAATTCTCAGCATAATTGTTATCATCCATCTTTTAATTTTACTTTACTTTTTCGAATGTTTTATTTGTATAGGATTCCATTTTTCGCTCGTAAAAGTATTAGCATCTGGGCTTGAAATAAATGATTTAATTGATATTATAGGATTCATTATTTTTCTAATGATTTTGCCTTCAATCTATTATTTCGGAATATATAAACCACTCGTTAGCCGCCTAAAAAGAAATTACAGAATTGAAAAAGACATGAAAATAGACTATGAATTTGGCGAAAATGAAGTGAAACTAAGTTTGCCAACTCCATTTGAAAATGACAGTTTCATCTACACCTACAATTCAATCGATAAAATTTATGAAACATCTAAATATTTTTACATTTACTTTTCAAAATATGATCTGTTTATTCTTTCGAAAGAAAATTTAGCAAACGAAGACCTTTCCAAGCTTCAATCTATTTTCGAAGAAAATCTTAATGAAAACAAATTCGTAAAAAGATAAGAAAAACCCTCAGCCTAAGCTGAGGGATAATTTTTTAGATTTATTTAATTATTGAAACTTTAACATTTTTCCTTCCGAACTGTTTGCAAGAAGAATTCGAATTCATGAATATGTCAACAACTGCAGAACCTTTTCGGAGTGCTCCGCCTGTGTCTTGAGCGGTGAGTTCTCTTCTGAATGATCCGTCTGTCGACTCAACCAAAATCCTCGAACCATAAGGGATAAGCTTAGGGTTAACCGCTACGGTAACTCCTTCAACAGGTCTTGCACCAGTTGATGTTCTTGCTCCAGCCGAGGCTGTGTAAGCTGTTGCTGAGCCGTAAATAACTTTTGAAACTTCTTTTCTTTCTGAAGAATTTGAAGAAGCAGCAACTTTTGCAGGTTCAGAAGCAGGAGCCGAAACAACTTTTTTTGTTCCTTTAACCATAACTTTTGCCACAGGCTCAGAAATGATTGTGTCGCTTAAAATTTCTTCGTCAACAACTTCTCCATTTTGAATTTTCTGCCTAACTTTGAGTTCGTGCTGGCCGTCTCTGCCTTCTTCCAAAACTTTGGTTTCGCCTTCATTCATTGCGCTGCTTGTGTTAACCACAACTTCTCTTTCAAGAGTTTCGGTTCTAACGATTTCTTCAAACTTAATGTTTCCAACTTCAATTTTCATTCCGTCGTAAACTTTGCTCGAAACATCTTCGCTCACAGTGTCATCTTCGGCGAGGCTCACTCTCATGTGGTTGAGAACATCTTGAACAGTGTAGCTCTTCGGCATTAAAATTTCTTTTTCTTCGCCGTTTGCGCAAAGAATAACTTTAACCCTTTGAACAACCGAAATATTAAGATCCTTTGAAAGCGGGGTGCTAAGCGGAAGGCTCACGATATCATTCTCTCCAACTTCAATTCCCAGGCTTTTAAGAGCGTCCGAAACAGTTCCTTCAATCATTTTAACTGTGCATTTCTTTGTTCCGTTCAAAATAGTTACGTCAAAAGCTCTTATAACATTAACTTTGAGCGAACCATCCGGGTCATCAACTTTTTCAACTACATCTCTATCTGAAACTGTTACTCCAACGCTTCCGAGAATGCTGTCAACGTTACTATCCAAAGTAACCGAATGTATGGTACTGTCATCAACATTTACATACACATCGCGTGCAAACGTCTGAACTGAGAAAATCGAAGCTGCACACAAGCTTCCCATTAATACTACCGAGCCAACCTTTTTAACCGGGCCTTTTATATCAAAAGTCACTGTAAATACCTCCTGACAATGCATAAATACAAGTTTTTATCGACTAGTAATGTATTTTGCCATTATTTTCAAAATTTCAAGATTTTCGAACTTCCAAAAGCTCGACACTTACACTATGATATTAATCATTTTGTTTATTGTCAAGCGTATCGAAATAACTTTTTTATGAATAATGACGAATGTTTTAAACAGCTCTATAGTAATTTTACACTAAAATAAGATAATTTCAAGTTAAATATTTATGCAAATAGAATTATTAATCTATTTTACATATTTGTGAATTTGTGTAAATCTCTGAAATCAAATGGTTACATATTAGTTACAAATAATTACACCAATTTATGTTAAGTGATCCTTCAAACCCGCACTAAACCTGAGTTATCAAAAAAGTATTTCTGCGAATATAATAAACAATAATGACAATTTTTTAATTTTTACAAATCGGAGGTACAAAAATGCCTACTCAAATATACAACACCGCCTCGCTGAGCTTTGAATGTGGTTCGCAAAAAGGCTTCGTTTCATCCAACATAGCCGTAACTACCATGCAAGAAGCCGTGAGCGTTTCCAAAACTGCGCTGAGCGACTCTTATTTTCAGTCAAGCGAAATTCCTTTTATTATTGAAATAACTAACAACGGTTTTGAAGAAATTAAAAACCTCACCATTCAAGACGACCTCGGGAGTTACACTTTAAACCAAAGCATCTGCGGCAGCAAGTTCACGCCTTTAACTTACATCGGCCCTTCGCTTTTATATATAGCAGGAAAATTCAGCTCAAACTTAACTCCAACTACCCTGCAAAACAAAATTGAATTCAAAATTGAAAGCATCCCAGCGAAATCAACCGCTCTGATAATTTACAAAACCATCACAAACGAATTTTCCCCGCTTGCTTTGGATTCCGAAATAACAAACACCGTGGCTGTAACATCCGAAAGCCTTTCTAATATTAAGGAAGCTTCCTCCACGGTGAAAGTTAAAAACAGCGCTGACATAAAAATAATCAAAAATATGAGCCCGAACCCCGTGCTTGCCGGCGAAAAAATAACCTACAGCTTTTCCTTATATAATTATGGTAACACAGACGCAACCAACGTCGTGCTGACCGACACCCTTTCGCCCTTGCCTTCAAATATTAGTGTGAAACTTGATTCAAACGACTTGCAAACAACGCAATTTTCATATATAGATGGAAATTTAACCATTCCTAGCGCAAATTCAGACCTAAACATTTCAATTCCCGCGGCAAAATTCATTCAAAACAACATAACAGGACTAATTTCGGTAAAACCTGGAATTACAACCATCACCGTGAGCGGGCAAATATAACATTTAGACTGGAGATAACATTTTTTAAACCAAATATTATATAAATTATTCTAAAATTTTCAAACGACACTTTATATACTGTCAATATGTACAAGCTAGCCATAGTAAAACACCCTTGTTAGTTATTTAGATTTCACAATTTCATATAAAAATTATTGACTTATTTTTTATATGCCTGTATAATTTGTTTACTTATATAATCATGCCCGAGTAGCTTAGCATAGTAGAGCGTTGTTCATATTCAGAGGTGTCGGTGCAAGTCCGTCCTAGGGCAAAATTTATTTTTATAAAGTGAGGTATGTCTCATGTACGAAGACAAAACTTTAGTCTGCAAAGAATGCGGAAATGAATTCGTTTTCACACAAGGTGAACAAGAATTCTATGCTGAAAAAGGTTTCACAAATGAACCACAAAGATGCAAAAACTGCCGTGACGCACGCAAACGTGCTTTAAGACAAGGCGGAGAACGTGAAATTTTCACAGCTCAATGCGCTTCTTGCGGCGGAGAAGCAAAAGTACCATTTAAACCACGCGAAGACCGTCCTGTATATTGCAGCGAATGCTTTGCAAAAATGAAGGAAGAAGAATCTGCTGAATAATTTAAAGCGGTACTGAAAATGAAAGCTACGGCTAAGTTCGTAGCTTTTTTCTTAGCTTGTAATCCATCGCCCGGCTCAAAACCGAGTGGTGGATTATATGTTATTTAAACGAATTAGCTACTCACTATAAAATCAAACCAAAATTAAAGGTAAAATTATGGAAAAGAATATAAATATAACCGAGCGCCTTAAAAAATGCGGGGCTATGGTTGAAAAAGGCAGCAAAATAGCCGACGTTGGAACTGACCACGCTTACTTGCCTATTTATCTTATAAAGGAAAAGAAGGCCACTCATGCCATTGCGTGCGATTTACGCGAAGGGCCGCTCGAAAATGCAAAAAAGAATATAAAAAAATTCGGCCTTGAAGAAAAAATTGAAACGAAACTTTCAAACGGGCTTGAAAATATAAAAGAAAACGAAGCAGACGAAGTAATCATCGCGGGAATGGGCGGAATTTTGATAAGTGAAATTCTTGAAAACTGCACCTGGGAAAATAAAATTAACAAAAAATTCATTTTACAGCCGATGAACCACGAAAAAGATTTAAGAGTTTACCTCGCGAAAAACGGCTATGAAACCGAAAACGAAGAAGCGGTGAATTGCATGGGCAAAAGCTACGTTGTGATAAAAACGAATTTCACCGGCAAAGCTTACAGTCTCACGGATTTAGAAAAATACATAGGGAGTTTAAAAGCTGAGAACGAACCTTCAGTTTGCTACATCAAAAAGCAGCTTCACGACCTTCAAAACCGCAAAAAAGGCGCTAATGCTAAAAACGAAACGGAAAAAGAAAATTACTATTCAAAGTTAATCACCCAGCTTGAAAATATTTTGGAAGGCAGGAATTCACAATGATCACAGTAAAAGAAATTTACGACTTTTTAAACGAAATCGCACCTTTTGATTCTTCAATGAGCTACGACAACACGGGCCTTTTGGCGGGAAATTTCGAAAAAGAAGTTAAAAAAGTTCTTCTGTCGCTCGATATAACAAACGAAGTTTGCTGCGAAGCCGCAAGCATCGGCGCAAATTTGATAATCAGCCATCACCCCGTGATTTTCAAAGCTATAAAAAACGTTGATTTTAAAAGCCCGGTTGCAAACCTCATAAAAAATGAAATTAGCGCAATTTGCGCGCACACTAACCTCGACGTTGCTAAGGAAGGCGTTAATTTCGAGCTTGCAAAGGCTCTTAAACTTTCGGGGCTCAAAGCGCTTACTTTCGAAAATTCTTACCCCTTAGGTTTAGTGGGCGATTTAGAAAAAGCCATGAATTGCCGCGAATTTGCGCAGTTCGTTAAAGAAAATTTGCTTTGCGACGGCCTTAGATACACCGAAACAGGAAAAGAAATCAAAAAAGTTGCTGTTTGCTCGGGCTCTGGCGGAAGTTTAATCGAAGAAGTTTTTGCTGCAGGAGCTGACGCTTTTGTTACCGGCGAGATAAAACACAGCGACATTTTAAAAGCTAATTCATTCGGAATTCAAATAGTTGATGCCGGGCATTTTAAAAGCGAAAATGTGATTATTAAACCGCTCAAAGAAAAACTGGCATTAAAGTTTCCCGAAATTGAATTTTTCATTTCGAAAACCTTCACAGACGGGATAAAATTTTTATAATCATACTATTATAGGCAAAAATGTAATATAATTTGAAATATACAAATTAAAATAATATAATGGAATTTGTGATTTTTTATTTCATTTATATTTTTAAGGAGGAAAACACAGATGTGTGGAATAGTTGGATATATAGGAAAAGGAAATGCAGTTCCTTTTTTGTTGCAAGGGCTTGAAAAGCTCGAATACAGAGGCTATGACTCTTCGGGAATAGCAATAAACTCAGAAAATAAAATTAAACTCATAAAGAAAAAAGGCAGACTTAAAGTCGTTGAAGACATAGTGAAAGAAACGCCTGATTTTACCTCTCACATAGGCATAGGCCATACGAGATGGGCCACTCATGGCGTTCCTTCGGACATTAACGCCCACCCTCATATGTCTTCATGCGGTAATTTTGCGCTCGTTCACAACGGAATCATTGAAAATTACATAGAAATAAAGGAAAATTTAATCAAAAAAGGCTACTCTTTTGTTTCCGACACAGATAGCGAAGTGGTTGTTCAGCTTCTTAGCAGCCTTTATAATGGCGACTTTTTAGAAACCGTCAAAGAAACCGTTAAGATGCTCAAAGGCGCATTTTCTCTTGGAATCATTTGCAAAAACGACCCTGACACTCTCATTGCTGCTTGCAAAGAAATTCCGCTTATCGTTGGAGTTGGCGAAAACGAAAATTACATAGCTTCTGGAATCCCTGCTATGCTTGCGAAAACTCGTAATATTTGCAGGCTTTCAAGCGGCCAAATGGCTGTGATTAAAGCTGAAGGGTTTGAAATTCTTGACTTTGACGGCAACCCGCAAAAGAAAGAAATTACAACCATTGATTGGCAAATAGACGCCGCTGAAAAGAATGGTTACGACCACTTTATGCTCAAAGAAATAATGGAGCAGCCGGATGTAATCAACGCAACTATTTCGCCACGCCTTGACGGATATGATTTAAATCTTGACAACATAGAATTTTCTGAAGAATATTTAAAGAATTTGAATAAAATTTCAATTGTCGCCTGCGGTTCGGCTTATCACGTTGGATGCGCTGCAAAATATTTCATGGAAGATGTTTTAAGAAAATCAGTTGAAGTTGACATTGCTTCTGAATTTAGATATCGTAACCCAATCGTTGACAAAAACACTTTGGTTATAATTATAAGCCAGTCGGGCGAAACAGCCGACAGCATTGCAGCTCTTCGCGAAGCAAAAGCAAAAGGCGCTAGAGTTCTTTCAGTTGTAAACGTTATGGGAAGCACCATTGCAAACGAATCCGATGACGTAATTTACACTTATGCCGGCCCTGAAATAGCCGTTGCAACCACAAAAGCTTACAGCGCACAGCTCATAGCGTTCTATCTTCTAACCCTCAAATTAGGAGTTTTGACGGGAAATCTTTCAAAAGAAGAGTTCAAAAAAATAATAGATAATTTGAAAGAAATTTCAAGCAAAATATCCGTTATACTAGAAAAAAATGAAGAAATTTTATCCGTTGCTAAAAAATGCTATGAATATGAAAAAATATTCTTCATCGGAAGAAATGTTGACTACGCTGTTTGCATGGAAGGCTCGCTGAAATTAAAAGAAATTTCATACATTCATTCAGAAGCATATGCAGCTGGCGAACTCAAGCACGGAACAATCTCTCTCGTTGATGAAAACACCCTTCTCATTGCGCTTTCAACCCAAGAAAGGCTTCTTGACAAACTCGTTAGCAACATCAGAGAGGTTAAATCAAGAGGCGCAACCGTTCTTTCAGTGACAACCGAAGAAAACGAAGAAACACTGAAAAAAGTTTCAGACGAAGTGATTTCAATTCCGAACTCAATTCCAATGCTTCTTCCTTCTCTCGCTGTAGTTCCGCTTCAAATTCTTTCTTACCACGTGGCAAACCTAAGAGGATGCGACATAGACAAACCAAGAAATTTAGCAAAATCAGTTACTGTAGAATAATTATTTCCCCAAGTCAAGCCGGCTTGGGGATTTTCTTATTATTTAAAATTTTCAATGTCAATTTTTCCATTTTCGTTTTCATATCTTTTGACGTAATTTTCAATGATAAATTCAAGCTCTTTATTGGCTGATCTCTTATTGCATTTGGCAATAGCCTTGATTTTAGATATTAAGTCTTCTGATATTCTCAAAGAAAATGGAGTATAGTAATTTGCCATATTTACACCTCATTTAATTTCACATTGATATCAGAATTATATCCATTTGTATGCAAAATATAAGAATTATTATTGACATCAAAATGATATCAAATTATAATATTAATGTTAGGAATTTTAAATTATTTTATGTTTTTGAAAGGAATGGAAAAATTGGGAAATAATGTTATAAAATCCGTATTCATGTTATGTTTTATAGTTATTTCAAATATATTACCTAGCGTTAAAGCACTAAATTCGAATAAAAACACGTTATCAAACAGTATAGTGTTAGCCGAAAAAAAGTCATCAAAATTTTACAAAACCAAAACAGGCAAATGCTTCCACAAATTAAATTGCCAATACCTTAAACATTCAAAAATCGAAGTTAGCAAAAAAGAAATAAAAGCTTTAAAACTAAAATCTTGCTCAAAATGCCTAAAAAATTACAACCCGAAAAATTAAAAAAGCAAAAGCTCAAGCCAAAAAGCTTGAGCTCAAATTATTAATCTCTTTCGTCTAAAAACGTTTTCAATTCCTCCATGAATGACTCAACATCTTTAAATTCCCTGTAAACTGAGGCAAATCTTATATATGCAACTTCATCTTTTCCACGAAGTTGCTGCATGCACAGATCTCCTATCATGGATGACGTTACCTCACGATCTAAAGATGTTTCAACAGCGGCCTCGATATTTTGAACAATTTGCTCAATTTCAGTCATAGAAACAGGCCTTTTTTCACAAGCTTTGAAAAGACCGTCAAAAATTTTCTTACGGCTAAATTGTTCCCTGGAATCATCGCGCTTCACAACCATCAAAGGCATGTGCTCAACCGCTTCATAAGTCGTAAAACGCTTCAAACAATTTTCACACTCGCGCCTGCGCCTCACTCTATGCCCCGCGCACCTTGATTCCACAACTTTTGTGTCTTCGTAATTACAAAATGGACACTTCAATCAAATTCACCTCAAACATCATTTCTTAGAATTTTCAACCGCAATTTTAAGGCCATCTTCCCCAGCGGTCAGGCAAATATCGCCAATATTAAAGCTGCCTTTCTTGACTATCAAAAGCGAAATTTTATCTTCAACTTCCTTGCGAATAAGATTGCGAAGATCCCTCGCACCGCTCTTTCCGCCAATAGATTCCTTCGCCAAAAATTCAAGCGCGTTTTCATCATAGCTAAATCCGATGTTATGCTCGCCCAAAGATTGTTTATATTCATCAAGCATAATTGCTGCAATTTTAACAAAATCTTTTTCAGTTAATTCGTTAAACACTATGATTTCATCCAAACGACTTAAAAATTCCGGTTTCAAAAATTCTCTCAGCGCTTTCATAGTTTTTGCTTTAGAAAATGATTTCTGAGTAGTTCCAAAGCCAAGCGCGTCGCCCCTTTTGTCGCTTCCCGCGTTTGAAGTCATCACAATAACAGTGTTTTCGAAATTAACCTGCCTTCCGTGAGAATCCGTGATTTTTCCTTCATCAAGAATCTGAAGAAGAATGTTCATAACATCAGGATGAGCTTTTTCAATTTCATCAAGAAGCACAACGGAATACGGTTTCTGACGAACTTTTTCGGTTAATTGGCCAGCTTCATCGTAGCCAACATAGCCCGGAGGAGAACCCACAATCTTCGATGCCGAATGTTTTTCCATGTATTCCGACATATCAAGCCTTATGAGCGCATCAGGGGAATCGAAGAGCTCATTTGCAAGAACTTTAACAAGTTCGGTTTTTCCAACACCTGTTGAACCCGCGAAAATAAAGGACGCAGGCCTTCTGCGAGGGCTGATTTGCACCCTGTTTCTTCTGATTGCTGCAGCCACTTGGTGAACCGCTTCATCTTGACCAATGACTCTCTTTTTAAGTTCATCTTCCAAAAACTCAAGTTTGCTGAATTCTTGTTCTTCAATTTTCGAAGAAGGTATTCCCGTCCAAAGCTCGATTACTTTTGCAATGTCGTCATGCGTAACAACAGCGCCCAAAGCCTCGGGTTTTAATTTTTCAATTTTTTCTTCAAATTTTGCAATTTCGCATTTGATTTCAGCTAATTTTTCATAATCAGTTTGCTCGCCAGAAGCTAAAATTTTCTCTTTTTCAGACTGCAAATTCTTGATTTTTTCAGAAAGTTTATCATACTCAGCAAGCGATTTATTCCCAAGCGCTGCGCATGTGCAGGCTTCATCCATGAGGTCAATTGCTTTGTCAGGCAGGAATCTATCGGTTATATATCTTTCAGAAAGAACAACTAAACTTTTTATAAGCCTATCAGAAATCTTCACCTTGTGGTGAGTTTCATAATAATCTTTAACGCCGCACAAAATTTCAACCGTTTGGTCTATTGAAGGCTCTTCAACTTTAATGGATTGAAATCTTCTTTCAAGCGCGCTGTCTTTTTCAATGTGTTTTCTATATTCATCAAAAGTAGTCGCACCAATAACTTGAATTTCGCCCCTTGAAAGCGCAGGTTTCAGAATATTCGCCGCGCTCATTGAGCCTTCGGAATCACCGGTTCCGACGAGATTGTGAACCTCATCAATGAAAAGAATAACGTTTCCGCTTTTTTTAACCTCGTCAACAAGACCTTTAATGCGGCTTTCAAACTGGCCTCTAAACTGCGTCCCAGCAACGAGAGCAGTAAGATCTAAAAGCTGAATTTCTTTGCCTTGAAGCCTGTAAGGAACATTTTCATCGTTTATTCTAATGGCCAAACCTTCGGCAATAGCGGTTTTTCCAACGCCAGGCTCACCAATCAAGCAAGGGTTATTTTTGCTTCTTCTGCACAAAATTTGAATCGCCCTGTTGATTTCTTTATCACGGCCGATAACTCTATCGAGCTCGCCATTTTTAGCCTTTGCAGTTAAATTCGTGCAATAAAGGTCTAAATTTTTTCTCTTAACTCTCTTTTGAGTTTTATCTGATTTTTTATCATCTTTATAGGCATCGCCAAAAGAATCAGCGCTTCTGTCAGGGAAAAGAATGTTAGAAAATAAATCTTTAATCATCGGGCCACCGCTTGAAAAACCTTCATTTTCCATTATTTCTTCCGGCTGATTTTCAAGCTCAGGAACTTCCTTCATAGCTTCCGAGATTTTTTCTTGCATATCTTCAAATTCTTGCTCAGAAACGCCCATTTTACTAATAATATCTTTGAGAGGGCCAGCACCGACCTCTTGCGCGCAAGGCATGCAAAGCCCCTGTGCACTATTTGCGTCTCCACCAAGAGACATAAAAATCACCGCTGCCCTCTTTTTGCACCGTGAACATAGCATAATAATGTTACTCCTTAAATATCTAATTTTCTCTACAATTTATAAGCGAAAGAAAAATCTTAAAATATCTTCCAAGTGAATAAAACATGCAAATTGAAGTAAGCGACATAAGGAAAATATCCAGCGCCTGAATATCAACATTCCAAATCGCTTTTACCCCAATAATTATTATTATCGAAAAATAAAATACTACCGTAGAAACTTTTCCATACCATTTTGATGGAGGAGGATTTTTTTTGCATTTTAACAAAATTGCGCCTGCAATGAGCATTGAAATTTCTTTAAGAATCAAAAGTAGCATAAACGGGAAAATCTTCGGGAATTTCATGCTTGCGCATATCATCACAGTCATCAAAGTGAGCTTATCAGCCGTAGGATCTAACATTTCGCCCAAACGAGTCACTTGCCCAAGGCTTCTGGCTAAAAAGCCGTCAAAAAGATCCGTTAGCCCAGAAATCACTAAAACTATCCCTGCTGCCACATAATTTTCATTATTAACATAAAAAACAAAAGGCACTAAAATTAATATTCTGAAAACTGACAAAATATTTGGAATGGTTAAATTTTTAGAAATTTCTTTATTCATCTTTGACTTTGCACCTCCCGTTTAATTTGGCATTTAAACCTTTTTTAGGACTGTATAAAAAGGGTTATTATTGTAAATTTTGCTAAAAATCACACTGCCTGGCAAAGCTTTATCAACATAACTTTGCAAACCGTTTACTACTCCAAAAGGAATCAATATTTTAACCATACATAAAATTGCTAAAACCGCTGCATACCCTTTGAGCAGCCCAAAGATTCCTCCCATTATTTTATCGCTGTAATTAAGCACTTTTAACTTAAACATTTTCAAGATTAATTTTATCAAAATCCGGCCCACTAAAAGCACTAGAACAAAGATTATTCCTAAAAACGTTGATTTTAAAATTTCAGTTATAACGGGCATCAGCACGCGAGATATTTCGCCCGGCAAAGCTTCTTTACTTACACTATTTATAATATGAGTGATTTTGCCGAGTGTTATTCCGAAACCGGGCAAAGCTTTAACTAAAAATTCCGGGATTTTATCCAGAATTATTTTTGCATTAACAGCCTTTCCGCTTGAAAATGCTTCCGTGATTGATGGCTCAACGAATTTTGCATAAACAAATTGCGACAAAATTTTCGATAAATAAGCCGAAAAAAACCACGAAACAACAGAGTTAAGCAAAAAAAGCAATGATTTTATCATTCCGTGTTTGAACCCGAAAAATGCAAAAACAGCAAAAATAGACAATATAATAATATCAATAGTAGCCACTACTAAAAACTTCCTCCAAAAACTTAAGCTTCTAACTAATTGTAAGTGTATCACAAATATATATATTAAGCAAGTATTTTAATGTATAATTTTCATTCTTAAAATCAGCATTTTAAATATTTTTTAATTCTTTTATAATAAAATTTTTCTATAAAAAATCCGCTTAACCGTATCGTACCCTTAATAACCTGCCACATTTAGCAGGTGGGTGCTATCACCGTATGCTCACGCTTCCTTCCTTTGGCAAATCCAAGAGGCATGCAATCCTATACAATATCAAGCTCCCTATTAAATCTTGTAGGGTTATTTGGGTACAGTCCGCGAATTAAGCAGAAAAATCATAGTTTATAAAGTTAAATGCTGCCAAGTCTTCTTTCGAATTCTTCCGAAAGTTCATCAAGGAGTAAATCGTCGTCAACTTCAACGAGTTGTTCTTCGCCTTTTTCCTCGATTATTTCAAAAATGAAGTAAGTTCCTCCATCGTTGAGTTCTTCGTCAGGAAGTTCAAAATTAGGCATTAAAGCATAAAACCTTCCACGAGAATTTTCAATATAATCTAAAACTTCAAATTCTCTTTCAATTCCCTCATCATCAACTAATGTTACAATATCAGATGAAAAACTATCGTCCATCAAAATCCTCCCAAAAAAATGTTTATAGATATTATTCTAATTAATTTATACTGCATAGTCAATTATAATATTTATATTTTTTAATTTAATATATAAAAACAGATTTTTTAATTATTTTTTAGTTTTCTTTATTAAAAATAATTACTAGTAATCGCCCGTGCAAGCCGCAAAAACCTGGGTTTGAGAAGAAATTGCGTTTAAAATAAATTTTTTATTCTGTCAAAAAAACTTTTTCTTTTTTGATAATTCTTTTCAGTTAAAGTGTTTTCGAAATCGCTAAGCGCCTTTTTTTGATATGAAGTCATGTTTCTCGGCACTTCAATATGCACTTTAACATATTGATCACCATTTCCACGGCCGTGAAGCTTCGGTATACCTTTGCCTTTAAGCTTGAAAACGTCACCATTTTGAGTTCCTTCGTGAATATGGCACTCGACTTTTCCATCAATCGTTGGAACCAAAACATCAGCGCCAAGAGCCGCCTGAGAAAAAGTGATAGGAATTTCACACCAAACATCATAGTCTCTGCGCTCGAAAAACGGATGTGCAGCAACGTTTATGTAAAGGTGCAAATCACCCGGCTCACCGCCGTTTTTGCCGGCATCCCCTCTACCGCTAACGTTAAGAATTTGCCTGCTGCTGATTCCCGCAGGGATGTTAACTTCGATTTCTTTTTTGGAGCGAACTTTTCCTCTGCCGCCGCAAAATTCGCACGGAGATTCAATAACAGTTCCAGAGCCGCCGCATTTTTCGCAGGTTCTCGAAGTCTGCATGATTCCAAAAGGCGTCTTTTGATTCATGGTTATCTGGCCTTTTCCGCCACAAGCCGCGCAAGTTTTCGAAGAAGTGCCAGGTTTTGCGCCTGTTCCCGAGCATTTCGAGCAAGAATCAACATGCTCATAAAAAACTTTTTTCGTGCAGCCTTTAGCCGCTTCCAAGAAAGAAATGTTAACCGTCACTTCAACGTCCGAACCTCTTCTCGGAGCATTGCTATCACGGCGAGATCTTCCGCCGCCAAACCCACCGAAAAAGCTTCCGAAAATATCTCCGAGGTCAATGTCATCTCCAAAAGGGCTGCCCGAATAATATCCGCCGAATCCTCCGGCGCCACCTCCGCCAAAGTTAGGGTCGGTTCCAGCATGGCCAAATTGGTCGTATCTGCCACGTTTTGTTTTATCTGAAAGAACATCGTAAGCTTCGTTAACTTCTTTAAATTTTTGTTCTGCAGTTTTATCGCCTTGGTTTAAATCAGGATGATATTTCTTTGCAAGCTTCCTGTATGCCTTTTTTATTTCATCATCCGAGGCACCCTTTGA
Source organism: uncultured Oscillospiraceae bacterium (assembly GCA_900554335.1). Taxonomy (GTDB): domain Bacteria; phylum Bacillota; class Clostridia; order Oscillospirales; family Acutalibacteraceae; genus UMGS1491. The sequence continues at coordinate 14,202 of USGT01000005.1, forward strand.
AACCCCCAAAACATCATAATAATCTCTTTTATTGTCTGACAAACTCATTTCACCCTCTTAATTTAATTCTTCGGCCCCTCTATCACACCAGGGCAATAAAGGGGCTTAAACCTTAATTATTTTTTCTCCGGGTCAACGTCTTTATAATCTGCATTATAAACATTTTCTTGGTTTGCCTGGCCTTGAGCGTTTGCTCCCTCAGCTGGGTTTCCTTGAGGTGCAGCTTGCTGATAAAGCTTCGTGGAAACTTCATACATATTCTTTTGAAGTTCTTCCATTTCTTTTTTGATTTCTTCGATGCTTCCTGATTTAATTTTTTCTCTAACAGAAGCAACTTTTGCAGTCAAGGAATCTTTATCTGCTTGGTCAACTTTGCCTTCGCTGTCTTTGAGGAGCTTTTCAGTAGCATAGCACATATTTTCAGCTTCGTTGCGAGTGTCAACTTCTTCACGGCGTTTTTTGTCTTCTTCGGCATATCTTTCAGCGTCTTTAACTGCGTTTTCAATGTCTTCTTTAGACATATTTCCGCCTGAAGTGATTGTGATGTGTTGTTCTTTGCCTGTTCCTCTGTCTTTTGCAGAAACATTAACGATTCCGTTTGCGTCGATATCGAATGTAACTTCGATCTGAGGCACTCCTCTTGGAGCAGGAGCAATTCCGTCGAGCCTGAAGATTCCGAGTTGTTTATTGTCTCTTGCGAATTCACGTTCACCTTGCAAAACGTTGATTTCTACTTGAGTTTGGCCGTCTGCAGCAGTTGAGAAAACTTGGCTCTTCTTTGTTGGAATTGTTGTGTTTCTTTCGATGATTTTGGTCATTACGCCGCCCATTGTTTCAATTCCGAGTGAAAGCGGGGTAACATCGAGGAGCAATAAACCTTTAACGTCTCCGCCTAAAACGCCGCCTTGAAGTGCAGCACCGATGGCAACGCATTCATCAGGGTTAATTCCTTTGAAAGGTTCTTTGCCGATTAATTTCTTAACAGCTTCTTGAACAGCTGGAATTCTTGAAGAACCGCCAACCATCAAAACTTTGTCGATTTGAGAAATTTCAAGGCCTGAATCTTTAAGAGCTTGGCGAACAGGAACCATAGTGTTTTCAACAAGGTCAGAAGTGAGTTCGTTGAATTTAGCTCTTGTTAAAGTAATATCGAGGTGTTTCGGGCCTGTTGCATCAGCTGTGATGAAAGGTAAGTTAATGTTAGCAGAAGTCATGCCTGAAAGTTCGATTTTTGCTTTTTCTGCAGCTTCTTTAAGCCTTTGCATAGCCATTTTGTCAGATTTAAGATCAACGCCTGTTTCAGCTTTGAAAGAAGAAACTAAGAAATCTACGATTCTTTGGTCGAAGTCGTCTCCGCCTAAGTGGTTGTTTCCTGCAGTTGCCAAAACTTCTTGAACACCTTCGCCCATTTCGATTATAGAAACGTCGAACGTACCGCCACCAAGGTCATAAACGAGAACTTTTTGGTCGTTTTCTTTGTCAATGCCATAAGAAAGCGCAGCGGCTGTTGGCTCGTTGATTATACGTTTAACATCAAGGCCTGCGATTTTACCTGCATCTTTTGTTGCTTGACGCTGAGCGTCTGTGAAGTATGCTGGAACTGTAATAACAGCTTCTGTTACAGGGCTTCCGAGGTAGCTTTCTGCATCTGTTTTGAGTTTTTGAAGAATCATTGCAGAAATTTCTTGAGGAGTGTAAGATTTGCCGTCAATGGTTACTTTGTAGTCAGTTCCCATTTTTCTTTTGATAGAGCTGATTGTTCTATCAGGGTTTGTTATTGCCTGGCGTTTCGCAACCTGGCCAACCATTCTTTCGCCTGTTTTTGAAAAAGCCACAACTGAAGGAGTTGTTCTTGCGCCTTCAGCATTCGGGATTACTACAGGTTCGCCACCTTCAATAACTGATACGCATGAGTTTGTTGTTCCTAAGTCAATACCTATTATTTTTGCCATAATATATTCCTCCTAAAATTTACTTTCTTAATTTATAACCTGCACCATTGCATGGCGTATTATTCTATTTTTGGATTTATAACCTTTTTGAAAAACTTTCGCTATTTCATTTTCTTTTTCAGAGTCATCTTCAATGTGCGAAACTGCACTGTGAATGCTTGGGTCGAATTTGTCTCCCACTTCTCCAAAAGCTTTAACATCCAAAACCTCGAGTGCTTTCGTAAACTGAGATTTAATAAGCTCTATGCCCTTTCTGCTCTCTTCAGGCTGACCCTGCAAAGAATTAAGAGCAGCTTCCAAACTATCAGCCACAGGAAGTATCCCAAGCACGGCAAACGAAATTGCGTCGGAATAAATTGCTTCTTTTTCTTTCTCGCTTCGCTTGCGGTAATTTTCATATTCCGCTGCGATTCTAAGCATTTTATCTTTGCAATCCTTAAGCTCGGCTTTCAACTTTTCTTCAGAAGAAACCACTTCCTCTTTCTCGCTTTTTTCAAGCTCCTCGGATGCTTTTTCTTTTTTCTCTTTTTCTGACACTCACTCGCATCTCCTTTCTTAAAATAAGCTAATAGCCTTTTAGAATTCTTTCAAGGAAAACTCCCACCAAAAGCGAAATGTATCGCAATTTAGCATTAACGTTGCTGTAATCCATCCTAGTTGGGCCGATTATTCCCAAAAAACCGAATCTTTCCGCAACGCTGTACCTCGAAAAGCAAATGCTCGAATTTTTAAGTTGCTGATATTCGTTTTCTTCCCCAACTATGAAGTTAACGCCGTACTTTTCTTTCGAAAAAAGGTTCAAAACTTTTTCTTTCTCATCAAGGAAGTTGAAAATATCTATAACCGTTTCGAGGTTTATGCCCGGGATTGAGAGAAGATTTTTTTGCCCGCAAATTTTAACTTTAACTTCGTAAGCTTCCTTAACCGCTTCCAAAAACACTTTCATTATAGGAAACAGCATCATTGGCGTGCTAATTCCGCTTGGAGTTAAAATGTTAACGGTTTCTGGAGTTATCTCGCTTAAAAATTTTCCTTTAAATTCTTCTTCGAGCACTTTTTCAAACATTTTCAAAATTTCTTCGTTTAAATCATATTCAAGACGAAAGAGTTTGTTTTTAATCATTCCACTTGAAGTTACTAAAACCAGCATCCCGCCACGCCTGCTTATTTGAACGAATTTAATACTAAGTATTTTCGAATTTTGATTAAGCGGCGTTGTCATAACTGCGGTAAAACCCGTTATTTCAGCCAGGATATCTGCTGCGGCTTCAAGCAAATCCTCGGGGTCCATTGAAGCTGAGCTAAGCGCACCGTTTATAATGCTTTTTTCGTCACTTTCAAGTGGCTTTTCAGGCATCAATCTGTTAATATATAATCTATAACCCCTGTTGGAAGGAACTCTTCCTGACGAAACATGCGGCTGGATTAAATATCCGTAGCTCACAAGTTCAGCCATTTCGTTTCGAATAGTTGCCGAAGAAAAAGATAGGTCAGAGCTTTCGCATATGGTTTTAGACCCTACTGGCTCGCCTGTTGATATATAACTTTCAACTATTTGAGCTAAAATTTTATATTTTCTATCGCTGGAATCCAAAACCATTCACCTCTGATTCTCGGTTTTAGCACTCTACTCTCTCGAGTGCTAATTTAACTTTACCACTATATTTTCAATATGTCAATACCTAAATTAAAAAAATTTTTTGAAAGGAACAAAAAACTTTATGATTATAATGTCAATCGACCTTGGAAAAGTAAGAACAGGCCTCGCAGCATGCGACAAAAGCGAAACTTTGGCCTACCCCCTTGGCACCATAACAGAAAAGAACAAAAACAACCTGGCCGCGAAAATTTTAGAAAAAGCAAACGAAATAAAAGCCGAGATGATAGTAATAGGTTTACCCAAAAACATGGACGGAAGCCTTGGCAAAAGCGCTGAAAATTCAGCAGAGTTCAAAAAACTTCTTGAATCTCAAACTAATTTGCCAATAGTTTCCTGGGATGAACGAAGGACTACGATCGCCGCGGCAAATTACCTCAACGAAACCAACACCCGCGGCAAAAAAAGAAAAAGCGTAATAGACACGCTCAGCGCATCGATTATACTTGAAAATTTTTTAAATTACAGAAAAAATAATTTTAGTGCAACCTGATTTTTCAGATTGCACCTTTTTTTAAATATTTTTAATTCTCATGAAAATCTTTTTGATGTTAACCAAATTTTTGATTGAAATGTTCGAAGAAACAGAATTTTTGCCATGCGAGCCGCAACCAAGCGTCAAAGAAGGAATATTCGAATTGTAAATTCCGCCAATCGCACCCTGAGACGAAGGCGTGTTAACAAGAATTCTTCCAGCAATCATTTTAAGCCCGAAATTCTTGATCACTTCGCTATTTTCGCTGTGAATCGCAGCGGTGTGGCCTCTTCCGCCAAAATCAAGGATGCTTTCGCATATTTTAAAGGCTTCATTTGAATCATTTGAAATGAAATAGCCCAAAATCGGAGAAAGTTTTTCGGCCGAAAGCGGAACATCCGGGCCGGCTTTATCGAGTTTAGCAACCAATATTTTCGTGTTTTCAGGAACGCTAATATCAGCCATTTTTGCGATGTCGCAAGCATTTTGGCCAACGATCTTAACGTTAAGTTTTCCGTTTGCTTCATTAAATATAAACCCTGAAAGTTTTTTTGCTTCTGAGTCGCTTAAAAAGTAAAAACCAAGTTTTTTAGCTGCCTCTTCAAACTCTTCCGAAATGGCTTTGTCAACAATCACAGATTGCTCCGAAGCGCAAATCATTCCGTTATCAAAAGTTTTTGAAAGCAAAATATCTTCGCATGCTCTTTGAACATTCGCAGTTTTTTCGATGTAGCAAGGAACATTTCCCGGGCCAACTCCAAGGGCAGGTTTGCCGGTTGAATAAGCCGACTTAACCATCGCAGAGCCGCCAGTTGCCAAAACCACGGCAACTCCAGGATGATTCATAAGGCTCGAAGTTGCTTCAATTGAAGGCTCTTCAATCCATTGGATTAAATCTTCAGGTGCGCCCGCCGAAACAGCTGCATCCCTTAAAATTTTAGCAGTTTCAATGCAGCAATTTTTAGCTCCGGGGTGGAATCCGAAAATTATAGGGTTTCTGGTTTTAGCGCAAATTAACGCTTTAAAAATAACCGTTGAAGTTGGGTTCGTGACGGGCGTAACACCGGCAATAACCCCCAGAGGATCGGCAATTTCAGTGACGCCTTCACTTTTATTTTCACTTATGATTCCAACGGTTTTTTCATTTTTGATAGAATCAAAAACGTTTTTTGAAGCGAAAATATTTTTCGAAATCTTATCTTTGAAATTTCCTTTTTTCGTTTCTTCAAAAGCCATTAAAGCCAACTTTTCGCTGTTTTCTACAGCCGCCTGAGCCATTTTACTGACGATTTCATCAATTTTTTTTTGATCCATATTCATATATTTTTCAAGTGCCAAATTAGCTTTTTGAACCATAATATCAATTATATTTTTTGAATTCATTAAAATATCCTCCGTGTTTTCAAAAAATTCCAAATCACTTTAAAAATTTATGCTTCTCAAAAATTAATATGCTCAGTCTTTTTTCACAACAACATTCAAAAGTTTATCTTGAACGTAAATGACTTTTATTATCTCTTTTTCACCCAAATTTTTAGAAAAGCTCTCGTTTTCTTTGGCAATTTTGAAGATTTCATCTTTGCCAAGGCCTCTAGGAACCGAAACCTTAGCCTTAATTTTACCGTTTATTTGAAGAACCATTTCAATTTCACTGTCAATGCACTTTGATTCATCAAAAACAGGCCAACTTTGCAACGAAGCAAAGCCTTTTCCAAGCTTGCAAACACTAAAAATTTCTTCTGCAATATGAGGCGCAAAAGGCGAAACAAGAAGCACGAAAATTTTAAGTTGCTCATGAGTAATAGATCCTGCAGCGTAAATTTCGTTGATAAGCGCCATTAATGCTGCAATTGCGGTATTAAATTTGAGATTTTCGATATCTTCCGTGACTTTTTTAATAGTCTTATGGAAACTGCTTTCGAGCTTTTTGTTGCTTTCATTCGGCTGAGAAATAATATCTTGAAGGCCCCAAACTCTGTCAATAAACCTCTTGCTTCCTCTTATTCCTTTGGTGCTCCAAGGTGCAGGCTGCTCGTAATCTCCGATGAACATTTCATAAATGCGCATTGTGTCAGCGCCGTAAGTTTCAACTATCTCGTCCGGGTTAACAACATTCCCTTTGGATTTGCTCATTTTTTCGCCGTTTTCGCCCAAGATAAGCCCGTGGCTCGTGCGTTTCTTGTAAGGTTCAGGCGATGGAGCAATTCCGATATCATATAAAAATTTATACCAAAAACGGCTGTAAAGAAGGTGCAGCGTGGTGTGCTCCATTCCGCCGTTGTACCAGTCAACTGGCATCCAGTATTTTATAGCTTCCGGCGAAGCAAGTTCGCTGCTATTTTTCGGATCAAGATATCTTAAAAAATACCACGAAGAGCCCGCCCATTGAGGCATTGTGTCGGTTTCTCTTTTGGCTTTGCCGCCGCATTTCGGGCAAGTTGTATTCACCCAATCTTTTGCGTAAACGAGCGGAGATTCCCCGTCAGGTGAGGTTTCGAATTTTTCTAAATCAGGCAATTTAAGCGGTAAATCAGACTCTTTTAAAGGAACATAGCCGCATTTTTCGCAGTGAACCACAGGAATCGGCTCACCCCAATATCTTTGGCGAGAAAAAACCCAGTCACGAAGCTTGAAATTTATCTTTTCATTGCCTTTTTTGTTAGCAGAAAGCCACTCTAAAATCGATTTTTTTGCAGCTTTCGGAGTAAGACCATTTAAAAATTCTGAGTTAACCATGGTTTCCTTGCCGCCATTTTCACTGATGACTTCTTTCACAGAAAGGCCATATTTTTCGGCAAACTCACCATCTCTTGAATCGTGCGCAGGAACGGCCATTATAGCACCCGAAGCATAGCTCATTAAAACGTAATCTGCAACAAAAATCGGAATTTTTTCGCCGCTCACAGGGTTTATAGCTTCGATGCCTTCAATTTTAACCCCTGTTTTATCTTTCGAAAGTTCGGTTCTTTGAAGGTCAGATTTTTTGCTTGCTTCAACTTTGTAATTTTGAATTTCATCAAAGTTAGAAATGCTTCCGCTAAGCCTTGAAATAAGCGGGTGCTCAGGCGAAACAACAAGATATGTAGCGCCGAAAATCGTTTCAGGCCTCGTTGTGAAAATTTTAATTTCTTCGCCTTTTGTGGTTTTAAAATAAACTTCCGCTCCGCTTGATCTGCCAATCCAGTTTATCTGTTGAGCTCTAACTTTTTCAGGGTAATCAACTAAGTCAAGGTCATCGATAAGTCTCTGCGCATACTCTGTGATTTTGAGCATCCACTGAGATTTAGTCTTCCTGATAACTTCGCTCGAGCATCTTTCGCATTTGCCATTAACGACTTCTTCGTTGGCAAGCACGCATTTGCAAGACGTGCACCAGTTAACCGAAGCCTGGCTTTTGTAGGCAAGGCCTTTCTCAAAGAGTTTTAAAAATATCCATTGCGTCCATTTGTAATATTCCGGGTCGGTGGTGTTAATTTCGCGCGACCAATCAAAGGAATATCCTTGCGACTGAAGCTGCTTTTTGAATCTTTTAATGTTATTTTTCGTGACTATTGCAGGGTGAATATTGTTTTTTATGGCGTAATTTTCAGTCGGCAAGCCAAAGGCGTCCCAACCCATGGGGTAAAGAACGTTAAAACCCTGCATTCTTCTTTTTCTTGCAATTATGTCAATTGCGGTGTAACTTCTCGGGTGGCCAACGTGAAGCCCCTGGCCCGAAGGATAAGGGAACTCAACGAGTGCATAAAACTTGGGCTTTTCATGAGAATCTGAAGCGTGAAAAACGCCTTTTTCTTCCCAAATTTCTTGCCACTTCTTTTCTATTTCTAAGTGCTTGTAGCTTGAACTCAATTTATTTTACCTCTTTCTTTTCAAAATCAAATATTATAATTTCCAACAAGGTCGTTGTAAGCTTCAAAGCTATCGCGAATCAATATATATTGCTTTTTAAACGAATTCCTCATAGCTTCAGAAAGCTTGTGGATAATCACGACATTAAGGTCGGACTGAGCAATTCTCCTGAAGTATTCAACTCCGTCAAATCTGCGCTCAATCGAAACACAGTCTGCATTATATATAATTTTTTCAAGCGTGCTCATGTCTTTTCTGCCGGTGGTGTGGTAGCGAATTGCGTTTAAAACGTCGCAATCGGTTATCTGAAGGTAATTCCTTGCATAAATGCTGCCAACCCAACCGTGAAACACTTTGTGATATTTTTTCGAATATTCCGGCGGGCGAAATTCTATTCCCTCAACTATTTCAAGCTGCTCTTTGTAGCTAAGTTCTTTGCAAATGTCGTGAAGAATCCCTGCGATATACGCTTTTTTCTCGTCAACGCCATAAATTCTTGCAAGTTTTTTAGCCATATTGCCAACATTTATGCAGTGGTTATACCTTTTTTCAGATACTTTACTTTTCAAATCTTTGCAAATTGCAATTAAATCATACACTTTATTCATCTCCTTTTTCAAACAATGCGCCCGCAAATTCTTCAGCATCAAACTTGCGCAAGCTGCCAATGTCCTCTCCTAAACCTATTAATTTCACGGGCACATCAAGCTGATTTTTAATCGCCAAAGCTATGCCGCCCTTTGCTGTGCCGTCGAGTTTCGTTAGCACAATGCCTGTTAAATCAAGAATTTTCTTAAATTCCACCGCTTGATTAAGCCCATTTTGGCCCGTCGAAGCGTCAATCACGAGCAAGGTTTCTTTGTCAGCATCAGGGAGCTCTCTATTGATGATTTTGTTGATTTTTTCGAGCTCACGCATAAGATTTTGCTTGTTGTGAAGCCTTCCTGCGGTGTCGCAAATTATAACGTCAATGCCTTTTGCTTTTGCCGAAGATATAGCGTCAAAAACCACTGCCGCAGAATCAGAGCCTTCAGGCTGCTTGACTATAGGGCAATCAGTTTTTTGCGCCCAAATTTCAAGCTGCTCAGCCGCAGCCGCACGGAAGGTGTCTCCCGCAGCCAAAAGAACGCTTTTGCCCTCGTTTTTAATCATGTGAGCAAGTTTTGCAATGGTTGTCGTTTTGCCCACTCCGTTAACTCCCACGACGAGAATAATCGAAGGTTTTGTTTCGATTTTAAGCTCATTTTCGCCCGAAATAACCTCGGTTATAACTTCTTTCAAAAGGTCTTTTATTTTTTCAGGGTCAGTCTCGCCGTAGCTTTTGACCTTCGCCCTTAATTTTTCGCAAATGAGCTCTGAAGTGGAAACGCCAACATCGCTGCTAATCAAAATTTCTTCCAGCTCTTCGAAAAATTCTTCATCTATCTTGGTAAACGACTTAACAATGCCGTCAATTTTTTTAGTTATGTTGTCTCTTGTTTTTTGAAGATTTTCTTTTATTTTGCTAAAAATCCCCACACGCATTCCTCCTAATCTTATTTAGAATATCCCATGAGTAAAAGCGCAGCCTTGGCCGCATGTTGCTCGGCTTCTTTTTTGCTTTTGCCGCTTCCTCTTCCCACGGGGTTGTTGCTAATTTTGGCTTCAACCGTGAATTTTTTGTCGTGATCCGGGCCTTCTTCTTTGATAAGAACATATTCAATCGTCTCGCCCGGGTTTTTCTGAACTATTTCTTGCAAATCGGTTTTGTAATCTTTGGCGTTTTGAATTTTTGGATTTTTCACCGCAGGAACTATAAACTTAAGCACGAAATTTTTGGCTTCTTCCATTCCTGAATCAAGGTAAATTGCGGCGCAAATTGCTTCGAAAACATCCGCTAAAATCGAGGGTCTGTTCTGGCCCATGCAGTGGCGTTCGCCGCGGCTTAATTTAATGAATTTTTTAAGCCCGAGCTCTTGCGAGAAAACGCAAAGTTGCTTTTCGCAAACAAGCGTTGCCCTTAATTTCGTAAGCTCGCCTTCCGGCAAATGCGGGAATGTTCTGAAAATATAATCCGAAGTGATTATCCCCAAAACGGAATCTCCCAAAAATTCGAGCCTTTCGTAGCTCACATATCTTCCGCCGGATTCATTCGCAAATGACGAATGAGTTAAAGCTATTTTCAAAAGTTTTCTGTTTTTAAAAGTGTAGCCTATTTTACTTTCAAGTTCTTCAACCACTTAAAACCCCTCTCCCTTATCTTCTGTTTTTGTTTCTCTAACCGCTTCTGAAATCACGCCCACAACGTTTCTTTTTGCATATTCCCCTGCCAAACGTATAGCGCTTTTGAACGTTTTTGCATCAGCATTTCCATGAGCTTTAAACACAGGCTTCGAAGTTCCCATGAGCGGTGCTCCGCCGTATTCTTTATAGTCCATTTTCTTTTTAAGCTCAGTTAAATCTGATTTCAAAAGGCACGCGGCAAGTTTATTTTTCAAATTTTTAGTCAAAATTCCTTTGAATTTACCGAATATTTCTTTTGCCATTCCTTCGTAAAGCTTGAGGATGATATTCCCCGTGAAACCGTCAGCAACCACCACGTCTGCAGCGCCTGAAGGAATATCCCTCGCTTCAATGTTTCCTATGAAATTAAGCCCGCTTTTGCTCAAAAGCTCATAAGCTTCCTGCTGAAGCTCGCCACCTTTGCATTTTTCTGCACCGATGTTCGCAAGGCCAACTTTCGGGTCGTTAACAAGCATAACGTTTTTCATATAAACCGAACCCATAACTCCGAATTGGCAAAGCATTTCCGGGCGGCATTCAACGTTAGCGCCGCTGTCGATTAACATGAAAAATCCGTCATCTTTAGGAATCACCGGGGCAAAAGCGCACCTTTTTATTTTCTTGATTCTTTTAACGATCAAAGTGCCGCCGACGGTCAGCGCACCGCTATTTCCTGAGGAAACAAAGGCATCGCCCTCGCCGCCCGCAAGCATTTTAAGGCCTTTAGCCATCGAAGATTCTTTCTTTTCTTTCATTATGCTCATGGGCGAGTCGTGCATATGAATTACATCCGAAGCGTGAATAATATCAATCTTTTCAAGCGAAATTTTACTTTTTTCGCTCTGGCTTTTTATTTCGCTTTCGTTTCCAACCAAGCTAATCTCAAAACCAAACTCATCAGCAGCCTCACGGCAAGCTTTGATAGCTTCGATAGGGCCTTTGTCTCCGCCGCAAGCATCAACTATTATCCTCATATTTTTTCCTCCACTAAATTTTTAAGATATTCCAAAGATCTTTCAGACATTTTCGTATACTTCAGTTTTTTATCTTTAATTTTTTCATCCAATGCTTTTATTATACCAAAATTTGCGCCCATTGGCTGAAAATTCTTAACGTTTTCATCGCTTATGTAAGTACAAAGCGCGCCAAGCATGGTTGTTTCCGGAAGCTTAACCGTTTCTTCACCCGTCAATCTTTTTGCAGCATTAATTCCCGCAAGCAAACCCGAAGAAGCGGACTCAATATATCCTTCAACGCCTGTTATCTGCCCGGCGAAGAATAAATTCGGGTTAACGCGCGTGCTGTAATCTGCGTTTAAAAGCCTTGGCGAATCAATAAAAGTATTGCGGTGCATAACGCCATATCTAACGATATCAAGATTTTTAAGTGCAGGAATAAGCGAGAAAACTCTTTTTTGCTCGCCAAATTTCAAATTCGTTTGGAAGCCCACCATATTAAAAAGTTCGCCTGAAACGGTTTCTTTCCTGAGCTGAACCACAGCAAAAGGCCTCTCGCTAGTTTTTGGGTCTCTAAGCCCAACAGGTTTCATCGGGCCAAAACGAATAGTGTCAAAACCTCTTTTAGCCATAATTTCAACAGGCATGCAACCTTCATAAACATTCACTTTGTCAATATTATGCAGCGGTGCACGCTCCGCATTTATAAGCTCATTGTAAAAAACTTCATATTCTTCTTTCGAAAGCGGGCAATTTAAATAGTCATCTCCGTCACCTTTATCGTATCTTGAAGCAAAAAATGCGTTGTTCATATCGATGCTTTCAAAAGTAACGATCGGAGCAGCAGCATCGAAAAAACTAAGGCACCCGCCGCAGAAATTTTTAATATTTTCAGAAAAAGCCTCAGAAGTCAAAGGCCCCGTCGCAATTATGTTTATTCCCTCTTTTGGAATTTCAGTAATTTCTTGCGAAATGAAATTAATAAAATCATTTGATTTAATTTTTTCAGTCACCATAGAAGAAAATTTTTCCCTGTCAACCGCGAGGGCTCCTCCGGCGGGAACCCTGCACGCATCAGCGCAAGCAAGAATCAAAGAATCGAAAACTCTCATTTCTTCTTTTAAAAGTCCAGCTGCGCTTTCGAGCCTGTCGGCCTTAAAAGAATTCGAGCAAACAAGCTCACAAAGATTTTTGCTGCTGTGCGCCGGAGAAAATTTTTTCGGTTTCATTTCATAAAGGTTAACTTTTATTCCTCTTTTTGCAATTTGCCAAGCCGCTTCACACCCCGCCAAGCCTGCGCCTATCACGTTTATGGTTTTATTCATTTTCTGATGTCCTTTCGTAGCCGCAGCCTTCGCCTTTGCAATAAATTTTTATTTTTTTGCCGTTTTTCTTGAAAAGAATTTCTCCGCATTTCGGGCATTTCTCGTTTAAAGGTTCATCCCACGAAATAAAATGGCAATTCGGGAAATTGCTGCAACCGTAAAAATCGCGTTTGCGTTTGGTTTGGCGCTTGATAACATTTCCGCCACATTTCGGGCAAGTAACGCCGATTTCTTCAACTAATTTTTGAATGTTTTTGCATTCAGGGTAGCCCGAACAACCAATGAATTTGCCGTATCTTCCCCTTTTAATCACCATTGGTTTGCCGCAAAGCTCGCAAGTTTTGTCGATCTTATCTTCTTCCAGGAAGATCTTCACGCCTTCCATTTCTTTCTTGGCTTTTTCAAGCATTTTCATAAGATCTTCATAAAATTTGCTAAGCGGTTCGGTCCAAGTTATTTTTCCTTCGGCAACTTCGTCGAGATTATTCTCCATTTGCGCTGTGAATTTAAGGTTAACAATGCTCGAAAAGCGTTCTTTCATGAGTTTGTTAACAACTTCGCCGAGTTCTGTCGGTCTTAAAATTTTCGCTTCTTTTTTAACGTATTCTCTCGCGGTAATGGTCGAAATTATCGAAGCATATGTCGAAGGCCTTCCGATTCCTTCTTCTTCGAGGGATTTAATAAGCGAAGCCTCGGTGTATCTCGGCGGAGGCTCGGTGAAGTGCTGGTTCGGCACTATTGATTTGGCCTTAACCGGCATTCCTTCAGCAAGTTCCGGGAAGGCTTTGGCCTTTTCTTCGGCAATGTCTTTGCCTTCAACATACAGAGCCATGAAGCCGTCAAACGCAATGGTGTAAGTCGAAGCTTTGAAAATATATTTCTTTTCGGAATTTTCTTTAGCTGCATAAACTTCAACTTTTGTTGTGTTTTGCAAACAATTTGCCATCTGGCTTGCAATGAAGCGCTCCCAAACAAGCTTGTAAATCTTAAATTGGTCATTGCTCAAGCTCGCTTTCACAGCGTCAGGCGCAAGGCTCGGGTCAGTCGGTCTAATAGCTTCGTGGCCATCTTGAGCGTTTGCTTTCGTTTTGAAAACTCTTGCTTCTTCAGGCAAATATTTCTTGCCCCAAACATCCAAAATGTAGCTTCTTGCGCCATCCAAAGCCTCTTTCGAAACTCTTAAAGAGTCCGTTCTCATGTAAGTTATAAGTCCCATGAGGCCTTTGCCTTCGAGCTCTATTCCTTCATAAAGCTGCTGGGCTGCAAGCATCGTGCGTTTAGCCGTGAAGCCAAGTTTCCTTGAAGCTTCTTGCTGCAAAGTCGAAGTTATGAAAGGCGGCGCAGGATTTCTTTTTCTTTTTCCTTTTTTAAGCTTTCCAATTTCGAAATTTGAACCGTCAAGGTCCGCAAGAATTTCATTCGCCTTTTTTTCGTTGTCTATTTCAATTTTTCCTTTTTCGTCACCGTAAAATGCGGCCGGGAACGACTTTCTCATGCCCTTTGGAATAAATTGTGCGTCAATGCTCCAGTATTCTTTCGGAACAAATTTTCTAATTTCATCTTCTCTGTCAACAATCATTCGAAGAGCAACCGACTGAACCCTTCCTGCCGAAAGGCCTTTATAAATCTTTTGCGAAAGAAACGGGCTCACTTTGTATCCAACAAGCCTATCAAGAATTCTTCTGGTTTGCTGAGCACCCACCAAATCAAGGTCAACTTTCCTTGGAGATTTTATCCCAGATTCAACGCCATTTTTGGTAATTTCATTGAAAGTAACTCTGTTTTTATCGTTAAGGTCAAGGCCAAGCAAATAAGCTAAATGCCAAGAAATGGCTTCCCCTTCGCGGTCAGGGTCCGTTGCTAAAATTACTTTATCAGCCTTTTTCGCTTTTTCTTTAAGCTTTTTAACGATTTCTTCTTTTCCTTTTATAATTTGATATTTAGGCTCGAAATTTTTTTTAACATCAACACTAAGTCTTTTAGGCGGCAAATCTCTAATATGCCCCATTGAAGAAGTTACGTCGTAATTTTTGCCCAAATATTTTTTTATAGTTTTTGCCTTTGCAGGCGATTCCACAATTACTAAATTACTCATAGTTAACCCATCCAAACAAAAATATTTTAAATTTTTTCATACTCTTTTCCTGTATTATTTTTAATTAGACCATAAATCTCAAGTTCTGTCAAAGATGAAAGAACATTCTCTATTTTCATGCCAGATTTTTTGCATATCAAATCAGCGTTCATTGCGCCCCCACCCAAAATATCATAAACTTTTCTCGCATTTTCTGAAATACTTTCTGGCACTTCCTTAGAAACATTTTCTTTAAATTTCGGCTTTTCTTCACGTGGGAAATTAAAAACAGGCCTTTTTATGCTAATACCCGGGAATTTATTTTTGAGCTTGTTTTCATAGCTTTTCACCAACTCTTCCATGTCAACGACCACTTTCACCCCGTCGTTTATAAGCGAAATAATGCCTTCGCTAAGCGGGCTTCTAAGGTCAATCGGCGCAACGAAAACATCCCTGTTTTGATTATTCGCCAAGTTCGCAGTAATGAGCGAGCCGCTCTTCTTGCCGGCTTCAACAACCACAGTTGCGTTCGAAAGCCCAGAAATTATCCTGTTTCTTTTCGGGAAATTGCATGCAAAAGCGGGGTAATCAGGAGGATATTCCGAAATCAAAACCCCAGATTTAGCAATTTTGCTTCTAAGAAAGCTGTTTGATATAAGGTAATTCGTGTTAATCCCGCAGCCGAGCACGGCAATCGTGCTTCCTCCAGCTTCAATTGCTCCCTCATGCGCCGCAGCGTCAATTCCAAGCGCACCGCCACTTACGACATTCGCGCCACTCAAAGCCGCTCTGTGAGCCATGCTTTTCGAAAGGTTCATTCCGTAAGGAGTAGCCTCCCTCGCGCCAACAAAAGCAATCGAAATTTCTTTTTTTAAACAAGTTTCATCTCCAAAAACATAAATCACAGCGGGAGGATCACTTATTTCTTTGAGCAAACTCGGGTATTTTTCATCAAAAATGCTAAAAACTTTGTAATTTAAATTCTTGCATTTTCTAAAAATATTATATGCGTCATCAATAGAGGTGCTCCCGATTTTGTCAATTTGCTTGCCAGTAAAGCATCCGCAAAGTCTCCAACCGTATTCACCTGAATCGTAAAATTCTTTTGCGCTCTTGTAAAGTCCCAAAATAGTTTTTATTTGATAATTTCCATAACCAATTGCTTGCTGAAGCCAAATTTCATACACCTGCTTGTCCACTTTATTTCCCCTTTCCGCTCATTTCCCAAGCCACTATGCCCGCAGCCACCGCAACGCTTAGCGATTCGCATAAAGGATTCATCGGAATAGTCATCTTCTTGTCGCATAAATCAAGAGTTTCATTGCTAATGCCATTACCTTCATTTCCAAGAATTACGGCTTTCTTACCCAAATCGTTAAGAGCTGTAATATTTTCTACGTTTTCATCAGGCACTGTTGCACAAACGGTCACGTTTTCAGATTTAAGTAATGAAATAAATTCAGAAAAATCGTTAATTTTCATAATATTTAGCTTAAAAATTGCGCCCATGCTG
The DNA here is from genome assembly GCA_900554335.1 of uncultured Oscillospiraceae bacterium. Lineage (GTDB taxonomy): Bacteria > Bacillota > Clostridia > Oscillospirales > Acutalibacteraceae > UMGS1491. The sequence continues at coordinate 30,265 of USGT01000005.1, forward strand.
CCTCTAAGAGCTTTAGGGTTATAAATGTCGCAGCTGTCAAAACTAATGCCAACAAAATCAATATTGAAAGCATTAAGGCTTCTAAGTATACTTCCTAAATTTGAAGGATTTTGAAGATTTTCGAGCAAAATAATATTAGAGCATGCTTTTATTTTAGACATATTTACAAATTTGTCAACAAAATTGCAAACGCAAATGATTCCTTGAGGGCCTTCGGTGTCGCTCATCGACTGCATAACAGCTTCGCTAACCAAAAATTCATGGGCATTATTTTTTTGTGTTATTTTGCTTATTAAATCAGAAAATTTTTGTAAACATTTCTGCGTGTAAAAAATTTGAGTAACTTCAACATTGCTTTTCACAGCTTCCTCACAAATCCTAGTTCCTTCAATAACGAACTTCTTTTCGCTGTTTCTAAATTTAGCAGAATTCAATAATTTTCTAACGTTTTTTACTGTTTCATTGTTCTTACTTGATATTTCTATTCTCATTTATTTTTTCTTCCTTTTAATTTATTTTTCTATAAAAACGACAAATTCTTTGATTATAAACGGAAAAATTTCAAAAAATTCTGCATATAACCAAAAAATTTACGCTCAAGGATTAAACCCTAAGCGCATAATTTAATTACTTTACTTTTTCAACAAGGCCGGCAAAACCTGCAGGATCTGAAATTGCGATTTCAGAAAGCATTTTTCTGTTAAGTTCAATTCCTGATTTTTTAAGTTTATCCATGAAAGCGGAATATGTGATGCCATTCATGCGGCAAGCTGCAGAAATTCTTGTGATCCATAATCTTCTGAAGTCACGTTTTTTCTGCTTTCTGCCTATGTAAGCATAATTTCCTGATTTCATAACGGCTTGTTTAGCCATTTTAAAGTGCTTACTTTTTGCACCCCAGTATCCTTTTGCTAATTTTAAAACTCTTTTTCTTCTACTTCTGGTTGTTTTTGCATATTTTATACGTGCCATTACGTTTACCTCCGTTTAAATTTTTAATTTATTTGTGGTTCATAAGAGTTCTGATTTGAAGCATATTTGTTCTGTCGAGTGTAGTAGTTGTTCTCAAAACTCTTTTTCTTTTTCTTGATTTTTTGTTCAAGATATGGCTTTTATTTGCATGACCTCTTACTATTTTTCCGGTTGCCGTAAACTTGAAACGTTTTTTTGCTCCACTGTGTGTTTTAATCTTGTACATACTGCTCTGGGATAAGGCGCGAGCCTTTACCCACTTCACAACCTTTCTTTAAAAAATTTCATCTGTGCTTTTCCTCTTGGGTTTAAAGCCTCAATTAATTATTTAGCTTTCGGATTCGGAGCTAAGAACATGAGCATACATTTTCCATCCAATTTAGCAGGGCGCTCAACACTTGCAAACTCGCTGCAAGATTCCGCAAACCTTTTCATTATGTCAAAACCAATTTCAGAATGCCCCATTTCACGGCCTCTAAAGCGAATTGAAACTTTAACTTTGTTGCCGCTTTTAGCAAATCTTCGAGCATGAGCCACTTTCGTGTCGAAATCGTGAGTGTCAATATTAACTGAAAGTCTTACTTCTTTTATTTCAACAGTGCGCTGATTTTTCTTAGATTCTTTTTCTCTCTTTGACATCTCAAATCTGTATTTACCATAATCTAAAATTTTGCAAACCGGAGGATCCGCCTTGCTGGCCACTTTTACAAGATCCAAATTCTCAGCTTCCGCAAGCCTTAGAGCTTGCTCAATAGGAACTACGCCAAGTTGCTCTCCGCTTGAACTGATAAGTCGAACCTTTTCATCTCTAATTTTACCATTAATTTGAATGTCTTTGCTGCTAATACTCAAGCACCTCCAAAAATGTTTAAAAAGTTTTTTAAACTAAAAAATTAATTGCATGGGCACAAATCTGCTCATACAATCTCTATACGTCTTATTTACTTAAAAGACCTAGCTATTGACCATCGTAAACAAAATTACGTAGGTGAGAACAAATTTGCTCCTCTTATACTTTCTAATTTAAAGTTTACATTAACTTCTAAAAAAAGTCAATAGCTAAATCAAATATTTTAATGAAAAATCTTTTAGCTTCCAGTCGCCATTGTTGCGTAATATTTTTCTCTTATTTCATTATAATAATTCGTTTTTTTGGCGTAATCCCACCAAGATTTGCTGCCGCGAACGTTAGCATTTTTCCAAGGTTTGCAAACGCAATGAAGCACGCAAGTGTTTTCGTAGGCTTCTTCAACTTCTTTTTCAGTGTATTTGTTTTCGCAGCGAAAAATTTTAACAGTTGACTTAAGATCTTCCAGAGAATAGTTAAAAATTCCATACTTTAAAGGCAAAATTCCAACTTTTTTATAGCAAACGGCATTTATTGTTGTTTGATCGTGCTGAATTAATCTGTCATTATTTTTTTCAATAAAATCTGCAAATTTTTTAACCATGTCATCTTGTCTAAGTTCTTTTAGGTTTATCAGCATAACGCCGGCGCAAATGCAGTGGTCATTCTCAGTCGTGAAACTATCAACAGCACTCACGTTTTCATCTAAAACTCCTTTATAGTAGTAGCCTTCCATGTCTATATCGTACATTTCTTTAAGGTCTGTATACGTAATCGTGTCGCCGTCAAGCCAAATTATTTTGTCAAGGTCAGGGAGTAACTCCGACAAAGAAAGCCTGTAATACGTAGGCGTTGTGATATGGCCTTTGTCGTTAGCATTTTTATATTTATCTTCCATGTTTATAAAGCTAATGCTGCATTTATTTCTGTATTTTCTGCCTAAATTTTTGATTTTCACTTTATTTTCATCATTAAATTCGCCCGGGTGCATAATGTAAAAATCATATTTTGTTCCTTTTGCTGCGTTTTCAAGAATCGAGGCCATTGCCACCATCGTCGGGTAAGTGTAGCCGTCGTCAAGAGCCATAGCGATAGGAATACCTTCTTTACTTTCACTTCTTTTTTCATAAACCCTGAAAACATGAAATATCAAAAACGAAATTCCGCATAATACCAGGCTAACCCAAACCAAAATGTTAATAAATCTACTGAAACTTTTGTTCATTTTTTCAACATCCTTAAAAAATATTTTTTTGAAAATAAATCTACTAAATGATATCATTTACTTCAAAAAAATACAATAAAAAATGTTTAATCTTTCTTATTTTTAAGGCACTCGATTATTTCTTTTATTACGCCCACTTCTTTTTCAGAAAGCCCGTCAACATTTACCGTGGAGGTCCCTGGAATGCCCAAAAGATAATCAGCAGAAACACCGAAAAGTTCCGAAAGCTCCACGACGTATCTCGTTGAAGGAATCGAAATTCCAAGCTCCCATGCGTTAACGCTCGATCGAGTTATCCCCAATTTTTTTGCTATATCGGATTGAGTTAAATTTTGATTTTTTCTTAATTCTTTTAATTTTTCTGATATCATAATTCCTCCTCAATTCGATTTTAAAATTATCATTAAGATGTTTCATTATCATTATGATATTTACACTTGACAAATTTATTTTTTTGTTTATAATTATAAATATACACATCAAAATTAAGTACTTATTTAGATGTAAAAAAAATAATATTGGAGGTAATAATACAAATGGAAAATGATGTTCAAAATTCAAGCACAGAAAAAAAGAAAGACAACCTGGCAATCGCCTCTTTGATTGTGTCAATCGTAGCTATCGCAGGGTCGTGGATTCCAATTTTAAATGTTATTTCAATGGTTATCGCAATTATTGGAATAGTTTTAAGCGTTTGGTCATTAATCAGGGCTATTAAAAATAAGTTTTCTATTGGAATGCCTATTTCAGGAATTATTGTTAGTTTGTTTTCAATATTTCTTATTTCTTCTATGTACACAAACTCAGGCACTTCAAAGAAAGTAAGTTCTTCGACAAGTCAAAGCAGCACGAATTCAAGTAGTTCTTCTGAAAATAAAACCGATTCGAATGAATCCAAAACCGAAGAAAAAGATGAATACAACGTTGGTGACACGATTGATTTTGACGGAAAAGAGGTTACCATTACAAAAGTTAAAAGGAATTACAGCACAGGAAACCAATTTTTTCACCCTAAATCAGGCAACGAATACGTGAAGGTTTACGCAAAAATAGTAAATACATCAGAAAATGAAGCAAGCATTAATTCATGGGATTTCAAAATTCAAAACAGCAAAGGCGTGATAAGCTCATGCTCAATTATAACGGGTGACCCAGCTGAAGACGAATTAAGTTTTTCCACGCTTGCACCAGGCGGAACAACAGAAGGATCAGTTATTTTCGAAGTTCCTAAAAATGATTCAGGTTTAAAATTAATTTACAATCCATCATTCTTCTCCAGTAGAAGAGTAACAATAAAACTTTAAAAACAAAAAGAGCCCTCGGCCAAAAGCCGAGGGTAATTAATTTATTCAAAATCAAATGCGTCGCGAATTTTCTGGATTTTCTGTTCTGGGATTGCATTAAAGTTTTCTTCTTCAGCCTTTTTGACTTCAACTCTGTTGTAGCAGTCAACGCCAGTTCCAGCGGGCAGAAGCTTGCCGATAATAACGTTTTCTTTAAGGCCGATGAGCGGATCGACTTTACCTTTAATAGCTGCATCGGTGAGAACTCTTGTGGTTTCCTGGAATGATGCCGCAGCAAGGAATGAATCCGTTGCAAGAGAAGCCTTTGTGATACCCAAAAGAACAGGAGTATAAGAAGCTTCTTCGAGGCCGGTTTCGCCGTTTGCTTTTTTGGCTTTAATGATTTCATTTTCTCTGATGATTTCAGATTTATCAACAAGCGAATTTTGAATGAGGCCAGTATTTCCCGGGTCGCTAACGCGAACTTTGCGCATCATTTGCCTAATAATAACTTCGATGTGCTTATCGTTGATATCAACGCCCTGCAGGCGGTAAACTCTTTGAACTTCTTGAATAAGGTAAGATTCAACAGCAGCTTCGCCTTTAATTGCAAGAATATCATGCGGGTTAACCGAACCTTCAGTGATCATTCCGCCAGCTTCAATGTATTGGCCTTCTTCAACGCAAAGCCTTGAGCCGTAAGGAATAAGGTAGGTTCTTTCTTCGCCATTTTTCTCGTTGTAAACAACAACGTTTCTGCTCTTCCTTACTTCTTCGAATCTAATCACGCCGTCAATTTCACTAATGATTGCCAAACGTTTAGGTTTACGTCCTTCGAAAAGCTCTTCAACACGCGGCAAACCTTGGGTAATATCCGCAGAACCTGCGATACCGCCCGTGTGGAACGTTCTCATTGTAAGCTGTGTACCAGGTTCGCCGATTGACTGAGCCGCGATTGTTCCAACAGCTTCGCCAACAGCAGCAGGCAAGCCATTTGCAAGGTTAGCGCCATAGCATTTTCTGCAAACGCCGTGTTTAGACTTACAATTAAGAATAGACCTAATCTCAATGCGCTCAACGCCCTTGTTCTTAATAAGTTTTGCATCGTTGTCGTCCATGAGTTTATCTTTAGAAATAAGAACTTCGCCGGTTTTTTCATCAACGAAATCTTTGCAAAGATATCTTCCAACCAAACGTTCTTCGAGTTTTTCGATGCATTCTTTGCCGTCTTTAATTTCAAAAACAGTAATTCCGTGGTCTGAACCGCAATCATCTTCCCTTATGATTACATCTTGAGAAACGTCAACTAACCTACGAGTAAGGTAACCCGAGTCAGCCGTACGAAGCGCGGTATCTGCAGAACCTTTTCTCGCACCACGCGAAGAAATGAAGTATTCAAGAACGTTAAGGCCTTCACGATAGTTTGCACGAATCGGAATTTCAATTGCAGCACCCGATGTGTTCGCAATAAGTCCACGCATACCTGCGAGCTGACGAATCTGGCTCATAGAACCACGAGCACCTGAGTCCGCCATCATGAAGATTGGGTTGAATTTATCAAGGTTATCTTGAAGCGCTTTAGAAACATCGTTAGTTGCTTTTTCCCAAATTTTAAGAGTGTGGTTTCTTCTTTCGGAATCTGAGAAAAGGCCGCGTTTATATTGTTTCAAAATAGCGTCGATTTCTTTTTCTGCTTTGGCAACAATTTCTTTTTTAGCCGGCGGAATAACAGCGTCGCCAACAGCAACTGTGATTGCGCCCCTTGTTGAATATTTGAATCCTAATGCTTTAATATCGTCAAGAACTTCAGAAGTTTTCTTAGTTCCGTGATTTTTAATGCAAGCATCAACGATTAAGCCGAGTTGCTTTTTGCCAACCAAGAAATTAATTTCCAAATCTGCTGATTTTTCAGGGTCGTTTCTGTCAACGAAACCTAAATCTTGAGGAATCGGGTTGTTGAAAATAATTCTTCCAACAGTTGTATTAATGAGCTTTGTTTCGCCTTTCGGGTTTTTATGGCGAACTCTGATTTTCGCATGAAGGCTAATGTAATGGCAAGCGTAAGCCATGAGAGCTTCATCAAAATCTCTAAATACTTTTCCTTCGCCGATTTCGCCGTCTTTTTCCATTGTTAAATAGTAAGAACCGAGAACCATATCCTGAGAAGGAACCGTAACAGGTTTTCCGTCCGAAGGTTTAAGAAGGTTACCCGAAGAAAGCATAAGGAACATTGCTTCTGCTTGAGCTTCCGCCGAAAGAGGAACGTGAACAGCCATCTGGTCACCGTCGAAGTCAGCGTTGAATGCAGAACAAACGAGCGGATGAAGTTTAAGAGCTCTTCCTTCAACCAAAACAGGCTCGAAAGCTTGAATTCCAAGGCGGTGAAGCGTTGGTGCACGGTTTAAAAGAACCGGGTGATTCTTTATAACGATTTCAAGTGCGTCCCAAACTTCAGGGCGGGACCTGTCAACTGCTTTTCTTGCAGCTTTGATGTTATTAACAGCGCCAACTTCAACGAGCCTTTTCATAACAAAAGGTTTGAAAAGCTCAAGAGCCATTTCTTTCGGCAAACCGCACTGATAAATCTTGAGTTCAGGTCCAACAACGATAACCGATCTTCCTGAATAGTCTACACGTTTTCCAAGCAAGTTTTGGCGGAATCTTCCGTGCTTACCTTTGAGCATTTCAGAAAGAGATTTAAGCGATCTGTTATTCGGTCCGGTTACAGGTCTGCCACGTCTTCCGTTATCGATCAAAGCATCAACGGATTCTTGAAGCATTCTCTTTTCGTTTCTGATAATAATATCAGGAGCGCCAAGATCCATCAATCTTTTAAGGCGGTTATTTCTATTAATAACTCTTCTGTATAAATCATTTAAGTCCGAAGTTGCGAAACGTCCGCCATCAAGCTGAACCATAGGCCTTAAATCTGGAGGAATTACCGGAAGAACATCGAGAATCATCCATTCAGGCCTGTTTCCTGAAGTTCTGAAGGCTTCAACTGCTTCCAAACGTTTCAAAAGCCTTACTCTTTTTTGGCCAACAGCTAAAGTGAGTTCGTCTTTGAGTTCTCTTGAAAGTTTTTCAAGATCAATTTTTTGAAGAAGCTTTTTGATAGCTTCTGCGCCCATTCCTGCTTCAAAATCATCTTCGTATTTTTCGCGCATATCTTGATATTCTTTTTCGCTCAAAAATTGCTGATGAGCAAGCTCAGGAACATCGCCGGAATCTATAACGACATAAGCTGAGAAATAAAGAATTTTTTCAAGCATACGAGGGGAAATATCAAGCAAAAGGCCCATTCTTGAAGGGATTCCTTTGAAATACCAAATGTGCGAAACAGGAGCCGCAAGTTCAATGTGGCCCATTCTTTCGCGCCTAACTTTAGATTTAGTAACTTCTACTCCGCAGCGGTCGCAAACTTTGCCTTTATATCTAATTCTTTTGTATTTTCCGCAGTGGCATTCCCAGTCCTTTTGAGGTCCAAAAATGCGTTCGCAGAAAAGGCCATCTGTTTCGGGTTTTAAAGTTCTGTAATTTATAGTTTCAGGTTTTTTAACTTCTCCATACGACCAACTGCGTATTTTTTCAGGAGATGCCAAACCTATTTTTATTGATTGAAAAATATTGAAGTCCATACCACAACCCCTTAGTAATTATTATGAAATGTGCACCACCCAGAAGGCACAAACGAGGCACCTTCTGGCATTACACACGTTTTATCTTTAAACAATTATTCAAACAGATAATCGTCGCCGTCATCAGTCGAATTATCGTCTTCAGGTTCTGAAAATTCATCTTCGCCATCGTCAAGCATTCCGTCATCTTCAGGATCAATGTCCCCTATTTCATAGCCTTCATCATCGTCGTCAGTCATAACATCAGGGCCTAAAACATCTTTTTGAATTGAAAGGCCAATTTCGTTTTCTTCTTCAAAATCTTGTTTCAAATCAATTTCATTATTATTGATGTCTAAAACTGACAAATCAAGACCAATTGATTGAAGTTCTTTTATGAGAACTTTGAAAGATTCCGGTATGCCTGGGTTTGGAACATTTTGGCCTTTAACAATTGCTTCGTAAGTTTTCACCCTACCAACAACGTCATCGGACTTAACTGTGAGGATTTCTTGAAGCGTGTAAGCTGCGCCGTAAGCTTCAAGTGCCCAAACTTCCATTTCTCCGAATCTCTGACCGCCGAACTGAGCTTTACCTCCAAGAGGCTGCTGAGTAACGAGCGAGTAAGGACCGGTTGAACGAGCATGAATTTTATCGTCAACTAAGTGGTGAAGCTTGAGGTAATACATATAACCAACTGTTACAGGATTATCGAAATATTCGCCTGTTCTGCCGTCTTTAAGCCAAACTTTACCGCTTTCATCGTAGCCCGCATCTTTAAGGCAAGCAAAAATGTCGCTTTCACGTGCGCCATCAAAAACAGGAGTTGCAACCTTCCAGCCAAGAGCTTTTGCTGCATAGCCTAAATGCACTTCCAAGACCTGACCGATGTTCATTCGAGAAGGAACACCCAGCGGGTTAAGAACTATGTCAAGCGGAGTTCCATCCGGCAAGAAAGGCATATCTTCAACAGGTAAAATCCTTGAAACAACACCCTTATTTCCGTGACGACCTGCCATTTTGTCTCCAACTGAAATCTTACGTTTTTGAGCAATATAGCATCTAACAATCTTGTTAACGCCCGGTTGGAGCTCATTTTTGCTGTTTTCGCGGGTAAAGACTTTAACGTCAACAACGATTCCGTATTCACCGTGAGGAACTCTCAAGGAAGTATCTCTTACTTCTCTTGCTTTTTCGCCGAAAATAGCTCTTAAAAGGCGCTCTTCAGCGGTGAGTTCAGTTTCACCTTTTGGAGTTACTTTTCCAACCAAAATGTCGCCTGCGCGAACTTCGGCACCAATTCTAATGATACCGTCTTCATCAAGGTCTTTAAGCAAATCTTCGTTTACGTTCGGAATATCTCTTGTGATTTCTTCCGGTCCGAGCTTGGTGTCTCTTGATTCAATTTCATACTCTTCGATATGAATTGAGGTGTAAACGTCTTCCCTAACGATTTTTTCACTAAGCAAAACTGCGTCTTCATAGTTGTAACCTTCCCAGTTCATGAAGCCGATGAGAGCGTTTTTACCAAGGCTTATTTCACCGCCGCATGTTGCAGGGCCGTCAGCAAGAACTTCCCCAGCTTTAAATTCCTGGCCAGGCGAAACAATCGGAACTTGGTTAACGCAAGTGCTCTGGTTTGAACGCATAAACTTAATAAGCTCGAAAGTTTCTTCTTTTCCTGAATTGTATTTAACTTCAATTCTGTCAGCGCTTACTTTTTTAACAACGCCATCTTCTTTAGCCAAAACACAAACGCCCGAGTCAACGCCGGCTTGGTATTCCATTCCCGTTGCAACTATAGGAGCCTCGGAACGAAGAAGCGGAACAGCTTGCTTCTGCATGTTTGCACCCATGAGCGCACGGTTTGCGTCGTCGTTTCCTAAGAAAGGAATCATAGCAGTTGCAACCGAAACCATCATTCTTGGTGAAACGTCCATGAAGTCTGCTTTTTCGCGTTCAACTTCAATGAACTGATCTCTGAAACGGCCGTTAACTTTAGCATTAACGAAACGATTGTTTTCATCGAGCGGCTCACTTCCTTGAACTACGATGTAATCGTCTTCTTCATCAGCAGAAAGGTAAACAACTTCAGAAGTTACCTGGCCTGTTGTTTTATCAATTTTTCTGAATGGAGCTTCGATAAAACCGTATTCATTAACTTTAGCGAAAGTTGAAAGATACGAAATAAGTCCGATGTTCGGGCCTTCAGGGGTTTCAATCGGGCACATGCGGCCATAGTGGCTGTAGTGAACGTCACGAACTTCGAATCCCGCTCTGTCTCTTGAAAGTCCTCCAGGTCCTAAAGCTGAAAGACGACGTTTGTGAGTGAGCTCTGAAAGAGGGTTGTTTTGATCCATGAACTGCGAAAGCGGCGAAGAACCGAAAAATTCTTTAATTGCAGCAACGATCGGCCTTATGTTAATAAGAGCATTCGGAGTTATAACATCGAGGTCTTGAGACTGAAGAGTCATTCTTTCTTTAATAACTCTTTCAAGGCGTGCAAAACCGATTCTCATTTGGTTTTGAAGAAGTTCGCCAACTGAACGGATTCTTCTGTTTGCCAAATGGTCGATATCGTCAGGTGTTCCAATGCCGAAAGTAAGGCAGTTCATGTAGTTAATCGAAGCGAAAATATCGTCGATAATAATGTGCTTCGGAACGAGTTCATCCGCGCGAGTTATAATAGCTTCTTTAATTTCTTGCTCATTTGAAGCAGAAGACAAAATATCAGAAAGAACGTCGAATCTAACTTTTTCTTGAATTCCGCATTCTTTTTTAGCGTCAAAGTTAACATAAAGATTAATGTCAACCATTCCGTTGGAAATAATTTTGAGTTCTTTATCTTTTCCAACTGAAACATAAGCCATGCAAACGCCTGCATTTTCGATTTCTCTTGCTTTTGTTTCTGTGATTACTTCGTCAATATCTGCCATTATTTCGCCGGTGAGCGGGTTAGCAATCGGGCGAGTAAGTTTTTGGCCTTTAAGGCGTGAAGCAATGCCAAGTTTCTTATTGTATTTGTAGCGGCCAACTCTTGAAAGATCATATCTTCTTGCGTCGAACAAGAGCGAGTTAATGTGAGCTTGGGAGTTTTCAAGTGTTGGAGGTTCACCTGGGCGAAGTTTCCTGTAAACTTCAAAGAAAGCTTCTTCGCTGGTTTTGCAAGGGTCTTTTTCAAGGGTTGCTTTAAGGCGTTCATCTTCGCCAAAATACTCAAGAATTTCGGCATCAGTGCTAAGACCCATAACCCTTATAAATGCGGTTATAGGAATTTTACGGTTTTTGTCGATTCTAACATACATTATGTCGTTTGAATCTGTTTCGTATTCGAGCCAAGCACCTCTGTTAGGAATAATAGTAGCGCTGTGAAGCTCTTTACCTGTTTTGTCATACTCCATTTTGAAGTATACACCCGGCGAACGAACAAGCTGCGAAATAACAACACGTTCAGCACCGTTTATTATGAAAGTTCCGCTTTCGGTCATAAGCGGGAAATCACCCATAAACACTTCAGACTCTTTGATTTGCCCAGTTTCTTTATTAAGGAGTCTAGCCGTTACTCTAAGCGCAGCGGCGTATGTAGTGTCACGCTCTTTACATTCGTTAATGTCATAAGTGGGGTGATTTACATCCATTGTGTAATCTACAAAATCAAGTACCAAATTTCCTGTGTGATCAGTTATGCCCGAGACACTTTTAAAAACCTCCTGCAAACCCTCACCCAAGAACCACTTATAAGAATTCTGCTGAATTTCTACAAGATTAGGAACCTTAATTACCTCATCAATCTTAGAAAAACTCATTCTGGTAGTTTTGCCAAGCTTTATAGGTCTCACATTTACCATAGATTTAAAACACTCCATTCATAATCTTTCAGTATTGATACTCTAAAATTTTCTTTAACCAAAAAAAGTTAGGGAAGCCCAAGAAATAAAAAATCTTTCCTCAACTTCACCCCTTCTCAAAATAGTCATAAAAATTCATCATTTAAAAACTTTAATTTGCTTGATTTACATCAAAATTAATGTTAAAATGTATGAAATTTATTTGTTAAATTAAATGACAACGTAGTGTAGTATGATACCATACTATTAAAAACTTGTCAAGTGCAAATTTAAATTAAAAAAAATCCAGAAAGGTGATTCCCCGAGATGAAAAATATATACGAAGAACTAAAAGAGCGTGGTTTGATAGCGCAAGCTACGAATGAAGAAAAAATCGAAAATTTGCTCAAAGGCAAAGGCATTCATTTTTACATAGGTTTCGAGCCTACTGCTGACAGCCTCCACGTTGGGCATTTCGTTCAAATAATGATCATGGCTCGTCTCCAGCGCGCTGGGCATATTCCGATTATCCTTTTTGGCGGCGGAACAGGCCTTGTGGGCGACCCTTCCGGCAAAACCGACATGCGCAAAATGCTCACGAAAGAAGAAATTAACCACAATATAGAGTGTTTTAAACTTCAGGCTTCGAAGTTTCTTGATTTAACCCCAGGCAAGGCTATTGTAGTTAACAACGCTGACTGGCTAGGCGACCTTAAATACATTGATTTCATAAGAGAAGTTGGGGTTCATTTTTCGGTTAACCGCATGCTTGCGGCGGAATGCTACAAACAACGCCTCGAAAAAGGCCTTACATTCTTCGAGCTTAACTACATGCTCATGCAAAGCTATGACTTTTTAACTTTAAACAGAAAATACAACTGCCTTTTGGAGCTTGGCGGAGACGACCAGTGGAGCAACATCATCGGTGGCGTTGAGCTGACAAGAAGAATGGACCAAAAAGAAGTTTTCGGCCTGACTTTCAAGCTTTTAACAACAAGCGAAGGCAAAAAAATGGGCAAAACCGAAAAAGGCGCACTTTGGCTCAACCCTGAAAAAACTTCGCCCTATGAATTTTATCAATACTGGAGAAACGTTAACGACAGCGACGTGATAAACTGCTTTAATATGTTAACATTCATGCCAACTGAAGAAATAAAGAAATTCGAAAATCTTGAAGGAAGCGAAATCAACAAAGCAAAAGAAATTTTAGCTTTTGAAATAACAAAGCTCGTTCACGGCGAAGAAGAAGCTAAAAAAGCAATGAACGCAGCACGTGCACTGTTCTCTCAAGGCGCTGAAAGCGCAGACATGCCACAATTTAAACTTTCAAAAGACATGATTCAAGAAGGTGAAATTCCGGTTCTTTCGCTTTTAACCCTCTCTTCTATTTCCAGCTCGAAAAGCGACGCACGCAGGCTGATTAAACAAGGCGGAATTACAATTGACGGAAATAAAATAACTGATGAAAATCTCTCGATTAACATCAAAGATTTAGAAAAAGGAATCATTATTAAAAAAGGCAAAAAAATGTTCAAAAAGGTTAGTGTCTAATAAAAAATTGTTCAAGGCACATACTATTATATTTAAATTTTAATAGTATTTCTTAATATTGGTTGACATTTGTTACCTGTTTATATATAAAAGTGTTGTGGGTAGAAAATCCATAATATCTTTTACAGTGAGGTTTTATTTATGAGTTTAAAACTTTTAAAAGATGAAGCTTTGGCAGAGGTTTCAGGTGGCGGATACGCAGGAGCTCTTACAAATGGAGTATGCAAACCAATCACAGGATTTGGTGAAGCAGTTGACGAATTTTGCAGCTCAGAGACTAGCGGAACCAAAAGGGTTGAAATTGTTTCCGGCGGTGTTTCTAAAATCGTTGCTTCAAGTTTAATAGGAGTAGGAATTACTATCGGGGCTAAAAAGCTCATTACCTATGTTAAATCAAAAAATTTATTCAAAAAATAAATGTTCCCGCCGATTAAATTCGGCGGTTTTTATTATCTATAATATTAAAAATGTATTGACAAATAGTGAAATATAGATTATAATATACACAAGAGCTGAATAAAAGGGAGTTTAAATTATGGAATTAATCAATGAAAATGAACTAGAAAATGTTTGCGCAGGCCAAATGGTTGAATATGCAATAGCATACACGGCACGAGGTGCAGTGATGTTCGGGGCATTCCTCGCAGTGTGCGCAATAGCTAAATTACCGTCAGGCAGTAAAAAAACTAAAAAAGCAGAAGAAAAACCAGAACAAAAGCAACCTCAAGTTCAAGCAAAGCCATCAAAAATAGTTTGTTCCACTAAAGTCGTAACTTATTATTACAAATAAATCTTAATCACCTAGATAATACGTATAATTCAAGGAGGCTGGGAATTATGGAACCCATTAATGAAAAAGACTTAAAAAACATTTGTGGCGGCCAAGAAATTCGAAAAACTTTAGCAACTGTCGGTTTAGCTTTAATGATGTGCACCTTATTTGCAGGAACTTCAGTGCTTCTAGTAAAAGATATTAAAAAAGTTAATCGCAAATTAAAACAGTATCCTGAAATCAATAACACTGATAAATTCTGTATAGTCAAGCACATTATAGTCAAAAAAGGCTAAAAATGGAGGTTTTGAATAATGGAATCAATAAATGAAAAAGAATTAGGAAATATTTGCGGTGGCGGAAAAATAGCAAAAGTAGTGGAAAACATTTCTTTAGCTTGCATAATTGGTGGCATGATTGTAACAAGTGCATTGGCATTATATGATTGCGCTAAAACAGAAGAATTCAAAAGAAGAAAGCATCAATCTGAAACACTTTATATTATTGAAAAAACGTATTATTTATAAAAAAATTTAAAACATTCTAATGTAAAAAACGTTTAGAGAGGATTTAAGCTATGGAATTAATTAATGAAAATGATTTGCAAAATGTTTGCGGTGGAAGCTCATGCAAAAATGCAGCCTCAGCAGTAATTGCAGCAGGAACCGTCTTAGTTGTCTGCGGATTAGCTGTTTACTCTTTGATAAACGGCGATTTAAAAATCAAAACTACGGTGGAAATTCCTGTAGTAAAACATACGATCGTAACTGAAAAAACTTACACTACCTATACCTTTTAATAGTTCCAGTTCCGAAAATGCAAAAACAGCTCCGAAAGGGGCTGTTAATTTTTTTAAATATTAAATAAAAAACCACCGGCACAACTTAACCGGTGGGAAATTCTTATTTCTTTTCTTTAAAAAGAGACATTATATCATAAAAGCTGTCGCTTTCTTCTTTTGCTTCAGGTTGAGCAGCAGGACGAGAATAATTTACTGGATTTGAAACGGGTCTTTCTCTTTCGCTAGCAGGAGCAGAAGCTTTTGATTGCGGAGAAACCGGGAAATATGATCCTCTTGTTTCAAAGCCTGTTGCAATTACTGTTACGCTGATTTCATCATCCATAGTTTCGTCAAATGCAGCACCCCAGATGATATTTGCATTTTCGTCAGCTTGTTGAGCAATGAGCGAAGAAGCAGTTTCGATTTCATCAAGGCCAATGTCAGGCGAAGCTGTAACGTTGATGATAACTCCTCTTGCACCGTTGATTGCAGTTTCCAAAAGTGGGCTGGAAATAGCCATATTTGCAGCGATTTCAGCTTTGTCTTTTCCGCTTGCACGGCCAACTCCCATGTGAGCGTATCCTGCATCTTTCATGGTTGCAGTAACGTCTGCGAAGTCAAGGTTTACAAGACCTGGCAAAACGATAAGGTCAGAAATGCTCTGAACACCTTGCCTTAAAACATCGTCAGCAACGATAAATGCATTCATAAGTGTGATTCTTTGTTGGCTTGCAAGTTTAAGGCGTTCGTTAGGAATAACAACAAGCGAATCAACTTGTTCTCTTAGTTGAGAAATTCCGCTTTCAGCTTGAGCCATTCTCTTTTGGCCTTCAAACGAGAAAGGTTTTGTAACGATTCCGATTGTAAGAATGCCCATTTCTCTTGCAATTTGAGCAACTACAGGAGCAGCGCCGGTTCCTGTTCCGCCGCCCATTCCAGCAGTAATGAACACCATGTCAGCGCCTTTAAGAGCTGAAATAATTTCATCGCGGCTTTCTTCAGCTGCGCGCTGGCCAATTTCAGGTTTAGAGCCTGCGCCCTTTCCCCTGGTTATTTTTTCGCCGATTTGAATTTTGTGGTTAGCTTTTGAGCGCAAAAGAGCTTGTCTATCAGTGTTAACACAGATAAAATCAACACATTTAACGCCGGAATCAATCATGCGGTTAACAGCATTTCCGCCGCCACCTCCAACGCCGATTACCTTAATTCTTACGATTTCTTCTTCCATATTAGTGTTATCTAATTCTATTTCCATTAACGATTTCCTCCACCTAACCTATGTATTTTTTATGCGTGATGAATGAATTTCCAATCACTGATTGCCATTATATTGATACTGTTAGATGATATCACATAGGGTTAATTTTTTCAATAATATGATGCGTTTTTTAAGATTTATCATTGCATTTTACAATTTAATGTCAAAAAAAATAAAAAAATTATATCTTTTTAATACATCTTACATTTCAAATTTATACTTCTGCCATTTATTGACGATTACACTTAAATTTTATATAATATTTGGGAATTTAAATAACTTATTCAAGTCTTTTTATTCCATTTAATGCTAAATATAAGAAATAAAGGAAAAGAGGAATCTCAATGAAAATATCTGTGCTTGGCTGCGGCAGATGGGGCAGTTTTATCGCATGGTACCTTAACAAAGCCGGCCACGAAGTCATGATTTGGGGCAGGGAAAACTCAGAAAATCTTAAAGATCTTAAAAATTTCAGAAAAAATAATTATTTAGAGTTAAGCGAAAAAATTAAAATCACTTCAAATATAAAAGAAGCCCTCGAATTTTCAAAAATAACGGTAATTTCAATCAGCGCTCAGCAACTCAGGAATTTTTTAAGCCAAATTAAACCAATTTTAAGCGATATCCAAAACCGAATTTTCATTCTTTGCATGAAAGGCCTGGAAGAAAAAACCGGCAAAAGGCTTTCTGTTGTTTTAAAAGAAATTTTGGGTGAAAGCGCAAATGTTGCCGTTTGGGTCGGGCCGGGGCATGTTCAAGATTTCACCAAAGGAATCCCGAATTGCATGGTTATAGATTCCGAAAATGAAAACGTTAAAAAATTTTTAATCGAGAGCTTTTCAAGCGAGCTTATAAGATTCTATTACGGCAAAGATTTAATCGGAAGTGAAATTGGGGCTGCAGCTAAAAATGTTATGGGAATTGCGGCGGGAATCCTTGACGGAATGGGCTTTGCAAGCCTCAAAGGTGCGCTTATGTCTCGCGGAACAAGAGAAATTGCCAGGCTCATAAAAGCCCTCGGCGGCAATGAACTTTCGGCCTACGGCCTTGCGCATTTAGGCGACTATGAAGCTACTTTATTTTCACCCCACAGCAACAACAGAAAATTCGGCGAAATGCTTGTTAAATCTAGAAATTACACAAAATTAGCCGAAGGAGTCGCAACCTCGCACGCCCTTCAGCTTTTGAGCAGTCAAACAGGTGTCGAACTGCCAATTTCAAACGCTGTTCACAAAACGGTTTTAGGCCTTGTTTCGCCAAAAGATTCCATTTCCGGCCTCTTTTTAAGAAGCCTTAAACCGGAATTTTAAACCAATTTATAAACATTATTGTAAATTTCATTTTTAACATGCTCAAATTCTTTGTTTGAAAGTTTTTTCGGGTAGCTCATCAAATAAAGTTTCACTTCTGAGCATTCTGGCCTTAGCGGCTTTTGGTAATACTCAAAAGTGTTGAGTAAAAAGCCATTTCTTTCATAAAATCTAATTCTTCTTTCGGCCATTTCGTTTTCAGGGAGCTCAACTTCTAAAACAACGGGTTTATTAGAATTTTTTATGAATTCTTTTAGCATTTTGCTGCCTGTTCCCTGCCCTCTTTGCGAAGGACTTACCGCGAAATGCTCTATGAAATTAAACCCATCAAGCAACCAAAAAGAAATAAACCCGACGAGATCTTCGCTGCCGAAAAACCTAGCAGTGATGCTATATTTTGGGTTATCAAGAAGCTTTTTCTGGCCTTCATAGTCTCTAAATTCTTCTTCCTGGAAAGAAGCCTGCATAAGGCTGAAAATCTTATCAAAATTTTTATTCATAATTTTACCTCCAGTCATAAATGTTTTTATATCACTTTAGAAGCAAAATTCAATGACAATATTGTAAAATATATATTAATTTTTATAATTTTTTCAAAAAACAATGAAATCCATTTCAAAATATGTTAAAATCAGCATGGAATGATAATATCATTGAAAAGCATGACTAAAACCTATAAAATTAAGGTATATAGGTTCTTTTAATAAGCTTTAGCAATCACAGTTAATCGAATAGGGGTGCATTTAATGAGTTTTTTAAAACTTATGTTTGGAAATTACAGTAAAAGAGAATTAAAACGTATTAGACCAATTTGCAATGCAGTTTTAAATCTTGAAAAAAAATATGAAAACATGCCTGATGAAAAACTTGCCGGGCAAACTGAAATATTAAAATCACGCCTCGAAGCAGGCGAAACTTTGGATGACATTTTGCCTGATGCTTTCGCAGTTTGCAGAGAAGCTGCAAGCAGGGTTTTAGGAATGAAACACTTCCCCGTTCAGGTTATTGGCGGAATAGTTCTTCACCAAGGAAGAATCAGCCAAATGGCAACAGGCGAAGGAAAAACTTTGGTTGAAACCTTGCCTGCTTACCTCAATGCTCTTTCGGGCAAAGGCGTGCATATCGTAACAGTTAACGACTACCTTGCAAGGCGTGACTCCGAGCAAATGGGAAAAGTTTATAAATTCCTTGGCCTTAGCGTTGGGCTCATTCTTTCAGGGATGAATCACCGCAATAAAGTTGCCGCTTACAAAGCAGATATAACTTACGGAACAAACAACGAATTCGGCTTTGATTACTTGCGCGATAACATGGTTACCGACATCAGAATGAAAGTTCAAAGAGGGCACAACTTTGCAATCGTTGACGAAGTTGACTCAATTTTAATCGACGAAGCAAGAACGCCTCTCATAATTTCCGGCGAAGGAGATAAATCAACCGAACTTTACACAATAGCCGACGAATTTGTTAAAACTCTTAACATGCTTAAAGTTGCAGAAGTTGACGCAAAAGAAGACAACGAAGAGCTTTTCAAAGATCACGACTATGTTGTTGACGAAAAAGCAAAAACCGCAACACTCACTCAACAAGGCGTTGAAAAAGCAGAAAAATATTTCAACATTGAAAATCTTACTGATCCTGAGCACTTAACGCTTCAACATCACATAAATCAAGCTCTCAAAGCAAACGGCGTTATGAAAAGAGACATCGACTATGTGGTGAGAGATGGTGAAGTTTTAATCGTTGATGAATTCACCGGAAGAATAATGTACGGCAGAAGATACAACGACGGCCTGCACCAAGCGATTGAAGCAAAAGAAGGCGTTAAAATCGAAAAAGAATCAAAAACTTTGGCTTCAATTACCTTCCAAAACTACTTCAGACTTTACTCAAAACTTTCAGGAATGACCGGAACAGCAACAACCGAAGAACAAGAATTCCGAGAAATTTACAAACTCGACATAGTTGACGTTCCAACGAACAAGCCTGTAATAAGGGTTGACTTGCCGGACGTTGTTTATGCAACAATGAGAGGAAAATTTAACGCAATAGTTAAAGATATAATCGAAACGCATGAAAAAGGCCAACCTATCCTCGTGGGAACTGTTTCGATTGAAAAATCTGAAATTCTCAGCAAAATGCTTGCAGAAAAAGGCATCCCTCACCAAGTTTTAAACGCAAAATATCACGAAAAAGAAGCCGAAATAATCGCTCAGGCTGGCAAAAAAGGTGCAATTACAATTGCAACCAACATGGCAGGACGTGGAACGGACATCGTTCTTGGAGGAAACCCGGAATACATGGCAAAATCTGAGCTCAAACGCCTGGGATATCAAGAAGATTTGCTCGCTGAAGCCGACGGATTCTCAGAAACTGAAGACGAAAAAGTTCTGGAAATTCGAGAAAAATACAGAGAACTCTACAAAAAATATAAAGAAGAGCTCAAAAATGCTGCACAGGAAGTTAAAGATCTTGGAGGCCTTTATGTAATCGGCACAGAACGCCACGAAACCAGAAGAATCGACAACCAGTTAAGAGGAAGATCTGGCCGTCAAGGCGACCCAGGAAAGAGCAGATTCTATCTTTCTTTGGAAGATGATTTAATGAGACTTTTCGGCGGCGACAGAATCAGAAATATTATGGCAAGGCTTAACCTTGATGAAGATGTTCCGCTAGAAGCAAGAATGCTCACTAAATCAATTGAATCTGCACAAAGAAAAATTGAAGGCAGAAACTTTGCAATCCGTAAAAATGTTCTTGAATATGACGACGTTCTCAGCCGTCAACGCGAAATTATTTACGGTCAGCGCGATCAAGTTCTTCAAGGTGCAGACCTTAAAGTTCAAATTCTCGGCATGATTAACGAAAGCGTTGAAACGGTTGTGAACAGATATATTTCTGCCCACACTTCGCAAGATAAATGGAATATTGAAGGCCTTAGGAATTATTACATGGATTGGGTGCTCAGGCCGGACGATTTAGCTTATGATGCAGAACATCCGCTTGCAATGGCCTATGATGAAATAATTGATTTCATTAAATTCAAATGTTTGGACATTTATGAAAAGCATGAAGAAATAATAGGAGAAGATGCAGCTCGCTCGCTTGAAAGAGCAGTTCTTCTTCACAATGTTGATGAGCAATGGATGGATCACATTGACGCCATGGAACAACTTAAACAAGGAATTCATTTAAGATCATATGGTCAAAAGGACCCTGTGGTTGAATACCGTGTTGAAGGCTTTGATATGTTCGAAGCAATGATTGAAACCATTCGTGAAAATACTGTTAAAATGCTTCTTTGCTTTAGAATTAGCTCGGATAATAATCGCCCGGGAATTGTGATGTTCCCGCAATAATAGGCAAAAAGAAGACTCCCCAGGAACTTCCCGGGGAGAATTTTTATTATTCAAATATTAACCAACGCTACCTAACTTCTAGCAATAGGCACTGCGATGACCTGGGCCGCTGCTTCATCATTTTTTGAAAGGGAGTTTGCCAAACCACTCCAAGTGTCAGAAATAAACAATACATTCTTCAAAAATTCCGTTACATTAAGAGTATACCTAGCCATAGTTCCCATTACATTGAAAACTTTTTTAACCCCACGCTTTATTTTAGAAGAAACCTTATCGTATTCTTCCACTTCTTTTTTTATTTTCTTTTCCATACTTCTAAATTTATCGACATCTTTTTTTGCATCTGAAGTCATACCGACTTGTTTAAGCTTTTGGGTTATTCTATTGTATTCTGCATCAATTCTTTTTAGAGTTTCTTCATTAGAATTTTTATTTTTATCAACATTATTAACAACATCTTTTTTGAAATATCCTTTAAATCCTTCGACTTCTTCTGTGAAATTACTTAAATCTTTTTCAATTCCCCTATACAATCTGTTTAAATTATTAGCTTCATCAGAAACATATTCAACTTCTCTTCCTCCCTGTATATCACTCACAATATCATCTAAGGATTTAATAAACGTATTAAGAATTTTTCTTAAACTATTAGCTCTTAAAAATGTGCCATCAACACCTTTACCTATAGCCAAAGGTGATTTTTTATCGGAAGAAAACGTTGTTTCACCATAAACAATACTGGATTTAAATACATCAACTTTATCAAGAGCAGAATTGCAATTACTAACTGCTTGCTCTATAATTTTAACCTGTTTGTCTCTTTCATCTGACAATTCAGAACTCTTTATAGGCAGTGATTTTAAAAAGCTAATGCTTTTATTTGCTTCCCTTATAATGAAATTTACGTTTTGATTAATTGTACGCATTTGAACACAAGCATCCTCTCTGGATCTTCTTATGCCATCTCCTAATATTGCTACTTCATTTTCAGAAACTTTTACTTTTAATTTTCTAAGAGCAATTGAAATATCTTTAAATGCACTAACTAAATCTTTTTTGCCATCACCAATTTTACAATTTATAAATTTATCAAAAAAAACTTTTATATGTCCTTCATAGGTTTTACTCTTTAAATTCTTATCATCTCTAACTAAACAGCCGACATCTAATAAATTAATATCTTCTTCATTCAAACTGCTATGAATTTCTAACTTCTTTCCACTCAATAATTTTGAATTTTCATTGGCTAACTCATAAGTTTTTTCATATATATCATTAAATTCTTTATTATACTTTTTCATTTTATCATCATATTTTTTAATGCCACTTTTAACATTTTCTCCGGAAACACCATAAAAATTTTTCAAAACTGTAAAACTATTAAAATTATAATATACTTTACACATTTCTTTATTGAGTGTCTTAAGATATTTTTGAGCTTTTTCACTAGCATGCACATAAACCGCTGCACTAAATTTTTTATTAGGCATATCTTTGATAATTTTTTCAGTTTCCGAGCAAAGAGTTTTCATTCTTCTTTTTACATCTTGTGGAACAAGAATTTTGTCGCCCTTAGTTTTTGCACATCTTACCAATACTTTACTTAACCTATCCGCCATTTTGCTTGTTTCTTTAATTTCATTTTCTTTAACTTGCACATCATTATCTGCCATGAAAATCCCTCCTGAAAATAAAAAAATTTGTATACTAAATAAACATAACATTAGTATACAAACTGTTATAGTGGATGTCAAGCTTTTATGTATAAATTATATATTAATATCAACTCTCTTTATTGATAAATTATCATATTTACTTATTTTTTTACCGAAATCAAAACTTTTAAACTTCCCTTCAGGCAAAATATCCATCATAGGAACAAGCACAAATGCCCTTTCTTCCATGCGAGGATGAGGCAAAGTTAAATTTTCGTCATTAATAATTTCATTTTCATAAAAAATAATGTCAATGTCTATCGTTCTTGGTGCAAATCTATAAGGCCGCTGCCTGCCAAGCTTGGTTTCAATGCCCAAGCAAACACCCAAAAGCGCAAAAGGCGGCAAATTCGTTTTAATCAAAACGCAGCAATTTAAATATTTCCCTTGCGAGTCGCTAACTCCAAAAGGCTCGGTTTCATAAACGCTTGAAACTGAAACGAGCTTAATTCCGGGAATATTTTTCAAAGCCTCAACAGCACTTCTCAGGTAGAATTCCCTATCACCCATGTTGCTCCCCAACGACAAAACTGCTTCAAGCACCTATTTTTCACCCCTCATTCTTTTGAATCTAACCGCTACATATTCGAATTCTTCTTTGATAGGCGCGTGCGGCTTTTTCACTGTTATGTCAACCGATTCAACCTCCCTAAACGACGAAAAAATCTCCGAAATTATTTCCACCGCAGCTTTTTCGATTAAATCGTAGCTTTTTTCAGTCATCACTTTTTTTATAGCCCTAACAACCATAGAATAGCTAATAACCTGGCTGATTTCATCACTCGCAAAACCCGGCATTTCGGGCAAATCTAAAACGGCATCAATGAAAAAATCTTGCCCGTTCTTTTTTTCAAAATCATGAACACCGTGATAAGCAAATATTTTTAAGTTTTTAATTATTATTTGGTTCATTAAATCTCCCTAGTTTTCAAAATTGCATCAGCGGTTTTTGCTGCCAAAATTCCTTCTTTAACATCATGAACCCTGATTATATTTGCGCCTTTTTCAATTGCAATTGTGTTTGCAGCTATCGTGCCGGGCAAGCGGTCGATATTGCTTCCGTTTTCGCAAAGCTCAGCGATGAATCTCTTCCTCGAAAGACCCACCAAACAAGCAATTTCGTCGATTTTAAAGTTTTCTAAATTATTTATCACAAATCTATCTTGCACCCTTGTTTCAAGGAAGCCAACCCCTGGGTCAAGGCAAATTCTTTCTTTTGAAATGCCGAACTTTTGAGCTTCTGCAAGCTTATTTTCAAAAAAATTTTTCATGTTTTTGCAGTCACCGCTGAACATAATCACTATTCCGCAGCCCGTTTTGCTGGCAACTTCAAACATTTTTTTATTTTCAAACCCCGTAACATCATTTATGATGCTTGCGCCCATTTGAAGCGATTTTTCGGCAACTTCGGGGTAAAAAGTATCAATCGAAACAGGAATATTCAAAACGCCATTTAATTTTTCAAGCACAGGTTTAAGCCTTGCCCATTCTTCATCGCTTGAAATTTTTTTAAATCCTGGGCGAGTTGATTGCGCGCCGATGTCTATAATGTCAGCCCCGAAACTTTGAATTTCAAGGGCTCTTTTAACCGCTTTTTCGGGCTCATTAAAAAGTCCACCATCAGAAAAAGAGTCCGGGGTTACGTTTAAAATCCCCATGACTAAACTTTTTTTATTAAAATCAAGATTATATTTTCCCGCTTTAAAAATGCTCAAATTTATCATTCCCTCAAAAAATTAATCGTCTTCCAAACTTCCAAGCGAAGAAATGGTTTTAGTGTTCGAACCCACTGATCTTGCGCCTCTTATGGTCATGCAAAGGTGCTCAGCTTCCATGATTACCTCAACGCCTTTAACCGGAAAATTCGAAAAAATGAAGTCAGCAACCTTGCTTGTGATTCTTTCTTGAACTTGAAGGCCTTTAGAAAAATATTCAACAATTCGGGCAAGCTTTGAAATTCCGATAACGAAAGTGCTTTTGGGCTTGTACTTAACGTGCGCAACGCCTCTAAACGGAAGCATATGGTGCTCGCAAAATGAATAAAACGGTATATCTCTTACTTGAACATAACCATCGCTAATGAAATCTTCTTTGAAAACTTTTTTAAAACTTTCGGTTTCTTTTTCGTCTTTTTCAAAAATTTCACAAAGCATGTTCGAAACTCTCATCGGAGTGTCTTTAAGCCCTTCGCGTTCAGGGTCTTCGCCCAAAGCCAAAAGCAATTCATAAATCAAATTTTCGGTTTTTCTTTTATCTATCATTTTTATCATCCTTCAAATTTTAAATGTAATTCACTTTAACAAACAAAACATTTTGATTGCTGCAAACTGAGTAATAAAGCGATTTTGTTCCTACTTTACAGCCATTTTTCAAAAACTCATTTGCTTTTGAAATGAAGCTGAAAATCTTCGGCAAGAAAACGCGGCTTTTAAACATTTCCATGCTTAAATTTTCGTCAAGCTTAAAATAAAAATACTCACGCTTTAGTTTAGCAGATTTTTTAATGTAGTCAATCATGATTTCATCGCAATTATAGCTTGAAATCTTAGCGGAATTTCTTTCGTAGTAATTATATTTTTTCGCCGTGCATTTAGGCAAATCAAAATTATACATCTTGTTAGAACGAAACGCACCGCTCATTTGAAATTGTTCGCCAATGAAATGATTTTTCTTTATGGTTTTATCGTCAACATTAAAATACATGTACCTGCTATTTGCGTCAGCTGCATCCCAGGTAACATCCAGATGATACCAATCCCCGCCAATTTTAACTATGTTCCACATGTGCGGTTCGCCGTTGCCAATTCCAGCCACGGTTTTGCACTCAACTCCGCAGTTGCAAAGAAGGATCTGCATAGCCTTCGAATAGCCCTCGCAAACCGCAGTTTTATCAACAAGGCAGCCGTAAGAAGTGAAAATCTTCGGGTTACCGATAACGTTTTTATAGCTGCAATTGTCAATTATGTAATTATGCAAAAAAAGCTCTTTTTCATAATCGTCCGAGTTTTCAGGAATCTTAGAAATAATTTCTGAAATCTTATTTTTAAGCTTAATTTCGCAGGCGTCTTTTTCAGGTTTAGAAAAAATGGAATAAAACTTAACTATGTTCATTTTATCTTCGGAATAAACGCAGCTAAAAATCTTGGAAATCCAAAATATTTCAGGGTTATCATTTTGAAGCGCATGCAAAACTTTTTTAATCTGTTCAAGGCTAAGGCACCCACCGCTAACATTAATAGGAGGAATACTGTAAAGCCCTGTGTTTAAGCGCTTGCTTGAAATGCTGTTGCAGCTTGATTTGATTTTTTTATAAAGAATTTTTTCTTCATTTGTAAGAAGTCCGTCGAAACCATTTGTTATGGAAATCACCTTATTTCTTTTGTTGTCAAATGAATCCAAAACTTCATTTTTTTGAATCCCGGAAGAATAGCTGCTTCCGCTGCCATGTTTTACAGTTTGAATACTTCTTGAATTAAAACCAATTGCCGCAGAAGAAAACAAACTAAGGCAGGCTATTCCAAGAATCAAAAAAACAGTCTTTTTTCTCATGTTTTTGCTCCCTAAATTTAATCTTTTTTAATTTTTTTGCAGCTTAGCACCTTGTTAACAACCATTGCAACGGCAACGCCAACCAAAGTGTCGCAGGCGCGCTGAATAACATAATAAAGCGTGTTGCCTACTCTAACGCCCGACCTTGCAAGCAAAACTATGACCACAATGCAACCAATTCGAACGGAAGTTTTGTGATTTATAAAATTGCATATATAAATAACTGCTAAAATTCCCAGCGGCAGGGCAAAAAACCTCAGGAAATAGTAATAAGGCGTCATGTAACAAAACTCAAGCAAAATATACCCGACGATTGCACCAATCACGGTTCCTATGAATCTGTTAGTGCCCGCCTGAAGAGTTTGCTCGCAAGTTGGCTGCATGCATATAACCGCAGCAATGCAAGAACAAAATATATCTTCTTCATGAGTGATAATCGTAGAAATAACTGCACACACAAACACTGCAATAGCTGTTTTCACGGCGCGAAGGCCGATTCTGTAATCTTTGTTTATTCGCACAAATTCAAGGCAACAATTCGCCCTTCCCCACCTTTCTGCAGTAAAAAACGGAATTAAAATTCACGTTTGCTCATTTAAAGTATATCATAGTTTTTTGCTAATTAAAAGATATATTTTGGTAATTATCTAAATATTGGCTGAATTTGTTTGCCTTCAAGAGCGCATTCCAGAGTCTCCTGCACAAGGTCAAAATGGGCAACCATTGACGCAGGTTTGCTTACGCAGTCATCTTGGCTCATGGGAACAAAATAAAAATATTTCATGTTAAAAGCCTTGCCCAAATTTTGAGCCGAGCCGCCAAGGGCATCATTGCTGGCGAAAGAAATCACGACGGGTTTTTGCACTCTTAAATGAGATTTAACCGCCAAAGTAACAGGAGTATCCGTCGAAGCACGGCAAAGCTTACCGAGAGTGTTGCCAGTGCAAGGGCAAACAAGCATTATATCAGTCATGTTTTTCGGGCCAATCGGCTCAACATCCGTCAGGGAATTTAAAATCTTCTTGCCGCTTATTTCTTCAATTTTTTTGGTAAAATCCTTCGCTTTGCCAAATTTCGTGTCAAGATTATAAGCGTTGAAAGACATTATGGGAATAATATCATAGTCAAGATTTGCGAGCTTTTCCATTTGGTCAATTGCTTTTGAAAGCGTGCAAAAAGAGCCACAAAGCGCAAAACCCAGCTTTATTTTACTCATGAAAATTCCTCCTCAATCATTTTGTATATAACATCGGCTATTATTTCTCCCGCAGCTTCAGGGAAGCATTTCCCCGGGATTCCAAGCGCAGGAATAAGCTTTATCCCAAGCTCCTCGGCAGCTAATTTGTCAGTTCCGCCCGGAGATGAAGCAAGGTCAATTATCATCCTTGCTGAGCTTAAATATCCAAGCACATCTTCATTAAGCACTAGCGCAGGAACAGTGTTAAAAATCAAATCGAAGTCTGCTTTTTCATTTATTTTGCTAACGTTTGTTGTTTCAAAACCGCTAATTTTCGCCAAAGAAACGTCTTTAACACTCCTCGCGCTAACCGTAACTTTAGCGCCCATATTTTTTAGAAGTTTCGCCAAAATTTTGCCTATTCTGCCAAAGCCAACGACCAAACACCTGCTTGAAAAAATGCTTTTGCCATACTCTTTCAAAGCAATGCTCACAGCGCCCTCAGCGGTTAAAAGAGCGTTTGGAATCAAGAAATCTTCTCTTTGGTAATAATCCCTAATATACAAACCGCTCGGTTTGACATCTTCGATCAAAGATGATACAATTCCAGCAAATACGACTTTATTCTTAAGATTCGAAAAAAGCTTTTCGCTCAAAACTATATCCGAGTTTGAAAAAGGAGCGTTTATGACTTTCTTGTTTCTGGAAGCAGGAACGGGAAGAATTATGTATTTAGAACTTGAAATTAAATCACTTATTTTTAAAGATTTGAGTTTTAGTTTGTCAAAACCCACAAAATTTTCAAAGCCACAAACGAAAACCTCATTTTTATCTTTTTGCAGCTTTTTAGCCAAGTAAATCTGGCGAAGGTCTCCGCCTATTATTCCGAATCTCTCATTTGAAATCATAAATATCCATCCTCCTGTTTCATATTATATAGAATATGCTTATTTATATTAAGTCGTTACCAACAAATAATTTAAAGGTGGTTGTTTCAACATGGACAGTAACGAAACCCTCGATTTCCAGAAATCATATCAGTTTTACAAAGAAAAATACGAAAAATTCAAAAGCATGAATTTTAATCTTGATATGTCCAGAGGGAAACCTTGCAGCGAGCAGCTGGATCTTTCAAATGAGCTTTTAAGCATAATTAAAAAGCCATTGGACTGCATTTCAAAGAGCAACATTGACTGCAGGAACTACGGTGTAAACGACGGAATTGAAGAAATTAAAGAATTTATTTCAAGTGTGACGGGAATAGAAAAAGAAAATTTCATCGTTGGAGGAAACTCGAGCCTCAGCATGATGTTTGACACAATTTCTTGCTTTATGATTCACGGCGCAGGCGGCGAAAAGCCTTGGGCAAAGCAAGAAAAAATCAAATTTTTATGCCCAGCTCCAGGTTACGACAGGCACTTTTCAATGTGCGAATACTTCGGAATAGAAATGATAACCATTCCAATGACCCAGCAAGGGCCGGACATGGAAATAGTCGAAAAATTAGTCACGGAGGATAGCTGCATCAAAGGAATGTGGTGCGTGCCTAAATACTCAAACCCTGAAGGAATAGTTTATTCAGATGAAACCGTGAAAAGGCTTGCAGATTTGAAACCTGCTGCAAAAGACTTTAGATTATTTTGGGATAATGCTTATTTCGTGCATGATTTAACCAAAAACCCGCCGAAGCTGCTTGATATATTCAGCGAGTGCAAAAAAGCAGGGAACGAAGAGCTGCCCATAATATTTTATTCCACTTCGAAAATAACTTTTGCCGGCGCAGGAATAGCATTTTTGGCCTGCGGAAAAGAAAATTTGGCCAAACTTAAAAAAAATTACAGCTTTAAAACCGTTGGATTTAACAAACTGAATCAAATAAGGCACGTTAAATTTTTGAAAGACAAAGAAACCCTCAAAAAGCACATGGAAAAGCAAAAAAGCATTATTTGGCCCAAATTCGAAAAAGTTTTGAGCATTTTAAAAGAGAACTTCGGCGAAAATGAAATTTTAACCTGGAATAAGCCGAAAGGCGGCTATTTCGTGAGCGTAAACACTATTCCAGGCTGCGCAAAAGAGGTCGTTAAACTTTGCCGCGAAGCAGGCCTTAAATTAACAGATGCCGGTGCAACCTTTCCTTATAAAAAAGATCCATTTGACAGAAACATCCGTCTAGCGCCAACTTACCCGCCTCTAGAAGAGCTGGAAAAAGCCATGAATTTGTTTTGCATAGTGGTTAAAATGGTTTACTTTAAAAGCAAAATTTCATAAAAAATAAAGGAAGGGACGGCAAAAACAATGACGTTTAAAAAATTTAAATATTTAAGGCTCAAAAAAATTTTATCTGCCATAGCGCTAGCATATTTAACTACTTCTTCGGTAAATGCAGGTTTTTTCGGCTCAGAGCATTACAATCTGCCTCTTCAAAAAAGCATGCTTATCTCGCCTTTTAAAAGGGTGAGCCCTAGCATCAAATGGACTTCCAGCAACCCCCGCGTGGCAACGGTGGACAATCACGGCGTTGTTCATGCAAAATCAAGGGGTGTGGCGGAAATTTCGGCTTATCATAATTCCCGGCGCGATTGCTGCAAAGTTACAGTGACTGAGCCCGAAGCAGTAAGAAGCGTTTACACGAATATTCCAAAAGAAAACGAAAGACTCATCGTTTATGCTATGACTCCCCGAAATGCAGAAAGCGTTAAATTCATAGTAACCGGGCCGAATTATTACAAAGAAGTTTGCTGCGGTAATAAATCAACTAGCGGAGAAAATTACATATGGCAAGAAGACGTAGGAACAGCCGGAAGCGGTACATACACTTTATCAGCATATAGTAAAATCGGCGGAGATTGGAAAAATTCACCTAATTCGAAAATTGATTTCACTATCTCAGAAGGTTCGCACAGAAGTTCGTTAATTTCGCTTTCAAGGAAGAATTTAAGCAGAGACGGCATGAACTTCATAATAAGGCAAGAGGGCTTTGGTTCCAGGGTTTATGTAGACATTGCAAACTGCCTTACAATCGGCTGCGGAAGAGTTATTTACCCCGGCGAAACATTTTAT
The DNA here is from genome assembly GCA_900554335.1 of uncultured Oscillospiraceae bacterium. Taxonomy (GTDB): domain Bacteria; phylum Bacillota; class Clostridia; order Oscillospirales; family Acutalibacteraceae; genus UMGS1491. Next base: position 60,568 of record USGT01000005.1, read on the forward strand.
GATAACTGCAATAAACAGGAAGCTTACCAAGATTTTTTAACAAGAATAAACAAATATCGGTTCACTTTAGCAGTTAATAATTTCCTTGTGAATAATAAAATAGCTTTCAACCAATACCAATTCGATGCCCTCGTGAGCTTTAGCTATAATTTAGGAAAAGGCTGGCTCAGTTCAAGCGCTCTTAGAAACACCATTTTAAGCGCAGGCAGCAGTTCAAATGAAGGCACTGTAAATGCAAAAACAGGCATTTATTTGAGGTCTGGCCCGGGAACGAACCACAAAAGAATTTCTTCGCTTTACTACGGCAGCAAAATGTCGATTCTTGGCCGAAGCGGGAATTGGTACCACGTTAGAACTCGCTCAGGCGCCACAGGATATTGCTGTGCAGACTACGTTTCGGCTGGAAGCGGCGGCGGAAGGAACCTCGATTCCATAAACAGGCACAGGTTCATCAGTGAATTTTCTCAATATCACCATGCAGGAAGAAAATGCATCAAAGGGCTTCTCAGAAGAAGGCTCGAAGAACTTGAAATTTTCTTCCACGGAAATTATAATTCCCACGCACCTTTCTGGAAATACCCCACCCCACCGTGCTTTAACAAATAAAAATGGCCTCACCTATTTTTGGGTGAGGTTTTAAATTTAAAAAATTAATCCCGCCGAATTTAGCGGGATTTTAAATTCCAGGAATATTTTACTTAACTAACTTTTTAACAACGTTCTTGCAAACAACAGCGCAAAAGCCCACGAAAGAAAATGCACAAGCAACTGCACAAACAGATGTTACAACTTTTCCATCTTTGCTAAGCATGTCAAAGCTTTTAACTCCTCCGGAAATGTTTGCTAAAGTATCTTCAGAAAGACGAACCATCTATCAACACTCCTTAACAATATTATACTTTAATTTTATCACTAATTAAGACCAAAATCAACTATTTTTTAAGATATCTCTCTTCTTCGCTAAACACGCACCCGCAATATTTTTGCATATAAAGCCCGTGTTCGCGCGCTTTTTTCTGGCCTTCCCTGAAATATGGGCGAAAATCCCTGTAAAGAAATTTCACACCGTATTTTTCTTCTAGTTCATAGCAAATTTTAGAAATATACTCGTGATTTTGATATGGGCTTATCAGCAAAGTCGTAGAAAACGCATCAAATCCATGCTCTGAAGCATAAGAAGCAGTTTTTTCAAGCCTCATTTGATAGCATTTTTTGCATCTTTCTCTGCTAAAATCAGGGTAAATACTCGAAATAAACTCCCTTAAACCGTAGTTTTCTTCAATTATAAGCTCAAGATTTTTAAACTTTGCAAACTCCACGAGCGCTTCTTTTCTAGATTTGTATTCCATCCACGGGTGAATGTTGGGGTTGTACCAAAAAAGAGTTGGTTTAATGCCTTCATCTTCCAAAACTTCGCCGCATTTCACAAAGCACGGTGCACAACAGGTATGTAATAAAAGTTTCATGTTAAAACACCTTAAGATTTAGCTTTTTCGTCTTTGTTTTCTTTTTTAGTCCAGACGTAAATTCCTCTTATTGCCCAAAGGAAATAGAAAGCGAACAAAACGCCCTGCGAATATTCCCCGATGTAAAAGAACCTGACTGAAAAATAGGCATTTGAAATGAGCCAGAAAACAAACCCTAGTTTATTTCTTTCGGCGTTAATTACTGTTCCGAAAAACGCAATTATTGACATCAAGCAGTTTAAAACCTGCCACACATCCCATCCAAAAATCATTTGAAAATCCTCCTTTTTTTAACTTCATTTTTTTAATTGTTTTCACGCCTAATTATACTTTAAAAACCAAACTTTTGCGAGCTAATTTTAAAGGGCAAAAACCAAAAAATTTTATATCTTATTCACCTTACAAGGCCGAAAATCAAGCAAACCAGCAACAAAATAAGAATGAAAATAATCCATCCGCTAAAAACAGCTGGGCAAACGCAACAAAAAAAGATTTTCACAGCGCCGAGAATCATGAAAATAAACGAGACAATAATTCCAACGACCATAAGCAGGAAGAAAATTCTGAAAAGTAAAACTAAACAGCCCATATGTTCGAATAATACTCCTGCAAATAATGCGGATTAACGCCCGAAAAGCCGCGCCCAGTAAGCAAAAGCCTGGCTCCAACATGGCGAAAACCCATGAATGCAAATGGCACTTTAGTTATGATATCTCCTGCATTTTCCACTCGAAGTGTTTTGAAAATCCTTTTGTTGTAAGAATTTCTAAAAGCGCTGTTGCCAACCCTCGGGCAACCGAAAACCACCACTTCATAGTCTCTGTCGCTGAAAGTGTATTGAAGATCAACCGCGCAAAGAATTGCAAGCGCTGCACCGTACGAATGGCCTGTGAGCCTAATTTTCTTGATTCTGTCGCTCACAAAACTCCTGATGGTTCCCCTAACATTTTTCGATTTGTAAGCGCTTATAAACCCCGAATGAACCCTAATTTCAGAATTCCTGTTGCCGTAAGGAATCACTTTTTTGAAAAAATCAAGGTTAAAGCTCCAATCTTTTTTTGAATCAGAGCCTCGAAAAGCAATTGTTAGAGTGTCGCCCTTCACACGAATATGATAAGAAACATCAGTCTCCGGGTCAGTAATGCTGCGAATGATTTCGCCGTTTTCAAGAAACTCGCTGTCGTTGTAAGAAATGCCCGAATATTCAAGCATTTTTATAATACTGTTTATATTCAATCGAGATACACCTCAATCAAATATATGCAGAAAAATTCTTATTAATTAAAAAGCTTTAAAATTTTATTTTCCATGCTTTCTTGGTCAAGACCGTATTTTTTCATTTGAGAATCAACGCTCGCATGCGCAACGAAAGTGTCAGGCACGGCATTAATTTCAAAATTACCTTTAAACTTGCCTGCAATGAGGCTTCCGAGCTTCTCGCCCACTGCTCCTGACTTGCAAGATTCTTCAAAAACCAAAATGTTTTCAAAATCAAGGCACTTTAAAACTGCTTTTTCATCAATTGGCTTAATAACATTTAATTTCAAAATGCACACTTTTTTGCCTTGCTTTTCAAGATTTTTCATAGCTTTGAATGCATTTGAAAAAAGCCTGCCGTAAGTTACAATCAAAACTTTGGAATTTAAATCCCCGAAAAATTCAAACGGCAAATGATTGTATTCATAATTTTCAGGTTTAAATAATTCCCCGCCGCGAGGATACCTTAAAACTTCAATATGATTTGACTCGCAAGAAACAATTTCTTCCAGCATTTCTTCAAGCTCGCTGAAAAACGAAGGCGCGAAAATCCTAGCATTCGGAACAGTGTTTAAAAAAGGAACATCAAAAAGCCCCTGGTGAGCTTCGCCGTCTTCGCCGACAAACCCTGCCCTGTCAACCGCTAAAATTACTTTCAAATTTTGCATGGAAGCATCATGAATAATTTCGTCATATGCCCTTTGAAGGAAGCTCGAATAAACCGCAAACACAGGCGTCAAGCCGCCAGCGCAAAGCCCGGAAGAAAAAGTTACTGCGTGAGCCTCAGCAATTCCAACGTCGAAAAACCTTGACTTAAACTTTTCTTTGAATTTAGCAAGACCTGTTCCGCCGGTCATTGCAGCAGTTATAGCGCAAATTTTCGGATTATCTTTCGCAAGTTCGCAAATTTTATTGCCAAAAACCTCCGAAAAATTAGCAGATTTTTTCTTTTTAAGGTCACCCGTGAGAATATTAAACGGTGAAACTCCGTGGAAATTTTTGGGGTCTTTTTGCGCAAAACTGTAGCCCTTGCCTTTGCTCGTCACAACATGAATTATAACAGGTTTATTAATATGTTTGGCGATTTTAAGCGCTTTTTCAAGCTCTTTTAGATTGTGCCCGTCAACGGGGCCATAGTATTCAAAACCCATTTTTTCAAAAATGCTGCTCTTGTAAACAATGTTTTTAACTGCAGATTTAGAATGCTTCAAAAACTTCTCAATTTTCATTCCAAAAGCTGTTTTTTCAAGAACTCCGCTAAGAGCATTTTTGGCTTTTCTGTAAGTCGCGCCCATTCTCGCAGCGGTTAAATACCTCGCAACTGCACCAACATTTTTGGAAATCGACATGTGATTATCATTCAAAATCAAAATGAAATTTTTTAGCTTCTGAGCATTGTTAAGCCCTTCGTAAGCAAGGCCACCTGTGAGGGCTCCATCGCCAATAACCGCAACAACACTGCCGCTTTCACCGTTTATTTTTTTGGCCCTTGCTAAACCAACCGCAGCTGAAATCGAAGTGCTGCTGTGGCCCGAAGTGAAAATATCGTACTCGCTTTCGCTCCTGTTAGTGAAGCCCGAAAGCCCGCCTTCTTTCCTGATAGTTCCGATTTCACCAAGCCTTCCTGTAAGCATTTTGTGAGCATAGCACTGATGACCTACGTCCCAAACGATTTTATCTTCAGGGAGGTCAAAAATTTTATGAATTGCAACCGTAAGCTCAACAACCCCGAGATTAGAAGAAAGGTGCCCGCCATTTTCGGAAACAACCTGAATCAATTTCTGGCGAATTTCTTCGCAAAGAAGCTCTAAATTATCTATTTTTTTCACATCTTCGGGAGACTTAATCTTGCTTAGCAGCTGCCAAGAATCTTTAAATGTATCTTTCAAATTTAAAATTACTTCTTTCTTAATAACTTATTTTATGCTCGCGCTTATTAAACCTAAAAAATGCTTCAAAACCACATTATCCCTGCCGATTTTTTCAAGCAAACTTTCAGCATCAGTTAAAAGTTTTTTCGCAAAATCAAGAGCCTTCATACCTGAAATTAAATCATCTTTTTTAATGTCTTCGTCAATTAAATCATCAGCAAGCTGGAACAAAATTCCCATTTTGAAGCCAAATTTCTCAGCAATTTTTATGGTTTCATTGCTTGCTCCGGCCAAAACAGCGCCAATTTTGCTGCAAGCAATAAAAAGATTTGCCGTTTTTAATTTGTAAACTTCAAGGATGTTTTCGCTTCCTTTTAAATCTTCATATTGCCCCAAAACCATGCCGGAAGTTCCCGCCAAAGCCGCAAGAATATTAATGCTTTCAAGCGTTGCAGAAAGGTTTTCAAAGCGGGCAGTGCTGGCAATTTCAAAAGCGCCAGTCAAAAGGGCATCCCCCGCCAAAAGAGCCGTGCTTTCGCCGAATTTCAAGTGGCTGCAAGGCTTGCCTCTTCGAGTTTCGCCGTCATCCATGCAGGGCAGGTCGTCATGAATAAGCGAGTAAGCATGGATCATTTCAATAGCCGCTGCAAATTTAAAAATTTCTTCGCTTTTTCCGCCGCAAAGCTTGTAAACACAAGTCATAACAAGAGGGCGAATTTTCTTGCCCGGCGCCATCAAAGTGTATTTCATAACTTCAGAAAGTTCGCTTTCGTGGCTTTTCAAATAGCCTTCAAGAGTAGCGTTTATTTTGCCTAAACATTCTTCAATTTGGCCTAAATTATTCAAAATTTATTTCTCCTCGCTTTTATTTTCGCAATATTCTCTGCCAACTGCGCCAAGAACACCATTGATGTAAACTGCGTCGCTTTGAGTTGCGTATTTTTGAGAAATTTTAACAGCTTGGTCAATAACGATGTTCACCGGAGTTTTTTGATAAATAAGCTCAAAAGTTCCAAGCCTTAAAATCGAAAGAACAATCTTCGGAAGCCTTTCTTTTTTCCAGCCTTTTAGATTTTTTTCAATCACTGCGTCAATTTCGGCTAAATTTTCTAAAGTTCCAAGAAAAAGCTCTTTTGAAAAGCCGCTAACTTTCTCGCCTCTTAAAAGCTCTGCCATTTCTAAAATTTCTTCAGGGGTGTTGGGCGAAAACTCGTTTTCAAATAAAAATATTAATGCTTGTTGTCTTGATTCTTCTCGTTTCATAAATTAATTTACCTTTCCTTTGTTTTTTACTTGTGTTTTTTATTTGCTTGCGTTTGTTAGGCTCACATTCACAAAATGCTTCTCGTAAACCCAAATGTCTTTGAAATTTTCAATTATAAGCTTAACGGGCATTTCCATTGAGCTAAGGCTGCCATCATTACCGCTTAAATCAACCTGAGCCACAACATCCGAAACCTTGAGCGCGTTTACTGATTTTGCCGGGCCGATGAAAGTAACATTTATGCTGCCGTTGTAAACTTTTGCTAATTTATTTTTCGGAGTATTCACAATAGAAAACCTGTTAATATTCAAAATTTTTTCTTTAAACTGGCTCATGTCAACGTCAACTTTTGCGCTGTATTCATTGTTAAGGCTCTTGCACCCTGCGGGCAAAGAAATTGACAGCTCAAACTTGTGGTTCTGAACGCTAAGATTCGTGAAATCAATCTCCGGCAGGCTAACGCTGCTTATCTCAGAAATTGTATTCTTCGGGCCTGCAATTTCGAGCTTTGGCGGAGTTACTTTGACGATTCCTTGCGTACTCACGCCTTGAGGAACATTTACAAACTCAGGCCTTATTTCAATTTCTTTTTTCATAAGAACAGGAATGCTAACATCAACTTCTGAAAAGCTCGTTTTTATGGTTTCGCTGCTTATTGGCCTATCGTAAGCGTCATACATAACCACAGGAAGCTTCATATTGATAGTTTCGCTCACTTCTCCCGAAACTTCGCCTTTAACCAAAACTTTTTTAACTTTCGAAACCTCGGTTTCCGGGCCGGAAATTTTGATCTTCGGGCTCGAAAGAGTCGTTCCGCCAACGAAATATCCTTCTTTTGCGGTGAAGTTTATTTCAGGCTGAATTTCAAGCTCTGTTTCGCGGAGCCTATCGACCATAACGGTTATAACTGAAGGTTTAACATCCGAAGCGATTGAATAATCGTTTATCATTCCAGCTTTTTTAGCCGAAAGTTCCAAAGTGTAATTTCCAGGGGACATAATGGTGCTTGCAGCTTGAGGAGCGGTCACTTGAATGTCATTTTTTGTGAGCTGCCCAACAACAAGCCTGCTGCCTGTAACCTCCACTTTAGCGGTTATATCTTGCCCGCTGAAAATTTGAAGGCCGTCTTGCACCGCTCCATCTGAAAGAGTTATGTTTATAGGAATATCCGAAATCGTAACAGGAATGCTCTCGGTGCTGCTTGAAGAAACCAAAACCCACATCACGAACGCACAAACGAGCGAAAAAAACGCCGTAAAACGATTATCGTAAAAAAGCTTTCCTATCTTAAATTTTTCTTTAAAACCTTTAAAAAATTCTTTCACGGCTATTTTCCCCTCCTTATAGAACTAAGAACATTTTGATATTTAATAGGCCTTGAGCGGTCAATCAAAATCTCTTCAAGCTCAAATTTAAAGGTTTCAATGCTTCCGTAAACTTTCAAAATGCCGTTTATTGCAAGCGAAATTTTGCCCGTTTCTTCAGAAACAACAACCGCCACAGCATCGGAGTTCTCGCTTATTCCTATTGCAGCTCTGTGGCGAGTTCCAAAGTGCATGCTTATGTCGGTGTTTTTAGTCAGCGGCAAAATGCACCCTCCGGCATACAAAAGGCCGTCTTTTATTATCAAAGCGCCGTCATGCAAAGGAGCTTTATTAAAAAATATGTTGCAAATCAGCGCCGGGGATGGAGAAGCTTTCAGGATTGTTCCCGTGTCGATTATTTCGCCGAGCTTCGTTTGCCTTTCAAAAACTATCAAAGCGCCTGTTTTCTGGCTGCTAAGCGTAGCCGCAGCTTCAGTAACGACCGAAGCTAAGTTTTTGCATTCTTTTATGTAGTATTCTTCATCTTTAGTGATGCTTCCAAGAGGCCAAAAGCCAAAAAGTTTGCTTCTTCCAATTTGCTCAAGAACTCTTCTGAGTTCTGGCTGGAAGACTATCAAAAGCCCGTAAACGCTGAACTGAAAGAAATTGTTAAGCACGGCGCTGAGCATCCTGAAATTAAGCTTCTGAGCCAAAAAATAACCGCATAGAATGATAACTATTCCTTTAACGAGCTGGCCAGCCCGTGATTCTCTTATTATTTTTATGAGGTGGTAAATCAAAAACGCCACGACTAATATATCTAAAACATCAAAAACATTGATGGTTCTTACTAAACTTTTTATAGCACTTAAAGTATCCATTAAAACAAAATCCTTTCTGTTTTTTGGAATAAAATTTAAAGTATCAACCACTTAAAGGATTGATACTTTATTTTAACATATTCGTGACTGATTTCCAAGTGCTGGTTTAAAATTTAGGCTTTATGTTTTTAACCACTTCAACGAGTTTATTCATTTCGGTTTTAGTAGTAAAAACAGACGGGCTGACCCTTACCGCTCCAACATCAATTGTGCCGCCGAAATCATGAGCTGCAGGAGCGCAATGAAGGCCGGTTCTAACTTCTATTCCATAATGGTCAAGAATTTTGCCGATTTCATCGCTCACATAACCGCTAACATTGAAACTAAGCACAGGAACAAAATTTTCAAAGTCAGGGCGAGGCATATAAAGCTTGACGCCTTTGATGCTTTTGAGCTTATCGTAAAGATAAATAATAAGGCTCATTTCATGCTTGAAAATATTGCTAATTCCCTTTTGATTAACGAACTCCATTCCAGCACGAAGACCGCATATTCCGTGGAAGTTAGGCGTTCCACTTTCAAACTTTTGCGGCATTTCTTGCGGCTGGCAAAAAGTCATCGAATCAGTTCCCGTTCCGCCTTCAATTATGGTTTCAAGATTATCTGCATAGTGAGTTATGAGCATTCCTGTTCCCATCGGGCCGTAAAGGCCTTTATGCCCCGCCACGCATAAGTAATCTATCCCGGTTTCTAAAACATTTATAGGTAAAATTCCCGCTGATTGAGCTGCATCAACAAGAATAGGTATTTCATAAACCCTTGCAAGAGCAGCTATTCTTTCAACCGGCATGCGAATTCCCCAAACGTTCGAAGCATGGCTGCAAACAATGAGCGCGGTTTTTGAATTTATTGCTTTTCTGAAAGAGTCAACGGTTTTTTCAGGGTCTTTGGGGTAAACCTTGGCTACTGAAAAAGTTATTATTCCTTTTTTCTCCATTTTTCTGAGCGGTCGCATTACTGCGTTATGCTCAATAGAAGATGTCACGACATGGTCGCCGGGCTTCAAAAGGCCCTTCATAACCAAATTAATTGCTTGCGTGCAATTGAGAGTAAATGCAACGTCTTTCGGCTCAAAAGCGCCGAACATTTTCGCAGCTACCCTCCTGCACTTTTCAATTTCCATGCCTGATTCGCGCGACATAGTATGTCCACTACGGCCGGGGTTTGCTCCGTATCTTTGAAACGTTTGAAAAGTCGCCTCTCTCACAGCCATTGGCTTTGGGTATGAAGTAGCTGAGTTATCCAAATATATCACAACATCTTTACCTCCTATCATTTTTAAATAATTATAATTATCAAAATCATGTTTTAAGTCGTCCAATACACGCTTTATCGAAGGTAAGAGCAAAGGCAGTAAACCGAACTCTTAATCCTCATAGTATAATATGAATTTTTCAATAATTTTGACAAAGTAGCACTAAAATTAAAAAAGTTGTTAATTATTTAGAAATTATTAAATAAATATTAAAAAACTATTGACAATTTATGGATATACATGTATAATAATGTCATAACGTTAGCGCTAATTTTAATAATAAATTTAATAAGTAGGAGGAACAAACAATGGAAGAAATCATCAAAGAAGCTAAAGTCTCTAAAATTAAAATAGCCATGGACTTAATTTTAAGCATATTATTTATAGGAATACCCGCCCTTATAAGAGATTTTACAACACAATTAACTCTTACCAATAAACGTCTGAGCGGAAGCGTGGGCTTGGTTAAAACTCAAAATCTTGACAGCCCGCTTAACAAAATAAACGGAGTGGAAGTAAGACAAAACCTTTTTGGGAAAATGTTTAACTACGGAACTATAACAGTAGTAACTGCAGCGACAAAGTTTAACTTAGACTACATAGAAAATCCCGATGAACTAAAAACCGCAATCAACAATCAAATCGAACAATATGAAGAAGACAGAATGACCCGCCAAGCCGAAAAAATGGCTCAAGCAATGAGATAAAAAATTAAACCTACTCAATTTAAGAGTAGGCTTTTTATTTGAAATTAAGTTGCGCTGTAAATGCTCTGAAAAGCTTTGAAATCAGTTTCAACAAGCTTTTGGCAGCCTTCGGGCGAATACCTAAAGTTTTCAATGTGGCTTCCTTCATAAAAATATTTAACTTCTTTGAAATCTTGCGTGCGGCTGAAAGTGTCGATTATAACGAGCTTTATTTTCATTTTATCCGGCACGATATTCTTGATGTAAACGCTTGCTTCGCTGCCAACTTCAACGTCTTCTTTGGGTTCTGCGAGGCCTGCTAAATTCGGCGTTAGCTCAACGAATATTCCGTAATCTTCAACCGAGCGAACGATTCCCCCTACAGTTTCACCAACCGAGAAAAGCGAAGCATTTTCTTCCCAGGTTCCAAGCAGTTCTTTGTGAGTAAGGTGAACTCTTGTTCCTTCGAAATATTTAACTATTACTTTTATGTCCATGCCTACTGAAAATCTTTCTTTCGGGTGGGATATCCTCGAAACCGAGATTGTGTCAATCGGCAGAAAAGAAACTATCCCGCAGCCAATGTCAGCAAAAACGCCAAAGCTTTCCATATGCGTTACTTTCGCAGGAATAATATCTCCCGGGTGAAGATTTAAAATATAATTTTTCATGCAAATTTCTTGAGCAGCCCTGCGAGAAAGCACGGCGAAATTATTGCCGTAAGAATCTTTTTTAAAGCCTTCAACAACAAAGCAAACCGGCCTGTTAACCTTTGAAATCACGGCAATATCACGAACTGAGCCTTCTTTTATGCCGATGGCTCCCTCTTCGCGCGGAATTATTCCTTTCATAATGCCCATGTCGACTATCAAATTGTGGTTGCTGTCGCACATTACTGCCCTTGCTTCGAGTATTTTTCTGCTTTGGCAAGCTTCTTGTAAATTTTCCATAGAGGACATTAAGCTTACGTTTTCAAGTTTATCTATTAATTGTCCCTCAGGATAAAATTCTATCATTTTTACACCCTCCAGTTATATTTTAAGCACTACAATCTATATGTCAGACAGAGGGTATAATATTCTAAAGCTTTGGGTTTTATTTCTTTTTAGCCCTAGAAATGTCAACAACTTTGTTTTTATTTTTGCGCCTTATGTTATATCTTATAATGCAAAGAACATAAAAAATTGCAAAAGCCATGAGCAAAATAAACAAGAAAATAAAAATTTTGGAAGTAATAACCGCTTTTATGAATTCAAAAATCACAATAGCATAATTTTTGTTAAAATCCTTTGTTGAAATCAAATCAACTGCAGCAACTTCTGCACCTTTAAATAAAACGTGCACCTTGCCAAGAGGCTCTGACTTTTTAACAGGAGCTTCTATATTCTGCGGAGTTTCAAACTCGAATGAAACGTCATCTCTGCTAGCGTTCTTAGGGAGCATTAAATTAAAATCTTTCGAAGAAAAAAGCATGATTCTGTCTTTACCCCAAACGAAACTAAGGCCAGTTTCGGTTAAAGGATAATTTTTTTCGAAAATATTCACACTTCTTAAATCGTTGTAAGCCCAATTGTAAAGATCCACGCTGTCAAGCATGGCGGTGTTATCCTGGAGGCTTTTCCCGTCAGAATCTTTAGTTGGGCCGCCCATAACAACCAAAACGTAAGTTTTGCCATCTTTAACAGCATAAGAAATAAGGCATCTTCCGGCGTCTTCAACATAGCCCGTTTTTATGCCCCTAACAAAAGGAAGATAATATTTTCCGCCTCTTTTTCTGTCAATCATGTGGTTCGTGGTAATCACAGGGTCTCTTTCATCGCCAAACATATTGTATTCGCTTTTTGAAACGATATTTAAAAAGTCGGAATTATTCATTGCGTATTTTGTGATTTTATACATATCCGCCGCGGTTGAATATTGGTTCTCATTGTATATTCCGTCAGGGTTTTCAAAGTGGGTGTCAGTGCAGCCAAGGCTTGCGATTTTTTCATTCATCATGTTAACGAATTTTTGAACATCTCCCCCACCAACGTGATAAGCAAGCGTCATTGCGGCATAACCCGAAGAAGAAATGAGCATGCAATGAAGCAAATCAGTTATCGAAAATTCCTCGCCTTCTTTTAATTTCGAGCCTGAACTTTCGGCATCAACCATGTCAAGAATTTCTTTCGTAACCTTGAATTTCGTTTCATTACGGTTCGAAGAATTCTCATAAGCAACTATGAAAGTAACAATTTTGGTAAGCGAAGCCGGGCTTCTTCTTTTGCCAATGTTCTTTTCGACAATTGATATGTCATTTGAATAATCAAGCATATAAACAGAATCGGCTCTTAGCTCTTCTTCATAAAAATTAAGCGCAAAAATTGCAGGTGAGCATAAAAAAACCAAAAAAATAGCCAAACAAGCTGAAATAAATCTTTTTTTCATTAATTTGAAACCTCCGTTAGTAACATCTGGAAAAATCTTAAATCACTATTATGTATGCAATTTTCAGTATATACCACTTTAAAATTTTAGTATACTAGAAAAATTCGCAGCAACACGCTAAAAATATATGAGTTTTATTATTTGTGAAAATTGACTATTGACAAACATTTTTATGGATGGTAGACTATGGTTTAGTTAGCTCTGGAGGGGTGTCCGAGTGGTTTAAGGAGCCGGTCTTGAAAACCGGTGATCCTCGTAAGGGGACCGTGGGTTCGAATCCCACTCCCTCCGCCAGAATATTAATTTTAAATAATTTAGCGCTGTGGAGAAGTACTCAAGTGGCTGAAGAGGCGCCCCTGCTAAGGGTGTAGGTCGAGCGATCGGCGCGAGGGTTCAAATCCCTCCTTCTCCGCCATGATATAATTACAAAAACTTGGTTAAGTCCAAGTCTTTTTTATTTTGTAGTAAATTAAAGTTTTTAAGCTGATCGGCACATTGCCTTTCAGTTTTTATTTTTTTGATTTGAAAGTCGATAATAATAAATTGTATATTTGACATAAATTTTAAAATAAAAAGTATTCAAAAACATTTCTTTTTGATATATAATAAATTTAATACAAAAATATGATACAAAATATATCGTTTAGGGAGGTTGAAATCGGTGAAAATAGCCGTATTAGGAGCAGGAAACGGAGGATGCGCAGTAGCTGCGGATATGTCTTTGAAAGGGCATGAAGTAACACTCATAAAAACTTCCGGTTCACTGCACAACAGCAATTTCAAATATTTGTTAGAGCACAGCGGAAAAATATCTTTAATTGAAAATAGAGAAATAAAAACAACTTTCATCAAAAACGTAACAACAGATCTCTCGATGCTTTCAGAGTGCGAAGTAGTAATTGTTTACATCCAGTCGATTTACCATGAAAATCTTATAAAAAGGATGGCTCCTCATTTAAAACCCGGGCAAATTCTCATGTTTAATCCAGGATACATTTCAACGGCGTTTGCTCTCAAGCACGGCGTGAACAAAGATGTCATATTAGCCGAAGCTGAAAGCTCGTTCATTGATTGCCGCATCACGCAGCCGGGAATAGTCAAAGTTTCTTTCAGAAACGCGAATAACCCAATAGGGATATTTCCATCGAGCAAAAAAGAGCAAGCGGCCGAAAAACTAGGCAAAATCGGCTTCCCGTTTTCTTACATATCTTCCGTGGCAGAAGCAGGCCTGCACAACCCCAACTTGATAGTTCACACAGTTGGCGCCATAATGAGTATTCCGAGAATTGAAAAAACTCACGGAGACTACGTTATGTATCACGAGGTGTTTACTCCGAGCGTTTGGAATATCTTAGAAAAACTCGACGGCGAAAAAATGGACGTTCTTGAAAAAATGGGTTTTGAAAGGCTGCCTTATGCCGAAGCTTGCAAAATGCGCAACAGCCCTGACGATAAACGCAGCGCTAAAGAAGTTTTCATGTGGTATGCCGCTATGCCTTCGGCCGTTGCAGGGCCTACTGTGGTTGATTCAAGGTACATCACCGAGGATGTTCCTCAAGGCCTTGTTATGCTTGAATCTCTCGGAAAATATCTTGGAGTTAAAACTCCGATGACATCTTCGCTGATTGAAATAGCAAGCGCAGCGCTCAAGCGCGACCTAAGAGAAAAAGGCCGCACAGTTGAAAGCCTTGGAGAAGAAAATTTAAAATTAATTTTAAACGATTTCAAGCATTAAATTACATAAGATAAAAAAGATCGACTGATTTTAAATCGGCCGATTTTTTTCATTTTATAAATATTTCATCCAGTTGCAGTTTTCAAGGTTTAGGCTTCTTTCCTCAGCGCCGCCAAGGTCCGTCACAACACCGCCGGGGCTAAGAGCCAGGGTTCTCTTTCCAAAATTAAAAGCATCTTCAATGTTATGAGTTATCATCAAAGTCGTCATTTCTTCATCTTTAGTGATTTTTTTAGTAAGCTCGCAAATTTTCTCGCGGGATTTTGCGTCAAGAGCTGCAGTGTGTTCGTCTAAAAGCAAAAGTTTTGGGTGAGCAAAAGTGGCCATAAGCAGAGTAACGGCTTGCCTTTGCCCTCCTGAAAATTGGCCAATTTTCGCTTTCATTCTGTTTTCAAGGCCAAGGCCCAAAGTTTCAAGTTTTGCTCTGAAAAAATCCGTGTTTTTCTTGCTGACGGCAAAATTTAAGTTTCTGCGGGAACACCTCAAAGCCGCAAGAGAAAGATTCTCTTCAAGCGTTAAATTCGGCGCCGTGCCTTTCAAAGGGTCCTGAAAAACTCTTCCTATGAATTTGGCGCGCTTGTGCTCCGGCAAATTAGTCACGTCCTCGCCATTAATGTAAATCTTGCCGGAATCAGGAAAGTCCGAACCTGCAATTAAATTCATAAGGCTTGATTTTCCAACGCCATTGCCGCCAATCACAGTGACGAACTCCCCGGGTTTAACCTCAAAACTAAGATTTTTAAAAATCTCTCTTTCATCAGTTTGGCGGGTGTTAAAAGTCTTTTTTAAATTTTTTATTTTTAGCATTTTTAATTCCCCCTAAAAAACGTTTTTTCAAAACCGGAAACGAAAGCAAAACAGCCGAAGTTAAAGCCGTGAAAAGCTTCAGATCGCTCGGGTTCATGCCAAGATTTAAAACCATCAAAATAATAAAACGGTAGCAAACCGATCCCAAAACCGTGAAAATAAGCTTCATTAAAACCGAAGATTTTTTGTAAAAAGCCTCTCCTATTACTATCGAAGCAAAAGCAATAACTATCGTTCCCGTACCCATGTTAACGTCGGCATAACCCTGATTCTGCGCAACTAAAGCTCCAGAAATCGCACAAAGCGAAGCACTAAGCATCAGAGCCAAAATCTTTTTGAAATTCGTGTTGCCGCCCAAAGCTCGCATCATTTGTTCATTGTCGCCTGTTGCTCGGATTGCAAGGCCGATTCTCGTTTTGAAAAATAAATCCAAAATAAAAATTATGAATACGCAGAAAATCAAAACCATTCCAAAAGCAGAGTACATCGAGTTGCTGAAAAACTTAAACACTGTGCTTTTTCCAAGGAGTGAAACGTTCGCTTTGCCCATTATTCTTAAATTTATTGAATAAAGAGAAATCATGGTGAGAATTCCTGAAAGAATATCTTGAATTTTCAGCCTTGTGTTTAAAATCCCAGTTATAAGCCCAGCTAAAGAGCCCACCAATGCTGCGATTAAAACGCTTGAAAATGCATCAACCCCGCTTGCCATCAAAACGCCGCAAATGCTTCCTCCAAGCGCAAAAGCCCCTTCGGCGGTCATGTCCGCGAAATTTAAAATTCTAAATGTTATGTAAACTCCCAGCGATAAAATTGCATAAATTAACCCCTGGCAGCAAGTTGATATGAAAACGTTCATTACTATGATTCCCCTTTCAATTCGTCCGGAATATGAATTTTTAAACTATCTAAAATTTCATGATTTAAATTAAGTTTTGCATCTTTTATATACTGCACAGGCATTTCTTCAATCTTTTCAACACCGCTTAAAATCCTGCCTGCCTGCGAAGCAGCGATTCTGCCTATTTCGCCGTAATTAATGCCGTAAGTTGCCGCTGCGCCTTGCGATATCATTGAATCTTCCGCTGAAACAACAAACTTGCCCCTGCTTAAAAATATTTGCGAAATTTGAGGCATTGCCGAAAACGTGATTTTATCAATCGGAACATAAAGAGCGTCCACTTCATCGGCGAGTTTTTCGGCCACTTGGCTTATCTCGTAAGTCTGCGAAATTGAATAAGACCTAGCTTCAAGCCCCATATTTTTTATGATTTCTTCGGCCACTTTGGCTTGATATTGCGGGCTTAAATCCGTGCAGGAATACAAAATTCCAATTTTTCTTGCACCCGGATTAAGTTTAGTAACCAAACTGATTATTTTATCAATCGGGGCTAAATCCGAAACGCCCGTAACGTTCATGCCGGGTTTTTCTTTCGAGCAAACAAGCCCTGCACCTTCGAAATCAGTTATAGCCGTTGCTAAAATCGGGATCTCTTTGCTTGCATTGGCAGCAGCTTGAGCGCAAGGCGTTGAAATTGCAAGAATTAAATTCTTTCTTTCGTCGGCAAATTTCTGAGCAATCGAGCTGCAATTCGAAAGGTCTCCGCCTGCAATTTGAACGTCAAACTCAGCATTTTCGCCATCTTTATAACCCATTTTTTCAAGTTCGCTAATAAATTCTTTTCTCAAATTATCAAGAGATTCATGCTCAACAATTTGAATAATGCCAATTCTGGTTTTGCCGTCATCATGGCAGCTTGAAAGAAAAAACATTGATAATAACGGCGCTAAACAAATCATTTTTAGTAACTTTTTCATCTAAATTCCCCCTAATAAAAAAATGAAAGACCAAAACTTTTACTGTTTTGGCCTTAAAATAATAAAAGCCGTCACAGATATGATTAGATATCTGTGGCGACAACGAGAAATCTATGCTACAAATATCTAATATTTGTAACAAGCACGCCAGCTATTTAATTTTTTGTTTAAGCACAAATTTTTCATAGCTTTTTCTCCTGTAATTTTACTATCGTCATTATACACTATTTTTCTTTAGAATAAAATACCTTTATATCATTTTCGGTAATTCTGCTCAATTTTGCACGGTGGTCAGCAACTATTTTCGTCAGCCTGTCGATTAGTAATTTTTTCGTGTCTCCGCAAGTTAGCTCGCCAGAATTAAATCTTCTGTAAATATCATGCAAAACCTCGTCATCAGTTTCAAAAAAATTAAGGTACTGGCATGGAACATCAACAGTCACGTCTCCACCTAATTTTTGGTGGCTTTCCCGAGTTCCATCGCCACGAGAACCCGAAAATGCATACTTATTAACTTTCTTTGCGATTTGAGTAGCTGAATCAGTTAAAAATATCGTTGAATCAGCCAAAACGCTGGAACTCATTTTGCCTGTGTTTCTGTCTTTGTCAGAGCCTAACTTATTATATGTTAAAGGAGGGATAAACTTTCCTATAATCGCGCAAGGGCTGAAAGTTCTGCCCAAAGCTACTGAAGCGGATTTTCTTCTAATTCTTTTGTTAAGCGTGCTCGAAAGCTGCGAGGAAAGCCTGAAATAAGGGTCTTGGTCAATAGCATAAGCAACTAAACAAAGGGCAGGCTTTGTGAAAAGGTGCGGGTAAGCCTGGTAAAAAGCAGCCGCGCATTGGTAAACCGGCCAATCTATCATTCCAGGGTTGGCTTGATCATCAAACCCGAAAATTTTTTGAAGAGTGTGGAACGAAACGCATTTTCTCATTTCGGTAACGAGATTTTCGTATTCTTTGCAAGAAGTTCTGTAATCATGGTTCGAAAATATAAAAGTTTTTTGAGGGTCAAAACCCACTGCGATTATGTCTTTCGCATTTTTCTTGCCAAGATCATAAACGGTTTTGAAAGGCATATCCTTGAAGTAAAATTTCTCATCATCCGACATTTGAATCACAACATTGCAGTCAAAAGCATCTTGCAAATATTTCGTAAACATAAACGGAATCAAATGCCCAACATGCATGGCGTCTGAGCTTGGGCCGCGACCTGTGTAAATAAATATCGGGCAAGTAGCATTTGGGTCGGTTTCTTTTTCGTTTAAATAAGATTCATAAGCGTCCAAAACTTCGCCAAACCTTCGGTGCGAAAAGAAAATCCCGCGTTTAACCCAAGGGTGAAGCTCAATGTTCTTTCCTGACCGTTTCATGAGGCTTTCCCACCGGTTAATCAAAGCCGGCGTTAAAGGCTCAACGCCAAACTGGCCTAGAACGTCATCGTAATCAACATTTCCTTCAACTTTCCACGGAGTTATTTTATAAGAAGACTTTTCTTCATCAATTCCTATTTTTCTTTTCTCTGAGTTAGGGTCCATTGCAAATGCTTCTGAAGTAAAAATTAAAGACGAAAGTAATGCTGCAAAAATTCTTTTCCTTTTCATTTTAAATTCTCTCCCTATTTTTTTAAGTCATTTGCCAAGTTTTGCATAGCCTCCTCGGTTTGATAAGGGAAAATAATTATGTGTGCTCTTTCGCCGCCGCTTTTATCTTTGAAGCAAGAAAGCTGATATTTCCTGCAAATTTCTTCGCTTGGAGCATTCACTACAAAGATGTTCGATTTTTCATTTTTAACATACTTAACATTGTTTTTTCGAAGCACATTTTCAAAGAAAATTATGTTCTTTCTGTAATCTTCAGGATCTGAATGTTTTAAAATATCAATCACTTGCTGCCTCGTTGAAAACGGCATAATATCGCGCGAGCCGCAGGTTGTGCTGTCAGTTTGGCCTATGTAATCAATGTGATTGCCAAAAAAGCTACCCGTGCTTAAAAGAACACTTTTCACCATCGGCAGGCCAATATACTTATGAAGGCTAACGGAAATAGAATCAATATGCAAATCTCCAACATTTGAAATAACCGGTGCATCAAGCTGATTATTCGGAATTCCTCCAAATAATGCAGCATCAACATGCACGAAATACGGTATATTTTTCGAAATTAAATAATCCGTTATTCTTTTAACATCATCACAACATCCGCATTTTGTCGTCCCCCAGGTAAGAATAATATTCGCCGGAGATTTGGTTTCTTCATAGTCTTTTTCTATTTCCTTTAGAAGGATATCACAGTCAATAGCGTCGTTTGTGTCGGAAATTTGGGGAATCACTTTTCTTTTATAAAATTCCGAATTTTTATAAACGCTGTAATGCGCAGCCTCGCAGAAATAAAGGGTTCCATCGGGGTGCTTTTTGAAAGCTGCATTTATTCCCCACTGGTTGCTTTCAGAGCCGCCAGAAGTTATGTATCCCCAGTAATTATCTTCAATGCCAAATTTTTGAGCAAACAATTTAAGAATATCCCGCTCAATTTTTTTAGAGTCCATTTGATAGTTTCCTTCTTCGTTAACATCCCCGCAATTGTTGGCAAGGTAAGCGTCCTTTTCAATAAATTTGAAAAAGTTAAAAAGCTCGGATTTTAAACACATATTCGCCGGGTAGCCAAAATGGCTAAGCCTTAATTTTGAATTTTTACCGTAAAAATCCATGCACTCGGAAATGCTATTTTTCACTTCCTTTATTTCTTCTTCGCTCAAGTTTTTTGAAGAAATGTAATCTTCAATTTTCGCTTTGAAATATTTTTCAAGACTAGCTTCTTCAGCACATTTCGCAGCACTTTGAACTTCACCGCACGAAGCACGGCTCAAAACCGCCGGACTAAAAGCAAACATAGAAGAGGCAACGCAGCAAAGAAACTTTTTGCATTTAAACATTGTAAGTCACTCCTAAATTAAAAATTTGAATTTAATTTCAAGAAAACTCATTTTAACTTCCTTAATATTAATTATTATTAATTTAGAATATTTTTATGACAGATTTATCAAACAAAATAATATAATATTTACTAAAAAAATTAACGCTATAAACACAAAATTTATAACGTTAAAATATAGGCTCTAATTATTTATTTTTCAGGAAATCACTGTATTTTTTAAAGCTTTGCTCATTTTTGTTTTCGCCGAATTCATAATATTTCTTTTCTTTTATGTTATCAGGCAAATATTGCTGCGAAACATAATGATTCTCGTAATCATGCGGGTAAAGATAGTGCTGGCCTTTGATTTTAGCATCTGCCCCATCGAAGTGTTTGTTTTGAAGGTGCCGTGGAATGCTGCCAGAAATGCCAAGTTTCACGTCCGAAATGGCTTTGTTAATCGCATTGTAAGCAGAATTTGATTTCGGCGACAAACAAACCAAAATAACCGCATCAGCAAGCGGAATTCTTGCTTCAGGCAAACCAACTTGAAAAGCAATGTCAACGCAAGATTTAACGAAATTAACCGCTTGAGGGTAAGCAAGTCCAACATCTTCGCAAGCGCAAACCATAAGCCTCCTGCAAACCGAAGCTAAATCGCCTGATTCAAGAAGCCTCGCAAGATAATGAATCGCAGCGTCAGCATCCGAGCCTCTCATCGATTTTTGAAAAGCCGAAAGAAGATCATAGTGCTCATCGCCGGCCTTGTCGTATCTTACTGCATTTTTCCCCGCAACCTGAAGAACCGTTTCTTTATTGATAATTTTAAAATCGGAAGCATTCGCCGAAATTTCCAAAATGTTAATCGCTTTTCGAACATCCCCGCCGCAAGAAAAAGAAATTTGCTCAAGAGCGTCTTGTTCAATTTCAAGACTTTCGTTTTCTTTTTTAAGAATCAAAATCGCGCGGTTTAGGGCCTTTTTTATTGCATCTTTCGAAACGGGTTTAAACTCGAAAACAGTCATCCGGCTCAAAAGAGCACTGTGAATGTAAAAATAAGGATTCTCGGTAGTCGAAGCGATCAAAGTGAGTTGGCCGTTTTCGATGAATTCAAGCAAAGTTTGCTGCTGTTTTTTATTAAAATACTGAATTTCATCGAGGTAAAGCACAATGCCGTTTATGGCAGGCAAGGTTCCCAGCTGGGAAATAATTTCTTTTATGTCGCTTGTTCCGGCGGTTGTGCAGTTTAATTTTTTAAACATTTTACCGGAATTTTTCGTTATTATTTCGGCCAAAGTTGTCTTCCCAACGCCCGGAGGGCCGTAAAAAACAAGATTAACAGGCGTTTTGGACTGCGCAATTTTTCTTAAAACTTTATTCTCGCCAAGAAGGTGTTCCTGGCCGACGATGTCGTCAATAGTTTCAGGCCTTATCAAATCGGCAAGTGGCTTGCTCATGATTGCCTCCTTTTTCTTTTTTATTTATAATGCCACTATTTTGAGTGTTTTTCAAGGCCAAAAGCATATGATTTTAAATTATTTTTAATTTTTTATTAAGTTATGTATTGACATTTTATAATTTTATGTTACAATTTTAGTATACAGTTTCCCACGGAGTGGTTTGGAGATAAGTTTGAAAAAATTTATTAAATTATTAAACCTCCATCTAGTAATGACTACATAAATCTCGTTCAAACTTAGTATCCTAACGGCTCTTTGAGAAAAAATATTTTATTTTAGAAAGGAAATAAAAAATGGACAGACTAAACAAAACTTTAGCAATATCGCTCGCAACCTTAACCCTCGCAGGTTCAGCACCACAAATTTTTGCAGCAAGAACTAGCCACGGAACATCAAAACAAACCGGCACATCCTCTTCTAAAAAAACAGATTACACAAAACCAGTAAAAGAAAATGAAACTCAAATCGAGCAAACCGAAAAAATAATAGATAAAATCACTAGAAAAATTCGAGAATATGAAAATTCACATAAAAGAGAAACTTTAGATGAAATATATAGATTAGTGTCAGGCAAGTTTTTTCGTGTGTCAGACGAGTTTATTCTTTATTTCGACGATCCATCTGAAAAAAAGGAAAAAATAGATTTCGTAATTAATTTTGTAAAAGAAAACTTAAAATCAGATATAGATAAACTGCATAAAATTTTAGAACCCATAAGAATAAGAAAAAACTCGACAAATTATGAGTTATTAACAGACGAAAAACATTATCTTATGAAAATGTATGAATTATTATGTGAATCAGATGATGTTGTAAGCTTTGCTACATACGAGCAGCTTTTCGCCTCCGGGGATTATGGATATTTAAAAAAAATTGTAGAACATTTAAAAGAAAAAGAATCAATTGAACAAAAAAAACTAAAACAAGAAAAACTAGAGCAAGAAAGATTAGAACAAGAAAGATTAGAAAAACAACGCAAACTAGAAGAAGCTATAACTGAAATCTGCGGATGTATTAAAGAATGTGAAAGATGGCACGGCAGTGACAATAGCTTAAATAAGGTGTGTAGAGCCATCTTAAAGAATATACATGAAAATAAAATTTCATTTAATGACAATTTAGAAATACAAACTTATCAAGAAAATGGCTCAAACATTAATCCACAAAAAAGTGAAGTTGAAGAGTTTCTACGTAACATGCTAAAAAACGATATATATTTAATTAACCGCCAAAAAGCAGATAAAGTAACTCCTGATGAAGTAAAGCGTATACCAGATGGTACTAAAAAGTCATTCATAAGAATTAAAAATTTATGCAGTGCAAACCCAGTTCTTAGAAATTATATAATGAAAAATCTTAATGATGAAATAAATATAGAAAAAGTCAAAAAAATTGTAAATTTCATAAATTTAATATACCAAAGATAAAATTTCATTAAATTTAACATACAATTTGCAAATAACGCATCAATGTTTAAGTTGATGCGTTTGAGGTTTAAAATACATAAAAAAATTTACTAAAGAGGAATTTTAAAATGAACAAATTGAAAAAATCTTTAGCAATTTCCCTTGCTACCTTAACTTTATCGGGTTCAGCACCACAGATTTTTGCAGCAAGAACTAGCCACGGAAAACCCAAACCAACAAGTGGATCTTTTTCTAAAAAAACCGATTATACAAAAGCAATAAAAGAACTAAGGTCTGAACTGGAAGAAACCTGCGCAAAAATAGAAAATTTAATAGCGGAATCAGAAAAACGCAGAAAAGAAGAAGAGCACAGGTTAGAAATATTAAAAAATAAAAAACTAGAAACAACACAGGAATTAGAAAAATTAGAACGAGCAGAAAAAGAAAGAGCCGAAGCAGAAGCAAAGGCACAAGCAGAGGCAGAAGCCAAGAAAAAAGAAGAAATTATAACCACAATTTTGAGCAAAGTCAGGGCTTATGCAAACGGGGGCGTTTATCAATTAAATTATCTATACAAACTAATAAAAGATAATTATGAAATTATCACATCATTTGAAGAAAAAAACAGCGAAAAAATAAAACCAATAGTAGATTTTTGGAATACGAGAACCGCCCTAGACTATGACATAATTCAAAAATTTTTAGCCCCGATTTATAAAATATCAAAGGGAAAAAATCTTAAACATAATGAAATCATGGATTTGATAGCACAGCAAGTAAAGAGTAATTCATATATAGCAGACTATTTTTACAGATTTTCAATGGTATCAGATTCCGACAAATTAGATTATTTTCAAGAAGTTAACAACTACATCAAAAGCCACAAAAAAATTAGTATATTGAAGGAAATAAAATGAATAAATTAGGTAAAATTTTAGCAATGTCTCTTACCACTTTAACTTTGGCAAATTCTTCCACACCAATTTTTGCAGGCAGAGTTATGAAAAAAGAAACACTAGCGCAAAATTCCAGGAAAATGTCTATCGAAAAACCAGAAAAAGCCGAAAAACCTGCAAATTTTAGAATGCCAAAATTACAAAGAACCAACACCCAAATGATAGAATTTGCTAAAGCTTACCCGAAATTAAAATGGGAAAAAGAGCACAAAGATGAAAGCGTGGAAACCATTAGAGAATTAAGCACCGCAAGGCTCTACGCCATAGAAGTAACAGAACGAGTTTTAAACGCTGCCTATGCTGTGTCAGAACTCGGGTTAACAGATGAGAATTCACTCATTAAAACCGCAAAACAAATTATTTCAAAATACGAAAATGATCAAGAAAAACTAGATAAACTCAGAGAAATTTCAGAAGAAGCGGCAGGATTTATGGACAGCACTGGAATGCGCGCAAAAGAATGCCATGATATCATAGACGCAAATTTCATGTTTCTTCAAGATATTGTAAACATACGAGATTTAAATGACGATGCAATAACACTAGCAGAAGAAATGATAAATTTCAAAAAGAATTATGAATATTCACACCCTAACATGAAATGGTGCCTAAAAGAAAGAAAATCTGACGTTGACTAAACAAAATTTTAGTAATATTATTCATAAACTTAATTCTTCCAGATTCAGAATAGCAAATTTTTGCAACCAAAATTAATTTTATCGTAATAGATCATCTATTCACTTCATCCTTTAAAAAATCTGTTTTATAGCGCATCAATACTTAGTTGGTGCGTTATTTTTCATTCATGTTTTAAGCTAAACTTAAAATATAATTAAAATTCATTTGTAGTATTGATTTAAATTCGACATTGATTTATAATATTAACTAAGCAACCGGCAAATAAAAATTATTTAAGGGAGATTATAAATGAATGAGGAAGTATTAAACGACATAAGATTGATATTGAAAGATAAAAGCCTTTTAGGAGAATTTTTAAAGATAGATGACATCGGTGAAATGTATGACTTTTGCAAAAACATGGATATAGAAAATAAGAGTTTAAAGTATTCTAAAGAAGAATTTTCGAAAGAGGTTGAAAATTTAATTAATAGCATACCTGAAAACATTTATGAAAACAATGAATGGTAAATAGAAATTAAAATTTATTTTTTTTTATTATCGTGTGATTATTTTGCACTATTATGTGTTTTTTATTCAAAATACTAAAACCAGCAAAGAATGCGTTTTAGATGAAAATAATACCCATAAACTTGCTTTCTCAAACTGATTTGACGTATTTAACAGCCCGGTTGCTGGATTTCAGTAATTTCTCAAATATTAATTTTGCAATATAGAATTATCAGTATTTTGATAAAAAAGCAATAAACATGATTAAAAATAATTAATATTTGAAAAAATGGACATAAAAAACTTGTCAGTAGTTTATTAGCATTTGCACAGTGAACAAATGTTGAAATAGAACCATCGAAAAAATCGGGCAAACAAAATTAGCTGGCTTAACTATTGACTAAAATTATTGAATACTGGGCAGAAAAATACGGCAAAAAATACTCACCCTGCTTACCAAAAAGCATACGAACAAATGAAAAATGCAAAACCTTAAAAACTCTTAAAGAAAATATCCTAAAAAGCATAGAAAGGCTTTTACAAATATAAAAAAATCATTTTTGTAGCAAATTTTATTAATAAAAAACTAAAACCTTGAACGACATTTTAGAAATGAACTTAAAAAGAATCTAGAAAATCTATAGTAGCAATGGCTAAAGAAATAAATCAAACTACTTCGCAGTGTCGTTTAATAAATTCTTCTCCCGCAAAAGCTCCTAAATGATCAGCAAAAATGACTGTAATAAATTTTGTTTTTGCAATTCAGGAGTTTTTAATAGTTTATAATAAAAATAATTTGTCCCCGATTTCTCGGGGATTTTTGTTTTGCTATTTGGCCTCAATAATTTTAACTTTGCTTGCAGCTACATCTGACTGGCTAGAAACGATATCTCTTATTATAATTGCGGAATTTTCGCTCACGCTTCCCGGATTCACAACAACGTTGCACTCGTCATTTTCTATGAACACCAAACATTCCGAAAAACCTTTTGATTTAATCAAATTTTCAATGTTCGATTCTTCGGTTGCAGTTTTCGTAATGGAATCAATGCTTTTATTAATTTTTTCCTTCGTTTCGGAATTAACATTTTGCATTGAAAGAAGATTTTTGAGCTTTTCCTCTGAATATTCATGAGCTTTCTGGCGGCTTATTTGAGCTTCAGCAAAATATTTTTTTGTTTTATCAGAAACAGATTTTTGCGAAGATGAATCTTTATCTGAAAAATCGCTGTTGTTTACATATCTTGCCTCGCCAAGTTCTTCGGTGGATTGAAGCATATTGCTAACTTCAAAATCTTTGTTTCCCGTGAATTGCCAGTTAAGATAAACCGCTGTTCCAAGCGCAGCTATTAATGATGCTAAAATAATTTGACGTTTACGAAATTTCATTTTTTACTCCTCCAAATTTTTTCTTTACAATAAATTAAATATGTGAAAAATTCATCCTGATTTAGTCACGCAAACCCGCGCAGAGCTTATGTTGAGAGCCGTGGTAGTTGCTTCGACTATTCTTTTTTTAACCACCGCATCATCTCCTCCCGGGCAAATCACAACCACTCCTTTCACCTTTGGTTCTATCTCAGTGACTGCCAAAGCATGCTCCGTTCCTGAAGAATCTTTAACGGTTATGAACTTTTTTTCGCAGTCGTTAGTTTCTTTTTTGCGCATTATTTCGCCGCTTGATTTATCCTCGCTGGCTTCATTGTTTTTCCGCTCTTCGGTTGCATAAACCGTTTCGGCGCCGCTCTCAAGAGTTATTAAAACTCGGCAATTTCCCGCACCTTTAATCCCCGAAACAATGCTTTCAAGGCTTTTTTCTAGCTCCCCTCTTTTTTGCTCGGAAGCAATTTTTTTGCTTGGTTTTGCGTCGCAGCTTTTCACTTCGGGCTTAAAAAAACTTGAAATAAAAATAAGCGAAATGCCCGAAAAGCCAAGAAGTAAAGCATATTTTGAGAAATCTTTTCCGTTTAAATTCTTCTTCAAAAATTCTTTAACGCTAACATTTTTAAAGTCCACAAACCCTTCCTCCTTTTTAAACTTCAATCACATCTGCTTCAATGTTAAGCCTATTTTTGATTTCTTTTTGAATCTGAGGCTTAAAATTTTCAAACTCTTTTTCGATATATATTTTGCACCTAATCATTACTATGCAGCCTTCAGGGTTCTTATCCATAAAAATTTCAATTTTTTTCGAAGTTACTCCAATTTCTTTCAAAAGCGACTGCACAACAACTTTTATGTTCCCGGAAACAAGGTCCGAAGCTTGATTTTCAACATTATCTGCAAATTTCGTCGAAAGCTTTGGCTTTGCATTTGAAATCAGATTGCTAATCTCAAATTTGAAGTTTCTAAAAGCCGAAACCAGCGGGAAAACCGCAAGGCAAACGGCAAAAAGACTGATGACCATATGCATACTCTTGCTCACCTTGCCCGGAGGAACAAAAATTTCAAAAAGAGTGCAAATAACCGCCGTTATAGAAAGCATCGCGGCCCAATTTCTAATATTTTCCATTATTTTCCTCCTATAACGAGCATTACAACGCACGAAACGACAAGAATAACAAACGAAAAAACTAAGATTGCCATCACCGTCGACATAACGCTTACAACGGATTTGATAAGCGAAGAAATGTTTTTAAGTTCCAAAATATCACCGATGCATTTCGAAAAATTAAGGAATATAATCCAAAGGCCGCACTGAGCAAACGCCGGCAAAAATACAACCGCTCCTGCGAAAACTCCAAAAGCACCAACGCCAGACTTCAACAGCCGAATAGAACCTTGAACAGTCGAGTAAGCATCGCTGACCATTCCTCCAACTATCGGGACGCACTGGCCCAAAACGCATTTCGCTAAGCTTGATTTCAAACTATCGCCCGAATTTGCAACCAAATTTTGCAAAGTGAGAATGCTTGTAAAAACTACCGAGAAAAATTCCAAAACATTTTTAAGCGTTTTCATGACCATCTTGCAAATTTCCCCGAGTTTTAAATGCGGAGAAATCGAGCAAACCACGCAAAGCCCCAGAAGAACATTCAAAAGCGGCATTAAAAAATCTTCCGAAAGCCGCGAAATAATCTGCCCGGCAAAAATTATGAAAGTGTGGTAAGAAGCCGCGCAAATGCTTTGCCCGGAAGCAATCATGATAGTAGACATCACAGGAACATAGCAAAAAATGAAATTGCAAGCCGATTTAATAACCAAAGAAACTAGCGAAATCGTTTTAACAGCGGGGCTTATAATGCAAATTGAAATGCAAAGAGAGCTCACCAAATTAAGCACCCTGGACATTTCCTTGTTTCTAAGCGGAGGGTAAATGCTCTGCACAAGCACGAAAAGGAGCATAATAGCCGTGATGGACAAAAACGAGCCGAACGGAAAAGACATTTTTTCTTTCACGGTTTGCACTATTGAAATCAAGATTTTGCTCAAATCAAAATTAAGCATTCCAGCAGGATTTTCAGCATCTATTCCCATTTTTTCAAGCATTTCTTTTGACTCTTTAGGCACTGCTTTTTCAATTTCCGCTACCCCGCTTAACTTGAACTGCTCGGTGTAAATCTCTTCAAAATTTTCGGCAAAAGCCAACGGAGCAAAAAGAAAAACTAAAGAAAAAACCAAGACAATTATTCTAAGTTTTTTCATAGCGGGCCCGCTCCCATGAATTTGAGCGCAAGGCCAGTTATTTCGTCAAAAAGCGGAAGCGCAACGCTCACAATCGCGAATTTACCAACGGTTTCAACCTTCGAAGCCAAAGAAATTTCGCCTGCATCTTTGCAGGAATCCGACGCAAATTGCGTTACAAAACATATTCCCAACGATTTAAAAAGCACCGAAGAATACTTCCCCGGGATTTTTGCAAGGTTCATGAAATTTTTAATTTCGTTAAAAACAGGCACAAAATTTGAAATAAGATAAGCAATAACTGCAAAACCAACGAAAATATTAACTGCAAGGGAATATTCTTTGGCGTATTTTTTCAAAATAACTGAAAAAGAAGCCACCACAGAAATAACAATAATTATGCTTACCGCTTTCATTTTTTTCACCTAATTCCTAAATTTTAAAGATCAAAAACCGATTTTATGGTCCTAAACAAAACGTCTATTTGCTGAACTATCATCATTAAAACCACTATCAACCCCGCTAAAGTAGTCATCATTGCTTGCTCTTCCCTGCCGGAGCGAATTAAAACTTGGTTTAAAACCGCAACGATTATTCCCACAGCGGCTATTTTGAAAATAAGGTCTATGTTCATGTGTAACGTCCTTCCCGTGGTAAATTTAAATCAAAACAATTGAAATAATAAGGCTAATGCAAAAGCCGAGAACTATAGGCAAATTCTTGTTTTTTGCTTTATTTTTAAGCGCAGTTTCCAAAAAAGGTTTCATAAGAGAAATGTTATAGTCGCAGTAACTTTCTTGAGACGAAATATCAGAATTACCCAATTTTAGAGCAAAGCTTTTAACCAAATTTTCCTCTTCACTGCTCAAAAAACAGTTCTTGCAAAAGCTCGAAAAAGCCTTCTTCCAGGCGATTTCAAAGCTGCAGGTTTTAGAAAATTCCAAGCACTTTTCAACAACCGGCGAAAGAAATTTGCCGCTGCCATAGCCTTTAAGAATTTGAAAAAGCGTTTTTTGGGTGTATTTAATCTCAGTTTTAATCTCCAAAATAAGCGAAATATATGCCTCCAGGAATTTTATGTGCTCAAGGCTGCGCCGCCAAAAGGCCGTTCCAACCATTCCCCCGGCAAAAACAAGAAAAATTATTCCTAAAATCTTCACTTCGAACCACCTCGCTGACATCCAAAATTTTTTCTGCATTTCCAGTTAAAACACTGCTCAAAATAACGATTTTTTCAAAAGCGCCAGAGTAAAGAAGCCAGAGAATTTGCGGCTTTTTAATGATTTCTTTTTCGCTTGAAGCATGAATGCTCGCAATGATTTTAACGCCGGAATTCAAAACTTCGTTTATTGCTTTTGCTTCTTTAAAAGTGCCAATTTCATCGCAAATTACCACATTCGGTGAAAGGCACCTAACCGCCCTTAAAATTCCTTCGGGTTTAGGAAACCCGCTAAGAACGTCGCTGCTTCCAACGTCCATTCCCGTTTTGCCTTCGTTGCAAGCTGCGATTTCAAAGCGCTCATCAACAATTGTTACTTTATTTTCGCTTGAAAAAAGCCTAGCTAAATCTCGAAGAATCGTGGTTTTTCCGCTAAGAGGCGGGCCAACAATCAAAGCGCCTTTGCTGCTTTTTTTAATAATTTCATAAATATTTTTCGAGCAATTTTTAAACTCCCTAGCAATTCGCAAATTAAGCGAAGAAATCTCTTTAATCGCAGTTATTTCGCCGTTTTCCAGGACTGCGCTTGACGCGATTCCAACTCTGTGGCCACCCGGGAACGTCACAAAGCCGTTTTTAAGCTGCTCTTGGAAACTGTAAACCGAATAACCACAGAGCTTTTTAAATATTTCGCTGATATCTTGCGCCGAAACTTCAGGGCTAAGCGAGAGAAAAGATTTCCCGTGAAAAACTCTAATTTTTTTATTTACTCTGATTTCGAAAGCTGCAGATTTTATTTCACTAGGAATTGCAAAAAGAAAACTTTTCAATCTTTCGGGAAAGATATTTATAAGGTCATCAAAAATTTTCACATCTTTTTTGTTGGGCATACTTGTCCTCACTCCTCTTGTAATATAGCTATGGCAAGCAGCAAAAAATTAGAACAAAAATAATTAAATTTTTGCTCCACGCTATTGACTTATATAGATAATATATATATAATCATTTCAACAAGTTCTATTTTTGTGCAAAGCTTTGACTTTTTAATAAAATCGATTTTTGGAGATGGTTTTTTGAAGAAGTACTTTAAAACTACGATGTGTATTATAAGCGCAGGTTTAATGATGCTTTCAGGCTGCAAAAGCGGCTCGGAAAATGAAAACGCCGGAAAAGAAGCCAAAACGAAAGACTACGATATTTTTATTTATAACGGCGACACAAGCATAGGAAAATCCTTCAGAGAAATGTGCGATGAATACACGAAAAGAACGGGCGTGATAATAAGGACTGTTACGCCAACGCAAGATGACAACACAGTTGAAAATTTGGATTCCTACATCAATTCGGAATACCCGCCAGACATTTTCACCGTTTCAAGCATTAGCGAGCTCGAAAAATGGCAGCAAGTTGAAAGCATCTGGGACTTTAACAACGCAACCGAAGAAAGTTTTAAAAACGTTGTTAATAAAATTCCCGCAGGATTAAGGCTAAGCTCGAACACTTCGAATAATTTCGGCGTTCCCACAACTGTTCAAGGCCACGGATTCATAGTTGACCCTAAAATGATCGCTTCGCTTTTTGGAGGAGACAAATACTTAAAAGTTTTAAACGACCTTCAAAATTGCTCTTATGAAGAATTTAGCTCTTTTGTGGATGCACTTAGCTCGTATATAAGCTCAGGCTCAGCTTCGGACGTAACTTTAAACAATAAAACTTATTCATTTTCAGCCACTCGCGGCGAACTAAGCGAAAAACTCAAAGGCGTTTTCTCGATTCCTGCACCGGACGCTAAAGTTTCAGGATCTTACCTGATGAACCCGATTCTTGCTTCTATTTTCTCTTCGCCGGCAGAAGCAGCAATTGCGGACGAAAACCAAATTTCTTTGCTTGAAAACCCTCTTAATAAATACACTGAAATGCTCGATATGCTGAGCACTTACACCGCAAGTTCAAGCGGAATTATGAGCCGAGGAACAGATTATATAAGCTCATCTAAAAATGGCATTACCCCATCAATTAAGAATTTTATAAATGGCAAGTCCGTTTTCTTGCTTGGAAGCACTTCGGATTACGATAACATAAGCGTTTTTGATGTTTCCGTTGCAAAAAGGTGCGTTTTTATTCCGATAAAAAGCCCTGTTACTGACTATGATATTTCAAGCTCAAACAAAACCGTTGATAAAAATTTAAGTAAATCATTAACTTTAAGCGTTCCGAGATATTACTGCATTAATGCAACATCATCAAATACAGAGAAAAAAGCCGCTCAGGACTTCCTTGTTTGGCTTAAAACCTCGGATTTAGCACAAAAATATGTAGTTTCTGAATTTGGCTATGTTCCATATGACATCGAAGACGGCAGCGTTCTTGACAATGCTCTTAACAGGTCAATGGCAACATATATAAAAGAAAATAGAATCTTGCCTGCAGCCTTCCAAGGTGCGCCGGAGGGTTGGTGCGATGATGTTGGCAAGAAAATAATTAGCAGTTTGCTAAGCAAAGTTTCATGGAACCTTGAAGATTACAGCAGCGTTGCAGACTACGGAATTGACAAATGGAAAAAATTGAAGGGGTGAGCTACGATGGAATACGATTTAAATGATTCTTCTTTAAAAAGCAGCAATCGATATTTATGGGATAAACTTTTAATTAAAAAAATCTTCAAAGCCCTGAAAGATTTCAAAGATGAAGGCAGCGAAAAAACTCGGGAAAGAAGATTCACCATACTTTTAATTGAGCTTAAAATGGCTTATGACGAATTTTTAGGCAGCATAAGAGATTTGCCAATGATAATGAGCTGCAGAGCAAGAGGAGACAACGACTCCAAATTTGGCGGTGAACAATGCGCGCGGTTCGCAAATTCATTTTGCAAGGCTTGCGACAAATATTTAAACTCTTTAAACAAAGAAAACTTTGAAGAAAGAAGCTTTGAAAATTTAATTTTAGAGCTAAGAGACAAAGCAAAACAAGACGAAAAAGCAGCCTGGGACTTCGAAAAAGAAACTAAAAAAGAATACTTAATCACCGGAAAAGATAATTCCTTGGAAATTTTGAAATCAAGCGGATATGAATTTTAAAAAAACATAGAAAAGTTAATTTAAAGGAGGAGAAAAAATGCCAGAAGAAAAGAGAAAAAGCTTATTTGGTAGAATGAGCATTAAATCAATTGAATCTTTAAGAAAAACCATGACTAAATTAACTAAAAATGTAAAATCAAATTTTAAAACCCACACTATAGAAATAGAAGGCAAAAAATTTAAAAATTATAAGCAGTTAGTGGAATATACAAAAGAAGAAATCAGCAAAACTGAAGAAAAATATGACAAAACTGTGAAAATAGTTATATCGGAAGTAAAGGCAAAAATTAAAAGATGCCAAGAAAAGCTGGGAGACAAAGCCGCTATTGCAGATTTTAACAGTAAATTTCTAGGTACTGCCGATGAAATCACACGAGTTTTTTACAGCCTTAGATTTTTGAAAGGCAAAGAAACACGCATAGAAGGAAAGGACAAAAACAAAAAACACAACGAAGAAGATTTCAAACTTTTGTGCGAAAGCCAAGATTTTTTAGATTTCATGAATTCAAAAGATATAAAACCAATGCCTAAAGAATTTGAATTTAGATCTGACGGCTCAAAAAGAGAAAACAGATCTTGCTCTCAGGTTACCTACGCGGCTGAATATCTTCCAATTATAATGACATCTTATGAACGCGACTTCAAAATATTGAGTTCAAATTTAACAAAGTTATTCCACAGAATGGATAAATACGTCGAAGATTACGAAACAAAGAAAAAATGGAGCAAAAAGCCCGATAAAACCGAAAGACCAAAAATGGAAATAGGAAAAGCCAGGGCAAACTACATCAGAAAAGAGCAAGAAGAAAAAATCAAAGCCGCACTGAAAAGCGGCAGCGAACAACAAACTACGCAACAAAACGAAAATAGATTTTCATCATCAAGAAAAAATGTTGTTGGAAGAAGAAAATCGACCATAAAATTTGATGCAAAGCCAAAATCATAAAAGAAATAAATTTTAATTTATGTATTGACATTCATTTCGATGAGTAATAAAATATACTTGCGGGCATGAGTCTGCAAGTTGCCGCTGTGGTGGAATAGGTAGACACAAGGGACTTAAAATCCCTCGGTAGCGATACCGTGCCGGTTCAAGTCCGGCCAGCGGTACCAAATTATAGCATTGAGTTCTTTAAAGTTGAACTTAGTGCTATTTTTTATTTCAAAAATAAAGTATACAACTCCCCTACTCCTTCTTTTTGAAAAAAATTATTATAAATAACTAATTTTTATTAATTCATCTTGACTTATATATGCATAAATCATTATAATAACTTCTAGGTAACAATTTTAAATATTTAAACCAAAGGAGTTGTTTAAAAATGAACAGGAAAATCACAAAAGTTTTGCCTTTATGCGTGGCAGCATTCTTAGCGTTGCCATTCGTTTCTCAGCATACTTATGCGGCTGAAAATATTTCTCAAAATGACACAACTTCCGGCACACAGTATGACGTAAGTGATGAGGCAGGAACTCAAGCTAATAAAAAACTAACTATTTCTGTTGATCAAACAGTTGAAAATGCCACAGGCGTAATAAAAGACTTCGACGACGAAAGCCAAAATGAAACAACACCCTGGAAAGATTTAAAACCAAGCATAAAAACTCTTGAAATCGGTGAAGGAATCACGGAAATTGGGAAAAATGCTTTCAACGGCTGCACTGCTCTTGAAAAAGCTGATTTACCATCAACCACTAAAAAAATAAAAGAAAATGCGTTTAAAAATTGCTCGAATCTAAAAGAAGTTAAATACATGGGCACCAAAAAACAATGGAACGACGTAACCGTGGAACCTGGAAACGACAAAATCAAACTTCAAGGCGAAGAAAATGGCGTGGTTGAGGCACTGCGAGTCGCCCCGGAAGATATCGTTATAACAACTAATCCAAAAGTCGTTGCAGGAATCAACCCTCTGAATAACGTTTTTGCAACTTCTGAAACTGGGAAAGATCTGTTTAACATTGACGAAGTTTGGACGGTTGGAATAGATTACATAAAAACCTCTTCAGCAAACTGGAACGAAAACATAAATAACAGCATATGCTACCAATTTTTTGATAAATTCAAAAAAGGCCAAAAATATAGATACGGAATTCGTTTAAAAATGAACACTGCTTCAGCAGCTAAAGGATATAAATTCGCATTTAGCGGCGCAGGCAATGGCGAAATAAAAATTAAATTTAAAGCATCTGAAACTGGCACGGAACAAGAAAAAACTTTCATTCCAGGAACATACACCGGAGATGACAACCATTTATTTAATTATGATGACATTGCAAGATATTCAGTTACAGATGACGGATATACTGTTTTGCTTGAAAGCATAGCAGATTTCACTGCAGAGCAAAAAAATGCTGGAACAGGCAGCACAGCGAGCAGACCTACCGAAGATACCAAAGCGAAAGAAACTCCTAAAAATGAAAAAGAAACTAACGTAAATCCAGATCTTACAGAAGAAAAAACTCCCGCCAAACCTTCAGTTAAAAAGTGCAGCGTTTCAAACAGCGCCTTTTACAAAACAGGAGACTGCGCAACCGTTTTTACTTTAATTTCCTCCTTTTTCACAGGCACTTTGGCAGTTTTCGGCATTAAAAAGAAAGATTAATCCATAAAATAAAAAACACAAGGCACATCTTTTGCGGTGTGCTTTTATTTATTTCTGCATTATTGATTTTTCGGCGTTAAATAATATAATTAATTCATAAGTAAATTAGAAAACAAAGGTAAATATATGGAAAAAATAACAGGAGTAATCGAAAAAATAGTTTACAGCGACGAAGAAAAAGGCTTCAGCGTAATGAAAGTTTACTCTAAAGAATATAAATCTCAAGTAACTTTCGTTGGAAATATATATCAAGTAAACGTTGGAACTGAAATTTCTGCTGAAGGGAAATGGACGGAAAGCAAAAAATTCGGCAGCCAATTTAGTGTTCAAACCTGGGAAGAAATTTTGCCGGCAGACATAAAAGGAATTGAAAGGTATCTTTCAAGCGGGCTCATAAAAGGCATTGGGCCAAAAATTGCGAAAAAAATAATTGAAACTTTTGGAACAGAAAGCTTAAACATAATCGAAAACCAACCCGAAAGACTAATGGAAATTCCAAAGCTGGGAGTCAAAAAAGCCGAAACTATTGCTAAAAGCTGGCGTGAACAAAGGGACATAAAAAGCCTGATGATGTTTTTAAGCAATATTGGTGTTTCAACTTCGCTTAGCCACAAAATTTTCAAAGTTTATAAAAACGATTCAATTGCAAAAATCAGGCAGAACCCTTACGGATTGATTGACGACATTTACGGGATAGGCTTTAAAACTGCAGACACCATAGCAATTAAAATTGGCGCGGACAAAGAATCTTTTCAAAGATGCCGAGCCGGAATTTTTTATGTTCTTGAAAACATCGCATCAAATGAAGGCCATTGCTACCTGCCTAAAGATGAACTCATAGAAAAATCTTCTAAAATTTTGGAAATAGATGACGTTAAAATCGCTGCAACATACGACTATTTAATTTGCCACGAAGAATTAATAGCCGAAAATAAAACCAAAGTTTACCTCCCCTGCTTTTATCATGCTGAAGTTGGAATTGCAAACAAAATCAAAGAAATTTTAAGTTCTTCAATATTTGCAAAGTTCGCTTCAAAAAGGCTTGACGCAGAAATGGAAAAAGCCCAAGCTGAGAACAAAGTAAAATATGATGACTTTCAAAAAGAAGCAATCAAAAAAGCAATAAATTCAAATTTTTCGGTAATAACCGGTGGCGCAGGAGTGGGCAAAACCACTGTGACCAAAGCCATAATAGACATTTTCACGAACCTTGGAAGAAAAGTCGTTCTAGCGGCTCCAACAGGCAGGGCAGCAAAAAGAATGAGCGAAGTGACTGGCAAAGAAGCAAAAACAATTCACCGCTTGCTTGAATTCAACAATGACGGGAAATTCACGAAAAATTCCGAAAATAAAATTGATGCCGATGTTTTAATCGTCGATGAAGCTTCTATGATCGACGTAATTTTGATGAATAATCTTTTAAAAGCAACTTTAATAAACACCAAAGTTATCTTGATAGGCGATGTTAACCAGCTTCCTTCAGTTGGCGCAGGAAACGTTTTAAGAGATATCATAAATTCAGGCGCGGTGCCGGTTATAAGGCTAACGAAGATTTACAGGCAAGAAAACATGAGCAAAATTATAATTAATTCCCACAAAATAAATCAAGGCGAAATGCCGGACTTAAAAGTGCAGAAAAATTCTGATTTCTTTTTCATTGAAGAAAACGACGAAGAAAAATGCGCAAACTTGATTTTAGAGCTTTGCGAAAAACGCCTTCCGAAATATTACAAAGTAAACCCCGTGGCTGATATTCAAGTTTTAACGCCAATGAAAAAAGGCACCCTCGGGACTGATAATTTAAATAAAATTTTGCAAAAAAAGCTAAACAAAAGCAAAGTTTCGCTAAAATATGGAAGCTGCGAATATAAGCTCGGCGACAAAGTTATGCAAATAAAAAACAACTACGATAAAGATGTTTTCAACGGAGATATCGGGAAAATTTCATTCATTGACGAAATGTCAGAAATACTTGAAATTGATTTCGATTCAAAATTAGTGGAATATGATATTTCAGAGCTTGACGAAATAACCCTTGCCTATGCATGCACGATTCACAAATCTCAAGGCGCAGAATATCCAATAATAATTATTCCAATGACTAAATCTCACTACATAATGCTTAAACAAAATTTGCTTTACACAGGTATCACACGAGCGAAAAAAATTTGCATTCTCGTTGGCCAAAAAGACGCTATTTTCAGAGCTGTTAAAAATAATGATTCAAAAAAGCGCTACACTCTCCTTAAAGATAGGCTTGTTTAATAAAACATTTGAATATTATTGCGATTAGATATACAATATATTCACAACTTATTTTAAGGGAGTAAAACCATGAGAAAAAGTACTCACAAAAAAATTCTTGCAGCCGGCTGCATAGCCTCAATAATAAGTTTGGCAGGAATTGAATCCTTGCCGGTTAAGGCAACTGGCCCAAATGACCAAGAAGTTTCTTTAAGCAGCGTAGTGCAAAGCAAAAAAACACACTACGAAAGAGAAACATTCATTCCAAGCAACAAAGCAGACCGCCACGGAAAAATTTTTTGGTACAGATGCGTAATTGCAGACAATGGAAACAAAAAAATTTACTACAAATCAAAAAGGCCTATATCCAAAAACGTAAACGATTTGTTACGTGAATTAAAAAAGGACGAATATTTTTTTAATAAAGAAGTGAAAAGAAAAAAAGAAATTAAAGAAATAGAAGACATTCTCGAGTTTGAACAGAAAACATCAAGTCCAGAATTTTTTTCAGAAGATTCAAACGAAGAAACACAAGTTAAAACTCCTGAAGAATTCAAAAATCTTTCTAAAATTGAAAAAGTCGAAGTTTTGGAAAAACTAAGCAGCAAACCGCCTGGATTAAATATTTTTAAGCATGATTCAGAATTCAATACTTTATTATCCTCAAGGCTTCAAAATCAATTCAAAAATCTTTTTTCGCAAAGTAATGTAGACCTAAAAAAACCCGAAAATAAAAAACTGTATAACGAATATATGGAATATTTTTTTAATCTTCCTAAAGCGATAGAAAGATTCATGGAAGATCATGAAATTTGCGAAATATATCAAAAAATATATAATATTGTAAAATAACAATTAAATTTGAAGGCCGTATCATGCTAAATTCTTTAAAAAGGCCTAAAAATTCCAGCCATAACAAAATGGCTGGTTTTCCTTTTTTGTGCCCAAAAATATTTATGACCAAATTTATTTTATTGAATTTTTTAAGGTTTAAATTAATATAACTTCCGCTATTTCGTTTTTTCTATATCTTTAAGATTTTTACAACCTGCAAAAGAATCTTTACTAACTGATGCGGATTTTGACAAATTTATTATTCTAAGATTTTCGCAACCTTCAAAGGCTTTTGGCCCGATTTCTCTAACATTTTTTAAATCCACTTGTGAAATATTTTTGCAACCACTAAATGCACCTTTACCGATTGTTACAACCCTTGGCAACTCTATTCTTTGAAGATTTTCACAACCTTCAAAAGCTTTTCCCTTAATTACTATAACATTTTTTAAATTTATGCTTCTAATGGCTGCGCAACCCGAAAATGCCCCCGTGCCAATTGTTGTGACACTTTCACCAAAATTCACTATTGATAGGTTTGTGCAGTTTAAAAAAGTGTAATTACTGATTGCAGTAAGGCTTGATAAATCAACATCTTCCAATTGTTTGCAGCCACTAAATGCACGCTTTCCAATTGATTCAACACTAGATGTAGGCACACTTTGAATTGATTCGCATAAAGCAAATGCGCTATCGCCTATTTTTTTAACTTTCTGCATGATTATAGCTTCTAGCATTTTGCAGTTATAAAATGCAGATTCACCAATTGTTGTAACGTTTCCTAAACTTACGGATTTTAAATTCTGGGAATTAGCAAACATTTCTTTGCCAATGCTTTTAATTTCTTCATTTCTTATATAAAAACTTTTGATATTTTCTTTATAATATTTAACTTTTGACATATCCTCTTTCTTAATAACATAAAAAAATCCCTTTTCTTTATTAAAAACCCACGGTAAAACTTTAAGTTTTTTGTATTCATCTGCTTTATTTTTTAAAATATCAGGTATTGTTTTGTTAAAAAAATCAACCATGTATTTGTCATCTATCGCAGAACGTTTTATAAGATTATTATCGTCAGCTTTTTTATTTTCGAAATGAAAAGCTTTTATATATTCGTCAAGTTTATTAAAATCAAAAAAATCATCGAATTTTGAAAGATTTTTGCTCATTTTATGAAGTACACGACTTGTGCGGGAAGTTAACCTGCTTTTTTTCATTTGTTCTTTAAAGAAATATTCAAATGCAATTTTCCACTTTTTTGGTGTGCCCAAGCATTCTTTAAATTTTTTTTCGAATTTTTTGCATGCATTTTCAAGCTTTAAAACTTTGTTATTATAATTTTTTTGGTCTTCTTCATCCAAATTTTTTATTTCGTGAGATTTTTCTCTTACTACAACTTTTTTGAATGTTGGCATAATTTTTTCAACCCCCTTTATATTTTATGGGTAAATATACTATTAATAATAAATATTTTTATTAATTTCGTCAAGTATTCATATCAAATATTACTTTTTTGATATTATTAAACCTGAGACTTTTCGTCTCAGGCAGTTTTATTAGTTATTTTATTTTCATTGTAAGGCTTTCGCCATCAACGGAAACTTCCTTCGTTTTGCGCGGCTCAGCTATCTCTTTAATTTCGGAAAGAGTTTCTTGCGCAATGTTCTTTTCATAAGCTTTCAAAACTTCTTTTATTTTTTCGCTTTGAGTTTCGAAATCGATGGTTACTCTGTCGGAAACTTCGAAGCCCGCTTCTTTTCTAAGAACTTGGCAATGCCTCAAGATTTCTCTGTAAATTCCTTCAGCTTTAAGTTCCGGCGTAACTTTGACGTCAAGCGCAACCAAGAGCTCACCGTCAGCCGCTATTCCCTCTTTATCTTTAGAAACAACCGCAAAGCAATCCGAAGAAATTTCTCCATAACCAGGCAAATTAATCGAAGATTTTTCTTTAACTTCCAAAGCCAAAGCTTTTTTCGTTTCTTCGCTCAAAGAATCGCACAAATTTTTAACTTTGTTTAAATCTGCTTTAAGCGCTCTTCCGGCCACTTTGAAGTCAAGTGAAATAAAATTATCCTTAAGTGATTTAAAATCTTCAAGAACAACAATGTTTTTGACGTTCAGTTCTTCTTTTATGATCTTTTCATAAGCTAAAGCCTTTTCAAAGCACTTGCCGATGTAAAGCACCGCTAAAGGCTGCTTGACTTTGATGTTTTGCTCGTTTCTAAGCTTAAGAGCTGTGTTAACTATTTCCCTTACTTCTTCAGTTTCTTTTAAAACTTTTTCGTCAAACTCGCCCGCAGCTGGGAAATCCGAAAGATGAACAGATTCAGGAGCATTTTCGTATTTCCTGATCATGTTTTGCCAAATGTACTCCGCCATGAAAGGAACTATCGGAGCCATAACCTGGCAAATGCGCTTGATTGCATAATAAAGAGTGTTGTAAGCACTTTGCTTGTCGGAATCAATGCTGTTTTTCCAGAATCTTCTGCGGTTTATGCGAACGTACCAGTTCGAAACGTCATCAATGCAAGATTCAAATTCTTTAATAATTTCGCTTGTTGAATATTCTTCATAGGATTTTTTGGCCTTGCTGATAAAGCTGTCAACGCGATTTCTGAGCCAAATATCAACCAAATTTTCAGATTTTTCATCTTTAATTTCGGGTTTGTCAATTTCGGCATAAGTCATGAAGAATGAATAAATATTCCAAAATCCAAGGAGCTTTCTGCGGGCTTCTTCGCCGGCTGCATAGCCGAATCTAACGTCATTATTCGTTGGTGAAGCGGCAAAAAGATATCTAACTGCGTCTGCCCCGATTTTGTCTGCGGCTTCATCGAACTTTATCATGAATCCGGTTTTTGAAAACTTTGTTCCGTCTTCTGCGACTACTTTGCCGTAAGACTGGACTTTTTCATAAGGGGCTTTGCCTGTGAGAGTTACGCTCATGAATAAAAGCGAGTAAAACCAAAGCCTGATTTGCTCGTGCATTTCGGTGACCCATTGCGCAGGGAAGTTTTTCTTCCATTCTTCGCGGTCTTTGAAATATCCAAGCGTCGAAAACGGAACGATTCCTGCATCAAGCCAAACGTCGCCAATATCGGGCACTCTTGAAACTTCTTTTTGGCAGTGCGGGCATTTGATTTTAACTTTGTCAATCCAAGGCCTGTGAAGTTCAGGCAGATCCACGTTTTTATCCACGCTTAATTCCAAAAGCTCTTCTTTGGAACCAACAACCGTCAAGTGGCCGCATTCGCATGGGTAAAATGGAAGCGGCAAGCCGTAATATCTTTTCCTTGAAATGTTCCAATTGCCCATGTTCGTGAGCCAATCTTGCATTCTTTTACCGATGAACGCCGGCTGCCAATCAACCTCCGAAGCTGCCTTCAAAAGCTGGGGTTTAATTTCTTCTGTTTTTATATACCACTCTTTAACGAGCCTGAAAACTATTTCGGTTTTGCATCTCCAGCAAACAGGATAACTATGAGTGTAATCATGAACTTTAAAAAGCTTGCCTTGCTTTTCAAGGCTTTCAAAAACAAGGTCTCTTGCCTCTACGGTTGTTTTACCGCTTAAAAAGTCGTAATTTTCTTCGAAAGCGCCTATTTCATTTATAGGGCAAATTTCCGGGAGATTATATTTCTTGCCAAGCTCATAGTCTTCAGCGCCGCAACCCGGAGCAATGTGAACAACGCCGCAGCCTTCGTTTGCATCAACGTCTTCCCACGCAATAACTTTGTGAGTGAACTCTTTTTGAACCTTAAACCACGGGAAAAACGTTTCGTATTCAAGGCCTAAAAATTCGGAACCTTTAACTATTTTAAGAACTTGCTTCTCGCCTTCGATGTATTTAATTGCATTTTTCGCAAGAGCAAGCGGTTTTTCGAAATTTTCGCACTTAACAATAGCGTAATCAAGCTCAGGATTTACCGCTAAAGCAACATTTGCGGACAAAGTCCAAGGGGTTGTCGTCCAAACGAGCATGTCAAAATCTGCGTCTTTAATTTTTGCAATGCAAAACACAGCTTTGTGAGTAATATCTTTGTGAGAACCCGCCATTTCATGGTCAGAAAGTGATGTTCCGCATCTCGGGCACCAAGGCATTGGGCGAGAACCTCTTTCAATCCAGCCTTTTTCATGGCAAACTTTAAGAAAATGCCAAATTCCTGAAATATTTTCGTCTGTGTGAGTGAAATAAGAATTTTTCCAGTTCATCCATTGGCCAAGCCTTTTTGATTGCTCAATAATAGTGCTTGAAAAACGCTCAACGCGATCTTCACATTTCCTTGTGAATTTATCAAGACCGTAGTTTTCAATGTCTTTTTTGTTTTTAAAGCCAAGCTCTTTTTCAACTTCAACTTCAACCCAAAGGCCTTGGGCGTCAAACCCGTTTCTGTAAAGGCAAGAATGGCCATTCATTGCTTTGTAGCGAAGAAAAGTGTCCTTCCTGCTTCTTCCCCATGCGTGGTGAACACCCATCGGGTTGTTAGCAGTTATCGGGCCGTCTAAAAATCTAAATCTTTCGCCATTTTTATTTTTTTCCATTAACTTTTCAAAGCATTTATTTTCTTCCCAAAAATCGAGGATATCTTTTTCAATTTTTATAAAATCAGGCTTACCTTCTAATGCCATTAGTTTCAAACCTCCAAATTCGTTTATATATAACTTAATTATATAATAAATTAAAGCTTTTGTAAAATTCATTTTTAGCCCCAAAATTTTATTACTAAATGATAATTTTTAAGCATAAATTCGCCATCTTTTCTATGTTGACAAAATACAAAGCCAGACTTATAATCTAACTGAAATTTAGCACCATCTTAATTTAAAAAGGAGATAAACCATGAATTTCAAATCTAAAATTAAAAAATCAACAGCAGTAGTTTTGTCCCTTTCAATGGTTTTGGCTTCAAATTCAGCTGCCTTTGCTTCAGGAAATAATTCAGAAATGTCATTTTCTTCAAAGGCAAAAAAATTAATTAAGTATCCTCTTGCCATAGGTGGAGCCATGGCTTTAGGTGCAGGATGCTATCACCTCGGCAGTAAAATAATAGATAAAACAAACCCCGCAGAAAAAATTTTAAAAGAAAACATCAAGCAAGCAAAAAAAGAGCTTCCAGAGCTTGAAAAGGCATATTTGAGCAAAGAAATTAGCCCAGAAGAAAAAAATCAGCTTTTAGATGAAATATATTTCAGAAGGCAAATCGTTAGCGAAAATCCAAAAAGCATCTCGGAAATTTTGGCAGGTTTGCCAGTGCTCGGAGGAATAATTTTCTGCGCTAAAGGAACACTAAGTCTCATCGACGGGCTGGGAGATATTTCAAAAAGAATCGCGAATATTTCTTATCTGTCATACGCAGGCACTAACTTTAAGATGATGAAAAACTCCATTGCTTCTTACTTTGAAAAAACACCTTCAGAAGTAAGCAAGGATAAGATATTCGCCAACTTCGACAAAGCTTTTGCCGATATTAAAGGCCAGGAGGAAGCTATTCATCAGGTTAAAAATCACCTTTATGATATAGTCATTGCGAAAAATCAAGCTAAATGGAAAAACGAAAAATATTCTCACGGAGATGTTCTTTACTTCCACGGGCTTTCAGGCGTTGGTAAAACCTCAGTTTCAAACGCAATCGCAAATGTCCTTTATGAAAACCCGAAAATTTACACTGTAACTCCATCAGATGTAGACAAAGAAAGCGAAGAAAGCGTTGTATCTCAACTTTTCAGCTCGAAAGAACCTTTGAATTCAAATCCATATTTCCCGCAAGTAGCAAAACAGAATAATTTAACAAACTTCTTGAAGAATAACTCCAACGGCATCGTTAGAATAGAAGAATACGATAAGATATGCACCCCTGCTCTTGACGAAGT
Organism: uncultured Oscillospiraceae bacterium; assembly: GCA_900554335.1. Taxonomy (GTDB): domain Bacteria; phylum Bacillota; class Clostridia; order Oscillospirales; family Acutalibacteraceae; genus UMGS1491. Next base: position 104,623 of record USGT01000005.1, read on the forward strand.
TTTAAGAACAGTGATGGAATCCGGAATTATTAACGTTAATGGCGAAAAAATTGATTGCTCTGGAATTCTCTTCATTCTGACTTCAAATGAAGACAAAGTTTCGATGGATGGTTTCGACAAAAACGACTCCACAAAACTTGACGAAGAAAGCATCGCAAAAGGATTCACAAGAGTTTGGCACGACAAATCATTCTTAAACCGTGTGAGAAAAGTTGAATTCAAAAACCTAAGCCATAAATCTTATGAAATCATAATTAAAAATCACTTTGATTTGCTCGCTCAGTTCTGGGCAGATGCGAAAAATGCAGGAATCGACCTAACAATAGACGAAAACACAATTAAAGACTTGGCAACAGAAGTTGAAAATTTAAATCAAGGCGCAAGATCAATCGACCTTAAGATTCTTCCGCTTTTGCAAGGCGAAATAGGAAACAAAATAAAAATGGCTCCAGACCTTGAATTTTACAGAAATAAAACTTTGAAAGTTTCATACGACATGCAAAGCAAAGAATTCACATTAACTCAGTGCTAAAATCCAGCCACCCCTTAAACCAGGGGTGGCTTTTTATTGTGATTTATAATTTTTAAAAAACAGTCTTTGAGTTTGTGTGGATATT
>USGT01000006.1 GCA_900554335.1 uncultured Oscillospiraceae bacterium
GAGCGCCACCTTGCCAAGGTGGAGGTAGCGGGTTCGAGCCCCGTCATCCGCTCCAGTTTTTTTATATGGCGCTATAGCCAAGTGGTAAGGCAGAGGTCTGCAAAACCTCTATTCCCCAGTTCGAATCTGGGTGGCGCCTCCAATTTTTTTAAAAACAGGAGCTTAAGTTTGAGGCTTTTTAATATAGGCTTTGGAAATTATATTGCGCTTGATAGGTTAGTGAGTGTTCTTAGTGTTGACTCCGCACCTATAAAGCGCCTTATACATATAGCCAAAGAAAAAAATGTTTTAATTGATTCCACTTGCGGGAGAAAGACAGGGTCTGTTTTAATTATGGACACCGGTCATGTTGTGCTTTCTGCGCTTAGCGCGGAGGTTATTTTTGGCAAGATTGACAAAGAAGAATCTTAATAATTAATTTTGAGGAGTTAGTTTATGAGTAGAGGGTTTTTAATAGTTTTTTCGGGTCCTTCCGGAGTAGGAAAGGGTTCTTTGATGAGTAAAATCATTGGCAGAAGAAAAAACTTGAAACTATCTACATCCTACACAACTCGTGAGCCGCGCGAAGGTGAAATTGATGGCGAAGATTATTATTTTGTAAAAAAAGAAAAATTTCTTGAGTTAGCTAAAAATGGCGAAATGCTTGAATATGCCGAATATTGCGGTAACTATTATGGCACGCCGAAGAGCCTTGTTGAAAAAGAGCTTGAAAAGGGCAACAACGTCATTTTGGAAATAGAGGTTCAGGGCGGCAAGCAAATTCTTGATAATTACCCTGAAGCCGTTGGCGTTTTCATTATTCCTCCTTCAGTTCGCGAGCTTTACAGGCGCCTTATAAATCGCGCTTCGGACACTGAAGAAGTGATTACAAAAAGAGTTGAAGAATCGAAAAGAGAAATTGAATTTGCGAAGTACTACGATTATGTGGTTACTAATGAGTGTGTTGAAGAATGTGCCAGCAACGTTTTGAAGATCATTGATGCTCAGTCTATGAAGTTTAAATACATGAAACCTAAAATCGAGGAGGTCTTAGAAAATGCTTAAGTTGCCTGTAAAAGACATGATTGAAGGCCGCATGAACAATTATCCGCTTGTTGTTGCGGTTGCAAAGCGTGCAAGAGAAATAACTGATGAAATAATTGAAACCGGAAGTATAGTAACGGAGAAACCCGTTAAAATTGCTTACGAAGAAATCAGAGACGGGGAATATGAGGTTTTTGACCCTGAAGCTTAACATATTTGAGCGTACAGTTTAGATTAAATTTATCTAGATTGTACGTTTTTTTCTTGACACAGTTTATTTTATGTAATATAATGATGGGCAAGTTTTGAAGATTAGGGAAGGATGTGCAGATATGATTGATAACAGTAATGTGGAATTAAATGAATGCCCTATTAAAAGCTATAAGATTCCGAAACTTGCATATACTAAGCAAAGGAAATCTAGCGGTGTAGCTGTAATAAGTCTTGAAAAAATAATGATATCATATTGGAACTATCTCAAAGATTTAGAAAAATTTTCTAGTTCTCACAGCGGTGATTATTCAGTTAAAATGGCGATTAACTTCCTTAGAATTAAAAAACATAAAAGTTATTTAAAAAAATGCTATAGCGAGTACAAATTAAATAGAGGAGATACTAAAAAAGTTAAAGAAATTGCCATAAAATTTAGTGGTTCTGCAGGTGCTTCTAGCAGCGGAACTTTCGCAAACTTTTTCCAGGCGATAATGAGGATAAAATTACCTCTTATGACTATTGATGAATTTCTTAAAAAAGATAAAAATTTGTTTAAAAAGCTCCTTGAAGGCGATTCAAATGTTTCGAAAGAAATTAGAGATAAGGTGATAGGTGCACAAAATGAATTTTTTAAATTTGCAGATAAAAGCAAAATATCGAAAAAACCTGACAAAGAATTTTTTGAGCATTTTAAAAATCTTTATAAATTGTCTTTAGATATGCCTATGGTGGTTGATAAATCCATTGGGAATTTAAGCGAAGATTTGAACTGCATTTGTAGGGGCAAATTTAAACTTAGTTTAAAAAGCAAAATAAAATCTAAAATAAACAAAAGCCTTGAAAGTCACGGGAAAAAGGGAAAAGAGACTTTTGTTAGAATATTTTTGAGTAAAATTGAAGATTTTGAAGATAGAGTAGAAAAGGTGTTTAGAGATAACAAAATCGGCAGGGAATATCTAAATTTAGAACAGCAGAAAAATTTTAATTTAGATAAGCCTCAAATTTTTTACAAAAAGCTAACAACTTTTGATGAATGTTTGAATTTTTCGAATATCAAAAATAAGAAAAAAGAAGATAGAATGGAAAAATATTTTAGCGATGTGTATGAATATATAGATGAAATACTCAAACTTAAAGGAGCTAGCGTATCAGAAAAAATTGAAGTGAAAAACCCTATAATTAATATTCAAAAAGATTACAATAAATTTGTTGATGAAATTCAAAAGAAAGCTTTGCTAGGCCCTAAATATTTAAGTGAATGGAATAAAAAGAATAAATGATAAAAACTGCATTGATTGCAATTAGCAAGATAAATTATCTAAACGATGTGCTTTATAGCTATAAAATTCCCGAAGGCATAAGCGAGAACCTTCAGCCTGGGCAAAGGGTAGTTGTTCCTTTTGGAAAAAGCAATTTTAAGCGCCAGGGAATGGTCATGGAAATTAGCAATATAGCTGAAAATCAAGCAAATTTAAAAAGCGTTTGTTCCGTGCTGGATGATGCGCCGGTTGTTTCGGAAGAAATGCTTGGCATTATAAAATGGATTAAAGAAAGCTGTTTTTGCACTTATTACGATGCCATAAATGCTGTGGTTCCAAAAGAAATTGGCGGAAAAATTAAAGGTGTTCAGTACTTTTTGGCTGAGCATTGTGAAAACTTAAGCGAAGAAGAAAAAATTTTTTTGGAAGAAATTTCTTTGCTTGATTCTTTTTGCTCAAATGACCTCAAAAATTTGAAAATTAAGAATTATACCAAGATTTTGAATGCTTTAATTCAAAAAGGTGTCATTGCTGAAAAGATTAACGTTTCAAAGAGCACGAAAGAAAAGAAACCGGATTTACTAGCTGTGAACCCGGAATTTTCTGCTGGAAATAAAAAACTTTCGAGGAAACAAGCTGAAGTTTTTGAATTTTTAAAGGGCAAAAGCCCGATGAGCATCAAAGAAATTTGCAGGATTACAGGCGCCAGCCGAAGCGTTTTGAATTCACTTGTTGAAAAAAATGCTGTTTTGAAAGTTTGCGAAACTAGCGTTGTACATTCGAGAAATGTTGAAACAAAGCTTAACCCTGAGCAAGAAAATATTTTCGAAAAAATGCTTGAGCTTCACAAAAAAGGGGAGTTTAGCGTCTCGCTTTTGCATGGAGTTACAGGCAGCGGCAAGACCCATGTTATTTTAAAATTAATAGACGAAGTTTTGGCTTCGGGGAAAAGCGTTATATTTTTGGTTCCTGAAATTGCGCTTACTATGCAGTTCATTGAGATTTTTTCTTCGAGATATAAAGAAAAGCTCGCCGTGATTCACAGCGGTGTTGCCGGTTCGCAGAGGGTGAAAGCCTGGGAAAGAATTAAAAATGGTGAGGTTAGCATTGTTATCGGCGCAAGGAGCGCTATTTTCGCGCCTTTTGAAAACCTAGGCCTTGTGGTTATTGACGAAGAGCATGAATTTACTTATAAATCCGAATCCGCTCCACGTTTTGACGCTAGGCAAGTGGCTAAGTGCCGCTGCAAATTTCACGGCTGCATGATGATTCTTTCTTCTGCGACGCCTTCGCTTGAAAGCTATTATATGGCCAAAACTGGGAAATATAATCTTTTTAAACTCAAAAATAGATACAAAAATTTGAGCCTACCGCAAACGCAAATTGTTGACATAAGCGGAAGATTCAGCAGCGAAGGGCAGGTTCTTTTCAGCTCGGAACTTATAGATGCAGTTGAAAAAACGATTAAAAATGGAAACCAAGCGATAATTCTTTTGAACAGGCGCGGGTTTAACACGTTTGTGAAGTGCCAAGCTTGCGGCGAAGTGCAGATGTGCCCGCATTGCAGCGTCTCGCTTAACTATCATAAATCAGATGAAAAACTCCTTTGCCATTACTGCGGATATTCAAGAAGCATGCTCGAAAAATGCCTGTTTTGCGGCGAAAAAAAGCTTTCTTACCTTGGGTTTGGCACGCAAAGAGCCGAGTTTCAGCTCCAGGAGCTTTTGCCGGAAGCAAGAATTTTGAGGCTTGATTCTGACACTAAACTGAGCGACAAACAAGAAATCATAAAAGATTTTGAAAACGGGAAATACGATGTTTTAATAGGAACGCAGATGATTTCAAAGGGGTTTAATTTCCCGAATGTTACTTTGGTTGGAATATTAATGGCGGATCAATATCTTTACAGCGGCGACTTCAGAGGAAGCGAAAAAACCTTTTCTTTGATAACTCAAACCATCGGCAGAGCGGGAAGATATGCCCCCGGAGGCAAAGCTATAATTCAGACTTTCTCGCCTGAAAACAGCGTTTTAAATTTCGCTGCAAATCAAGATTACGAAGCCTTTTATGAAGAAGAAATAGCTCTTAGAAAGCTAATGCTCACGCCGCCCTTTGCGGATATTTGCCTTGTTTCGTTTAAGGCTGTGAGCAAAAATCTTGCGTTTGACGCCTGCAAAATATTTTTTGAAAAACTCGTTTTGCTTTCGAAAGAAAAATATAGCGATTTACCACTCAGGATTTTCCCGCCTGCAAGCGCAAGCATCGAAAAAGTGGCAAATCACTATAGATTTAAAATAATTATAAAGTGTAGGAGCACGAAGCGCTTTAGAAGCATGATAAACGAAGCTATGATGAGCTTTAAACCGCTGAATGAGTTTAAAAATGTTTCGATAATTGCAGATATTAATCCTTTAGCGATTTTATAAATTTCTTCAAAAGCTTAGCGGCATTTTCTGAAGATTTTTTCAAAAAAGAATAAAAATCAACATGAGAGCTATTGTCAGCGCTGTCTGAAATAGTTCTTATTATTCCGAAAGGAACCTTGGCAAGAAAGCACGTTTGAGCAATGCTTCCGGCTTCCATTTCGCAGGCAAGGCCGCCGAATTCTTTTTTAAGGCTGCTAATTTTTTCTTTTGAATTAATGAATTGGTCGCCGGTTAGGATTGTCCCGCTGTAAAATTTGCTTTCAGGTATTTCCTCGCTGCATTTTAAAAGTTTTTCTCTTACCCATGGAGTAGTTTTAATTTCCACGGAACCAATCCCGCTGATTTCGCCTTTTTTTCGGTTAGGAAATGCAGAAATGTCAAAATCATGCTGGATTAAAGCCTCGGCGATAACTCCATCCGAGATTTTGAGCTTTGGGTCTATCGCTCCGGCAACGCCAATGTTTAAAACCAAAGAGGGCTTGAACTTCATTATGAGGCTTTGGGTGCAAATGGCCGCGTGAACCTTCCCGACGCCGCAAAGAGCCACGGTGCAGCTTTTATTTTCAATTCTGCCCTTTGCTATTTTAAAATAGCTAAGCTCTGAGAAAACCGGCTCTTCCATGAGCTTAACAACTTCATTAAATTCTTCTTGCATTGCGCAAATAATAACAATCATACTTCAGTCTCCGTTTTTAAGAATATTTTACATGTGATTCCACATACTAAGCTTAACACAAGAATTTTATTAAGTAAAATTTTTAAAGAAAGGGGACTCGGCTATGGAATATGTTTGGGCCTTTTTAGTGGGAGGAATAATCTGCCTTTTGGCGCAAATACTAATTGACAAAACAAACATGACTCCGGCCAGAATCTTGGTTTTGCTTGTTGTTACGGGCGTGGTTTTGACAGCCCTTGGAGTTTACGAGCCGCTTGTTAAATTCGCTGGTGCGGGGGCAACCGTTCCGCTTTGCGGGTTTGGCTATTTGATGGCTAAAGGCGTTGTTGAAGCGATTCAAAAGCAAGGATTTTTAGGCGTTATTTCAGGAGGATTAACAGCAGGAGCAGCGGGAATTTCGGCGGCGGTTTTGTGCGGTTATATTGCGGCGCTTTTTTCTAAATCTCAGGATAAATCTTAAAACTCATTCAAGCAGAGTAAAAATACTTTGCTTGGATTTTTTCTTGCAAAAATGATATAATCAAAGAAAAACTTTAAGGAGAAACATTTTGGAAGATTTATCAAATGCAAAGGTTGTTAAAAAAATAATTTCTGAAAATGATTTTAAATTTTCGAAGAGCCTTGGCCAGAATTTTATTGTTGACCCTTTTGTTTGCCCGCAAATGGCTGAATCTTGCGGCGAAAGCGACGGAATAATTGAGGTCGGCCCGGGAATTGGCACGCTTACGGCTGAGCTTGCAAAAAGGTTTAAAAAAGTGGTTTCGGTTGAACTTGACAAGAGGCTTATTCCTATTTTAAAAGAAAATTTGAAAGATTTTTCTAATTCCGAAATAATTTACGGCGACATTTTAAAAACGGATTTATCAAAAATAATAAAAGAAAATCTTACTGGCTGCGAAAAAGTCAGCGTTTGCGCCAATTTGCCTTATTACATAACTTCTGAAGTTATAATGCACATTTTGGAAAGCGAGTTTGAAATAAATTCAATCGTGGTTATGGTTCAAAAAGAAGCGGCGGAAAGAATCTGCGCAGAGCCTGGCACGAGGAAATCAGGCGCGATAAGCCTTGCAGTTAGATATTTCGGCGAGCCGGAAATTCTTTTCGACGTTAATAAAACTTGCTTCATGCCAGTTCCGGCGGTGGATTCAAGCGTTATTAGAATTAAAATAAGCGGCGAAAACAGAAAAGATATTAAAAATAAAAACTCTTTTTTCAAAATTGTTAAAGCGGCTTTTTCGCAAAGAAGAAAAAACATTCTCAATTCGCTTAGCTCTGGGCTTAAAATGCCTAAAAATGAAGTTGAAAACTTGCTTGCTTCTGCCCAAGTAGCGCAAAATTTGAGGGCTGAAAACCTTAAGCTAGATGATTTCGTGAAGCTTTCAAACGAGCTTGATTTAATTTTGAAATAAAAAGTTTCTTTTCGCAAAAGTTTCTGCTAAAATATTAAAGCAGGCGAAAGCCAGAGTTTTAAGCCAGTAGGGAGGCACGAAAATGAACAGCGATTCAGTTAGCGAACTTAAAAAAATTCTTGAAGAAGATTCTTTCGGCGAAAGAAAAAATAGCCCTCAGAAGTGGTCCGGTTTCGTTGAAAGCACGGTTGTGAATTTCTTTGAAGAATATAAAATGGAAAAGCTTTCGATTGAAGACGGCAACGGCAACAGGGCAAAGCTTTCAAGAACTAAAGACAACTCCATTAAAATTCAGTATTTGTCAACAGTGCTTATGTAATTAAGCTTTTAGCCATCGGTTAATCCGGTGGTTTTATTTTTATTATAAGTATTTGACAAAAATTTAAAAAATATATATTATATAAATATTTCATTTACACAATTAAAAGGAGGTTTGATCGTGAATAGTGAAATAAAAAAATTTTGCTCTTTTTTGGAAAATAATGCGCAAGCTTTAAAAGAATTAAAAAGTGAAATAGCGGCAAAAATCAAAGACGAAAATGCCGTTTATGCGCACATTATTTCAAAAGCAAAAGAAAATGGGTTTAATTTCACTTATGATGACGTGAAAAATTATGAAAAAAATTTAAATGAATTATCCGGCGAACAATTAACTGAAGTGACAGGAGGAGTATCAATGAAAAAAGGTGCAGTGGGCAGTTTGCTTTCTTTAATAACGTTTTTAACTCCGCCGGCAGCTTTTGCAAACGGCGAAAATCTTTATGAAATCCCCGGCAGTTCTTATGTTTTACCTTTAAAAATGGAGAATGAAAATCAATTTGATTTAATTTCTTATTTAAAAGATGCTGAAATTTCTAAGGCTCAAAACGAGGCTTTTAAAATTACTAACGAAAAGTCTTCTGAAGTTGGCTCAAATGTGGCTTTTTCTGATGAAATAAGCAGCGACAGATATTATGAATTAGCTAAATTTCTTGGCGAAGCAATTAAAGTTGGCAGAACTGAGGTTGAAAAAAAGCTGGATTTAGCTGTGCAAAATGGCGATTTGCCTATTAAAGAATTCACTTTAAATCAAATTAACGCGCAGCGCTTAAAGTTAAGTAAATCGGAGGGGAAGAACCCTTTGTTTGAAATAGTAAAAGGCATTGACGCTTTAAAATTAAGCGAAAGCGCAGAAGATTTCAGCATCGTGCAGGTTGCGAGCCAGTTTAATGCGCTTGAATCAATGTCCGAAAATCCAACCGCTGTTAAATACTGGATTTATGATAAAACTCAAGGCCCAAGAGCTTCTTTGCAAGCAGTTGCTGCTGCTAAACACCGCGAATCCGCTGATTTACAAAATAAATTGCCGGATGCAATTAAAGAATTGCTCGAAAAATGCCGTTTGAAAGATGGAAGAAAAATTTTGGTAAAATACCCAAACTTATACAAAAATGGGTATTTGCAGCTTTTGGAAGTTAAATCTATTGATGATTTGAAAACTTTAAAAGACTTTTTGAAAAGTAATATTGGCGAGTTTAAATTCCTTTCTCAGTGGGTGAAATGCGAAAGAACCGGCAAAAAGCAGCTGCAAGTTTTCAGCGCGGCTCCTTCATTTCAAGGCGACTATGTTGACTGGAATAAAAACGACGAAAAAACTAATCTTCTTAAAGAAATTTGCGATATTATAGTTTCAAATGAATATGAATCAATCGCAAAGGCGGCTGCAATCAGGGCGCACGAAACGAGCAAGAGCGTTTCGCTTCACTTAACTTTGGTGGGGCAGGGGGCTTTTAATAATCCGCCGGAAGTAATAAAAAATTCAATGCAAAAAGTGAAAAAAGAGCTCGAAAGCATCGACGTTAAAGTTTATTTGCATGGTTACCATAAAAACGATTGCCAAAAATGGAAAGATGTTATTTAAAAAATTAGCCACTCATGAATTGCTTATGGGTGGTTGTTTATTTTTTCAAAAAATAGTTTTTTGATATAACTTTTATAAAATTTGCTGTTTTTTTTAGAAATCAATGGAAGTTTTTATATTTACTTTTTGTTAATATTTTGATAAGATTTGAATGGCGTTTTTTAAGTGCTATAAAATATTAAAAAATATTGCAGAAAGGAATCGAAATATGTCAGGAATAAAAATCTCAAAGAAATTTACGTCATATTTTTTGTCGCTAATGTGTGCGCTGTCTTGTTTATTCGGTGTTTTTGATGCGAAGACTTATGCCGCAGCGAAGGAATATGAAGCACATGTTGCACTTTTTTGCGATAATATTTCAGTGGCAAAGCAATTTGTGAGCCAATTGTATTCTTATGAATATGACGGCGAAAGGAAAATTTTTGGTGCGCCAGGAAGCGGAAAAAGCACCGAAAAAGCCGTTATAATAGACGGATTAGAAACTAGAAAGTATAATGTTTATTTTCATGTTATAGATGCGAGATGGGCGCTTAACCCAAATGCTGAACTTAATTATTTAATAAAAAATTGCACGGGAGCAGTTATTCTTTATGATGTTTTAGACCCTACTTTGGAGCCCATAATTAAATCCAGAACATTTTATGAGGAAGATGTTCGCTCGCTTTTGCGAATTGACACACCGCTAAATAATTGCGTTAAATATTTGCAATCATTTGGCCGTCATGGCTGGTGGAATGCGCTTAATTTTATTATGTATAATCATGAAAGCCTTGACCCTGAGGCTCATGAGAGGTATCGTGAATCATTAAACTTTTATGCTATAGGTGTAGAAGGATTTTATGTTGACGGTGATAATAAATGGAGCAGGAATCACCATGCATGGAATACTCCAGGTGGAATAAATAATGTTTTGGGTTGGGTTTCCGGGCAAGTTTACAGAAGCATCTTTATGGAAAGAAGTTTAACCGGGGAATTTGGGAAAAATTTTAAAAAAACCAGATCATTTGAAGCTTGCGAATCTTCCAGTTTCGGAAAAATGGGAATTTTAAACACACAAGTGGGGCGGAATTTGGTTTACCCAGTGTGTGGTGTGTTAGCTGCTACTACGCTGGTTGCGGCAGGGTCTGCGCTGGTTTATAAATTGATGTCAAGATAAAATTTTTGGATGATATGTTGCTAAGTATTTGCTGAAGCAGGTTTTTATTTAAAAAAGCAATAAAGCAGACATTATTGGTGAGCTATCTGTAGTTTTCAAAGCCTGCTAGGGCAAAGATTAAATTTAAAAAGAAGGTAAAATATGAGAGTTAAAAAACCTAAGATGATTTCTTTTTTAGTGTTTGTTTTATTTTTCGTTATATCATTTATTTCTTGCATAGTAATTAACGAAATTCAGCAGCATACCACTTTGATAAATGCAAGCCGTGGATACTACGGGAAATCGCAAATTGTTTTTTCGGCGGATGTTAGTTCTAACTTTGATATTGTTGAAGCGGTTAAAAAAGTTCAAAATGTCTCTTTGTATAAAGATGGCGAAATTAGTAATGTTAGGCAAATATATATAAACGGTAGATATAATAATCCTCCGGTATGCTCGGGTAGATTTTTTAATTTTGAAGATTTTTCGGATGATAAAATTTCTGAAAAACTTGCTGTTATAGGGAAAAACATGGTTCCGCTAACGAAAGAAATTAATGGGCAAAAATACATTGAAATTAGTCATAATTTTTATAAAGTTATTGGTGTGGTGGGTTTGGACGATGAAACTATGCTCAATAATACCATTTTCATTAAATTTGATCCGGATTTACATAAACATGGAGTAATTTATAAACTAGATATATTCAAGGGAAACGAAAATTCAATTTTCGAAGATATTTCAAAAGAAATTGAAAACAAAACTCATGTTATGCCCAAAAAAATAGTTTTGGAAAAAGAAGGCTTGGAACGCATATTGCCTGAAATTAATCATCAAAAAGTATATATACTAGCAATTATTTGTTTACTAATTTCATCTATTACAGTTTCTATGGAGTGGGCAACCACTTTGCAAAGAAAAGTAGCGGTCAAGCGCTTGGTTGGGTGCAGCCGTTTTCGTTTAATTTTTGAAATTTTGATTGATTACTTTAAAGTGTCGTTATCTGCCGGTGTTCTGGGAATAATTTTTAGTTTTGCTTTTATAAGAAAGTTTAGTTCGTTGGTGCTGTTTGCCGTAGTAATTTCTGTTCTGTGCGGGATTATTGTAATAGTTCCTGTGACTAAAAAACTCCTTAAAGTTCCTGTATCGGAGGTGCTTGCTCGATGAAGCTGCTAATAGTCTGGAATGGAATTACCAGAATGTTTAAAAGGAAAAAACTGCTTTCAGTTTTGATGATAATTCAATGTTTTGTTTGCACATTACTTATAAACATGATATTTGCAACGGCTTTAAAAACTCATTCGTCAGTGAGCAAATTTAGCAAGTTTATTGGAAATAAATCATATTACTGGATTAGTGATGATATAGAAGAAGACGATTTTTCTCTTTATATGAAAAATCAAAACGGAGAATATGAAAAATTAAAGTCTTTTCATGAAGAATTAAAAAATGAAAAAAGCTGGACGTTTTTAAGCGCGAATAAACAATTTATAAGTATTAATTCAAATGATATACCCGAAAAGTTTCTTTTTCAATATGAGCAAGGTTGCCCTTTAGAGAATGAGGATAAATCTAAAAAAGATGTAAAATGCTTGCATGTATCTCAAAATCTTTTTTCAGAATTTGGAATTACTGTTAGTGATGGGCGAGAATTTAAGACCGAAGATTTTGTGCATAAAAATGGCGAATGCGTGCCTATTATACTTGGAAATGAATATAAAAATATATTTTCAATCGGGCAAGTTTTAAATGGTGAATATTTATTCGAAGATTTTAAATTTGAAATAATAGGCTTTTTACCGGAATTAACGGAGATTCCATCCCTGGGAGATATGAGAATTATTTCGTGCGATAGATATGCCATAATGCCTGCATTTAGCCGCGAAAATAATGCCGAAGCAAGCTTTTTTGACAAAGCAAGTTTAGACCAATATGTTAATGGAATTATTATATCCGACATGAACTACGCAGATGTAAATGAGCGTGTTCAAAAATTAGTTTTAAAAACGGGAACAATGAAACTTAATGTAATCCCGGAGTCAGGCAGCATAAAGAATTTGACTTCTATATCTCAAAAAGAGCTTTCACGATTAATTTATATTTTTGTCGTTCTTACTATTTTTACCGTAATGAGTATATCTATTACTATAAATGGCTTTATTAGGGAAAATTATTATGAGTATGGTGTTCATTTATTAAGCGGCGCCACTGTGCGGTTTTTAACCTTGCAAATATTAGGTTTTATTTCATTGATTGCAGGCATATCGTTTGTTTTATCGTCGCTTGTAGGGTGGCTGCTAGTTTCAAATTTAACGCCGGTTAGTTCACTTGCTTTTTCTGCAGTGATTGTTGTGCTATCGAGTGTTTTTCCGATAAGTGTTGTTAAAAAAATAGATGTAAATAATTTGATAAGGAGGCAGTAAAAATGAGCTTTATTGAACTTAAGGATATATGCAAGGTGTTTGGAAGCGGGGAAAGCGAGGTTAAAGCCTTGAATGGCATAAACCTGAAAGTGGAAAAAGGTGAGTTAATTGCTATTACGGGGAAGAGCGGATGTGGCAAGTCTACACTGCTTAACATTTTAGGCGGGTTAAGCCTTCCTTCTTCGGGGCTTTATAGATTTGAAGAAGAGGAAGTTTCGTCTTATAATCAAAATAAATTGGCATCTTTTAGAAACCGCAACATAGGTTTCGTTGTGCAGAGTTTTGCGCTTATAAATGACATGAATATATTTGAAAATATCGTATTGCCGCTTAAATATGCTCACGTAAAAAAGGCTGAAATAATTGAAAGAGTTAAAGATCTCACTGATAAACTTGAGCTATCAGATAAAATTGATTCTTTTCCTCCGCAGCTTTCTGGCGGGCAGTGTCAGCGTGCTTCGATAGCTCGAGCTCTTGCGTGTAATCCTCGAGTGCTTCTTGCTGACGAGCCTACGGGTGCTCTTGATGAACAAACCGGCAAAAATATTCTTAATATTTTCAAAGATTTGAATAAAAATGGAATGACTGTAATCATCGTTACACATGATTTGGATATAGCTTCTATGTGCCATAGGAGAATACAAATGAAAGACGGCACAATTTTTAACGATTATCGTTTATAATTTTGAAATTAAAAATTAATTTTTTGTTTTTTAATAAAAAAATAATCAACCACTCATTAAGTAGTCATGAGTGGTTTTAAAATACGCTTTTTTTAGTATAATCAAATATTTTATTTTCAGGCTGAGAAATTTCAAAACTTCCACTGAAATTTTCGCCTACAATCTTGATTTTGTTAATTCCAGGGGTGCAATTTACAAGTAAATCTTCTGAATAACCTTTGTTTCCAGACGAAATAATTTCTTTTAAAATTTGAACACTTCCGTTAGGTTTAATTAAAACTAATTTGGCCTTGCCGGAGTTTAATTTAATATCGAAGTGAATTTTTGCTTGGCAATTTTCCTGCAAATTAGCACTAGCTACTTCGAAAAAGCCTTCAAGATGGCCTATTTCGTAAAAAACGGATTTTTCGTTGCCACTTAGATTCATGTTTCGGTTTTTGCATGAGTAATTGTCCAAACCAGCTATTTTATAGTCGTTATTGTAGTCTTTGTGGTTATGCAAGCATCTTGTTATTGCGAAAAACATAAATAAAAATATTGGCAAAAAAATCAATATACTATGTGGATATTTCTTCATTTTGTGTTACCTCCGCCTGCAAAAAAAGTTCGCTATCTCACAGCGAACCTAAAAATTGGTCGAGGTGACAGGACTTGAACCTGCGGCTTCCACGTCCCGAACGTGGCACTCTACCAAACTGAGCTACACCTCGAAATTATATTTAAATTTGGCTGCGGAAGAAGGATTCGAACCCTCACAAACAGAGTCAGAGTCTGCTGTGCTACCGTTACACCATTCCGCAAAATCATCTTACTTGCTCATTTTATCAAAAAACAATTTTCAAGTCAACACAAAATTTTAAAACTCTTATCTATTACTGCTTTTAGAATAAAATTTTGAACCGAGGCATAAAAATATTAGTGCTTAATTGCGCTAAAAGATATTTCAAAAGGAGTAATAAAATGAGGGTTATTTCAAAAAAAGGAATTTTAAATTTTTCTCTTGATGTTCTTTCAATGCTTTCGCTTTTCACGGCTACTTCGTGCATTATTTTTAAGTCTATGCATGCAAAGCCGCTTTGTTCGCCGGAAGACTTCGACATTTTTGCAGTAAAAACAATTTTTTCAAGGGGAAGTTCAGGGCTGAATATTTTAAGGCCGCTTTTAAAACCAAATTCAAGCGAAAATAATTTAAATTCAGCAGAAACAAAGAAGGAAGAAAGTAATATTTCGCCGAAAAATGAAGATAATAAAACTGAAGCTGAAGAAAATTCTCAAATTCAAAGCATAGAACTTGACAATAGCGGCGTGAAATTGCCGGAAATTCCTGAAGGAGAAGAAGGCAGCCACACAGAGAACGAGAAAAAATGCCGAGTGATTGAAAAGCACATTTCAGGAGGAACAAAGTGCGAGAATTTTTATGTTAAAAACACAACGGGTCAGGATATTGATTTAAACAGCTATTTGAAAAAAGAGCCCGCTATTGAAATAAAAGAAACAAGCGAGCCGCAAGTTTTAATAATGCATACGCACACTTCGGAATCATACCTCCAAAAAGACACAGGATACTTTTATGAAAATTTTTACCCGAGGTCTCTTGAAGACGGCAAAAATGTTACTGCGGTGGGCGAGATGATAACGCAGGTTTTGAAAAATCACGGCATAAACACCATCCATAGCATGGTTTACCACGATAATCCGAGCTACAATGGTTCTTACTGCCGTGCGGCTCAAACTATCAAAGAAACCCTTGAAAAATATCCTTCAATCCAAATGGTAATTGACATTCACAGAGACAGCATGGGCAACAAAGAGCTCGGAAAAGTTAAACCTACGTTTACTTACGACGGGAAAAAGTCTTCTCAATTAATGATAATTTGCGGTTGCGACCCCGACGGCAGCGTGGGATTCCCTAACTGGGAAAAGAATTTATCCCTCGGGCTTAGGCTGCAAAAATATTGCGAAACGCTCTTCCCAGGCATTACAAGGCCGCTTAATTTTTCAAAAGTTAAATACAACGAGCATTTAACGCCCGGCTCGCTTTTAATCGAAGTTGGAAGCGACGTTAACACCCTAAGAGAATCTTTACATACTGGCTTCATGCTGGGCACTTCACTTTCGAAAATGCTTAATGATCTTAAAAAATAAAGGAAAGGAGCAAAATTTTGAAAAGATATTTTTTTATGTCAATGACTTTTTGCTTCTTTATTTTAGTGCTCATCATGGGCCTTTCAATCGTTGAAAAAAACGGCCAAAGCATGATTTCAGGCGAGGATTTTTCTTTTATTTCTTACAATATTCAAAAAGATAAACCGAAATTTTTAAAAATTCATTTTATGGGACAAGATTTTATTTTTAATTTTAAATAAAGGTGCTATAATAATCTTTAGCACTATGCAAGATGCAAAGCTACATCACAAAGGAGTATTCAAAATGAACAATTTATCTAATATCAAGTCTGCTCACTTCATAGGAATCGGAGGCTCAGGAATGTTCCCGCTTGCGCAGATAATGCAGTCTTTCGGGGTTAAAGTCACGGGCTCAGATACATATGAATCCGACACACTTGAAAAAGTAAGAAATCTTGGAATAAAAGTTAGCATTGGCCAAGACGCAAAGAACATAGAAAGCCCTGATGCTGTGGTTTATTCCGCCGCTATAAAAGAAAATAACCCTGAAATAATCGCTGCTAAAGAAAAGGGCATAAGCCTCATTAAAAGAAGCGAGCTCATGGGCATGATTTTTGAAAAATATGAAAATTCCATCGGAGTTTCGGGAACCCACGGCAAAACGACCACTACTTCCATGATAACCACTATTTTGATTGACGCAAAAAAAGACCCAACCGCAATAATTGGCGGAACACTTTTGAAAATAAATTCAAATTGCAACATCGGCAAGTCGGATATAATCGTTGGTGAAGCGTGCGAATACGTTGACAGCTTTCTTTGCCTTAACCCGAAAATTTCGGTAATAACCAATGTTGATGAAGACCACCTTGATTACTTTAAAAATTTTGAAAATATCAAAAAATCTTTCAAAAAATATGCCGAGCAAACAAAGGCTCTCGTTGTTGCGAACGGCGATGATGAGCCCGCAAAAGAATGCGCAAATTCTTGCAAAGGTGAAAAAGTTTTCTTTGGCCTTTCGCCTGAAAATGATTTTTATGCCTCAGAAATCAGTTTTTCAAAGCGTCAATGTGCTTCATTTAGCGTTTTTAGCGGCAAGGAAAAACTTGCAGACATCACTTTAAATGTTCCCGGCAAACACAATGTTTACAATGCTCTTGCTGCGTTTTGCGTTTGCTTTAAGCTTGGCGTGGATGCTAAAACAATAAGCGATTCCCTTGAAAAGTTTGGCGGTGCTCACAGGCGTTTTGAAATTCTAAAAGAGAAAAACGGCATCACCGTAGCGGATGATTTCGCTCATCACCCAACCGAAATAGAAACGACTTTGCAAGCAGCTTCAAAAATGGGCTTTAAAACCGTTTGGGCTATTTTCCAGCCGCACACTTTTTCAAGAACTTTCATGCTTCTTGACGATTTTGCAAAAGCTCTTTCGATTGCGGATAAAGTCATTGTTTCTGATATTTTGCCCGTTAGGGAAGTGAACACCTACGGCGTTAAACCGACTGATTTAACCGAAAAGATAAGCGGCAGCATGCATATTCCTACTTTTGAGCAAATTTCACAATTCGTTCTTGAAAATGCCAAACCCGGTGATTTGATTTTAACGCTTGGGGGCGGGAATGTTTATAAATGCGCAAATATGATTGCCGAAAATTTGTAAATCATATTGACAACCAAGCCAGAAAATAATAGTATAAACTAAAAAATTAGAAAGGTGATTTAGAGAAACATGGCTATAGAATTTGAAAAAAGCAACACAAAAATTAACTTAATGAAAGCATTCGCAGGCGAGAGCCAAGCAAGGAACCGCTACACTTTTTCGGCTTCCCAGGCTAAAAAAGACGGCCTTGCTATCGTCGAAAAGATTTTTCTTTTTACTGCTGACCAAGAAAAAGAACACGCAAAACTTTTTTACGGCAAGCTAGCTCCTCTTTGCGGCGAAAGCATTGAGATTGAAAGCAGCTTCCCGGTTAATACATATAAAAACAGCGTGGATCTTCTTAAATGCGCAGCTGCGGGCGAGTATGAAGAATACGGCGACGTTTACAAAGCTTTTAGCGAAGAAGCTAAAGCCGAGGGTTTTGAAGAAATTTCGAAACTATTCCATAATGTTGCGCAAATTGAAAAACTTCACGGCGATAGATTTAAAAAACTAGCAGATTTAATTGAAACAGGCCGCCTTTTTGAATCCGAAAAAGAAGAAAGATGGTTCTGCCTTAACTGCGGAAACATCCATTATGGTAAAACTGCGCCGCTCAAATGCGAAGTTTGCCAGCACCCTCAAGGATATTTCATCAGCCAAGATTGGATTTTAATTTAATTACATAAAAAAATTAAAGGACCTTTTGTAGGTCCTTTTTTAGTTTAGAATTATTAAACCATATTAACTTTAACTTCCCATAACTTTTTATTTCCAGCGGTTAACTGTGGATGAGATAAAATTTTTTGCACTTTTGCGCTTATCTCTTTATTGCTTGCTCTAAGGGCATTCATATTTATGGTTTTATCTTTACCGACGATTCCGGCTTTTCTAAGTTCATAATATTCTTTCCAAGTTAAGTAAAGAGCATCCACTTTTGCGGGAATTTTCTCATCAGTAGTGTCTATATGAAACTTGAATCCTCCTGTTACATTTTCTACATTATTATCCGAAATTTTTTGGCTTTCTATTTTTTCATTTTCCATAATTTATCTCTCCTTTTTAAAAATAAATGTTTAATTCATGGTCTAGGTTATTATCTAAATCATTAAATTTGCTTTTTTTATTAAGTATGTCTAGTGCTTTTTTTAATTTTGATCTGCTAATATATTCAACATGTTCCCCTTGACCTTCTAAGTGAGTAATGCAATCAGCCTTTTCAAGCATTTCATACTCTTTTTCATTTAATTTTAGACTATCGATGGTCAAAGAACCATACGGAGTGAAAGTGCCTGATGATGTGTAACCTCCCGCTGCTTTTTTTAAATTATTTTCATCGATTTTTTGGTTTTCAAGTTTTTCGTTTTTCATTTTTAATTCCTCCTTTTTTATTTTTGCCGTTTTATACAAATAACACATAAATATTATATAAATAAATATGCATTAAGTCAATAGTTGATAAAAATATTTTTATTTGAATTTTCCAAAAATTAAAGGACCTTTTGCAGGTCCTTTTTAACTTTGAATTATTTATTGAACGATCAAATCTCTATGGTACTCTTTGTCGTCTGTTTCTGTATCGCGTGGGTGGCCTTTGTCTCTAAGAAAGTTCCTGGCTAAATCGGCATATTTTGCATCAATTCCGCCGTAAGGATTGATAAACCCATTTTCTTTAAGGAGTTTTTCTTCTTCTTCGTTAACGGTTATATATCCGGTTAACATTGGGTTATCTTCAGTGCCGGTGTAGTATGTGTGCGGGGTGTATCCTCCGGCTACGTTTCCTAAATCATTCTCTTCGATTTTTTTGTTTTCATTTTTTTCTTTTTCCATGGTTATTCCTCCCTTTTAAATTTTGAGCAGTTTACTTAACTTTAATTTTATTTTTTCCTCTTTTATTGCCTGTTTCTGAATCCGGCATAAAGCCATTGCCAAAAAGTGTTACCCCTGCTATATCTAGGTCTTCTTCATCCATTTCGTATTCGCCATCTTTGACTCTTAAAATGCCTGCCTGATCGAGCGCTCCGAGCTCCTCGTCATTAACGAAAAATGTGCCTACTGATTCCGGAGGCAGTTCGCTTACGTTTACTTTGTAATCAAAGCCTCCAGCAATGTTTCCTAGGTCTTTTTCTTCGATTTTGCTTTTTTCAAGTTTTTCCTTTTCCATAAGTAATTCCTCCTTCTATATTTTTACTATTTTGTGTAAATAGTATACAAACATTATATATATATATATATTAAGTCAATGGTAAATAAAAATATTTTTCTTTAAATTTCCAAAAAACCAAAATTACCTTTTGTAATTTAAGATATTATTTTAACTTTAGTTTCATTTTTTCTTTTATTTCCGGCTGTTAATTTAACTCTTGAAGAAAATGCTTCTTCGGTGTTGTCACAATCAGAAAAAAGAATAGGAAATATATTTCTCATGTCACCTTCATTTATTGTGTTATTTTTGCTAATCAGCCCAGCATCGTTAAGAGTATTAAATTCGTCTTTGCTTAAATAAAGAGCATCTATTTTTGCAGGAGTGGGTCCAGAAGTACTTACATGCATTCTGAGTCCGCCCGCTGCATTTTCTAGTTTGCTTTCATCTATTTTCGGGTTTTCGAGTTGATCATTTTTCATAGCTAGTTCCTCCTTTTAAATTCGTGGTTTTTTATTTAGTGATCATCACTTCGCCTTGCCCTTGATAAATTGCTTCGCCGTCACTAGGTTCAAATTTGCTTTTTTTACCAAGTAGCTCTAATGCCCTGCTCAGTTTTCTTTTGCTAATTTTATTTCCTCCTTTTTTAATACAGCCGGCTTTTTCTAGCATAAGACGTTCGTCTTCATTCAAAATTAATTTGTCGAAAGAAAGCGGGCTAGTGTAAAAAAGATTTTCATTAGTTCCTATGGAATATCCTCCTGCTGCGTTTTTCATTTCATTTTCATCGATTTTTTGTTTCTCGAGTTTTTCCTTTTCCATAGATATCGTCTCCTTTTTTGAATTTTTGTTATTTTCTAGTCTTATACTATCTTGATTTCATTTTTCCCTTCTTCTGCAAATCTCTTGTCACCGAATATTTTAGCAAGTGAAAATCCAATCTTTAGTGAGTAATAGTTTTCTTTGCTCATACTCCCATCTGAATTTAGATAACCTCCTTTTTGGATCAGTTTTAGCTCATAGTCATTAACAAAGAAAGTTTCTATTAACTCCGGAGGACCGTCATCGACTTTAGCATAATTAGCTTTAATACTATAGCCTCCTGCTACGTTCTCCATTTTTTCTTCGTTAATTTTTTGTTTCTCGAGTTTTTCCTTTTCCATAGATATCGTCTCCTTTTTTTGAATTTTTGTTATTTTCTAGTCTTATACTATTATTTAATAGAGATTGATTTACAACCAAAACCAAGGGGAACAATATCATCATTTATGTCGTCTGCGTTAATTTTCCCTTCTTTGCCGAGTAGTTTTAGTGCTTTTTCAAATTTTGATTTACTAATGTATTCCTCTTGAGAATCTTCAAGATGTTCAATATAACCAGCTTTTTTGAGAATATCTTGTTCTTCTTCATTTAATACTATGCTATTAATTCCTCCTATAATAGGGAAGCCTTCCAGCTCATAGCCTCCTGCTACGTTCTCCATTTTTTCTTCGTTAATTTTTTGGCTTTCAAGTTTTTCCTTTTCCATAAGTAATTCCTCCTTTTGTTTTACTATTTTATGCAAACAGCATATAAATATTATATAAACAAGCAAATACTAAGTCAATAGTAAATAAAAATATTTTTAGTTCTACCAATTTTTTTATTAAAATTTTCAAAAAATTAAAGGACCTATGAAAGGTCCTTTTTAGCTTTGAATTATCTACTCAACAGTCTCAAATTTTAATTGCCTTTTTGTCGTCTGTTTCTGTATCGCGTGGGTGTTTTTTCATTAATAAAAATCAAATAAAAAATTAGGCAAAATCATTTTAAAACGTCAATATCGATTATGGTTTGGTCGCCTTTTGAAACATGAGTTACGCCTCTGAAACCACGTGATTTTAAATATTCCTGTGCTTTCTGAAAATTTTCCGGTTTTATTGACGGGTTAGAATCGTCGCCAATTAAGAATCCTCCTTCTCGAAGCGCGTCACGTTCGCTTTGTGTTACGCACAGTGCTTTTCCGGTGAATTTCGTCTCTTTTAAAAATGTTTCGTATCCTCCTGCGGTTTTTTCTAGGTTTTTTTCACTGATTTTTTCTTTTTCCATGATTAATTTCCTCCTTTAGTTTTGAGTAAATGCACACGAAAATAGTATGCACACATTTATGAAAAAAAATTATGAGGTCTCGATTTTTTTAATTAACGCACTTAATGTTAAGAATGTCAGAATATCCGCTGGCCTTAAGGAACGATTGTATATCTGGAATGTCATCTTCACTAATTTTCCCTGATTTTACATATCCGGCTCTGTCAACAGCCTCAAATTGATCTGGAGTTAACATCAGAACATATAATCCGCCTGCAACTTCGTCCAAGTCGCTTTCTAAAAGAACTTCTTTTTCCATTTTTTATCCCTCCCATTTTCAATCTTACCATTTTTATATAAATGGCATAAAATTATTATACATATCTGCGTTTTTAAAGTCAATAGCATATAAAAATTCCTCTCGTTTTAGTTACGAGAGGTTCTGTATTTCAGTTTTAATATTATTAATGAAATAGCTGCAGCTGCAACCGCTAAAATTTGCGAAACTCTAAGGCTTGTGCCGGGAATGATCAAGCTGTCTGTGCGAAGAGATTCAATAATCGCGCGAATTATGCCGTAATAAGCAGTGTAAATAAAAAATATCTTCCCGGGTTTGCGGGCTTTCTTTTTTAAAGTGTAAAAATGAAGAACCAAAAAACAAATCAAGCAGCAAATTGATTCATACAAAAAGCACGGGTGAACGGTTTTACCGTATGTATTTTCGCTCATCATTCCCCAAGGAAGGGTCGTAACTCCGCCAAAAGCCTCCTGATTCACAAAATTGCCCCATCTGCCAATGCACTGGCCTATCAAAAGCCCAAGGGACATAAGGTCAAGCGTTGCAAAAAAGTTTTTCTTGTTAATTTTGCAGTAAACTAAAGTTGCCAAAAACCCTCCGATTATAGCGCCGTAAATCGCTATTCCGCCTTCGTTTATCAAAAGAATTTTCGAAGGGTTTCTTGCGTAAAAATCGCCTGGGTAAAAAACAACATAATATATCCTTGCGCAAATTATTGCCACAGCTGAAGAAAAAAGAGCCAAATTTTCAACGTCGTTCTTTTTAAGCCCGAAACTTTGGCATCTTTTAACAATGTAAAGCAAGGCAAGCAAAAACCCAAAAGCAATTATTACACCATACCACTTGACCGTAATCCCTGCAAAACTAAAAAGAGTCGGGTTTATTTTGAGGTTTATTCCGAGTTTTGGAAATGAAACGTGGTAAATCATCTGCGTTTTGGCACGGCAACTGAAAGCGCAGAACTGTCTTCTTTGAAATGAGCCGCAATTCTTTCGTTTAATTCTTCTAAAGTTGCATTTTCGAGTTCTTTCATATATCCAAAAAAGTCTTTGCCCGACAAAACAAACCCCAAAAGAACGTTGGCTGTGCTGGAAACACTGTTGTAAACACTCATGCTTTTGCCGTAAACCGCTTTCTTGATTCTTTCGAAATCTTCCTTTTTAATTCCCGAAGAAAGAAGTTTTGCTGTGTGCTTTTTAATAACCTCGGCTGCTTTTTCAGGGTTTTGCGATTCGCCTGAAAACACCACCGCAGAATAACCCGGGCCTTCAAGGTGCTCGCCTGTGAACGAAGCAATGTTAATAAGCCCGCTTTCCAAAAGTTCGTTATACATTTCGCTCGAAGGTGAAGTAAGATAGCTTAAAATCAAATCGGTGTAAACCGAATCTTTCGTGGAAATATTTGAAGAAATATTTTCTTTAAAGCCAAGGCAAAACATCGAAGAATTAATGTCGAATTCCTCGCTAACGAATTTTTTGCAAACGGTTTTAGGCTCTTGCGGGAAGTATCTGTCAATTTCAATCGGTGGGGAATACTGAATTTTTTTGTCAATCACCGTGAGAACTTCATCGGGGTCGAGGTCACCCACTATGCATAGCGCCATATTATGAAGATTATAAAAAGCTTTGTAGCAATCATAAAGAATTTCCGGCGTGATTTTCGCTATTGATTCAACTGAACCTGCAATGTCAATTTTAACAGGGTGATTATGGTAAAGCGCGCCCAAAAGATTGATGTAAACTTTCCACTCTGGGCTGTCTTGATACATTTTAATTTCCTGGGCGATTATTCCTCTTTCTTTTTCAACGTTTTCTTCGGTGAAATAAGGCGCCTGAACAAAATCAAGCAAAATTTCAAGCGATTGATTAAAATTATCGGTGCAGGAAAATAAATAGGCGGTCTTTTCGAAAGAAGTGTAAGCGTTTGCTGATGCCCCGGTTTTGGCGAAAAGCTCAAAAGCGTCGCCGTTTTCGCTTGCAAAGAGTTTGTGCTCAAGGTAGTGCGCTATTCCATCGGGGACGACCGTGAAATTTTCTTCGTTTTTGAGTTTAAAAGTGTTGTTAACCGAGCCGAAATTAGTGCCTAAAATTGCATATTTTGAGCTGTAGCCTTTTTTGGGGTAAATATAAATGTCAAGCCCTGAAGGGTGCTTCGTGAAAAAATATTCTTCGCCAATTGCTTCATAAGATATCTTTTTGGTTTTCATTTTTACTTATCCTCCTTGTCGTTTCTGCAAAGGGTGTAAACCGTGTCAAGGGTTATTTTGTTTGCAACTTCAATAACTTTTTCGCGTTTAACTTCGCTTATTTCTTTTATTAATTCTTCAGGTGATTTCATCTCGCCGAGGAAGCTTTGGGAAATATACCATGAAGTCAGGGAAGAAAGGCTATCGCTGATGCTTTCCATGTTTTGCGAAAGATACATTTTGGTTTCAGCAAGGTCGCTTTCTGCAAAATTGCCCACTTTAACTTCTTTGAGCTGGTTTATTATTTCTTTTTTCGCTTCTTTGAGCTTTTCTTTTTCCACGCCGCTTGAAATGAAAATAACGCCTTTTGCTTTGTTATATCTTGATGAGCAATAATAGCAAAGGCTCAGTTTTTCGCGCACGTTAAGGAAGAGTTTTGACTGAGCAGTTCCGCCGAAAAGCGCATTCATAACCATCATTGCGGGTGTGTCTTTATCCGGGTAGGCGGTTCCTGCGCAAAGGCCCATAACGAGTTTACACTGCGAAACATCCATGTTTTCGGTCACTTCTTTTATTTCTTCGGCTTTTTCTTTCACTTTGGTTTTAAGCATTTCTTGCGGCTGCCTGCTTATTTTCGCAAAGCGGTTTTTGAACTCTGAAATAATCGCTTCGTAGCTTGCTTTTCCGATTACCGTGATTTCAATGTACGCGGATTTTAAAAGGTCTTCCCAAGCTTTTGTAACTTGTTCTGAGCTCAAGTTTTTTGCTTCTTCTATGGTTCCTAAAATGTTTATCCCGAATTTGTCGTTTTCGAACATTATTTCTTCGCAGCGCCTGGAAGCATAGGCTTTTTTGTCGTTCATTTCCGAGAGGATATCTTCGATTAACTGCCTTTTTTCAAGTTCCAAGTTTTCTTCTTTGAATTTCCCGTTTTCTAAATTTGGCTCAAAAATCATTTCGCAAAGAAGATTTGTTAAATCAGCGGTATTGTTTGGGTTTTCATAGGCAAATTTCCCGCTAAGAGCCTCAGCGCAAAGGTTTATTACTTGGCAATCACCGAGTTTTGAAAGCGAAGAGTTAACCGAAGCGCCGTAAAGGCTTTCGAGCTTAATGCTAATGTCTTTTAAATTTGGGTATTTTTTGCAGCTGTGTGAAAGAAGGTTCGGCAGCAAAGCGTTTTTTGAAACTTCGCTTTTTGAAAGCGGGGTAAACATCGAAAAGGAAACTACAGTTGTTTTGAATTTTTCTTCGGGAATATAAGTGAAGTTAATACCTTCTGAAATTTTTTCTCTTAATATGTTATTCATCAGCTTTCATCTCCGTATATATTATTGTTATCTGTTTTTTCTTCTTTTGGGCAAAAACGTGAAAATCATTCCTGCGGCGGAAATTGAAATAAGCGCTATCCCGCCGTAAAGAAGCACCGAACCATCGTAAATAAGGTCGCTTATTTTTTCGTCAGATTTAATAAAGCCGAAGCCTTCGTCTTTTTCTTTTGTTTCAGTTTCAGTTTCAGTTTGCTGGGAATTCTTTGCGTGGCAAAGGTTATTTAAAAAATTCGCCCCTGCGCAAATGATTGCCGTGCAGATCAAAGCAGATAAAGTTTTTTTGAAAATTTTTTTCATCGTTTTTCAACCTCATTTTTGAAATTTTTGAATTTGCTTTCTTAAAATTATATTTTGCAAAATTTGCCGTTATAAATAAAACCTTTGAAATTTTTCTCGTAGTCTATTATACTATACTTTTGTATTTTATAAATAGTTAGGAGTAAGAAAATTTGGATTTTATTGAAAATTTAATAACCGAAGCTATAAATTCTAGAGAAAAAGCATACACTCCTTATTCAAATTTTAAAGTAGGAGCGGCGCTTTTAACTTTTGACGGAAAAATCTACGGAGGGTGCAACATTGAGTGCGCTTCTTACCCTGTTTGCAACTGCGCTGAAAGAACGGCTCTTTTCAAAGCTGTTTATGACGGCCATAAGAAGTTCAAAGCAATTGCAGTCGTTGGCGGAAAAGACGGCGAAGAGCTTAGTTCATACTGCCCGCCATGCGGAATGTGCAGGCAGGCGCTTCGTGAATTTTGCATCCCTGAAGATTTTAAAGTGATTTTAGCGGTGAGCACGAAAGACTTTAAAGTTTACACTCTAAATGACCTTTTGCCGCAAAGCTTCGGCCCGGATAATCTTTAATTAAGTAGGAGGAAATTAAATTGAACCTTGAAAATAAATGCCTTGAAATAAGAAAGAATATTCTTTTGGAAATCGGCACGCTCGGAGTAGGGCACATCGGAGGAAGCCTTTCGATGGTTGAACTACTTGCCGTGCTTTATTACAAACACATGAATGTTGACCCAAAAAACCCGAAAAAAGAAGGAAGAGACCGTTTAATCGTTTCGAAAGGCCACAGCGGCCCGGCTGTTTATGCCGTTCTTGCAAGCATGGGTTACTTCCCGCAAGAGTGGCTCAAAACCCTTAACAAACCTGGAACGAATCTTCCAAGCCACTGCGACATGAACCGCACCCCAGGGATTGACATGACAACGGGTTCGCTCGGCCAGGGCTTTTCTTGCGCTGTGGGAATTGCTCTTGCTTCGAAGCTTAAAAACGACGGAGCTAAAATTTACACAGTAATCGGCGATGGCGAATCTCAAGAAGGCCAAATTTGGGAAGCTGCGATGTTTGCATCTCATAAAAAGCTTAGCAATTTGATTGCTTTCACGGATTACAATAAACTCCAGCTTGACGGCAAAACCGAAGATATCTGCTCGATTGAGCCTTTGGCTGACAAATGGCGCGCTTTCGGCTGGAATGTCATCGAAGTTAAAAACGGCAACTCTTGCGAAGAGATTGACAAGGCTATAACCTTTGCGAAAAGCTCAAATTTGCCAACGATGATAATTCTTCACACCGTTAAAGGCCACGGAATAAGCTTTGCGGAAAATGCCGGAGTTAAAAACCACAGCATGACCGTGAGCAAAGAAATGTTTGAGCAAGGCTTAAAAGAATTGGAGGAAAAAACCAGTGGAAATGCGTGAACTGATTTCAAAAGAACTTGAAAATGAAATGAGAAAAAATGAAAATATAGTTGTGCTTAATGCCGATTTAGCCAAACCAAACGGCTTTGGAAATTTAAGCGAAATCTTCCCTGAAAGGTGCATAAACGTTGGCATTGCTGAGCAAAATATGGCTTCAATTGCTGCAGGAATGAGCAGCTACGGAATGATGCCTTTTATTTGCACGTTTACTCCGTTTGCAACCCGCAGAATCTGCGACCAAATTGCTATTTCGATTTGTTATGCAAATCAAAATGTTAAAATCATAGGAACTGACCCGGGAATAAGCGCGGAATATAACGGCGGAACTCACATGAGCGTTGAAGATATCGGCGTGCTTAGAAGCATCCCGAATATAGTTATCTTCGAGCCTGCGGATAATGCCCAGCTTAAGTATTTGTTCCCGCAAATTCTTGCTTACAAAGGCCCGCTTTACATCAGAATGTTCCGCAAGAGCACTCCTGATATTTTCGGTGAAGATGAAACTTTTGATCTTTTTAAAGCCAAGACTATCAAAGAAGGCAAAGACATAAGCATTTTCTGCTCGGGAATAATGGTTGAGGAAACTTTGAAGGCGAATGAAATTCTTGAAAAAGAAGGCATTAACGCTGAAATAATAAATATTCACACGATTAAACCAATCGACAGAGAAGCAGTTATAAACTCAGTTTCGAAAACCGGTGCAGCTCTTGTGGCTGAAAATCACAATGTAATAGGCGGCCTTGGTTCTGCAGTTGCTGAGGTTCTTTGCCAAAGCGTCCCTGCTCCGGTTGAGTTCGTTGGAATCAAAGACGTTTTCGGCCAGGTTGGAAAGATGCCGTATCTTAAAGAAACTTACGAAATGACAGCGCAAGACATTGCCAAGCAAGCCAAAAAATGCATTCAAAGAAAAAAATAATAAAATTTTGCTCATAACCTTTGTGGCTATGAGCTTTTTATATTTATGATTAATTATTTTAAAATTGAATTCAAAACTAGCATTGTTCCTATTCCTGGCAGGCCGAAAATTGCCGAAACCCCTGCCGTTACTAAATTTAAAGGAAGCGAGAAACCTGTTAATGCCGAAAGGCTTTCGAGTATAACCAGCGAAATAACGCCGCTTGCCGTGCTGAAAACAGACTTTACTACCGGGTGCTTGGCTTTTAAAATTATGTTTATTAAAAAAAGTATGATCACAGGAATTACGGCTAGAAAAATTTTGTTCATTTTAATTCTCCTTACTTAAACTTGGCTCCAAAAGCTTCATTTTGCTTATGAGGTGCCGGTATCTTGCGTTTAAAACTTCGCGCTGCAAAATGCACGCTTCAATTAAGTCGCTTTCAATTTCCATTTGAAACCACATGTTTGTTTTTTCAAGTTCTGTGTAAATTTTATTTATTTCATCTTTGATTTTTTGAGCGTCAGGGTTTATTTCAGGGCTTGTTTTTTTGAAAATTTTAATCATTTGTGTGTTCACATTCCTTTTTAAATATCTATGCCAAGCATTTTGAATTTATGATTAATACATTTTATTCATAGTTCACTTAATGTCAAGAATTTTTTGGTTTAAAAAATGCAAAACAGAAAAATGTTAGCATAGGTTTACTTTTTTGAAAAAATAAAGTATAATATTTTTATAAACAAAATTATATTTATTTAAATGAAAATTAAGGGATGTGTTATAAAAATGAAAAGCTTAGGCGATATGTCTTGCGGGGAAGAGGGGATTATCAAAAAAGTTGGCAGTAATGGTTCGCTGCGCCGCAGGATGATTGACATGGGCATGACTCCAGGCGCTAAAGTGAAGCTTATCAAGTATGCTCCTGCGGGTGACCCAATTGAAATAAAACTTCATGATTACAAACTGAGCATAAGAAAATCTGAAGCAAAAGAGATTGAAATTTGCCAAAGTAGCGAAGAAGCCAAAAAATTAAGTGCTAAACTTGAAGAAAGAAAATTTGGCTTGAAAGAGCACGTTTTGACTGCTCCTATAATAAAAAACGACGAGGATTATTCTCGCACTTACAAGGTTGCTTTGGTTGGCAACCCGAACAGCGGCAAAACAACGCTTTTTAATAAATTAACCGGCAGCTATCAATATGTTGGAAACTGGCCCGGCGTAACGGTTGAAAGAAAAGAAGGAAAAATAAAAGGAATTGGCGATGATATTAGCCTCGTTGATCTCCCTGGCGTTTATTCGCTTTCGCCTTATTCACCTGAAGAGGTTGTTACAAGGAACTACATTATAAATGAATCGCCAGATGTTATAATAAACATTTTGGATTCAACCAATTTAGAAAGAAATCTTTATTTAACCACCCAGCTTTTGGAGCTTGACTGCAAAATGATTTTGGTTCTTAACATGACCGATTTGCTCAAAAACAAAAGAATTGATTACAAAGAGCTTGAAAAGCGCTTGGGAGTGCCTGTTGTTGCAGTTTCTGCCGGTAAAAACAAAGGAATTGAAAAACTCCTCGAATGCCTTTCGCTTTCGGTTAAGCGTGGTAGTTTCGTTCGCGGAAGCAGCAGTATTTATTCTGAAAAAGTTGAAAATTCTCTTGAAAAAATCGACAAAATTTTAAACGAAGGCAACGCTTACGTTTTTAGCAGCAGGTTTAAAACTGTTAAGGCTTTCGAAGGCGATTGCATTGTGCTTGAAAGCTACAAACTTTCGAAAGATAAACTTAACGAAATAGAAAAAATCAGGAATGACGTGAGCAAATCTCTCGGCAAAGAAAAAGATACTATAATTCCTGAGGAGAGATACACATATATCTACGACCTTTGCCAAAGAGCTATAAAAAATTTGAAACCCGAAAGCACTATGACGTTTTCGGAAAGAATCGATAAAATTTTAACAGGCAAATTCACTGCGTTTCCTTGCTTTTTGTTTTTAATTCTTTCGATTTTTTACCTCACTTTTGGCCCGCTTGGGGTTACGCTTAAAAACATTTGCGAAGATTTCATCAATACGCAAACTCAAGGCATGGTTCTTAGCATTTTGAATTACATAGGTGTTTCGCCGTGGCTGAAAAGTTTAGTCGTGGATTCCATTATAAAAGGCGTTGGAGCGGTTATTTCGTTTTTGCCGCAAATTGTGCTGCTTTTCACGCTTCTTTCGCTTCTTGAAGATTGCGGATACATGGCAAGGGCTGCGTTTATTATGGATAGGCCAATGAGGAAAATCGGCCTTTCAGGCAAGGCGTTCGTGCCGATGATAATGGGTTTCGGGTGCACTGTTCCTGCGGTTTTGGGCAGCAAAATTCTTGAAAGCAAGAAAGACAAAAACTTAGTTATATTTTTGATTCCGTTTATGTCTTGCAGCGCGAAGATGCCGCTTTACTTGCTTTTTGCTTCAACATTCTTCCCGAATCATCAAACTCTGGTTTTGTTTTCTCTGTATGGTTTCGGCGTTGTTTGCGCCTGCCTTACGGCGCTTCTTTTCAAAGACACCGTTTTCAAAGGCGAGGAGTCTCCTTTCATAATGGAAGTGCCGGATTACAAATGGCCGTCGTTTAAAAACGTTAGGCTCAGCGTTTGGGACAGAACAAAAGACTTCATCGAAAGAGCTGGAACTGTCATTTTGATTGCAACTGTTGTTGTTTGGTTTTTGCAATATTTTGGCCCTGATTTCAAAGCTGTTTCGGATAATTCCCAGAGTATTCTTGCGAAAATTGGCCAGGTTATTGCTCCTGCGTTTGAAATTTGCGGCTTTGGCAACTGGGAAGTCAGCGTTTCGCTTGTTACCGGGCTTATGGCTAAAGAATCTATCGTTAGCACGCTTTCAGTTCTTTATGCCGGAAGCGGCGAGCTAAGCGAAGTTTTGAGCCACAGCTTTAGCCTTGCGAGTGCAATTTCGTTTTTGGTTTTCGCGCTTTTGTATACTCCGTGCGTTGCTGCGGTTTCAGCGATTTACAAAGAATACGAAGACAAAAAATTGGCTATTTTCTCGGTTCTTTATCAGCTCTTGGTGGCTTACTTTATGTCCGCGCTTGTTTACCAGTTTTTAACTCTTTTTAGAGTAGCTTAAAAAAGAGAGGTTATTAAATTGAAGTATGATTGCGTTATTTTTGATTTAGATGGCACTCTCATTGATAATTCCGCCGGAATTTGCAGTTCTATTGCTAAATTCTTACCGAAGTTTGGAATTTCAGGCGTTAGCGAAGAGGAAATCCGCCCGATGTTTAAAGATTGCACCAGGAGCATTTTGAAAAATCATTTTAATTTCGAGGGCGAGAAACTTGAAAACGCAATGAAAATTCACAGGAATTACATGAAAACCGAGGGCCTTTTTAAAGTCAAGCTTTATGGCGGCGTCACTGAGCTTCTTGAATTTCTTAAATCAAACGGCGTTATAATCGCTGTGGCAACCTTGAAAAATGAATTCGTTGCAAATGAGATTTTGAAAAATTTGAATATTTTGCATTTTTTCAGTGCGGTTTATGGCCAAGATGATGCCGAGAGCTTTGAAAAAGCCGAGATGATTGAAAAAATTAAAAATATGTTTAACCCGAAAAGCGCTATTTTGATTGGCGACTCTTGGGTTGACGGCGAAGCAGCTAAGAAATCAGGGGTTGATTTTGGCGCTGTTATGTACGGAATGTGTTTCAAAAGCAAAAGCGAAGCCGAGTCTTTTGGCCCTGTGTTTTCGTGCGAAAATGTTTATGAAATAAAAGATAATCTTAAATAAAAAAATATTAAAGAAAGGATTTTTAAAGTGAATTTAGTAGATATTTTGGTAATTTTATTTTTAGTTGGTTTGTTTGCAGCTTGGATGGTTTTTAAACGCAAAAAAGCCAAAGAAAACCCGCCTTCAAGATGCGCGGGCTGCGCAAATTTTGGCCTTTGCAGCAAAAAGAAAGACAACAGCAAAAGTAAGCGTTAAAGGAGGGCTTTTTATGGAAAAATGCCTTACCGGCTCTTTGGAAGATTATTTGGAAGTTGTTTATATAATCGAGCAAAGCGGCAAGGAAGCAAGGCTGACCGATATTGCGAACTTTCTTTCTTTTTCAAAGGCAAGCGTCAGCCGAGCTATCAACACTCTCAAAGCTGAAAATATGGTTTTGCAAGAAAAATACGGCAAGATTGTTCTCACCGAAAAAGGCAGGAAAATTGCCGCGAATGTTTATGATAGACACAAAATTTTAACAAAGTTTTTCACAGATATTTTAAAGGTAAGCCCTGAAATTGCCGAAACCGACGCTTGCAGAGCCGAGCATATTTTGAGCAAAGAGACTCTTTTGAGCATAGAAAAGTTTTTAAAAACAGGAGGAAATAATATTGAATAACCAGAAGAAATTTTCTAAGAAAAAATCCGAAAACGAATATATAGTAGGCAGGAACGCAGTTAAA
The DNA here is from genome assembly GCA_900554335.1 of uncultured Oscillospiraceae bacterium. Taxonomy (GTDB): domain Bacteria; phylum Bacillota; class Clostridia; order Oscillospirales; family Acutalibacteraceae; genus UMGS1491. The sequence goes on from USGT01000006.1 coordinate 31,991, forward strand.
GAAGCATTAAAATCTGGCAGGATAATAGACTGCATCATGATTAGCGAAAATGCAAGAGCCGTTTCTGAAATAATAAACTTGGCAAAAAGCAAAAATATAACAGTTAAAAAAGTTAATAAATCCGTTTTGGATTCTCTTGGGAATTTTAACCATCAAGGAATAGCTGCATTGGTTGGCGCAAAGGCTTCTTCGAGCATCGACGAAATCTTGGCTCTTGCTGAAAAACGAAACGAGAAACCTTTCGTTATAATCGCCGATGGAATCGAAGACCCGCATAATCTCGGCGCTATAATAAGAACTGCAGAGTGCGTTGGCGCTCACGGCGTTATAGTCCCGAAAAGAAGAGCCTCCGGCCTTACTTTGGCCGTTGAAAAATCTTCTGCGGGCGCTTTGGAGCATGTGCTCGTTGCCAAAGTTAATAATATTTCTTCTGCGATTGACGAGCTTAAAGATAAAGGCTTTTGGATTTACGGCGCTGACATGCTTGGCAAAAACTGGACGAGCGAAGACCTAACCGGAGCAGTTGGAATCGTTGTTGGCTCCGAGGGAAGAGGAATAAGCGGGAATGTTAGAAAAAAATGCGATTTCATTCTTTCTCTTCCAATGAAAGGCAAAGTCAATTCGCTTAATGCTTCGGTTGCTGCTGGAGTTTTAATGTATGAAGTTTGCAGGCAAAGGCTTTAATTAGTAAAGTTTCAGCATGTAAACTATAAGCCCGTAAATCATCGATGAAATTGTTCCATAAACGATTACAGGTCCGGCCATTATGAACATTTTTGCGCCTATTCCAAAAATGTGGCCTTCGCTTTTGAATTCAATTGCCGGAGCGGTTATTGAGTTTGAAAAACCTGTGATCGGAACGATTGTTCCGGCGCCTGCGTGCTTTGCGATCGTGCCATACCAGTTTATGGCTGTTAAAAACGAAGCCACGGCTATCAAAGTGATTGAAGTCCAGGTGCTGGCGTCTTTTTTGCTAAGGCTGAAATTCATCATGTAAATATTGGTCAATGCTTGGCCCACCGTGCAAATGAAGCCTCCTGAAATAAACGCCATGAAAATGTCTTTCCAGATTGGGCTTGCCGGCGAGCTTTTTCCTGTCATTTGACTGTACTGTTTTTTTGAAACTTTCATTTTAATATCACATCCTTCTTTTTTATTATTTCCTGCGGTTTTTCTACATATACATTTTGATATTCAAAGGGGAAAATTTAATGCAAGAAACTCTCTACAAAGCGCTGCTTGACTACAAAAGCTTGGGCAGGTCTTCGTTTCATACACCTGGGCATAAAAATAATTTTTACAGTAAAATCGACCTTTTAAGCCTTGATTACACTGAGCTCCCGATGACTGACAGCCTTTATGAAGCAAGCGGAGCGATTAAAGCCTCTGAAGAGAAAGTGAGCAAACTTTACGGCAGCAAGGCTTCGTTTTTTTCTTCGGGCGGGAACACTCTTTGCATGCAAGCTATGATAAGGCTTTGCGCAGGAAGAGGCGAGAAAATCCTTTGCGATAGGCTAGTCCATCGCTCGGCGGTTTCGGCCATGGCCCTTTTAGGAATAGAGCCCGTTTGGGTTAAAAGAAACTTCGAAAACGGCATCGCCTGGGGCATTGACATCAAAGACCTTGAAAATAAGCTAGCAAAGAACAAAGATGCCAAGGCTTTTTATCTAACGAGCCCGAATTACTTTGGCGTTATGCAAGATATTTCTTTAATTTCCAAGATTTGCAGCAGGTTTGGAATTCCTGTGATAGTTGATAATGCTCACGGTGCGCATCTTAAATTTTTGGGGCTTCATCCGCTTGATTTTGGCGCTGCGATGACTGCAGATTCCGCTCATAAAACGCTTCCTGTTTTAACTGCTGGTGCATGGCTTCACGTAAACGAAGAAAAATTCAAAAACAAAGCTAAGTCCGCTATGGCGCTTTTTGGTTCAACCAGCCCTTCTTACCCGATTATGGCCTCGCTTGACATCGCAAGGTGCTGGCTTGAAAAAAACGGCGAAAAAGAATACAAAGCCTTAGCGGAAAAAGTGAGCAATTTGAAAAAGCTTTCGAATGTGGAAAATATGTTTTTAAATGGCATTGACCCTGCGAGAATAACAATCAACGCAGGCGTTTTGGGCTTTAGCGGGTATGAACTTCGTGATGAACTTTATAAATACAAAATAGAGCCCGAAATGTGCGGCAAATATCATGTTGTGCTTATTCCTACGCCTTTTAATTCCGAAGAAGACTGGCGCCGCCTTGAAAGTTTCGTGAAAGAAATAAAGCCTAAAGATAAAAAAATTACTTTGCCCGAAACTTTTGAAATGAATATTCCGAAAAAAGTTTGTTCGCTGACAGACGGTGTTATGAGCGATTTTGAGGCAGTTCCTTTGGAAGCTTGCCTTGGCAGAATTGCAGCGGAGATAGTCTGCCCGTGCCCGCCCGGTGTGCCGGTTGTTATGCCCGGTGAAGAAATAGGCGTTTTTGAGAAAGAATCTCTTTTCGAGTATGGCATTACAGAAATAAATGTGGTAAAATAAAAAAATAAATTTTGAATTTGCGGAGGTAGTTATGAAATTAGTTATGGCAATCATGAGCAAAAATGATTCTTCAATCGTTATGGATGCTCTCACTGAAGAAAATTTTCAAGTTACCAGAATGGCTTCAACAGGCGGTTTTTTGAAGTCAGGCAACACCACGCTTATCATTGGAGTTGAAGATAATAAAACTAACAAAGTAATTGAAATTATTTCTAAATACAGCAGCAAGAGAAAGCAACTTGCCATGGACACAAGCCCGATTTACCCCGACTTGGTTTCGACTCCTCCTTTTGAAATAACCACGGGCGGAGCTATCATATTCGTTTTAGACGTTGACAGATTCGAAAAGGTTTAAAGCATGAGTAAATTCAGTTTTGAAAAAATTTGTGAAAATCCTCCTCATGCGATAATTTTGGAATCTTTAAACTTCGAGAAAGCAAACGAAGAAGCCTTGAAAATTGCGAAAAGTATTCTTTGCCTTTCAGGCGATAAAAAGCCTTGCGGGCAGTGCGGTTCGTGCGTTAAAGTGGAGAAGGGTTTCCACCCGGATTTAAAAATTATTTCGCTTGAAAAAGACGCTAAATCAATAAAAATCGAAGAGATAAGAAACGTCAGGCAGGATGCTTATATTCTCCCGAATGAAGGGGCTTACAAAGTTTATATTTTAGCTCCCGCCGAGGCTTTAACGGTTCAGGCGCAAAATGCTTTCATAAAAATCCTTGAAGAACCGCCTAAAAACGTGGTGTTTATTCTCGTTTGCAAGTCAAGCGATTTGCTTTTGAGCACGGTTCTTTCACGCTGCGAGATTTTTAATTTAAGCGAAAGTGAAGACGAAACTTTCGGCCCTGAACTTGAAAATAAATGCAGCGAAGTTTTAAGCCTTAGCTTTGCGGGCAAGCTTTCAGAGGTTTTGAAAATTTTGGCGACATTGCCTGCTGACAGAACCTTTCTTAAAAATTTTGTTTTGTGCCTTATGAAGGGTCTAATAGGTCTTGTTAAGAATTCTGGGAGCGGCGTTTCTCTTGAGCGAGCAGACAAAATGCTTGAAAGCTTGAAATTTTGCTTTGAGCTTATAAACAAAAATGTAAATATTAATTTAATAATAAGTATGGTCAGCATTGCCCTACAAAAAGGAGGTTAATTGTTTGAGTTTGGTCGTTGGTGCAAGGTTCAAAGAAATAGGGAAAATTCGTTATTTTATTTATCCTCAAAACGACATTTCAAAAGGTGAGCTTATTATTGCTCAAACCAAAAGAGGAATCGAGTGCGGGAAGGTTATTGCGGTTAAAAAAGAGCTTTCTGAAAGCAGAAAAATCTTCCCTGATGAAAAAATAATCAGAAAAGCAAATGAAAAGGATTTAAAATCGCTTGAGCTCAAAGAGCAGGAAGAGAAAAAAGCTTGGGAAATTTGCAAGAAAAAAATTGCCGAGCACAAATTGAAAATGAAAATAATCGACGTTGAATATATGTTCGACAGAAGCAAGCTTATTTTTTACTTTATTTCTGAGTCGCGCGTTGATTTCAGGAGTCTTGTTAAAGATCTTGCTTACACTTTTAAAGTTAGAATCGAACTTCGCCAAGTTGGAATAAGAGATGAAGCAAGAATCCTCGGCGGATTGGGAATTTGCGGCAAACCGCTTTGCTGCTCAACCTTTTTGAGTGATTTTCAATCCATTTCAGTCAAAATGGCAAAGGATCAAGGCATTTCGCTTAACCCGGTTAAGCTTTCGGGAATTTGCGGCAGGCTTAAATGCTGCCTTAAATATGAGCAGGAAACTTACCTTGATTTAATCAGCAAAATGCCTGCAATTGGCGAAACTGTGGGAACGGACGAAGGCCTTGGAACCGTTACTGCGAGGTTTCCGGTAACTGGGCTTGTTAAAGTGCAGATTCAAGACGGCGCAGGCAATGACAAGACAGTTGCTTTTAATGTTAGCGCTATTTGGCCGCTTTCAGATGCTAAGCAATAATGGCTTGATTTTTGGCTAAAAAAGAGGTATAATTATATTGTTAAAATGAATTTTGAAGAGCTATCAATCTTCGAGGAAGTTATACATTTGTGAATTTGTAGTGCGGACTTATTTTTTGGTGCTCTCGGTATGGTGGTGCTTATAAATTGTCAGATAAAATTTCCAGAGAATTTAGGGAATTAAAGAAAACTTTTTTGAAAAAGAAATTTTCAAATCTTAACGAAACACAGCTCGAAGCGGTTTTTAATGTTAAAGGCCCGATGGTTGTTATCGCAGGTGCAGGAAGCGGAAAAACAACGGCGGTTATAAGCCGAATTGTGAATATGGTTACCTACGGCGATGCTTACCTGAGCGATAGCGTGCCTAAGAATTTAAATGAAGACATGATAAATATGCTTAAAGCGGCTTGCGAAAACCCCGAAGATAGCCACGAAGTTGATGAACTCATAAAGGTAAACCCCGTTAAACCTTGGAACATTTTGGCCATAACCTTCACGAATAAAGCTGCAAACGAGCTTAAAAATAGGCTCAGTGCTGCCCTTGGCGAAAGAGCTAAGGACATTTGCGCTTCAACTTTTCACAGCCTTTGCTCAAGAATTCTTAGAATTCACGCTTTGAAAATAGGCTACACGAGCCATTTCACTATTTACGATGATGAAGACAGCATAAAGGTTATTAAAGAATGCCTTAAAACTTTAAAACTTGATGATAAACTCATTTCTGCAAGAAGTATTAAGAACATAATTTCCCGCCAGAAAGACAAACTTATCACTCCTGAAGGATATAAAGAAGTTCAAAACGAAGGCTACAAATTCAGCGGCGTGCCTTATGAAGTTTATGAATATTATCAAAGAAAGCTCAAAGAAGCCAACGCAATGGACTTTGACGACCTTATTTTTAATACTGTTAAACTTTTTAAGGAACACCCTGAAGTGCTTGAAAGCTACAGGCGCGAGTTTGAATATATTCTCGTTGATGAATATCAAGACACGAACTATTCTCAAAGCGTTTTGATAAAAAGTTTGGCTGAAAAAAGCAAAAATATTTGTGTTGTGGGCGATGATGACCAAAGTATTTATAAATTCAGAGGCGCTTCGATTAAGAATATTATTGAATTCGATAAAGACTTTGAAAATGCTAAACTCGTTAGGTTTGAGCAGAGCTACAGGTCGACTAAAAACATAATTGATGCGGCTAATGCGGTTATTAAAAACAATGCTTACAGAAAAGGCAAAACATTGTGGACTGAAAACCCTCCGGGGGAACTCATTAGGGTTCACACGGCTTACAACGAGCACGATGAAGCCAATTTCATCGCAGAAGCAATTCAAGACAGAGTTGCAAGAGGCGAAAAATATTCTGACTGCGCGGTTTTATATCGCAGGAACTCTCAATCAAACGTTCTTGAAAAGGTTCTCATGAGAAGAGGCGTGCCTTACCGCATTTATGGCGGCCATAGGTTCTATGACAGAAAAGAAATTCGCGACATGATTGCTTATTTGAGCGTTATTAACAACCCACGTGACGAAATTAGGCTTAGAAGAATTATCAATCAGCCGAGGCGCTCAATTGGCGAAAGGACAATTTCTCAGGCTTCTGAAATTTCAAAAGAAACTGGCAAAGATTTGCTCAGTGTTATGCGTGAATGCGATAAGTTCGATAGCCTTCAAAGAGTGGCCATGAAGCTTAAAACCTTTGCTAATTTGATTGACGAGCTTATTTATACTTACAAATCAGGGAAGATTTTGCTTTCAGAGCTTTATGAAATGCTTCTCGACAGAACCGAGTATATTAGCTTCCTTAAATCTGAAAGAGATAGCAGCGAAGCCAGAATTGAAAACGTGAAGGAATTGCTCAGCAGCATTAAGAGCTATGAACATGAAAACGGCAAAAACGCAACTTTGGCAGGATTTTTGGAAGAAATTTCGCTTTTCTCTGATGTGGATAATTACGATGCAGACTCTGATGCCGTTGTTCTCATGACGCTGCACGCTTCAAAGGGCCTTGAGTTCCCGAACGTGTTTATTCCGGGCCTTGAAGAGGGAATCTTCCCAGGAATTCAGGCAATGGAAGACATGAGCGGAATGGAAATGGAAGAAGAAAGAAGGCTTGCATACGTTGGCATAACCAGGTGCAAAAAGAGCCTTTACCTCCTTGATTCCGACAGCAGAATGTATTCCGGAAGTACTTCGCACAATAAAGCTTCAAGGTTTTTGAGTGAAATTCCAGAAGAGCTTATTTTTAAAACGAAATCTCGTGACTGGAAACAGCCCGAAGCAGGCCAAACGATTCCGAAATCTGCTCAAGAACAAAGAGCTCAGTCGGTTATGGCAGCTCATAATTTTGGCGGTATTGGCGGCGGAAGAAGCTATTGCCACAGCACAAAAGAAACGCTTTTTAATGTTGGAGACAAAGTTTACCACGCTTCTTTTGGCGAGGGAATAATTGAGTCTATTGTTCCAATTGCTAATGACAGCATGATGTCCATAAATTTTGGCGGAGTTACCAAAAAACTTATGTCTAATTACGCTAAACTTGAAAAAAGATAACAGGTAACAAATTTTAAATTACCTCCATAATATGATTATTGGAAACCCAAATTTTTGGGAATTGTCAGTAAGAAATAGTAATTTTCAAAGTAAAATATTTATCAACTATTTTTGACAGCCATTAATATTATGGAGGGATTTTTATATGACAGAGAATTTTTCTACCTTTTCTTGCCGTGAAAATAACCAATTTAAAGAGCCTGTTTGCATTGATGCTTACAGAGTTTACGATTCTTGCGCAGACAGAAGCTGCCTTGAAAATTTAAGAGTGAATTTTACAGAATCCGGTCAGCATATTATCGATCAAGCAACAAGCGTGAGGGTTAAAGATGTTAGTGTTATTACAACTTTCATTGATATGGAGCCTGTTCCTTTCCGCAGGGGTTATTATTCTATTGATATGACCTACTTTTTCGAAGTTGATATTGAAGCTTTCATGGCTCCTTCAGTTATGCCGGCAACCGTTGCAGGGCTTTGCGTTTTCAGCAAAAGGGCTATTCTTTACGGAAGCGAAGGCGGCGTAAGAGTGTTTAGTTCTGAGTTTTCTTCGGGCGAGACTGATGTTCAAAATGCTTCACTCAGGAATTTGCCGCGTGCTGTGGTTCAAGTTGCTGATCCTGTGGCGCTTTCGGCTAAACTTTGCACTGTAAGCGAGTGCGCTTGCCAAACTCAAACTAGGGTTCCAGAATCAATTTGCAGGCGTTTTGGCGGCGAATTTATAAGGTCTAATGCTGTGAGCAGAGCGGTTGCGGTTACGCTTGGAATTTTCACCATAGTTCAGATTGAAAGAAATGTTCAAATGCTTATTCCTGCTTATGATTTCTGTGTTCCAACGAAAGAATGCACCTCTTCAAGCGATAATCCTTGCGATCTTTTCAGCAGGATTGAATTCCCAACAGCAGAATTTTTCCCACCAAAAATTAAAAACGAATCTTCCGGATGCGGCGGCTGCGGAGGATGTTCGGGTTCAAGCGCAGCTCAAGCCACAGAACAAAATTAACAAAAATAGAGTCTCTCCTTTAATTTTGGGAGAGACTTTTCTTTTAAAATATTAACTAGTAGTTGACATTTTTATTTTTTAATTATATATTAGCAGGAAGAGCTAAACCGTTTGAAAAGCGGCTAGCCTCCAAAGATTAGTTTAATAAAAATCGGACTTTTGGGAGAGTGGCGGTTTTTATTTTTTATCAATTAGATTAATGACATTAAAAATAAAATGTTGACTTTTCAAAATAAGATGCATATAATAAAAGTAGTAGAAGCTAAACCGTTTGAAAAGCGGTCAGCCTCCAAAGGATTTTTTGTTTATATAAAAACCGGACTTTGGTAGAGTGGCGGTTTTTATTTTTTTATGTTTTTATCTAAGTAATTAATAACGTTTAATAACACTAAAAAATAAATTACCAGAGGACTTATAAATAAAATAAACCCGAACATAATTTCTACCTCCTAACCGGAGGCAGATTAACCGCCAATCGTAGGCTAAACTCCTACTACTGAGAAACATTTTATATTAAAACCAGGCGTAATACAACAAAATTTTACATTATTTTCAATTATTGCCAAAAAACAAAGTGTTGACTTTTCAAAATAAGATGCATATAATAAAAGTAGTAGGAGCCTGACCGTTTGAAAAGCGGCTAGCCCCCAAAAATGATTAAGTTAACAAAATAACCGTTCAACTTTGGTAGAGGGAAACGGTTATTTCATTTTTTTATATGCAGAATCTAAAATAAGATAAATTACTAAGAAAAGGGTTGCAAAAAATCCACTTACCACTAATAACTTTAGCATATCATCCACCCCTTTCTCAGGGGCAGATTAACCGTTTTCCGTAGGCTAAACTCCCACTACTGAGAAATATTTTATATTAAAACCAGGTATAATACAACAAAATTTTACATTATTTTCAATTATTGCCAAAAAACAAATTATAAAAGAATTTTATTAAGTAAAAAACCTGAATAAAGCTTGCTAAACCGGCTTAGTAGGCTTTATTTTATTTTGTAAATTTTGATTTTTGATAAATTTTATTGTAAATAGTTAATTATTTTAAAAATATACTTGAAATTTTTAGCGTATAGTTATATAATTGCTTTCAGGTGCTAGGATATTATTTCTAGCTACTAAAAAATAATGTATGTAAAGGAGTTGTTTTAATGGATGTGAACAAAACATTTAAAGGAGCTTGTTCGGTTTGTTTAGCGGCATTTTTGGCATTTCCGATGTCATCGTTTTCTTCCGTACTTGCTGGCATAAGCGATTCGGGTGATTGCAGCGCTGTTGGCACTGGTAGCTCAACAAATAGCGTTTCATGGGAAGTTACTGCCGAAGGGGTTTTGACGATCAGCGGAAGCGGCGAAATGGAAGACTTTGCTGAATCAATTAGCTCCCCTTGGTATGATAAAGCGTCAAATATAACTTCTATTGTAATAGAAGACGGAGTTACATCCATCGGAAATTACGCTTTTTACGGACTTAATAATGCTGAAACAGTTGAGATTCCATCTTCCGTGAAAAGAATCGGCGTTGATGCATTTAAAGGTGCAAAATGTGAAGCCGTTGGAGAAGACGGCGTTAGGTATGCTGGCGGATGGTTAACGGGATTTGACTCAACTGAAGAAAATAAATCAAGTGATATAAAAGTTGCGAGCGATACTATAGGTATAGCAGACTTTGCAAGCAGCGGAATAGATGTTAGCAGCATATTATTGCCGGAAAGCATTAAGCACATAGGTGAAAATTCCTTGAAAGGCAGCAGTTTAAAGAGCGTTTACTTTGAAGGAAATGGCGAAAACTTAAATATAAATGAAATTAGAGATAAAGTTGCTGCTGGCGTTGAGATTTATTACACGGTTGTTAACGGGCAGAATATATCAGTGGAAAATGTGAATGAAACTTTAAAATATCATGTTGGTGAGAGGCCTACTTTTAGCGCGACGCTAACAGATAACGGAGGAACTGCTCCGAGATTAACTATGGAAGAAAAATGGGTGAATATTAGCGACAGCACTGATGAAATAACAAAAGATAACAACAATAAATTCAAAGAAAATGTTAAATATAAATACGTTATTATTCTGAAATTGAACAGTGACAAATTTAATTTCCAAAGACTTATGGCGATTAACAATAAAAGCGTTGAAGTTGACAGCGCCTCACCTTTGACTGGAACTGTTACTTTTAGAGATGTTTTCAATGCACTAATTAGCATAGATTCAGTTGAAGTGTCAAAAAGTGAAAACTTTGATATTTCTTGTAACACCGTAGGTTCTAAACCGAAGTTTGCCCAAAGTGTTAGCGCAAATGCTAATTATAGTATTAGTTACGAAGCATGGGAAAAAGTGAACTCTTCGGGCAAAGTTGAAAAACGTGTTGTTTCAGGCGATTATCCTTCATCAGGCACGGAAGTGGCTAAACTTGAAAACTTCGAAGAAAACGGTTTATACAAATATACTGTTTGCTTATTGCCGAAAGATAAATATTACTTTAACCCGAGCGTTTCTACTAAATTAGGCGGCGAAAGCGTAAAGAATAGTGTAATAACTGAAGAAAAAGTCGTTATGACTTCAGCCGTTCTTGGAACGAAACATTATTTCCCGCTTACCACGAAAGAAAGAGTGGAACCAACGTGCACTAAACCCGGAAACATTAAGTATTATCAATGCCCGACATGCACCAAATTGTTTGCAGATGAAAATGCTCAGAGTTCTTTAACTTCCGACGACACTGTGCTAGCTATTGTTGACCATACATACGAAAAAGTTGAAGCAAAAGAACCAACTTGCACAAAGAAAGGTAATATCGAATATTTCAAATGCAAGGAATGCGGTAAACTTTTCAAAAGTGAAAACGGCCAAGCGGGCAAAGAAATAACAGATGCTTCAAGCGTTGAAATTGAAATGATTCCTCACACTTTCGATGAAAGCACCTTTATAAGCGACGGCGAAAACGGCCATTACCATAAATGCAAATACTGCGATGCTCACTCAGAAACCGTGGCTCATACTTTTGGTGAAGCATGGTTAAGCGACAGCGAAAGCCATTATCATAAATGCAAAGATTGCGACTATAAAAAAGACGTTACTAAACACACTTTTGACAAGAAAGTTGAAGATAAAAAATACCTTAAAGATGGCCTTACTTGCGGCGATGTTATATCTTATTATAAATCCTGCGAATGCGGCGAAAGCAGCAAAGGCACCAAAAGCGAAGAAACCTTCGAAAATGAAAAAGGCAAGAAAGTTGAGCACGAATTTGGCGAAGATGGCGTTTGCACAATTTGCAAAGCTACAGACTATAAATTAAGCGCAGTTGACGGAAACACTTATACTGAAACCGAAAATGGTTCGCTTGTTTTCCGTGCAAACGGAAGTTTAGACAAGCTTTCGAGCGTTAAAGTTGATGGCACTGTTTTAACGAAAGACAAAGACTACACTGTTAAATCCGGCTCAACTATTGTTGAACTCAAAAATGATTATCTAAAAACTCTTAGCGCTGGAGACCACACCTTAACATTGGTTTACGAAGACGGCGAGTGCGAAACTAAATTTGATGTTAAAGCTTCTTCGGATTCGAAAAGTGATGGAACCGACACAGGCAGCGACTCAAAGGGCAATATTATTAGTGATATTATTTACAAAACGGGCGACAATCCAGGTTTAATCTCTTTGATTTCAACTGTGTTAACAAGCGGCTTAGCAAGTGTTTGGTTTGCTAAAAAAAGAAGAAAAAATAGATAAAAAGATTAATGTGGCGGCTAGCTTGGGTTAGCCGCTGCTTTTTATTTGATTAGAGTGTTAAAATGCACTATAAGCACGCAAAAACACTCAAAAATTTAGTTTTATTAGTCAAAAATACACTATGGAAAATGTAAATAAATGCTATTTTTTGTAATAAACATAAAATATAAAGAAATAAATTATGATTTTGTATCTAAATTCTTCATTTTTATTTAAAATCAAATTATTTTATGAAAAATAGTTATTTTTTTAATAAAAAAGGCTTGACTTATGTATATTTCTATATATAATGTTGTTTAGGTGGTCGAATAGGACTGTTTGACTTCCGGAAAATATTAAAATAAAGGAGTTGTTTCAAATGAACAACAAATTCACAAAGGTTTTACCATTATGCGTAGCAGCATTTTTAGCTTTACCATTTGTTACTGAGCATGCTTATGCAGCACAGGGAGATGTCCATGCTGATTCAAGCTCTTCAGGAAGAGAAGCAACAATTTCTGTTGAAGGATCGACTGCTGACAGCAGAGATGGCACAGTAATAAAAGACTGCGAAAGTAAAGAAACAAATTCTTGGACAGACAAACAAAAGAAAGAAGTTAAATATGTTCAAGTAGGCGAAAAAGTTGAGAAAATTGGTAAATATTCAATGGCTGGATTAAAAGAACTCAAAGAAGTAGATTTACCACAAGCTCTCAAAACAGTTGGCGACCATGCATTTGAAGGTTGCGACAAATTAGAAAAAGTTACATTCCAAGGAACTGAAAAACAGTGGGATGAAGTAGATATCGGACATCAAGGAAATGCTAAACTTGAAAATGCTAAAGTTGAAGCATTATCAATCGGAGCAGAAGAAATTGAAGTAAAAACAAAAGATCCTGTTGTTGGTGTTGACCCAGAAGGAAAAGCAACATCTTCAGTTTCAAGCCCGAAGTTCACTGTTGAAGATATGTGGGAAGAAACAGAAAGCGGCAAAGTAAAAACATCTTCAGCAAGATGGAGCGGAAAACTTGAAGGTGAAGGAAAAACTCTCTTTGATAAATTCGAAGATGGTGTTGAATATAAACACAGCATTCGTTTAACAATTCCAAAAGACCTTGTAGACAAGGGATATAAATTTGATCCTGCATTGAATGACCAAAATGTAAAAATTAAACTTGACGGACATAGTATAACCAAACAAATTTCCCTTGAAGAAAATGATACAGTAGCTACATTCACAGATCTCATTGAAGGTCTTTTCGCAGTACCTGCAAGCGAAGACACAACTGGTGAAGGAAAAGATCCTAAACCTGAAGAAGCTAAAAAAGACGAAAAGAAAGCTGAAGAAGCTAAAAAAGCAGAAGCAGCTAAGAAAGAAGCTTCAAACAGCGAATTCTACAAAACTGGAGACGCTAGCGTTCTTCCTTTAATTTCAACAATGCTCACAAGTGGTCTTGCAGCATTTGCTAGCAGAAAGAAAAAAGACTAATACATAAAAATTAGTGAGTAGGCGGCTGAGTTGTTGTCAGCCTCCTGCTTTTTTATATTTCCCCTTGCATATAAAATAAAAGTGTGATATACTAAATTAAGTTCTAGCGGGTGTGGCGGAATTGGTAGACGCGCTAGGTTTAGGTCCTAGTAGTTTGCGCTGTGCAGGTTCGAGTCCTGTCACCCGTACCATATTTGTACTCTAATATTGATACAATTGAAAGCCCAGTATTATTGGGCTTTCTTTATGTTTGAATATAAATTTTAGATTCAAAAATTTATGTTATAGGACTTATTTGAATAGTAAATTAGAAAAAAATGAAACCTTGACGCTCAAGGTTTCATTTTCCCATGAATTTTCTCAAAGGGGTGCATACTTCCGCACGGCTATTTTGGGCGCATATATGTGCAATTTCATTTTTGAATCTTGTTATATCTGACAAACGGATAAAGTAGAAGTTTTAACTCAAGGATTTAAGTTGCAGAAACGAATGCGAAGGTTACAGCTGGTCATGTTTTATAATAATTTACACATTTGAAAAAATAGTATGATTTTTGGCTATTGTGAAATAAATTTGATATATTTTCCGATTTTATTTCTGTGTTTCAAATATTGACGAACATATCGCAAATCAATATTATAGTATAGATAAAACAATGAAGGAGGTGCTCTTATATGGACAAAAGAATTCTATTTAAAAACATTTCGTTTATGCTGAAGAAACTGGGTAAAAAAGTAGGTGAATTAGAAGCAGAAGCGGGGGTTAGCCCTGGATATATTTCTAGGACAAGTAAAGATGAAAATACTAAACCAGGGATTGAGTTTATAATGAATGTTGCTAGTGCGTTTAATATTAGCATTGATATGTTATTAAAGGTGGATATGTCGTATATGTCGCCAGCAGAACAATATCTTATCCCTTTTTTAGAAAAGTTAATAGGTGATACATTTGACAGTAAACTAGATTGGCAACGTGAAACAGCAGAACACTTGAATAAAAAGCTTTGTGTAGACGTAAATGGCATTTGTGATCATCCGTTATTTACTGAGCAAACGCTCCCAGAAGACGACGATTTACCATTTCCGCAGCAATTAACAAAGCCTATATTTAGTTCACATTCTTATGGAAATAATACATATATAGCTGGAGATTGTTTTAAGCTACGTATGAAGAACGGGATGTATTTATATATTATGGACGCAGGGAAGATGGATTATAAGGCGGAAAATACTGTATTGCATATTAAGGAAATTTGGATGTGTACTTGCCAAAACGATAAAAGGTTTCTGTGTTGCACTAAAGACAATTTATCTGAAATTGCAATGTTGATAAAGCATCTATATAATGCGATTTGTGAAAACGAAAAACATCCAAAACTAAGCAATAACATCAGAAGTGTGATTGATGCTTTTATGAATGACGATATGGAAGATGATTAAAATTTAAATGATTTACCTTTTTAAATTTACTTCAGAGTGTCGTTACTAGATTTGATAAAAAGTATACTTGTGAAATGTTAGATGATTTAAATGTTTTGAAGGGAGGATTTAAAATGGAAGTCAATTTTGAAAAAAGATACACATTGATATATGTACTAATATTAGCAGTTAGCAGCTATCTTATCACAAAATTTGATTCTATACTCATGTTTAGAAATTTTTTAACTACTATGGTATCGCTAGATGGCATAGTACTTGTAATAACGCTAATCTCATTGTCGCTGTTTACAAGAGAGCAAAAAGAACGAGTAGCATTCGCTACAGTTTTTAAAAAACAAAGTCCTTTTGAAAATGCGGCTAAATATGTAAAAAATGATCGTAGAATCGATATGTCGGTTGTAAAAAACATGGGTTTAGAGAATATATCAAACGATATGTTTTACAATAAGTACTACTATCCCGTACGTGACAATTCCTTAGTTAAAAATAAAAATGCAGAATTTTGCATAATAAGAGATATAGTTTTTGTTTTATTTATAATTATGATGATCACGTTCATTTTTACTATGATTTGGTATAACAACTTTGTAGTTGAATTTATTGTGAGTGTTGCAAGTTATGTTATAGGGGTAGTGGCTTGTCATAAAAAAGTTGGGGATTTTATACGTCAAATCATTGTAGAGTACATCAATAAGGAGGATAAATAGTGAGTATAGTAAAATCATTTTCTGTAGGCGAAGGCGACATGTTTTATATTGATCACGATTCCGATAGTATTACTGTTATTGATTGTTTTCTTCATGAAAATTATAACAAGGAACGCATTATAAATGAATTGGTTAGTAAATTTGAAAATAGGAAAACAAAAAGGTTCATTTCAACGCATCCAGATGAAGACCATATAATGGGATTAAAAGATTGCAGGAATAAATTCGGTATTAGTATTTTTTACTGTGTAAAAAATCGTGCTACTAAAAAGGTTGTAACTGAGGATTTTAAAGAGTATTGTGATTTAAGAGGTGGTGTTAAACAGCTCAACTTATACAAAGGGCGTTGCATGCCATCTTCAATAGATATTTTGTGGCCTGATATAAATAATTTTTATTTTAAACAAGAGTTAAGACGGGCCGAGAACGGTGAGAGCCCTAATAATATTTCGCCTATTATCAGATACACCGCAGTAAACGGCGCAAAGTTACTATGGTTTGGTGATTTGGAAAATAGTTTTATGGAAGAAATCGGTTACCGTCTAGATATTGGTAAGGCAGATATTATATTTGCCCCACATCATGGAAGAGAATCCGGAAAAATCCCGAAATACATATTAGATAAAATTTCACCTAAGATTATTGTTCTAGGCGAGGCTCCGTCCAAAAATTTAGATTATTACGGCAAATACAATACACTAACTCAGAATACGGCGGGAGATATAACATTCAGTTTTGAATATGATAATGTACATGTATATGTATCTAATGATAATTATGCTGTTAGTTTTCTAAAAAACAAATACGAACCGAATTACACGCTTGGGCATTATATAGGCACCTTAGAAATTTAAGAAGAAACATTTGTAAGCTACTAGTTCAAACGGTAGCTTTTATTATCATTAAAATTATTATACATAAAATATTTCATGTTAATTTAGACTATGCGATCTCAAATCTTTTTTTGACATAGCATATAAATGCCTTGAGAAATCAAAGAAATAGAGGTATAATTGTTTTGACTTTTAATAAAGGAGAATATATATGGGGCTATCATATAAGAAACTATGGAAACTCTTAATAGATCGAAACATGAAAAAATCAAATTTATGTGAACTTACCAATCTTAGTCAGTCAACAATTGCAAAACTTGCTAAAGATAAAAATGTTAATACTATTGTTCTGGAAAAAATTTGTGAATCATTAAGGTGCGATATTTCTGATATTGTAGAATATAAGATGGCAGAGGTATCGAAGTATGAATGAGCAAATGACATTTTTTAGTTTAATGGAGTCTTCTAAAAGACAAAATTACAATGTGCTAATTATATTAGTAAACCTTCTGAAAAGAAGCGTGTGCTTTCGTTATTTAGTGGATGTGGAGGAATGGATATTGGATTTGGGGGAGGTTTTTCGTGTTTAAAAAGGTCTATCAATTCAGTACTTCACCCTGAATGGATCGAAGAAGATCATGGGCAATGGGTTAAAGTTGCACAAACTGGTTTTACTACAGTATTTGCTAATGATATACGTTCAGACGCTAAAGCCGCATGGGTGTCCTATTTTAAGAAAAATCATGAAGATGCAAACAATATTTATCACGTAGACAGCATGGTAGATTTAGTAAAACGTGCTAAATAAGGCGAAAAAGTATTTCCAGAATCAATTGATATCGTTACAGGGGGATTCCCATGTCAAGACTTTTCAATCGCAGGTAAACGAAAAGGCTTTAATTCTGAAAAAAGTCATACGGGAGCAAAAATGGAAATAGGAGAGCCTACAGTTGAAAGTCGAGGTCAACTATATATGTGGATGAGAGAAGTTATAGGTATT
Source organism: uncultured Oscillospiraceae bacterium (assembly GCA_900554335.1). Classification (GTDB taxonomy): domain Bacteria; phylum Bacillota; class Clostridia; order Oscillospirales; family Acutalibacteraceae; genus UMGS1491. The sequence goes on from USGT01000006.1 coordinate 49,225, forward strand.
GTTCAACCGTCCATATTTATAGCAGAAAATGTTAAGGGTTTAACCACATTAAAAGACGCAAAGGAAATTATAGAACATGACTTTGCAGATGCGGCTGATGGTGGATACCTTGTTATTCCAGCGAAGGTGCTTCATGCTGCTAATTATGGAGTGCCTCAATCTAGGGAACGTGTCATTTTTTATGGATTTAAACGTTCGGCATTGACAAAAGAAGCACTTGTGGGTTTGATGAATCTCGAAGAAAATAAGGACTACGATCCTTATCCGATCCCTACGCACTCTTTTAATGTGAAAGGTGAAAATTTATACTCTTTTGTAACCTGCGGTGAGGCGTTTTCCGGACTATGTGAACCAGAAAATGCTGAGGGTGATTTGTCGCAAACTAAGTACTCTAAAGCTAAATATTTACCGCATGGGCGAGGTAACATTGAGGTTAAAATTGATCATATTTCCCCAACTATTCGTTCTGAGCATCATGGAAACATAGAATTTAGAAGATTGAGTGCAGAAAATGGAGGAAAGAATGCTGAAGAATTGTCTAGGGGGCTTTCTCAAAGACGCCTTACCATTCGAAAATGTGCTCGAATTCAAACCTTCCCGGATGATTATCAGTTTATTCTACCTAAAACTAATGACAATACATCGGTAAGTGCAAGTGATGCCTATAAAATAATAGGTAATGCGGTTCCTTGTGTGTTGGGGTATAATATTGCAATGAGACTTGCTGAGAATTGGAATAAGTACTTTTTGTAAAGTGGTAAGATCAAATTGGTTCATATATTGTCAATAATGAACCTCTGTGCTCATAGTACATTTTAGCCTCTGGTGTGCCATTAAATTGGCCATGACTGAATCGACATTCGTTCCTCAAAACAAGTGTTTTCCCTGTTTTTGTATTTTTGATGGTTGTTAATATATTTGCTTGCTTGTCTGGTACGGATGCCTCAATTGATTCTATTATTATGTTGTGTCCAAACTCTGATAATGAAGGTACTTTGTATATTTCAATGCCCGATTTTGTAGTTTTCGCATAGTAGTATTCGGAATTATGTATCCTTAGAAATCGTGGTAGTCCAGCATGATAATCTAAATTATCGATAAGTTCTTTTGCGAGTGCCTCTGCTGCAGCTGTTGCACATGTTTTTTTGAAATATTGTATTGATAATTATTTTTTAAATTTATATTGATAAATCTGGCAAATACTTCTTCACGAATTTTGGCAGTTGTGTTGTTTTCATAGATGGGCAAAGAACAATCGATAGGTAGTTCTGAACTAGCACATAGAGTTTCATTTTTATAAAAGCTAAATTGGATATTGTTTTTATTAAGTTTGATTATGCTTTTTTGTTTTTAGTTGTATCGTTATACAGCCATGTCCCTGATTCATTTAGCGTTGATACTAATTCGTTCCAAGTAACTTTAAACCAATGTTCATATTCTTGGCGAGCATAGTCACTAAATATGTGTCGTTTTTTATATGTGGATCCCGTATAACAATTTAATAATTTGTAAAGGCCCATATTTTCCAAAATAAAACTATCTTCTTTTAATGAAAACTTTAAATTATTAATAGATATATCATAAGGTTCTTCTTTTTGAGTATCAAATCCGTACCAGCTAACTTCCTCAATTGTATCAATTCCGAATTTTTTTATAATAGTTTTTGATAAATTGAATCCGTTATCAATTATTTGAATTTGTTCTGCACTAAATGATGGTAATTTTGTTATCTGTGCATACTGAGTTAACGGAACTTTAGGAAGCATTTTTTACATATCGATATAAATGATGCTGGTTCTTTTGCGTATGCGCTTTGTTCAGCATAATAGTAAAATCCGACTATAACACTTAATTCTCGTAATAATGTTTTTATATCAGCCATATGTTTCTCCTTTCATAGGTTTATAATTTGCAATTAGCTATTTTTATTTTTTAGTATTATTTAATAACGAATATACAGCCGGCAGTATACGGGCGGTTTGCTTGGAAAATCTAGTGCTTTATATCAATTCGAAGCATTTGCTTATAACATATTGTTTCAATAAATGGGTATGCTATAAAGTTGATGTTTTATATAAGTATTGTATCAAAATCTTGATATGTTGACAATATGAGCAATAATAACTGTTTGTTCGACATATTAGTAAATGAATTATTTTACTTTAGTCAAGGCAGGTGAAAGCGGTTATGAATCAAATAATTTTTCATATTGACGTGAATAGTGCGTTTCTTTCGTGGGAGGCTGCACGAAGGGTTAAAAATGGAGAATCTGATATAAGGAAGATAGCTTCATGTATCGGTGGCGACCCTACTACAAGACGTGGCGTGGTTTTAGCTAAATCAAATGAAACTAAAAAGTACGGAGTGAAAACAGGTGAACCACTATCTTTTTCGCTTAGAAAGTGCCCTCATTTGCAAATATTCAAGCCGAATTTTAAGCTTTATAGCTCTTGCTCAAAAGCATTTAAAAATATATGTAAGCTCTATTCGCCCACTATGGAAGAATTTTCGATTGATGAGTGTTTTCTCGATATGTCAGGAATAGCTAATGATTCCAAACAAGCGGTCAAAATTGCCTATGAAATAAAAGACAGAATAAAAAATGAGCTTGGATTCACGGTTAATGTCGGAATCGGAGAGAACAAGCTTTGTGCTAAGATGGCGAGCGATTTTGAAAAGCCCGATAAAGTGCATACCCTCTTTTTAAGTGAAGTACCGACAAAAATGTGGCCACTACCTGTCGGAGATTTGCTCTTTGTCGGCGGAGCTTCAGCTAAAAAGCTAAACTCAATAGGGATACATAAAATAGGGCAACTTGCAAATGCGAAAATAGAATTTTTAACAAAGCATTTTGGCAATAAAAGAAGTCTATATATGCACCGCTTTGCAAATGCCATAGATGATTCACCTGTGGTTTCCGAAAGACCTGAACCCAAAGGATACAGTAACTCTATAACACTTGAGGAAAATTTATCTTCAATAACTGAAGCGAATACTGTACTTCTTGCTCTTGCTGATGCAGTAACCGGGCACATGAGAAAAGACGGAAATAAAGCACATAGCATCTCGGTTGGCATAAGATTTTTAAATTTCCAAAACCAATCGCATCAAATGAGTTTTTCCGAGCCTCTAAGCACAACAAACGAAGTGTATGAAGCAGCAAAAAAACTACTCCAAGAACTTTGGAAAGGTAGACGCCCAATCCGACTTATAAGTATATCTCTTACTAATTTAACTAAGCTCAGCGGTTGTAAGCAGTTATCCTTTTTTGATAAACCAAGCAAGCAAGTAGAAACAATTAAGAAATCTGATGAAAAAGTAAATATAGTAATTGATAATCTACGCAAAAAATACGGATTCAATGTAATAAAACGCTGCGGAGTAATGAAATTCGATGTGGAAGTAGGCGGTAAACTTAAGGGCAACATCGATGCTGATGCAAATAATAAAATTTAAAAAGTATACCCTGTGGCAATAAACTGCGTAGGGTATACTAATTTTTTAGTCTTAGTATAAATGTTTATGTTAAGAGATATGGCAAATTTTTATATTGCTTTGCTTTTTTGCATATGACAGTGTTCTATATGCTCCGCCCCAGTTATGCTCTACATAAGCAATTAAAAAATCAGATTTATCAATCATCCACTCATTTCGCTTGACTATAGCGAACTTGGGTGGAGCTTTTTCTATTTCGGGATATAAAGTACCATCAAATTTCTTATAAAGATTTATATCAAACTGATTTTTCTTTCCGGGCATATAAGCCAAAATCAAATACGACTTTATAAACGGATAATCATTTTTAAGTTCTTTGATGCATTCAGCGCAAAGCCAATCAAATTTACCTTTACCACCATTATAAAAAGTATTAACATCATGATGTTCTATTAGATTTATAATCTCTTTTTTTAGCTTTTCTTTCAAGGTACTGTTGCCATAAATTTCTCTATGCCTTGCAAATGTGCATATGGTTTGTTTCAAGTTTTCTCCTCACTAAATTAATTAATATTGGTTTTATAGGAACGATAGATATATGTATTTTACAACATTAGTTCTTATAAATCAAGAATTATAGCTTGTGTTTAAAATGTTCAATAGTTGGTAACCTCTAAATTGAGGTGATAACTGTGAATAATTTTAATAAAAAGCTGGGTCTAAAGATAAAGAAACTAAGAGAACGAAGGAAATTGACTCGTGAAAAATTAGGCGAGATGGCTGAAATAAGTGATAGGTTTATTTATGACGTTGAAACTGGGCAAAAAGGGATATCTGCAGAAACTTTATATAAATTATCACGAGCATTAAACGTAACATCTGATTACTTGCTTTTTGAAGTAGAAGAAAACAAAAACGAGTTATCGTATGTAACGGAAATGCTTAAAAAACTGGACAAGGATAATCTTGAATCGGTAGAGAAAATAATAATAGAAATTTCCAAACTTGCATCTAAAAATTAGCATTCCAAACGGTTCTCCAATAGGGGAGCTTTTTTGTTTAAAAAATTTTATAATGGAACACCATTGTTCGACATGCATGCATAACGAAAAGGTTTAATATATAAACAATAAATTAGAAAAAAGAAAGAGGTGACTATATGGTCTAGAATTTAATGGTGTGTAAAGAAAGGTAGCTCTTTTTATGTGCGTATCTGAAGTTTATTCCGTACTTAAGCGATGTAGATCGCCGGGTAATATTAATTCCGATTTACATAATATTTTCAAAATTTTAATATGTATCAGAATTTTGGATAGGCACGTCCAAAATAATGCGAAAAAAGTAAAATTAAATAATAAAAAGTCTGAAGTCGTAAAGAATTGTTTCTTTATGGCTTTTTCGTTTTATCAAGGCTTTTTAATACGTAATTAGTGTTTTTAAAATCTTCAAATATTAAGAATTCGAGATTTCAAGAATACTAACATTTTAGATTTTCGCATATTTTTTATAACACAAAGATATATCCATTTATTTTTCTTTTCTCGAAATCGGAAAGGAAAGATAAGTGGGTCTTTTTTGTATTTAGCTCGTAGTCCACCGTAGTCCTTTTGTTTTTTTGAAAGAAATCAAAATTCGAAAGGACAGCGGAATGAGGGAATTATTCTGGAACTTGACAGAGATTTAAAAAATAATAATCGCAAAGAAACTCGTAGGCATGAAAGTTTAAGTTTACTTGATTCAAACAAACAAAGTATTGCCACCAATACAGATGTTTATTCACAAACTTTAAAAAATCTCGATAAGGACAAGCTGTATGCTGCGATTGCTAAATTAAAACCACAGGAACAAGAACTACTGCGTAATTTATATTTAAGTGATAAACCCATGACTCAAAGACAATACGCAAATATATCGAACATAAAAGAGAAGAGCGTTCAAGAAAAGTCTAGGCGCATACGTAAAAAACTGAAGGAACTCATATATGAGGAAACCAAAGACAATTCCAGAGGTTAAATTTAACAAATGTTCAGATGCGTGAGCAAAAATATTGTGTGTTTATCTAATCTTTTGTTTTTTGTGAGGGGGGTAAGCCCTCTCTCGTGGCTTATATATAGAGGCACTTTTAATAACGTAAAAAATAAAGCCTCTGAAGTGAGGTGTAAAAAATGATAAAGCATCAAATGAGAATAACCGTCAGACGGCCCGGTGAAAAGCCCATAAGTATTGCTGAGTTTAGAAAAGTATCACTTATAAAAAGGCTGGCACTTAAATGGTTTGGCGGTGTGGAAAAAGTAATGGTTATCGTACCAGAAAAAAGCGTTCAATCGGTAGAAATTAGAGAGGAGGAAAGTGATGAAACAAATGAAAATGCCAATCAAGGCGAACCCATTTGAACATCAAAAGAAGGCGTTTGAGTTTGTCATGCATCGGTTTGAAAACGATAGCGGAGCAGCACTTCTTGTTGAGATGGGTTGTGGCAAAAGTTTAATTTCTGTGGCGGTTGCAGGAGAGCTATTTAATGAAAGGAGGATTAGGAATCTTTTAATAGTATGCCCGTTATCGATTTGTGGGGTTTGGAAAGAAGAATTTTCGAAGTTTGCGGACTTTGATTATGATTTAAAAATTTTAAAAGGTTCACTTGAGAAGAAGACTGAAACTTTATACTCACTAGAAGGACAAGCATTGCAGATTGCAGTTGTGAATTATGAATCGGTTTGGCGAATAGAAAGGCAAATAAAAAATTGGCATCCCGATATGATTATCTGCGATGAATCGCACAAGATAAAAACCCATAATATTTCAGCATCAAAATCACTTCACAGACTTGGCGAAAAAACAATGTACAGGCTTATATTAACGGGTACTGCGATAACCAATAAAGCCATTGATATCTTTTCGCAGTATAAGTTCTTAGAACCTAAAATTTTCGGCAAGAGTTTTTACACGTTTCGTAATCATTATTTCGACATGGTTGGATACGGAAACCATACACCCGTGCTTAAGGAATCAATGAAAGATGAACTAAAAAACAAGATTCACAGTATTGCATTTGTAGCCAAAAAGTCCGAATGTTTGGATTTGCCCGAAACGACCGACATCTTAAGATATGTGGAACTTGAACCTTACGCAATGAACACCTATAAGCATTTAGTCAGAGACAGTTTTGCAGAGCTAAAAAATAGTGAGATCACGGTGACTAATGTGCTTACTAAAATTTTGAGATTGTCTCAGCTTACAGGCGGTTTTCTCGGTGATGACGAAGGCAAAAAAGTACATCAAATCAGCAAAGCAAAATTAAATGCGCTTGAGGACATCATTGATGATGTGACTTCAAGCGGAAAGAAATTAGTAATCATGGCTCGGTTTATTCCCGAAATTGAAGCGATTAAAAAGCTACTAGTCAAGAAAAATTTAAGTTTTTCAGTTATAACTGGTGATGTCAAAAACAGAGCCGATGAAATATCAAGGTTTCAAAATGATGCGGATGTGCTGGTGTTTCTCGGACAGATAGCGACCGCCGGGCTTGGCATAACGCTGACGGCTTCAAGCACGATGGTGTTTTATTCTCTCGATTATTCGATGTCAAATTTTGAGCAGGCAAAGGCGAGAATTCATCGTACGGGGCAGAAAGAAAACTGTACTTACATCTATTTGATTGCTAAAAACACAGTTGATGAAAAAGTTTTGAAAGCCCTTAAAAACAAAGTGAATCTCGCAAAGAGTCTGATTGATGACTACAAAAACGGACTTAATCCGTATGAAAATGGAGGATTTTAAATGGACAAGTTTTTAAAAGATAATAGTAATACTTTAAACGCAAGCGATGAAACAAACGTTAAAAGCGGTCTAGATATGCGAACTGTCGGTGGCGACTCGCCACTGTTTGAGCTGGCAGATAGGCTTAAAACCCTTAAAGAAGAGAAAAAACAAAAGGAGCTTGAACTTCGGAACTTCAGCGATATGCTTACGGAGATTGAGGCGGCACTTGCCGAATTTATGACTCTCAATGAAACACCGAATTTCACACATGGAGATACGAGTTTTTCGCTTAGGACAAGTCTCAAAGCATCAGCAGTTTCGGGTAAAAAAGAGGAACTGTACAGTTCGCTTAAAAACGCAGGATATGGCGATTTGGTGGTCGAAACTGTAAATCCGAGTTCACTCTCGGCGTTTGTCAAAGAGCAAATTTCCGAGAATGAAAACGAGCTACCCGAGTGGCTTGATGGTCTTATAAATATATTCGAAAAAAATATAGTCAGCACAAGAAAATACAATAAATAAGGAGTAAATTAAAATGTCAAAAAATGAATTAACAGTAAACGCAAATCAAAGTTGCATGAACCTCGCTAACTTCAAGATAAACGGCGAATTTTTGGAAGAACTTAGCGGACTTGATAACGAGTTCGAAAGGATAAAAATACCTGCAGGAGGCGGCGTTATGTTCGAGTCTCCAAGCGGTAACCCCGATGAACCCGATATGATAAAGGAGTTCTCTGCGGTAATTCTTTACCACCACCCGATGTACGTTTTTTACAGTTCAAAGTTCAACGGATCGAATAATCCTCCCGATTGTCTAAGTATTGACGGAATAACTGGTGTCGGAATTCCCGGAGGTAAGTGTATGAATTGCCCCAATAATAAGTTCGGAAGTGGTGAGAACGGATCAAAAGCGTGTAAGAACAAGCACCAAATGTATCTTTTAAGGGAAGGCGAGATATTTCCCGTAATACTTTCACTTCCGACAAGCTCGAACAGAGAGTTTTCGAGGTACATTAAACGGTTACTTTCAAGGGGCAAAAAGTCTGATAGCGCAGTAACAAAATTTTCGCTCAAAAAGGCTGTAAATAAGACAGGTATTTCATATTCACAAGTACAGTTTAGTATAGCAAGAGAGCTTGAAAAAACAGAAATCGAGCTAATAAAAAACTATTCCGAGCAAGTAAAATCCTATGCTCAGAGCAAAGTTAATCTTCAGACAGTTGACATAACAACGGGCGAAATCATAGATTCGGAGGAATCTTTATGAGCTATAAACTGGCTTTAAATATCCAAGAAATGCAAGAATACATCGGGACTCATAAACTTTTAGCTTTGGATATCGAAACTTCTCCACATCCGTTATTTTGTGATGACGAAAAAGCTTCACTTGATGCACACAAATCGAGTATCACAGGGAGAAGTTTTTCGGTTGTGGAAGGCACGGGAATTTACGTTCCGTTTAATCACAAGGTCGGCAGAAATGCTGACTTTGTGGAGATGTTCGAGTGGATAAAGAGTAACGTTTTAATGAATGAAAATTTGACTGTGGTAATTCATAACGCTGCGTTTGAAACGATGTTCTTTTATGCTTTGGGATTTATTCCAAAATGCAAAGTTTATGATACTTTGTCCGCCGCACAGATGACATTCAAAACACATACAGAGTTTCGGGAATTAAATGACTGCGTACTTAAAAAGTTGGTTCCCAAACTTTTAAAGGTCGAACTGCCGACTTTTAGCGAAGTTGTGTCGCAGGCGAAAAGCGTAAGAACAGGGAATGATATAGCGTGCGATTCGGGTGCAGGCTCAGCCTGCTTTGATGAACTGGATTCTGAAGACTCTGAAACTATCAGATACGCTTGTGCGGATTCGGACTATGCTTTAAGACTTTACCATTTGTTTAATAATTGGTTTGATAAGAATCTCCCGAAACATAGGTGCATCGTGGAAAATATCGAATCTCCGACCGCCGTGTATGTGGGCCTCATGAAATATAATGGCATTCCGCTTGATGTGGAGCTTATGCGAGCAAAAGGTGAAGAAGCTCAGGAGCAGATAAATCAATTAAAAGAAGATATACATCTCACAATCGGAAATATCTACATCGGTGCAAATGTCGGAACTAAGGTATTTAAAGATTATCTGTACAAAATTTTGGAGCTTCCTGTTCTTAAAACAACAGAAAAACTGAGCGAGGCTGCGGACGATGAGGCTATGATTCTGCTTTCAGAGTGGTGTAAAAAGAATAGACCAAAGCTGGTTTCTATGTTTGATATGATTAAGGACTATAGAAAATGGAACAAGTTGAAATCTGTATACATTGATGGTTATTTAAGGTTTTTAAACAGTAGTACAAACCGCATACATCCAGATTTAATGCCACTTGCAACACAGACAGGAAGGTTCGTCAGCCGAAACGCAAACCTTCAGAATTGTCCCCGAAAAGGCAATGACCCGATTGGTGTTAGGAATTTTATCCGTGCCGATGACGGAAAAGTGTTATTGTCGCTTGACTTCTCCCAAATAGAACTTAGAGTTGGTGCTTTTTATTGCCGTGACGAGAAGATGCTTGAAACATATAGAAGTGGCGGTGATATACACGCTCAGACTACTTCGGTTACTGCATAAAATTCTACCTTAGTATGTCCTTCTTTAAAATTTACCGGGTGGCTATCAATATAGTTTTTCACGATTTCAAAAAATATACTTTTTTCTTTATTAAATCCTCATCATCTCCACAAACGATATAGCAGTCTTCAAGAATACCCCAGCAAATGTTATCTGATACCGAAGAAGCAGTGGCTAACTCTAAATCTGCAAGCGTTTCAAATATGACATTTAGATATTTATCTAAGTATATTATTTATCACCAAGCTCTGATTTTATCTTGCTTGCTAATTTCTAGAATTCATTCATATTAGTACGAATACTTATAAAATTTGGTTTGCCAAAAAATCTGTCACGATTTTTAAATTATTTTTTGAGTATAAAAATTTTCATAACCTATGTAAACTCTGATTTTTCAGTAAATAGTTACATAAAAAGCGCAAAATGGATTATACAACAGTTTGTATCTGCAATATAATCCGCTTTTTATGTGTAAGTATCGTTTTTATAAATCGTAAAATTTTATACTGTAAAATATTGAAATTTAAACAATTCCAAATTAATTCGCGCATAAAATAAATTTTAAACAAAAAGCTTTGTGTAAAAAACGATAATATAGACATGTTTTCAAAAATATGGTATTTTATAAAATATACTAAAATAAAACTAATGGGGTGATTTTATATGACAACGTTTTGGGATAATCTAAATTTTATCTTTAATTTTAAATATAAAACATATAGCACATTAGACGATGACATAAAATACATAAGCGAATATCTTGACTATATATTAAAGACTTTTGAATCTGATGTAGTTGAGTTAAAAGGTAATAAATCAAAACTCATCAAAGAAACTATAAATATTCAAAAAATCATAAAAAAATTTTGTAAAAAAATTTCATGCTTTGATGAATCAATTAGGTTTGTAAAAGACGAATCAGATAAATTAGCGCAATCAGTTAAAACGCAGCAAAATATAGAAGATTCATTTTTAAAAAAATCAGAAATTTTATTAGATAAATTAAATTACAAAAGAGTTGAAATTGAATCTATTGAAAAAATAGTCAAAGAAACAAAACAAATTTTTGAACACTTAGGTAGTTTAGATGATGATTTTGACCCAAAGCTAATTTTAAAAACTTTAAAAAACATTTTGAAAAAAACCGAGGAATACAACATTTCAAAACTTAGACATGCTCAGAAGAAATTTGAATTGAGTAAAGAGCTTAAAGATTTTATGTACGGAAAAAGGAATCCAAAATTAGCGCATTTGCTGAGTTTAGATAGTTCAGTTCCTGTTGACAGTGCAACACCTTCAAAATTAATGACGCCGTTTGGACCAGTATGGGTAAAAAGAAGTAGCTCAGATAAGAGTAGAATGATATATTTAATTTATTTAAATCAGCAGTGTTCAAGAGCTTTAAAGTATGATGAAATGTGTAAAGAACTAGATTGGAAATTTAATCCCAACTTCAATTCTAAAGTTAAAGATTTATATAGAAAAAGGGCCATAGCAGGTATAATCAAACCAATTATTGAATATATAAATCAACCTTTGGATAGGGGTCAAAATTTTTTAGGAACTGAAGCTAATTCAAGTTCACCTGAATATTTATTTTCACTTGTAAAACATAATTACCCTATTTCAAAGTATCTAACAATATCACAAAAAGAAGCAGCAGCCTTTCTATGTGGTGTGCTACTTCTTTCAGAGTCTCATGAATTTAGAAATCCAACCGGTGGGAAATTTGAACGCAAAGCTATGAAGAACGTTTTGGAGTTGGCTGAAAATGGTTGTGTTAATCCGTTTTCCAAAGTTTTTTCAAATGTAAAAGGCAGATATATTCCTGCTCATGATAAAGGGGGAGAAACAAGTGACGTATTCCCTGGTGGGCAAAGGCAAGCATCTATTTTAATAAATTTACATAAGATTTTTTTCAGATACCTATGTTTCAATTCGGAATTTAAAAATAAAGATAAAAATTGTGCAACATTTAAAACCGATTATATTGGAAAAGTAAAATCTGAACTTCCAGACATTAGCGATAGTTGGGATACCCGAAGCAAAATGCTATTGAGCGGGCAAATATCTACTAAATTTAAAAAGAATCAAAAATATATAAATAATAAATTAATTTATGATGAATTTGTAAAAGGCTTTAAATTTTTAACAAACTTTCAAAATGCAAAAGCCGATGATACCTTCGATATAGACGATTTGCCAGATCTACCAGAGGACTCTTTGCTATCTAAGATTAAGAAATTAACTAAAACTAAAAATATTGTGCGTATAAATAAACTATTAAACAATAGTTTATAAATCAATACTGTATAATTTGAAAATATTTGTAATTAAAATTTTAAACATAGATTCTTTCGTAGCTAAATCCGCTTGGTGACGCCCTCTACTTAATATTGTCTGACATATTCTTGTCAATTCACGATATTTTTCGGTAGAAATGGAAACTGAGCCATGTATTGAACCATCGTTACATTTGTTCAATAGTTTAGTACAAGATGGTAGTAGCTCTTTAGTCATTCCATACGGAACATCATTATCTAAAACACAAAAAATACTGAGAAAAGGATGTCCTTTAGGACTAATTAAATAAAACCAAACCCCCTCGTTATTCGGAAGATGACTTCCATATTCAGGACGATTGGTAAAACTATATACTTCTATTTTGGGACTCATTGCAAAAGTATTATTAAAAGCTCCCAAATAACATAAAGCAGCACAAGCCATGCAAATTAATTTTTTAAATTTTTTCATATAAATTACCTCCAATAATGACATTACAAGATAAATTCAAACTAATCTTATTGTACCACATGAAAATAATTTTTTCAACTAATTCAAACTATTTTTTAAAACAAGCTTAATATCAACCTGCGCATTAACAACAATTTTATTCACCAACACATACCAAAGCCTTTCGTCAAACTCAGATATTACTTCATTAAGGTTTTTAAGATTGTCAACAAATATTCTTATTTTATCTCTACGAACTTTTAAATCTTGTTTTTTGTCTTCCAATTTTGATAACGCGCTTTTTATTTTTTCATATTTCTCAGTATAAAAATCGTATTTTTTGTTGTATTCATCTTGGTTCATTACTTTTCTAGAATTCTCATATATCAGACTTTTCATTAACTCTACTATAATTTCGCTTTCTTCCTGGAGTTTTGATATTTTGCTGTCTATATCTTCAGTATCTACAAGGCTTAAAACAGTGTTCTCGCAGTCTTTTATGACTTCTTCCTTATTACTAACTAAGTTATTAAACGCTTTTACAAATTCTTCTTTTATTTACTCCTCAGTCAAATGAGGAGTTTTGCATTTCTCTTTGTTTTTAAATTTGTTGTTGCACTGCCATATGACTTTTCTATACTTATCCTTCGAATGCCACACCTTTGATCCATAAAAACCGCCGCACTATTCGCATACAATCTTACTTGAAAATGGGCTTACACAGCTATGATTAAACATGCCTTTTGCTCTCTTTTTAAGCTCTTCTTGAACCAAGTCATAAACTTCGGGAGAAATGATAGCTTCGTGACTGTTTTTTACATAATACTGCGGAACTTCACCTTCATTTTTCTTTTTTGTGAGAAAATCAATCGTATAGTATTTCTGAAGCAACGCATCGCCTTTGTATTTCTCATTAGTTAAGATACTTCTGACTGTACTTGTAGTCCATTTTTCTTGCCCGATTGAGTGGGTATGTTTTCGTTTGTTAAATGTTTTGAAATTGCAGATATAGTCTTTCCCTCAAGAAACAATCTATATATTAGTCTTACGATTTTATCTTCACTTTCTATGATTTTTGGAGCACCATCATTTCCTTTTTCGTAGCCTAAGAATGTTTATACGGAAGGCTAACTTTTCCATCAGCAAATCTTTTTCTCTGACCCCATGTCACATTCTCGCTGATCGACCTTGATTCTTCTTGAGCAAGTGAACTCATAATCGTTATGAGCAGCTCACCTTTAGAATCAAGCGTATAAATGTTTTCCTTTTCAAAATAAACTTCTACTCCTTTTTCTTTAAGTTTTTTGACAGTTGTGAGAGTGTCGACTGTATTTCTCGCAAATCTTGAAACTGACTTTGCAATAATGAGGTCTATCTTCCCGTCAAGTGCATCTTTTATCATTCTGTTAAAGCCATCACGTTTTTTGGTGTTGGTGGCACTTATACCTTCGTCAGTATAAACCCCAACAAATTCCCATTTACTTTTTGACTTTATATATCTTGTGTAATAATCAACTTGTGCTTCGTAGCTTGAAAGCTGTTCTTCGTTATCTGTGGATACCCTTGCATATCCCGCTGTTCTTCGCTTAATAGATGCCCGTATTGAGGTATTTGTAAATAAATTAAGCGTTGCCAGAATTACAGTTACTGATCGTGCTGCACACATCTGTTTTCTTCCTATTCTGACGATTTAATTCGCTGTTTCTAGCCGTCTCTTTCATTTTTTCAGTCCAAGAATCTCTCCTTGAAGGGTAATCCCACACTTTTAAAACTTCATCACCGTAATCAAGAATAAATTTAAGTTTACCCTTGCTTGGAACAACGATTTTGCTTACTTTGTTTTTGAATATCTGTTCATCGAACTTTGTGATTCCGAGTGTCTCACAAGATAGTTTTTTGATTGTTTCTTCGGGTATTCTACTTGAAGGGCAGTACTTTTTACCGTAGGAATTAAAAGTAGAACATATCCATATCGGCTTTTCATATTTCGTGCCACTTCCAGCAATTTTCCTTCTGTAGTTTTTACCACAAATCCCACATTCTATTTTGCTGGCTGGTAAAAATATATTCTTTAATTCCGCTAGTAGGTTTGTAATGATTAGCTCTACAATTTATTTCTTTTTGCACTTTTTGAAAAGTATCAGCATCAATAATTGCTTCGCGGTTACTCTCTACATAGTACATTGGCAATTTACCTTTGTTTTGGCATTGCTTTTTGCTAATGTGATCAACGATAAAAGTCTTTTGAAGCAGTAAATTGCCTGTATATTTCTCATTTCTAAGAATTTCCCTAACCGTGTTTTCACGCCAAAATCTTACATAAACAGTAACATTTGAGCAGTTATTTGAAACATTCTGTGAGTTCTGATTTATTGTTATGTTGTATTTAACGTGCGTGTTACTTGCCCCAAAAGTGCTTGATGTTCCCAAAATTTCACCTCATTTGAAAATTTAACTTTAAAATTGCACAACATTGAAAATAATTGTATAATGCGAATACATGGAATTTTGCTATAATATCAAATACAAAATACAAAAATTAGAATTAGAAAGGGAATTTTAACTTATGCAAAAAATGTATATGACGCATCCCATTTTTCCTACGCCGAACATCAAACAAACCGCTGATTTTTATGTTCAAAAGTTAGGATTTAATGCAGTTGAATATCTAAATTCCAAAGAGCCTCATATATGTCTATATAAAGACGACATTGAAATCGTATTGACGGATTCAAAAGGTCAAAAAGTTATTCCAAATCGTGAATTATATGGCTACGGCTATGATGCTTATGTGATTGTATATGACCCTGAGGAATTACAAAAGGAATTTGACAGTATAGGACTTAAAATTGTAAGAAGGTTTTCTATTACCGACTATAATGACAAAGAATTAGTTTTGGAAGATATAGATGGCAGATGGCTTGCGTTCGGAGTAAAACTTGACACAGGAAATTGGAAAAATTTTACTAATAAAAATAAAAACAATATTCCTAAATAAAAATTTTTAAATAGCGCCTTAAGGTGCTATTTTATTTTTTTAAAAGATAAATTTCCGCTTGTTCTTAGGTAAAATCAAAATTATTGAGCCAAAGTAGATTTAAGAATTTTATATTGAGAACGTATTTATTGTTATGTTGTATTTAACGTGCGTGTTACTTGCCCCAAAAGTGCTTGATGTTCCCAAAATTTCACCGCCTTTATTTTATTTTCTTAAAAGATAAATTTCCGCTTGTTCTTGGGTAAAAAGCAAAATTACCGAGCTGGAGTGAATTTAAAAATTCCCCGTCGGTAATTTAAATTTTCTATATAAACAATGCTTATATAAGAATATTACTTAAGTAAAACGTCCAAAGCTATTCTTGGTATAATATCTTTTTTGACTTTGTATCTTCTTTGTTGTTCTTCATTGGTTCTACCGCTATACAGTGACTTATTTATTATGGTATTATCGGATATATTCATAATTGCTGATGATTTTATGTTTACGATATTTGAAGCATGAAACAATGTCGCTGTTTCCATTTCGATGGTATTACAGCCCATTTGGATAAATTCCTCTATGTGAGCATACTGTGAAAATATAGTGTCCACACTAAAAGTATATCCGCTATGAATTTTTATATCGGTATTTTTTGATATCTTATTTGCAGACTTCCAAAGTTTATCCGAAAATTCTTTATCAGGGTAATACTTTTTACCATAGCAATCGTTTTTATCAGCAGTTTCCGTCGTCAAATATCTATCTGCGCCAACTCCACTAACTGAATACTGGGGAATAACAAGATCACCTATTTTCATATTCCTGTCCAAAGCTCCGACAGACCCCATAAATAATATTTTATTGCAAGGAGTACAGCCAAGAGCTAAAACTGCATCTATAATATTACAGGCACCTACACCTGTTATAATATATGTTATTTTATCGCTGCCAATCTTTAACTCATATATGTTGTATTCATGACCTGTTGGACCTGAAATATGCTTTATTTTATCGACATGATTTGAAAAAATATCAACTTTCCACGTTGGAGCAATAATAACTTTTTCATTTATTTCAAAAGATTTACACTTAAAATTAGACTCACAAATATGTTCTTT
The DNA here is from genome assembly GCA_900554335.1 of uncultured Oscillospiraceae bacterium. Lineage (GTDB taxonomy): Bacteria > Bacillota > Clostridia > Oscillospirales > Acutalibacteraceae > UMGS1491. The sequence goes on from USGT01000006.1 coordinate 65,878, forward strand.
ATTCGAACCGTATTTTTTATTTCCATTAATTAAACTTTCATAAACATCCATACTTTTTTCCAAACAATATCCTTTCACTAATTTTAGATTTCTTACACTATTTTATCTTCTAAAACTTAGGGCGTCAAATAATTGAAACTTTTGGTATCTTACCTTATTTTCTTAAAAGATAAATTTCCGCTTGTTCTTGGATAAAAAGCAAAATTTTCTAAAGAATTCCCTCGCAAGTTATCTTTTTTTCGTTATGAAAACCAAGCTCCGAATTAATTACTCGTCCTTTAAAAATCAAATTGATATCTCGATAAATCTTAATTATTGAACTTAATTTTGATATGTTATTAAAATATGGGTGATTTTGATAAATAGTAAAAATCAACTCATTTGCCGTGTTTAATTCTTGCTTTAAAACAGGATTTTCAACTTGAAACTCGTTGAGCTGTGAATCATATAAGATATAGTCATCGCAAAATATTTTATACTGCATTTAGCGTCACATCCAAAATTTCAAAATAGAGTCTGCTCCTTAACAAAGTTTACAAAGAATATAAATTATGATATAATTATATTAAAATTAAAAATAGGTTATTAAACAAAACAAGGAGACCGTTTTCATGAAAAACAAATTTTTAAAAATGTCAAGTTTAATTTTATCTTTTGGAATGATAGTTTTTAATTTGCCGAGTGTTTTGGCAGGTGGTGGGCTTTCAAAGCCTAAAATGTCTGCTCAAGAACAACGCGCATTAGAAATATCTTATAACCAAATAAAATATGCACCTGTATATGCCGAAGATGGTGGGCTTGCATATTTTTGGTCTTGGAACGGTTTTAGATGGAAAGAAGGCTTTAATGCGGTTGTGTCCAAATATAGAAACAAAGCGGACAACATAACAAGCGCAAGAACGCTTTCTGATTCTACGCATGACAGCAATTGGGTAACATCAGCCCAATTTGGTAATGCTTATACTTTAGAATCGTTCGAAGAAATCCAGGATCTTGATCCAACAAAATATTTACTGCGAATAGATACAGAAAAAAACTTAATATATACCGTAAGAAAAGCAGGTGATTTGTATTTATTCACATTTTATTTAGCAGCTTGTACTGACTATACTAATCCTAAAGTATGTCTAAGTTGCTTTGCTGTATCATCAGACATGAGAAATATTAAAAACATTCTTTTACCGAGTGATCAAGCTTTACTTGATTAAAATCCATGTTTCCGATAGCCACCCCAAAATTTTGCAGGGTAATTCTGAAAAATAAGTTATAACCTGGGATATAAATTCCGGCACTGTAACTGTAGCAAAATTCCATAAATCAAGACCGAATTTTATGATATGTCCGATAGCTTGGCCTATTAAAAATCCCAAATTATACGGGAGCTGCCTAAACCACTCTATCACGCTTTCTATAAATGCGGGGGATAGTTTCGGTAAAAAAAGAAATTATATTATTCCAGCCGTTTACAAATAGTTCTCTTATAAAGTTCATCGAATTTGCTATAAATGAGCCAATCTCGTTACCGATATTTCTAAACCAATCAAATATCGGCTCCATAGCTGACATAATATTATCCCATAAAGAACTCAACCAAGCGGAAATCTGTGGCCAAAAATCCGATAAAGTTTTAATTAGTGCTACAGGCCAAGCAGTAATCCAAAGTAAGATGTTTTGCCAATGCTCGTCCAAAAAGCTGGTTACTTTACTCCAAATATCGCTACACCAAGAAACAATCCCGTTCCATAAATCACTAAAAAATTTTGAAATTTGAGGCCAAAAAGCAACGATAAGTCCGGCGAGTGCTATTCCTAACGTAACAGGCCACGCAGCAATTGCACTTGAAACTGCAGCTATAACCGCAGATATAGCGGCGGCAAGGGGAGGGCCTAAAGCAATAATTGCGCCAACGATAACCAATCCCCAGCCCGCAATTTGAGCAGCAAAAGGTTCTATTGCTGCCCACAAACCTTCTCCGATTGCACTAATAATCTGTCCGCCAAGCTCTAAAAATGCTGGCATTTGATTAGATATCTCTGTAATTAAAGTTTTTACAGTTTCTTTGAAGTTAGCTATTTCATCAGATAAATCATCATCGCCTGAAATAATGGATTCTACAAGTTCCCCGAATGAATCTCCGACATCATAAGCCTTATTCCAAATTTCACTTAGCATTGATGCAAAAGAAAGTTTTATTTCATTTGCAACTTCTCCGATTCTTGTTTGCGTATCTTCCAAGGCCGCAGAAAGCTGAGCCCTTTTGCCTGCGTCTGTTTGTCCTAAAGCTTCATTCATTCCTCCAATTGACGAGGTGACAACTTCTGTCAGAACCGCGCACCTTTCTTCTTCGGTGCCGTATTTTAAGATTTTCTCTTGTGCTTCATCGAATTTATATCCGTATCTTGAAAGAGCTTCTGTTTGTCCGTCCATAACTTTTCCGAGCATGGTAGCGATATTTGCAGCCGATTCTTGCGAGGCATTTATTCCGTATTGCTGAGCTATCATATCATTCATAACTGGGATTAATTTTTCGAGAGTTTCCTTTTTCGTTAGATAAGTGGAAAGCTCCTGAGCACCGCCGAGCTGGGCTGTTTTAGACACGACTCCGAGCTTTTCTTGGCTTGAGATTAATGCTTCTATACTTTCAGCATCTTCAAGTCTTGCGTCCATGGTGTTTTGCATAACTTGTAAGAGTTTTTGCCTATTTTCTGTTTCTGCATTTGATAGCTCTATCCCTGTATTTACATAAGAAATGACGGTTTCTTTAATTTTCTTAAAGCCGTCAATAATTTTTTCTATTCCTGTTTTTATTAAATCCGCAGCCAAATTTGTTTTTAAGACTTCGCCGAAAATATTTGTTTGTTTTGCGGTATCGTCCATTTCATTTCCGAGCTCATCAGTTGCTTTTTCGGCCTCGTTTAATTTGTCTTTGTTTTCTTTTATATCGCCGTTTAAATTTTTTATTTGGCCAGCAAGTTCTTTAGCTTCGGTAGAATTTTTACCTTGCTCTAAAACTACATTCTTATATTCGGTTTGCAATGATTTAAGCTCATTTTCCTGTTCGGAAATTTTAGCCGTTAGTTTCTCAAGGGGTGACCCACATTTAGTCATTTCGGAATTTACATCACTTAAATTTTTTTCCATTTTTGTAAGTTCAGTTTCTGCTTTGTTAAGTGACGTTCTCCAATTATTTGTTCGTTTATCGTTTTCGCCGTATTTTTCGCTTGATTCCTCAAGTGCTCCCTTTAAAGTTGCAATTTTTTCTTTTTGGTTTTTAATTTGTTCATTTAAAACTTTACTTTGCGAAGACAGAGAAGACGCAGATTTATTGTTTTTTCCGAATTCCGCCGTTACTTTTCCCATTTCCGAAGCTAAAACTTTTAAGTCTGAATTTATCTGTGATATTGCTTTTCTATATTCTTTTTCGCCCTCGAGCTTTATTGTTCCTCCGAATGTGTTACTTCCTGCCATATTTTTCACCTCCAAAAAATGTGTTTACAATATATGCACTATATGATATAATGTGAATATAATAGTTATGAAAGGAGTTTTTACTATGGGAGCTACAAAAAGTGTAAATATGAATATCCGAATGGATGAAACTACAAAAAAACAAGCACAGCAGCTTTTTGCCGAATTTGGCTTAGATATGACTACTGCAATAAATATGTTTTTAAAACAGTCAGTCAGAGAACAGAGAATACCGTTTGAACTTAAAGTTCATGTTCCAAATGCTGAAACTATTGAGGCAATCAAAGAAGTTGAGGAAATGAAAAAAAGCGGTAACTTTGGTAAAACTTATCAAGATGTAGACAAAATGTTTGAGGAGTTGTTAGCTTGAAATATGAAGTAGTTCCAACTTCCAAATTTAAAAAAGAACTCAAAAAAATGAAAATGCGCGGTGCTGATGTTACACTTCTTAAAGAAGTAGTTAAAAAATTAGCAAGTGGTGAAGCATTACCTATCAAAAATAATGCGCATAGGTTATCAGGAAGTTATTCGGATTATTATGAGTGCCATATAAAGCCTGATTGGCTTCTAATTTACCAATTTATAGAAGATAAACTTGTGTTATCCTTGGTTCGCACAGGAACACATAGAGACCTTTTTTAATAATTTTATGGCAGCCATTCATCACTACTTTGATGAGTGGTTTTTTCTTCTTTAAAAAGAGCTTGCTTCATGAAAAAATTGTGATAGCACTTAAAATGTTCATATAGTAAAGTCCATTTTTTAAATGTGAAATGCCCGACTTCTTTTTCTGTGAAGCCGAGCATTTTTGTTCCAACAAACAATATCCACGAAAAAATCAATTAAATTTTCTGATTCTTCGTGGTTTTCACTTTTTTGATTTTTCATCGTGTGGCATGCTTTCAGTTATCATTTTAGTTATTGTATTTGCTACTTTTTTCAATCCGATTTCGGTTATAATTCGCCCTGATTTCTTAGTTGTAATCGGCGTTTTTCTAACTTCCCGGTCAAAGACATTGCCGCCTTGCTTATTCCCATTCGCAATTCTCTGTGTCTTTTCCTGTTCGTCAGCACGCCTGCATCGCCCACTGGGCGCGGCACACTGCGAACCATATTCACTTGTTTGTTTCGGGGTATAAGTGATTTGTTTACCGAACCTTACGCACATTCGAGGTCGCTGTTTTCCTCTTGGCTTACCTAAGATTTTAAATTTTATCTCCACCTTCTTTTGATTTTCCTTTCTTTGAAATTTCTTGAAGCCCTGCTAAAATATCCGACCGCTGTTTTTGCGTTAAATCTCTAAAGCTCTTTACTTTGTACCTGTTTAAAATCATGCTGTAAATTTTGTCGCCGTCATTAATTTTCCTTATGATATCTTTTAAAATATTTGCGTCTTTAGCTGTAATTTTTTCCGTTTCAATTTCCGGCAAATCTTCGCCAGAATAGATATATAAACCAAATCCGAACATGGCAAGATTTTTAACCAAACAACGCATAATCGTTTTATTTACATCAAACATTGTTGCAGGTTCTACAGGAATATTTTTTCTGAATTTAGTGTCGTAAGTATAGCCTTCGGACTTCATCGCCTTGTTCGCTGAATCCATTACAGGCAGCCACATACTATGTGTTAAATCGTTAATTGTAACGCTTGTAAAAACCATGTACCCAACGCCTTCATCAAAAACATAGGGGAGCTGTTTTTCTCCGAATAAATGTATTTTATATGTTGCGTTCGGATATTTTTTATCTCTGCCCAAGCGTATGGCCACGAAAGATAAGTTAAATCTTTTTTCTTTTCAATATGGTCATTTACATTAATTTCAAACAATGTTTCAAATACTGATTTATTTTCGTTCATAAACTCTTTCTCCTATTCTTTTAAATCGTGATATTCTAAATCGGCCATTTTCGCTTCATAATCGGGAAGCTCCGCAGTAAATTTAAAATGTACATCCAAACATTCTTCGCAGCAGTCAAAGCCGTTTAAAACATAGTAATCATCACCTTCGTAAATATTCGCGTCGCAAAAATAACATTTTAAAGCGACTTTCGCTTCGTTGTCAGGTGGTTCAAGATATGCTCTGTCATCGAGTAGTTCCATTTATTTGCCTTCCTTTCTTGTATTGATTTTTTGACATACAATTTTAAAAGCGCCTAAAGTTTTTCTTTCTAAATCTCTTATTTCTCTGCCTTGATATACCAAAACGCAAATTAAAATAAAAATTATTGATAATAAAAATATTTGCATTATTTTTTGCTCCTTTCTGAAATAAAAAAATCGCCCTGATTTTTTCAAGACGATTTTATTTTGATTTTTCTTATTTTTTGTGATATACTGTCCTTAAAGTTTATCGGATTGTGTCGAATGGCCTTTCTTGTAAACATTGTAGTTGGCTTGAAGCCTCATTATTACTGAGTTTCTTCATGTCCCTTATAACTACTCGGACTAGTCAAAAATAATGTCAGATTTTGTAGAATAATTTGTTTTAAAAGAATTGCTCTTTTTAGGGCAATTTTTTGTTATTTCCGGCGGTATAGTGAATAGGTTTTTATTTACTATACAAAGGAGAATTATTATGAAAATGAAATAATTAGTTCTTGCAAAATCTGATAAAAATAACGGATATTGTGTGGTGGGCGTAAACAGATTAGGAGAATTCATAAGGCTGGTTAAGAATTCTGAAGGTCATGCACTTGCTAAAGAAAGGTGCAATTTTAATAAAATGGATTTTTTAACCATAGATGCTATGCCGGCTCAACTTGTTCACCAAAAAGAAAATTATGTTCTCGGTGAAATAATTAACCACACTAAATCCAATATGCGAACTGAAGATTTAGATAAATATATTCAAAATCCTGAGTTTATATTTTTAAATACTAATCCCTGGCTTACAGAAGAAGAGATAAATAGTCAAAATACCTCTTTTTTATTTATTGAAGTTACCGATTTATTTTTATATGAAAACGAGGAAGGAAAACACAAATGCGATTTTATTTATAACAACATTAGTTACAAAGGTTTTAGTATAACCGACCCAAAGTTTAAGTTAAGAAAAAGAAAAATTTCTAGTTCTTTTATTGCCGTAAGTTTGCCTGAATTCCCATATAAGAAATATGGTAATGACCTTTACTATAAATTCGTTTGTGCGGTTTACCCTTTAAAAAATTCTACAAAATCATATGATATGGACTGCTACAAGATATAATGCTATAATATAGTTAATCAGAATTATTTAATGAGGAGAGAATAATGCCAAATTTATTTACAATTGGATATACAAAAAAATCTGCAGAAAAGTTTTTTGGAATTATAAGTGAAAATAAAATTGAAATAGTTGCAGATGTTAGACTTTATAATTCTACTCAGCTGGCAGGATTTAGTAAAAGTGCGGATTTACAATATTTTCTTAAAAAAATTTGCAATTGTAACTACATAGCATTAAAGCAGTTGGCGCCAAATCCCTCACTTTTTGAAAATTACAAAAACGGCAATACTTCTTGGACTGAATACGAAAAAATTTATAACAAATTTTTAAACACTGAGGCAAACCTTGATTTTTTCTATGCTTTCAAGAATAAGCGAATTTGCATTCTTTGCGCTGAAAGCACTCCCGAACAATGTCATCGAAGATTACTCGCAGAAAAAATCGCAAAAATTTATGACGATGTAACAATTGTGCATTTATAAAATTTTGTTGTAAACATTGTGTTTGGCTCAAGCCTCATTATTACTGAGCTTGTTCAAATCCATATTGGTTATCCGCACCAAACAAAAATTAAATTTTGCAAAGTAGTTTATTTTTTGAAGTTGCTCTTTTTAGGGCAGCTTTTTAAATTTAGCTGCAATAATCTTCTAAAAGAACATTTAGTTCTTCTTCTGAAGAAGCTTTTATTCCGGTTTTCAGCATTTCTCGGTCAGTTTTCGGCAGGTCGTTTACAGCAATTGAAGTCGTTTTAACAGGGGCTTTTTTGCCGGTTTTAAAAATGGCTATAGTTCCTTCGTATTCTTTTAGTTCGTAGTCGCCTTCATTGTTTATGGCGCAGTGGTTTGGCGTAACCTTGGGCTCTTGAGGGGCATTTTCTTTTTTTACTTCTCCGGTTGAAATGCTCACTTTTGGCGAGTCGCTAACTTCCATGAAATAAGCTGTTCCAACGCAAAATGCCAAGAAAAATGCAACGCATAACATAAATTTTTTCATATTAAAACTTCCTTTAAAATCTTTTATTTTAGTTTTGGCAATGTTCATTAATTTATGCAGGCGCATATCTTTTTTAGTTATTAATTGATAATCACGACATTTTTTGATATAATTTTTCTTACACTTTTTGCAGCAAAAATTATAAGGAGAAATAAAATGAAAGTTGAATTGATATCTCACACTCCAAATCCGGAAAAATCGGTTGCGTGTGCGGCTAAACTTTGTTATTCCGCGTGCTCGATAGATGAAATTTCGGATTCGCTCGAAGCAGGTAAGGCAGCTTCTTTCGTTGAAATGCTCATGAAGCTTGGGCACGAAAGCCCTCTGGAACACATAACTTTCACTTTTGCCATAGAGGGTGTTTCGCGGTCGCTTCTTGCTCAGCTCACTAGGCATAGAATCGCTTCTTACAGTGTTCAAAGCCAGAGATACGTTAAAAGTGGAGAAGCTGAGTATGTGATTCCGCCTGAAATTGAGAAAATCCCGGAAGCAAAAGTTGAGTTTGAAAGAATGATGCTAGAAGCCAAAAAAAGTTATGATAATTTAACCGAAATTCTCGTTAAAAATTACGGGAGCGATGACAAAAAATCGGAGAAAAAAGCAATCGAAGATGCAAGATATGTTTTGCCAAATGCTTGGGAAACTAAGCTGATTTGCACCTTTAATGCAAGGAGTTTGCTTAACTTTTTTAATATCAGGTGCTGCAACCGTGCGCAGTGGGAGATAAGAAACCTTGCAAACGAAATGTTTAGGCTTGTGTATAAAGTTGCTCCGAGCGTTTTTGAAAATGCCGGGCCTTCTTGCCTCAGGGGCGCTTGCAGTGAAGGCAAAATGACTTGCGGCGAAGCGAGCAAAATCAAAAAAATATTTAGCGATATGAAAAGCAATTAGGTGGGTTATTTAATATGAAAGGCAAACTGATAGTTTTAGAAGGCCTTGACGGCTGCGGGAAAAACACTCAAACCAGGCTTCTAACCGAGCACCTTAAAAAAGAAAATATGAATGTTAAATACATTACTTTCCCGAATTATGATGACGCTTCTTCAAGCCTTGTGAAAATGTATTTAAACTCTGAATTCGGAAGCTCGCCGGACGACGTCAATGCTTATGCTGCAGCTTCTTTTTACGCAGTTGACAGATATGCAAGCTTTAAAAAATATTGGCAGGAGTTTTATGAAAATGGAGGAGCTATAATCTGCGATAGATACACAACTTCAAATGCCGTTTACCAAATGTGCAAGCTTGAAAAAAATTTTTGGGATGAATATTTAACTTGGCTTTATGATTATGAATATGATAAATTAGGGCTTCCAAGGCCTGACAGCGTTATTTACTTGCGCGGGGAAATAGAAATTTCGCAAAGGCTCATGGCGGGCAGATACGAAGGCGATGAAAGCAAAAAAGATTTGCATGAATCTAACATCAAATTTTTGAAAAAATGCTCCGAAGCGGCTTTGTATGTTGCGAAAAAAGATGATTGGAAAATAATTGATTGCTGTAAAAATGGCGAAATGAAAGGAAAGAATGAAATTCATGAGGAGATAATAAAAATTATATAGGGCGGTGCATAATGAGTCTTAGTTTTAGAAGGCCGCGTCTTGAAGACAGGCAGGAAGTTAAGAAAATACTCGAAAAATCGGGCAATATTGATTCAGCTTCTGCATTTGGCACTCTTTACTTATGGGCTGAAGGTTACAACATTGACATTTGCATGCAAGGTGGCGTGCTTTTTAAAAAATCAGGTAAAAGCTATGGCTTCCCGAGGGGCGCTGAGAATGACGCCCAGCTTAAAAGTTGCTTAGAGGCTTTGAAACAAAATTGCTTAAACTGCAAAAAATTTATTTTGGATGATTTGCTTGAAAACGACGTAAGAGAACTGGATAGAATTTTCCCTGGGAAATTTTCTTTTTCAAAAAACCGAGACAATGCGGAATATGTTTATGACATAAAAAATCTTGCGCAGCTTTCAGGCAAAAAATACCACTCAAAAAGAAACCACATTTCAAAATTCAGCAAATTATATAGTTGGAAGTACATTCCATGCATAAAAAATACTGAGTGTATGGATTTTTTCGAAAAATGGTTTAAAATATATTCAAAAGATGAAGAAAAGTTTAACAAGCAGGAATACTTGGCGATTAAAAAAGCTTTGGAAAATTTTGAGGTTTTGGAGCTTTCGGGCGGAATGCTAGAAGTAAACGGCGAAATAATCGCTTGCACAATAGGCGAGATGATAAACAAAGACGCTTTGCTTGTTCATTTTGAAAAGGCTTTGCCTGAGTTTGAAGGTTCTTACAGCGTTATAAACAATGAATTTTGCAAAAGTAAGGCCGGAAATTTTAAGTTTGTGAATCGCGAGGAAGACATGGGAATACCGGGGCTTAGGAAGTCTAAACTTTCATATAAACCAATGCTGCTTTTAAATAAATATACTGCCGTTTGGGAGGATTGAAATTTTTATGGAGACTTACACTAAAGCCAATTTAACTATGACTGAAGAAATAACGAAAGTCATGATGGCTTGTTTTGGTGACCCGATTTGGGTTTTAAGGTTTTTCTTTAAAGAAAGATTCGACATGAACAACTGCTATGTTTGCACAGTTGACGGGAAAATTGTTTCGGTTTTGCATGCGCTTAAATCCAAAATAAAAGTAGGAAGAGAAACTTTGAACGCAGTTTACATCTATGGTGCATGCACTCTAAGCGAATACCGGAATCGCGGATATATGACTAATCTTCTTAAATTTGCTAACGATGCTTACTCAAAAATGGGTTATGAATGTTCGTTTTTAGTGCCGGAAAGCGACAAACTCATCAGGTTTTATAGCAATCTTGGTTACAAAAACTTCTTCAAAATTAAAAGAATTGAAATGACGAGAAAAGAAATGATGGAACTTTGCGGTTTTGAAGGCAGTGATTTTAAAGATTTAAATTCAGGAAGCTTGCTCACTTCTTACCAAATTGAAAATTTAAGACAAGAAGTTTATAAAAATCAGTGCGGTGTGGTTTACAGCGAAAAAGATATTGATTTTGCTGGCAAACTTTATGAATTTTTTAGTTCCGGCGGAATTGTGAGCAACAGTTGCGGCTATGGAATTTGCGGGTTTGTTTCAACCGGTGAGCTTAAAATTAGAGATTTTACTTGCAAATTTTCAGGCACTACAGATCTTCTTAGAAAAATTTATTCAAGGTTCCCTGGCCAGCAAAGATACATGATAGAAACTTCGCCGTCAACTGCTTTTTTTAAAGATTTAGGTGAATGCTATAATTACGGGATGATTTTGCCGCTTTCGGAATTAAGCGCAGAGCTCATTGAAATGTGGGGGCTCAGTTTAAGCGGTTTAAACGCGCCGTATCTTGGAATTTCACTTGAATAATAAACGAAAAGGATGGATTTTTGCAGATGAAAAAATCAAAGAAAATAAAATCTAGTAAATTTTTCTTCAAAATTGTGTGGCTTGTGTTCATTTGCCTTGTTTCGGCGCTTCTTGCAAGGTTTGCCATTAGTGGGCTTAACGACATGCTTGCTTTCGGGAAGGAACCTGACATTGTTCAAATAGAACTCAGCACAGACTGCGGCATAGATGAAGTGGCGAATATTTTGGAAAGCAAGAAAGTTATTTCTGAAAAATGGTGCTTCAAAATTTATGCTTTAGTAACGAAAGCGCCTAAGAAATTTAATCAAGGTGTTTACGAAGTCGAGGTTGGAATGGATTACCAAGCCATAATTAACCGCATGAAAGATGCTGAAAGCTCAAAGGACGTGGTGGAAGTTACTATTACTGAAGGCATGAACGTGATGGAATGCGCGAACCTTATGAGCAAGAGCGGAATTTGCAACAAAGATGAATTTTTAAAATGCTGCAGCAGCGATAAATTTGATGAAAAATATTCATTTTTGAAAGAGATTAGTAACAACGGCAAAAGGATTTATAAACTTGAGGGCTATTTATTCCCAGACACTTACAAATTTTACCGTGATGAAAAGCCTTACAACGTTGTGATTAAATTTTTGAATAACTACCAAAAAAAGATTTATCAAAAAATGGATGTTGAAGGTTATTCTTCGAAAATAAGCATTTCGGAAATTGCAGCAAATCAAAATATTCCAGTCGATGAAGTTATTAACATTGCTTCGCTTATTCAAGCTGAGGCTGCAAACAAAGAAGACATGTATAATGTTTCTTCGGTAATTAACAACCGCCTTGCAACCGCTAAAACCGAAGGCAAGAACAGGTTTGGTGAGTTTTCGATGAATATTCTTCGCTTGGATGCAACTGTTTATTACCCCTACAAAAGCGAATCTGCAGTTCCTTCTAAGCTTAGAAAGAATTTCAGCAGTTCTTACAACACTTACAAAATTGAAGGTTTGCCTCCGGGGCCAATTTGCAACCCTGGAATTGAAGCAATAAAAGCTGCTCTTTTCCCGGCAAAAACAGATTACTATTATTACTGCCATAGCGCTTCAGGCCAGTCTTTCTTCGCTAAAACTAACGATGTTCACATCGCGAACTTGAAGAAAGCAGGTATTGCATAAAATTCCCATGTATTTTAAGTTTTAAAGATGCCGACACTTACCATAGAAGAATCGTTTTAAGGTAAGGTCGGATTTTTTATGTATAAAAGAGCATTAATTCTTTTTGGCTTGATGATGGGCCTTTTTTGTTTTTCTTTTTTCTCGCTTGATTTAATTTCGAATAAAAACAATTTTAAAGACGCAGCTTCCAACCAGCAATCGTATAAACTTAGAATATCAGATATTCGCGGCACGATTTACGACTGCAGAAATGTTCCTCTTGTGAACGTTGAAAAAAAGCTCGTTGCAGCGGTTATTCCAAGCGTTGAAGCCCTAAGCGCGCTTACTCCTGCGGTTCCTGAATGCAAAAAAGAAGAACTTTTCAAAAAATGTTCGGGCAATACTCCTTTCATGATTGAAATTGAAAAAGAAGTAAAAAGCCCGTGGATTAAAGTTTTTGAAGTGCCGATAAGATATTCCGGCGTGACTTTAGCGCCGCATATAATAGGCTATATTTCGGGCGACAAAAAAGGCATTTCGGGAATTGAAAAGGTTTTCGATGAATATCTTTCGGGCAAAAACCAAAATATTTGCATTAAATATGACGTTGATGCTTCGGGCAAAATCCTCCCTGGTGGGCAAAGCATCGTGGAAGATAAATCTTATTTTACTTCGAAAGGCGTGGTGCTTAATATCGACAGCAGAATTCAGGCCATTGCCGAAGAATGCGCTGCTAAACAAATGAGCCGAGGAGCGGTCGTAGTAACGCAAGTGCCGAATTGCGAAGTAAGAGCCTGCGTGAGTTTGCCTTCTTTTTCGCCGAAGGATGTTTCGAAATATTTAAGCGATAAAAACTCACCGCTTTTAAACAGGAGCTTTTGCTCGTTTAATTTGGGTTCTATATTTAAGCTTGTTACTTCTGCGGCAGCTTTGAAAAAAGGCGTTAGCAGCGATCTTTCTTACGATTGCCAGGGTATTAACGAGGTTGACGACGCTAAATTTAAATGTTTTAACTGCAAAAAGCACGGGCTTATTAATATGCAAGATGCCATTGCTTACTCTTGCAACGGCTATTTCATCGAGCTTATTAAAAACAAAATAAATAAAGATGATCTACTTAAAATGGCGGGTAAATTCGGGCTTGGCAAAGAAATCGTTTTTGCTGACGGAATAGTTTCGAGAGAGGGCAAGCTTCCTGCAAGCGAAAGCCTTGAAGACATTAAAACCCTTGCGAATTTTTCTTTTGGCCAGGGCAAATTGCTTGCAACGCCAATGCAAATTTCAGCTTTGATAAATGCCATTGCATCAGGGGGAATCTACACGCCGCCCAAGCTTGTAAAAGGTCTTGCAGCTGAAAACATGAAATTTTCGCCCTATGATGCTCACTCGGAACTTCAAAGAACTGAAAAGATAATTTCGCCGGGAATTGCCTCGAAACTCAAAGAATTCATGAAAGCTTCAGTTGATTATGGCACGGGCAAAAAGGGCAAACCCGAAGACCCCGAAACGGAAGTTGCCGCGAAAACTTCAACCGCGCAAACGGGAATAATTGAAGACGGCAAAAGAATCGAGCAATCGTGGTTTGCGGGGTTTTTCCCTTATGACAAACCTAAATACTCTATCGTAGTTCTTTCAGAAGCAGGCGCAGGAGGCGGCGAAAGTGCGGGCCCAATATTTAAAGAGATAGTTGAAAGAATTTACAAAGAAGTGCCTGAAATATTCATGGATTGAGACTTTAAATCGTTTATAATAGTTTGAATTTTATTCGAAATTGTTTCTTGAATTTTGCTTGTGTTCTGGCTTTCGTAGCAAACTGCTTTTTTATAGAAGCAGGAAACGTCTTTAAAAAGCTTGTTGTTGCCAACTCTTAAAAACAAAAGCCCAGTTATTAAACTGATGCAAACGGTGATTCTTGCAAAAGTGAGGCTCACCGGTTTTTTGCAACTTACTTGCGAAATTTCTTGGTTTGTGTTATCATTTTCTAAAATAGTTAATTCATCTGTCATATTTGTTCTCCTTTTTAATTTTAAACTATTTGGAATTTACAAAAAGAAAGGGTAATGGCAATGTCAAACAATGTTATCAAACACGATTTTAAGAATTATAAAAAGTCAAGCACCGCTCGCAGAAAAAGACGCCTTAGATTCATGGCTTTGATCGGAACTGTTTTAATGATAAGCGGCATTATCGGTTCGATTGTGTTTTATCTTTAAAGATATATTATATGCAAGGTTTGATTATTCATGAAAATTTGTGCGGTTGTGGCCGAGTTTAACCCGTTTCATAACGGGCACGCGTATCTTCTTGAAAAGATTAGAAACTCAGGCTACAGCCATATTGTTGTTGTTATGAGCGGCAATTATGTCCAAAGGGGAGAGGCCGCGATTTTCCCGAAGGATGCTCGTGCGAAGGCAGCTTTGCAAATGGGCGCGAATTTAGTTGTTGAGCTTCCAACGGTGAAAGTTCTGGCCACCGCTGAGAAATATGCCTTTTCTGCTTTGAGCATTATTAAAAAACTTGGCCGCCAAATTGATTCCATCGCTTTTGGCACTGAAACCGAAAATTTTGAAAATTTGATTAAAATAAAAGAAATTCTTAAGACTGAAATTTTCGAAAAAGAAGTTAAGCTCCAGCTTGAAAAAGGGCTTAGCTTTGCTGTTTGCCGCGAAAATGCAGTGAAAGATATTTCTAAAAATTCTCAAATTGCAAGCGAAATTAAAAGCCCGAATAATATTTTGGCGGTGGAATATTTAAAAGCTATTGACGCTCTTGGAATGAGCCTTGAGTGCTTGCCTGTGAAGCGCATGGAAGTTCCGGGGAAATATTTTTCGGCTTCGAAATTAAGGAGCATGATAGCTCAAAAAAATTTAGATTTTAAAAATTATATTCCTGAAAAAATAGATTTTAACACTGATTTGAAAGTTTCCTATTTTGAAATGAGCAGGGAGATAATTTCCAAGCTCAGGAGCCTTAACAAAAGCGATTTTGCAAGCCTGCCCGATGTGAGCGAAGGCCTTGAAAACAGGGTTTACAGCGCGGTTAAAAAGGCTTGTTCACTGCCTGAACTTCTGGAGCTTGCCAAGACTAAAAGGTACGCTATGGCACGCATAAAAAGGATTATTCTTTGCGCTTTTTTGGGGATTGATTCAAGTGCGGCAAATGCTGAGATTCCTTATTTAAGGGTGCTTGGCAGCGACAAAAAGGGTTTTGAAATACTTAAAAATGTTGATTTTCCGGTTGTTACGAGATATTCGGATGTTTTAAAACTTGGAAGTAGCGCACAAAATTTTTTTAAACTTGAAAATAAATTTACGAATATTTATTATTCGCTTACGAGTGAAATTTTGCCATGCGAAAAAGAGAAAACTTTTAAAATGATAAGGAATGATTAGAGTTTTGACGTATCAGCAAGCAACTTTAAAAATAAAAAACCTTGAAAAATTCGGCTCAAAACCCGGCCTCGAAAGAGTTAGGAAGCTTCTTGAATTGATAGGAAACCCGCAGAAAAATCTTAAATTTATTCATGTTGCAGGAACAAACGGCAAGGGTTCGGTTTGCTTTATGCTCGCGAGCATTTTGAAAGAATGCGGCCACAAAACTGGGCTTTTCATTTCGCCTTCTATTATGGATTTTCGCGAAAGAATCAGCATAAATGGCGAGATGATTCCTGAAAATGGCGTGTGCGAGATTCTTGAAAAACTGGAAAAGTTTAAAAGCGAATTTTCAGAAGACCCCCTAACTGAATTTGAAATCACGACCGTTATGGCGTTTGAATATTTCAGCAGGAAAAATTGCGATGTTGTTGTTCTTGAGACGGGAATGGGCGGCAGGCTTGACGCGACCAATGTTATTGATGCTCCGCTTTGCTCGGTTATTACTACAATTTCGCTTGACCACACTAATTTTCTTGGTAAAAATATCAAGGAAATTGCGGCTGAAAAATTAGGAATTGTTAAGCCGAATTCTTGTTTAATTTTGGGCGCAGGCATTGATGCTTCGGTTTGTGAAATGGCTAAAAAGGTTTGCAAAAATTTAAATAGCAATTTGATTTTGGCTGATTTATGCCTTGTGAGTGGCTTTAAGCCTGCAGGGTGTAATAAAAGTGAATTTATTTATGATAAAACTAAAATGCAAGTGAGTTTAGTAGGGAACCACCAAAAAAGTAATATTTGCACGGTTTTAAGCGCTTTAAATGTTTTGAAAAATAGTTTGAATATTACCAATGATAAGATTAAATCAGGGCTTGAAAAAGTTAAAATTCCATGCAGAATAGAGATTTTAAACAATTCTCCGCTTGTGATTTTGGATGCTTCGCATAATCCTGAAAGCGTTCAGGCTCTTGCTGGTTTTATTAAAAATAATCTTAAAAATAAAAATCTAACAGCGCTTTTCGGAATGTTTTCGGATAAAGATGTTGACACGAGCCTTAAAATAATAGGAAATTGCTTTGAAAAAATGGTTGTTGTTCAGTCGGATAACCCAAGAGCTATGGAAGTTAAAAATCTTAAAAAAATAGCAAACAAATACAATAAAAATGTTTTTGCTTATGAAAATTTTGAAGAAGGTTTGAAATTTGCTATTAGCAGTTTGAGTGAAAGTGACGGGCTTATCATTTTTGGATCATTTTCAGTTGTTAGTTTGGCAAAAAAATTATTTTTTTCTATTGACAATTTCCCGCCAATGTAGTATTATATTGGTGTTTAATGGGGGTATAGCTCAGTTGGTAGAGCGCTTGAATGGCATTCAAGAGGTCAGCGGTTCGAACCCGCTTATCTCCACCAATGACTAGATCGTATGGGCACTGACTTTGAAAGTGTCTGTGCGATTTTTTGATTTCGTTAAAGTGCTAAAATTACGAAAGAAGAGGAAATTCAATGAAACATGCGGAGTTGTTATCCTTGGACTCCTATGAGCACGGAGGTTTATACAATTGCTTAGGGTGGGCCATGCAAAAAATAAATGGCAAATATAAGCACGAGCAACCTGACGAGAGAACAACCGACAACCTTCGCACGGCAGAAGCGGCAAAACAGCATATAGAAAGCTCCACGAACGCAAAAGTTGAGATTTTAGACCATTTTCCAAATGTAACTGAGCTGGAAGATAATCAATATTTCGTGGCTGTTAGAACAAGTTTGTCGGGTGATGCACATTTTATACGTTCAGATTTGGAAAAAGGCTAGCTTGTGTGGACGCAAAAACTTGGAGACCAGGGGCCGCTTGTGAAGTTGCTAGATATTACTCCAGAAAATGATGAAGCTTTTTATGCATACGAAGCTGCACCTGGCAATGAAAGCCTTAGTGGTGTGGGGCTAATTGTTAAAGTGGAAAAGGCTAGTTATGTAGGAAAAACTCGTTATTTAAGGGTGACTTTAAAGAATCTAGCAAATCAGCCATCATGTTGCACTGTACTTTAGATATTTTAAAAGGGGAATTTTGATGTTTTATTCAAATAGCAATGTCGACATTGACTACAAAGACTGCTTAAGAGAGAGTTTTTTAGTTTATAAACGTGAGGGGAATTATAATTATTTTTCTGAACCGGACATAATTTACGGAAAAAAATATAAAAGCAAAAGGTTTAAAGAAATTTTATCATCTAAAAATTATAGAAATATTATAGATAATAAAACGCCAGCAAATTTGTTAACAGATTCCAAACTTGAAAAAAATGAACTTTGCGATAATTACGAAAGTTATGTTTGCCTAGGATACCCTTATGGTTTGGAAGAAACTGAACTTGAAAACATTCGGTCAGGCAAAACGCTTTTGAGATCAAATGGAAAAAATAACGTGTTTTACACTGTTAGTAAATCGGATGAATGGTATGTTTTCAAGAATTTTTTTGCAGTAAAAGGCAACTTTGGCGCCAAGAAGAATTTCACGAGGCTTAATTTGATGTCCGTTTGGTGTGTAAGGAAGCATCTTCCGGATATAGAGAAATTTAATAGCATAATTCTAGGGTTAACCACGATGAGCGACATTATGAGCATAGACCCGAGTTTTAGATTTTTCAGGGGAAATGAGGTTTGCTACAGCACGCATACTTTCGCCGATGAAAATGATTCGAGAATCACTATTGAATACAAGCAAGATAGCAGCGGGATTTACCGCGTTTCAAATGTTGTGAAGGTTAGGGAAGGGTATAACTTACTGCCGTATTTGCTTCCGATTGATAGGCAGATCATAGACCCGAATTACAAAGCAAATGGAAGCGATGAGAAGCCAAGCAGCTGCGCTATACTTTAAAAATTTTTAAACGGTGACTGTGTAGGTATTAATCACTGGCATGCTTATGCAGTTTTTGTTTTTTGTATTAAAATTATTGAGAAAAAATTAAGTATACTTATTGATTTTTTTAAAAAAATGATATATAATTTATTTAAAGGCAAATAAGAAAGGAATCGGATTGTAATGAATTTAAAACAAAGCAATTTATCAAAAAGTGTTATGAAAGCAACATCTGGGGTTTTGGCGGCACTTTCTATTTTATCTAATTCTGCTTTTGCAGCAAGCTTAAACGAACCTAAAAATCAAAGTTCTAAGTTACCTTATATTGTTGCTGGAGCTGCTACTACTGGCTTTATTGTAGCATCCGGAATTGCACTTTGGTGTGTGTCAAAAACTGACAAGCCGAAAATTTTCGTGGATTACAAAGACAGTTTAGACACCATAAATGGTATTAAAGATAAAAAGTCGCTTTATTATATTGTAAATATATCTGAAGAATTTCTTGAAGGCAAAATTAATAAAAACGACACTAAAGAATTTCAATGCAAATTTAGAAAAATCAAAAAAATAATAAATAAAATTGACGAAAAAGATGAAGATTTATTTAGATCTTTTAAAGCTGCACTGGTTGAAGATCTTAAATCAATTGTAAATAACATTTTAGAAGGCACTAAGGTTAGCACAACCGGAAAAGTAACAGAATTTGCTAGCAAAATTGAGGAAAAAGTTTTAGCTAAAGAGGCAGAAAATAAACCTGTTAAAAATGAAGTTGACGATTCTAAAATTAACGCAAATGAAGTTAATGAGAGCAAGTTTAATGAAATCAAAGTCAATGAAAGTAAAACAGATGAAAAAACTGTAGAAAAAGAAGAACCAGATGTTAATGAAGAATACAAGCAAGCGCTAAACGGGTTTAATGCAGGTATCGAAAAAGATTTAGAATCTAAGTGTTGGAATGGAATTACCGATGAGGAAAAAATGAGCATTTTAAAGACTAAGTCTGCTAATCTTTGTGGAATTATTTCTCAATATGATAATCCTAAAGCACTAATAGTGGAAAAATTTCAAAATATGCACAACTTGACAACATTTGAAGAAATGTGCCATTGGATTATTAGTATTGATAATGGAATTAAAAATTTTGATGAATTTTATGAAGGATGCAACATATCTGTGAAAGATGAAATTTCTTCGTCAATTGGAAGTTTCCGTAAACTTGCAGAGTTTCTATTTATGGAAAATAGTAAGGCATCTGAATTAGCAGAGGAAAAATAAGTTTTATCCTCCTTGAACTTTCGTGGTTTAAGGAGGTTTTTAATTAATAAAAAATAGCAATAAAAAAGGTATAACCCATTTTGAGGTTATACCAAAAATTTTATCTCGAGCGCATTTCGTCTTCTTTTTCTTGAGTTTCACCGCGGTCTTCAAGCAAAACAACGCTTGCGTCAAATGTACGAGAACTCGCTGTTGCTGAAGTTCTGAAAACTGAAAGTGTAATCGTTTCGCCAGGTTTGTGTTTGTAAAGTTCACCATAGAAAACATCAAGATTCGTAATTGCAGTGTCTCCGATTTTGGTGATAATGTCTCCGGTTTGAATTCCTGCGGATGGAAGATTGCTGTCTTTGTAAATTTTTGAAACCAAAATTCCAACGGGAACATTGTAAACCTGAGCTTGATAATTGCTTATCATCTTTGCGCCAATTCCAAGCCTTACTCTTCCTGAAACGTAGCCTTTGCTGATTATATCGCTAACAACGGTTTTAACAACATTCGATGGAACTGCAAAACCCATTCCTTCAAGCCCAGCAGCACCAATTTTCATGCTGTTTATTCCAATTACTTGGCCATACATATTAATCAGTGGCCCGCCGGAATTCCCTGGGTTTATAGCTGCGTCGGTTTGTATGTATTTAACTAAGCTGTTTGAAGCTGCAAGGCTTTTTGAACGGTTAACCGCCGAAACTATTCCGCGGGTGAGGGTGCTTGCAAAGTCAAGGCCGAGAGGATTTCCAAGAGCGAGAACTGATTCACCGACTTTTACTTGGTCGGAATCTCCGAGAGTTGCGCAAGAAAGGCCGGATTTATCGCATTTAATTACGGCGATATCTGTTCTAGTGTCATATCCCACAACTTTTCCTTGAAATTCTTCATTGGTGTTAGTAACGATTTTAATGTTGTTTTTCTTTGAATTGTTAACAACGTGCGAGTTGGTTATTATATATCCTTGGTCGTCAATTATAATTCCTGAACCTTGGCTTACAGGGTCTGAAATTATTTCTGCGTCTGCATCATAAACCACAACGCCAACTACAGAAGGAGCTAATTTTTCATAAATTGTTTCTGCCGAAAGCTGATTTTCATCGGTTGGTTTTGGTTCATATTTGATTTTTGCTTCGCCAAGCTGCGAATTTTGAGTGTCTGAGCTTCCTGAAAGCGAGCCTGAAATGCTCGAAAGCAAATTTTTGTTATTCAAAAAATAAACAATGCAAATTATGAGTGCCATAACCAAAAATGCCAGAATTCCTGTGATTGCTGAAAGAAATGTTTTCATTTTTTTCTTGTTTTCCGGCGCTTTTTCTTCAGGCTGAGCGATTGGAATCTCTTTTTCGGGCATATTAAATTCAATTTTGCGCGTCGAAAAAATGTCGCGGTCCTTATCTAAATTGCTGTTGTCTTGAATTCTTTCGGAAATGTCGATTTGCATTTCTTCAGGTTTAACCGGGTCAGGCCCGGTTTTTTCTTCTGTTTTTTCGTCAAAATTTTCGTTCATAGTTCATCCTTCTTTCTTATGCTAAATTTCTGCCGGGTTCATTATGCTTTCAAACTGAGTTTCTGTCATTTTCTCGTTTGAAATCAAGAAATTTGCAACATCGTGGAGTTTATTAATGTTTTCTTTAATGATGTTTTTGGATTTTTCATAGCAACCATTTACTATCTTTTTGACTTCAGAGTCAATAACAGAAGCAGTTGATTCCGAATAATTTTTCACCTGGCCGCCTTCTCTTCCGAAGAAAGGTTCGGCGTTTGAAGAATCAAACACAACTGGCCCGAGTTCGTCGCTCATGCCGTATTCCATCACCATTGCCCTAGCGGTTTGAGTCGCACGCTTTATGTCTGAGGAAACCCCTGTTGAAGTGTCATCCAAAATGATTTTCTCAGCTGCCATTCCGCCAAGCAAAACGATGATTGATTCGAAAAGCTTTTTCTTGAATCTGTAGTGTTCATCTTTTTCAGGAAGCGACAGGGTGTATCCTCCTGCAGGGCCTCTTGGGATAATCGAAATTTCGTGAACTTTCTCTTGAGTTTTGCAAAAGTAAGTTGCAATTGCGTGGCCTGCTTCGTGGTAAGCTGTTTGCCTTTTTTCTTCTTCCGTGATGACTCTTGATTTTTTCTCGGGGCCCATTGAAACTTTCATTACCGACTCTTCGATTTCAGCCATCGAAATCATTTCAAGGCCGCGCTTAACCGAAAGAATTGCTGCTTCATTAAGAAGATTTTCAAGGTCAGCGCCGGTGAAACCTACGGTTCTTTTCGCGATAACTTTAAGGTCAACGTCAGGTGCAAGAGTCTTGCCTTTGGAGTGAACCTTCAAAATTTCTTCTCTGCCTTTTATGTCAGGGCAGCCAACGTAAATTTCTCTGTCGAATCTTCCTGGGCGAGTTAAAGCCGGGTCTAAAATATCGGAGCGGTTTGTTGCAGCGATTACTATAACGCCTTCGTTATCGCCAAAACCATCCATTTCAACCAAAAGCTGATTAAGAGTTTGCTCTCTTTCGTCGTGGCCTCCTCCAAGACCTGAACCACGCCTGCGTCCAACGGCGTCAATTTCATCAATGAAAATCAAGCAAGGGGCATTTTTCTTTGCTTTTTCGAATAAATCTCTTACTCTGGAAGCGCCAACACCAACGAACATTTCAACGAAATCAGAACCTGAAATTGAGAAAAATGGAACACCAGCCTCGCCTGCAACAGCTCTTGCCAAAAGGGTTTTTCCGGTTCCTGGAGGTCCAACGAGCAAAAGGCCTTTTGGAATTCTTGCGCCCATTGAGGTGTATTTTTCAGGTGTTTTTAAAAAGTCAACTATTTCTGCGAGTTCTTCTTTTTCTTCGTCAGCTCCTGCAACATCTGCGAAAGTTGATTTTTTCTTGTTTTGGGAATTATCTTTGAGCCTTGCTTTCCCGAAGCCGAATTGTTTGTTGTTTTCGCCGCTTATTGCGCTTAATTTGCGAAGGAACATCCATCCCATGACGCCTAAAAGCAATGCCGAAACTATCAAAGGGAAGAAAAGGCTCATAAACCATGAGGTGTCTGCTGGTTTTGTTATGTTATAAACCATTTTGGTTTCGTTTTTCTCGTTATATTCCTTTACATAATCTTTGATATCCATGTAAATTAAGCTTGCGCTCGGCGAAGTGTAGTTTATAACGCTGCCGTCTTTAAGCGTGATTTGCATGTCGCCTGAACTTAAATTCAAAGTATATTTTGTTACTTGGTGAGTTTTGAATTTTTCAATTATTTCTGAGTAGTTGTAAGTTTTTTCAGCGGGGAGGCCGTTTACAAAGCCAAAAATCAAAACTATGAGCAGCCCCAACCCAAAAAACGTTATCACATTTTTTATTGCGCTATTTTTCTTTTCCAATGGTCGTATCACTCCGTATCATATAATTTTTATTCTTAGCTAATTAAATATATTTTTTATTAAGAATTCCCACGAAAGGCAGGTTCCTGCATTTTCCGTAGTAATCCATGCCATAGCCAACAACGAATTTATCAGGAATAGTAATTCCAACGTAATCTGCCTCAATAGGCGTTTTTCTGCGAACGGGTTTGTCAAGAAGCGTGCAAATTTTAAGGCTTTTAGGGTTTTTATATTTAATTAAATCAACTACTTTTCTGAGCGTGTAGCCGCTTTCTAAAATATCTTCAACTATTAAAACATCGTAGTCAGTCACATCTATGTTTAAATCTTTGACTAAATTTACTTCACCACCTAGGTTTTTCGTCCCAGTATAGCTGGACATGCACATAAAATCAACTTCGCAATTGTAGAGTTTGATTTCTTTCATGAGGTCCGAAATAAACAAAACCGAACCCTTTAAAATGCTGATTAGAAGCAGGTTTTTGTCTTTATAATCATTCGTGATTTCTCTTCCAAGCCTTTTTACGATTTTGTCTAGGTCCTCCTCGTTTAAAAATATTTCTTCTAAAAAATCTTCTTTTAAAAAGTCTGTCATTAAATTTTTACTCCTTTTAAGGCCGTTATATAACGCTGTATTTTCTATTTTTACTAATGCAATTTTTTCGGTTGCTTTATTCGGAATATAATTTTTTGAAACTCCCAAGTTTTCGCACCAGATAACTTCATTTTCAAATGCAATAAGCGGGATTTTTTCCCGTTTCGAAATCGGAATCTTCATTTCGCTGAAGATTTTTTTGATGCTTTTTGTTAATCCTCTTTTTTTGAAAGTGAATTTGTCGCCCGCTCTTCGGTTTCTTATCACGCTATTTTTAGGAATTTTATCAAAATCAATGCAAATATCCCTGGCTTTTTTTAAGTAATCACTTGATTTGACAACTTTAATTATGATATTCGTTTCGATTTCTGTCAAGATATTTAAAGGTTTAATTAAGTATTCCCATTTTAAAGCTTCTTCATTCGAGGGGCTGCAAAGAGTTATTTTATTGTTTTTAAACTCAAGCATTTTGCCACCCGGGATGCAAATCTTGCCCGATTTTTTAATAATTAAGTTTTCAAGATTTTTAATGTGCTTTTCTTCAATTCTTTCTTTGGTAAATTTTTTAATAATTTTCAAAAGTGCTCTTGATTTTAAAGCCGCAGGCAGATTTATAATTTCATTCAAAGAACTCGATTTCAAAGCTTTTTCGGTTTCTTTTTCAATGAAATCTTCATCATTTTTAAGCAAGTTTAAAGTTCGTGCGGCTGTATTTTCAAAATTCGGGTTTAGGCTTTTGAGTTTTGGAATAATATCCAGCCTTATTTTATTCCTAGTGTAATCTCTTTCGAAATTCGAGCTGTCATCAACGAAATTTAAATTATTTTCTTCGCAATATTTTTCGATTTCTTCGCGTTTAACTTCAATTATCGGCCGGATTATGTTTTCTCTCGTGGGAGGAATCCCGCAAAGGCCTTTGAGCGAAGTGCCGCTTGCAAGCCGCATGATTAATGTTTCAATATTATCCGAAAGGGTGTGGGCCGTTGCAATTTTAACGCTTTCTTTTTCGCCTGCAATTTCTTTTAGAATTTTATATCTTGCTATTCTGCCGGCTTCTTCAGTGCTCATTTTGAGCTTTTTCGCAATTTCCGGGACTGAAATCTTTCTAACAGTTAGTTTAATTCCTAAATTTTTGCAAAAATCCTTCGAAAAATTTTCGTCTCTTTCTGCTTCATTTCCTCGAATTCCATGGTTAACATGCACCGCTTCTATTTCAAAATTTTTTTCTTTGCTTATCTTCAAAAGCGCATGCGTTAAACTCACTGAATCCGCGCCGCCCGAAAGACCAATCACGATTTTTTTGGTTTTTTCAAGCATTTTGTGCTCAGAAATCGTTTTCAGAACTTTAGAAATCACTAGGCGAAACCTCCCGAGCAGTGTACCGCATGAATTCTCCTTGCCAGTGCAGCGGTATGGAGCGCGTTTCGCCGTGCCTGTTTTTCGCAACTATGCATTCGCCGTTATTTTTGTTGCAATTTTCTGAAACTTCGCCGTTTGCATAATATCCTTCTCTATAAAGGAAAAGCACGATGTCAGCATCCTGCTCGATCGAACCCGAATCTCTAAGGTCCGAAAGAACTGGTTTGTGGTCAGTTCTTTGTTCGCTTGCCCTTGAAAGCTGCGAAAGCGTTAGCAGTGGGGCATCGAGCTCTTTTGCTAAAATTTTAAGGTTTCTTGTTATTTCCGAGATTTCTTGCACGCGGTTTGAAATGTTTTTAGGACTGGACATAAGCTGCAAATAGTCGATTATTACTAAATCAGCCCCGCCGAGGCGCCTTAGCCTTGCTTTCATTTCGGGGATTGTTATTCCCGGCGTGTCGTCTATGTAAATTGGTGCTTTCGATAAAACGTCTCCTGCTTCGATGAGTCTGGCCCATTCGTCGTCGTTTAGTTTGCCCATTCTAAGGGTTTGGCCGGGCACTCTCGCTTCAGCCGAAAGCATTCTTGAAACGAGCTGCTCTTTTGACATTTCAAGCGAGAAAAACGCAACCTTTTTTTCTTTAACAACTCCAACGTGGTGCGCAATGTTAAGCGAAAAGCTGGTTTTTCCCATGCCAGGCCTGGAAGCAAGGAGGATAAGATCCGTTTTGTTAAGACCCATTATTACTCTGTCAAGATCTTTAATTCCTGTCGGAACGCCGCTGTATTC
The DNA here is from genome assembly GCA_900554335.1 of uncultured Oscillospiraceae bacterium. GTDB lineage: Bacteria > Bacillota > Clostridia > Oscillospirales > Acutalibacteraceae > UMGS1491. The sequence goes on from USGT01000006.1 coordinate 91,678, forward strand.
ATAATCAGTTTGGGAATTCAAATAGTCAAGCCTATCAAAAGTCTGCAGGACGATTTCGTTTATTCTTTGCAGGCCTTTGGTTTCTTTGCCTCGGCGGATATCAAAAATCTTTTGCTCGGCATAGTTAAGAAGTTCCGAAGGGTTTGTTTCCGCGGCTGAGGCGTTATCAATGATTTCGTGGGCTGTGTTTACAAGGATTCTAACGTTGTATTTATCTCTCACGATTTCGGCGTAAAATTCAACGTTTGAAATCGAAGGAACCACCTGCGCAAGCTGCAGCAAGTAAGATTTATAATTAACAGTGTCGTCTTCGGTTTTGAGCCTGTCAAGCAGCGTTATGTAGTCCACAGGCTGGCCTGAAGTGAACATTTCAAGCATTAATGAATAAATTTTTCTGTGGCTTGAGATGTAAAAATAATCGGCATGAGTTAGAATTTCTGCGATTCTATCAAGGCATGAAGAATCTATCAGAACCGACCCTAAAACCGATTGTTCTGCTTCGAGGCTGTAATGTAATTTATTTTCTTCAAAATCGTTTTTTTCAATGCCTGAGTTCAAGCATGTCACCTCTGATTATTTCTTTATATATAAAAAGCAAGATAAGAGGGTAAGCGCTCCGAAGAAGTTCCGGCCGTTTGTTGTTGCCCTCTAATCATTAAAATATAAAATTCAAGTTTTTAAACTGTCCCTTTGCGCCAGCATTTGTGGCAAAGGGTTATGTATTTGTCTTCTCCGCCAATGTCGATTATCTCGCCGCTGTAAAGAACTTTATTCCCGGAGTATCTTGCGTTTATTATTGCTTTTGTTCTGCATCTTGAGCACATTGATTGAATTTCTCGCATTGTGTCGCAGACTTCAACTATTCTTTTCGAGCCTTCGAACAAGTGGCCAGTGTAATCGGTTTTAAGCCCGTAGCACATTACCATTGTTCCGTTGTCGGCCATTTCTCTTAGTTCGTCAACCTGTGCTTCGGATAAAAACTGCGCTTCATCCACTATTATAATGTCGCACTCAAGGCCTCTTATTGCTTCTTTTATGGTCACGTTTCTATCTAAGTATATAGCTTCGCTTGAAAGCCCTATTCTTGATTTAATCAAAGTCTTGCCGTTTCTTGTGTCAAGACTTGGTTTTAAAAGAAGAACTTTCTTGCCTCTTTCTTCGAAATTAAACTTTTTCATGAGTGCGTTAGCGGTTTTGCTCGAACCCATGACTCCATAGTAAAAATAAAGTTTCAAAATATTCACCCTTGCTTTTATTAGATAAGGTGCCCAAAAGAAGGACACCTTTTTTTAAAGTATATTAAGTTGGCGGAGCGAGTGGGATTCGAACCCACGTGGGATTGCTCCCAAACTGATTTCGAGTCAGCCCCGTTATGACCACTTCGATACCGCTCCATTGGTCTTAACAATTATATTTTACATTTTAATTCCTTCAATGTCAAGAAATTTTGAATTATAAATTTTATTTTTTTAAACCCCTGTTTTTGACATAATAATCTATTTAACATGCGTAATAATATTATTAAGCTTGAAATTGTGAATTTGAGTGGGAGGTATATGAAACAAGTAATATACATAGATGTTCTTATTTGCGTGAATTTAGTTATTAATTATTTTCTTATTTTGGCAACTTCTAAGTTTCTTTATTTAAAGTTAAAACGCTTGCGGCTTATTTTAGGCGAGGTTTTGGGCGCAGTTTATTCGCTTTATATACTTTTGCCGGATTACTCTGTTTTTGTTTCTTTAATAATAAGGCTTTTCATGGCTGTAACGATAATGGGAGCGGTTTTCGGGTTTAAAAACTTTAAAATTCTTGCCAAAAGTGTTGCTTACTTTTTCGTTGTTAGCTTTTTGTTTTCAGGCATAATGTTTGGAATGTGGTATGTTTTTAGGCCAAAGGGTATGGCGATCAACAACGGCGTGGTTTACTTTAATATTTCGCCTTCGCTTCTCATAGCTTCGAGCCTTGTGGCTTACACTGTGATTGAAGTTACAAACAGGGTTCTTGAGAAAAAAGAAAACAAAAACTTGATTTGCTCGGTTTTGGTGAAGGTGGGGGAAAGGCAGGTTAATTTTATGGCAAAGGTTGACACCTGCAACTCTTTGAGAGAGCCTTTTTCGAATCTTCCTGTTATAGTTGCCTCCGAAGAAGTTTTAAGGCCCGTTTTGCCGCAAAATTTTCAGGCTATTATAAAAGAAAACGAAGTGCAAAATTTAGAAAATTTTAAAATAAGGTTTATTCCGTTTCAAACGGTTTCAGGCGAGGGGCTTTTGCCGGCTTTTAAACCTGACATAGTTAAAATTAAAAATGATTTCGAAAAAGAAGCTTACATTGCGGTTTGTTCAAAAGAAGTCCTGCCTGATGGGGCATTTTCTTTGGTAAACCCTTTGCTCATAGATTAAGCTAGTTAGGAGCGATTATTTTGAAAACATATATGATAAGATTTTTAAATTACATAAAGAAGTTATTTTATAAAATTTTCAAGCGGCCGGTTCATTACATCAACGGCCCCGAGACTCTTCCTGCGCCGCTAAGCAAAGAAGAAGAAAACGAAATAATGGAAAAAATTTTGCAAGGTGCTCCTCCAAGCGTCAGGCAACCGCTTATAACTCATAATTTAAGATTAGTTGTTTACATAGCGAAAAAATTTGATTCCTCAGGCGTTTGCATCGAAGATTTAATTTCAATTGGCAGCATTGGCCTTATAAAAGCCGTGAACACTTTTTGCCCTTCGAGGAACATTAAACTTGCAACATACGCTTCCAGATGCATTGAAAATGAAATTTTGATGTATTTGAGAAAAACCTCCCAGCTTAAAAACGAAACTTCAATTGATGAACCTTTGAACGTTGACAGAAACGGCAACGAACTTCTTTTTTGCGATGTTCTTGGAAGCGACAAAGATTCGGTTACTTCAAAGCTTGAGCAAGAAGTTGAGTGTTCGCTTGTGAGGAATGCCGTTGAAAATTTAGCTCAGAGGGATAAACTCATCATGGAGCTTCGCTTTGGCCTTGGCGGCAAAAAAGAGCATACTCAAAAAGAAGTTGCGGATCTTCTTGGCATCTCGCAATCTTACATTTCAAGGCTGGAGAAGAGGATTATCGAGAAACTCAAGAAAGATATTGAAAGAATTTCATAAAATACGACGGTTTGTAGCTGTTTTTTTATAAAAAACGATTTTTATAAATTTTTTTTAAAAATACTGTTGACAAACTTATATGTGCTGTGATACAATTAATTTCGTTGACAGGAGGCGCGGGTGTAGTTCAATGGTAGAACTTCAGCCTTCCAAGCTGATAGCGTGGGTTCGATTCCCATCACCCGCTCCAATGTTAGGTCTTTCGGGTGCGTTCTGACGTTTATTAAGCGCTAGTAGCTCAGCAGGATAGAGCAACTGCCTTCTAAGCAGTAGGTCAGGGGTTCGAATCCCTTCTGGCGCACCAGGAACCGTGGTGGGTATAGCTCAGTTGGCTAGAGCGCCAGATTGTGGCTCTGGAGGCCATCGGTTCAAGTCCGATTATCCACCCCATGTACCCTTGATTGATTATTGGGGTGTCGCCAAGCGGTAAGGCAATGGACTTTGACTCCATCATTCGCTGGTTCGAATCCAGCCATCCCAGCCAATTAATCATCCACAGCACTTGCTGTGAGCCATTAGCTCAGTTGGTAGAGCACCTGACTTTTAATCCGGTTGTCCGGGGTTCGAGTCCCCGATGGCTCACCATTACAAACGACTTGAGAAATCAAGTCTTTTTTTATGCCCAAAATACCTATAAACGGCGTGGTTGAGCCATTTGTGGACAATGCTACGCCGGGAAAATTTTCTTTATTCTTGTCGAATTTGAGCTTCATTTTATGTAAATTCCTTCCATTTATTTCCTTAAAGTCCAGTTTAATGACAATAATGATGAAGAAGAAAGCATGAGTCTATTTATTTTATTGTTTAAATTTATTTCTTTAAATAAAAATGTAACCCTTTCTCGGCTAAAAGATAGGATTACATTTATTTTTATGTTT
>USGT01000007.1 GCA_900554335.1 uncultured Oscillospiraceae bacterium
AGGCAATTCAAGGCTACTGAGCAGTTTTTTAGCTTCCTTGGTATTATCAAAATCTCCTTGATCGGCTAATCTAATTAAAAATCTTCTGTATGTTTTTAATGCAAGTGGATTTAGGAGCTTTAAAAGTTTATAAGATAACTCACTGGCCAATGTTTCAATGTGCAAATCAATTGATAAATTGTAGGGAGTAGATAAACTATTTTCCATTTGTATTAAGTCGCAAGTTTCTTCGTACACACTATCTATTAGGTTATGTATCGCTTTAATATCATTTTTTATATCGTTATATACTAAGTTTCTTGTTGAAGCTGGCAAATTCGAAAGTTCTGGTGTTTTATTTGGCACAGGGTGTTCTTTTAAAATATAGCCTGTTTTACTTATTACAAAATATTGATAATTACTATTTTTGCTTGAATTTGAAGTATTATGTTTTTTGAAATTCATTTTAAGTCAACCTCTTTACAATAATTTTTTGGGAGTAGTTATAAAAAATTACTCCTAACTATTGGCCGAAAAGAGGTGGAAGTTGCATGAATCAGAGCAATATTGAGTAAAAAAATGGCACACATCAAAATTTATACTTTAATGAATGCTAAATTTTTATATATGAATATTCTTAATGAAATTGCTTATAGCATGGTTATTTGCATTTCAGCCTTTAAAATATAATTTAGTGAAAATTAATCACAAAATTGTTTAGCAGGCAAAAATACATAACTGGTCTTCCTTTTGATACAGTATTGATTTGCTCATCATATAATACAAAAGGAAGACTTATTAAAGATATTTATAGATTTCAAATTGTTTTTTATAGCATAAAATTAAACTTTTATATTCATCTTAAATGTTGACTACCTGATTAAATACAAAATGAAAATATTTCTATTTGACACCAATTTTGACACCAACTATAATGGGAATAAACATTTAAATGGAAAAGTAAAAAATTTCTAATTGGAAAATTATATTTAAATAGACAAAATTCAATTTTATTTGACAATTAAACTTTATCTAAAACAGTAGAAATTTTAGTGATATCTTGAAATAAGATTTTAACTATTATATTCGTAATCAGCAGGTCGGCGGTTCGAGTCCGCCCAGTAGCTCCATTTATTTTTTAACTTAAAATAGAAATTGACACCGCTAGTTGGTGTCTTTTAATTTTTCAGGAATTAAATTCTGTGCTTAGAATATCTATTTGGAAAAGTAAGAAATGCTCATTTTCTGCCGATGAAAAATTTTTCGAAAGAATAGGGCACTCTTTTAGCGTTTTTTGCTTAATTTTAATGTCACTACTGCCTTAAGTCTTCTTTTTTTAGCGACTATTTGAATGTTGCCGTTGCTTCTTAGCTGTTTGTGCGCTTCATTTTTATTATTCGTGGAAATAAACAGCTTTCCGCCGTGTTCCATCACGGCACCAAACGGTCTCCCGGCAGGGAAGCCTTTATTTATTGTCAAAACGTAAAAGCACTCGCATTCTTTCAAAAATTCATATGCTTTGCTCATAATTTTACTTCCGAAAATTTGAGATTGCTAAATTCGCACTTATATCATATCATAAAAAAATACGAAAATCCTCACTGAGAAGCTGATCAGTGAGGGCTATTTTTTTAAGAAAATAAATGCGGGTATTTTTTGTTAAGGCTTCTAAACTGGATTGCTTCGGCAATGTGCATAACGCCAATTTTTTCTTCGTTATTAAGGTCGGCTATAGTTCTTGCAACTTTCAAAATTTTGCTTCCCGCCCTGGCTGAAAGGCCCATTCGGTTAAATGCATTTTTTAAAATGTTTCTTGCCTCAGGCGTTAAAACGCAAACTTCTTTCAAGGCGCTTTGCGGCATTTTTGCGTTTGAAAATATGTTTTTCCCGGAATAACGCTTGAGCTGAACTTCCCGGGCTTTTATTATTCTCGAGGCAATTTCTGGAGATTTTTCTCCGCAGGTGTCTGAGCTAAATTCCTCGAAATTAATAGGAGGAACTTCGATGTGAATGTCGATTCTGTCGAGTATTGGGCCGGAAACTTTCGAAAGGTATCTTTCTATTTTATTTTTGCTGCAAAAGCAAGGTTTCGTCGGGTGGCCGTAGTATCCGCAGGGGCAAGGGTTCATTGCGGCAATGAGCATAAACGAGCACGGGAATGTAACGGTGCTTCTGACTCTTGAAATGGTGACGGTTCCGTCTTCAAGGGGCTGGCGAAGCGCTTCGATTGATTCCCTCGAAAATTCTGCAAGCTCATCTAAGAAGAGAATTCCATTATGCGCAAGGGAAATTTCGCCCGGCCTTGGGTTTGTTCCGCCGCCTATCAATCCTGCCACGGAAATGTTGTAGTGCGGGCTTCTAAACGGCCTGTTTGTAATAATCGGTTCGTCCGGTTTTATCATTCCTGCTACTGAGTGAATTGCCGTGGTTTCAAGCATTTCTTCGAACGTCATTTCGGGCAAAATTGAAGCAACATGTTTCGAAATCATGCTTTTGCCCGAGCCCGGAGGGCCTATCATTAATATATTGTGCCCGCCCGCAACCGCTATTTCAACTGCTCTTTTTGCTTCGTATTGCCCTTTTATTTCAGAAAAGTCAAGAAGTGGGTCAAGCGGTTTTTTCACTATTTTTTGCTTAGGGTAAGGCTTTAAATTTTGGCTTTTGATGGGGTCTAAAAGTTCGGAGATGTGTTTTATTCCGAAAACATTTATTCCTCCTATTAAAGAGGCTTCTTTTGCGTTTCCATAGGGCACGAAAATGTTTTTGAAACCTAGTTTTTTGGCTTGCATAGTCATTGAAATTATTCCGAAAACGCCGCAAACATCCCCTGAAAGCGATAGCTCGCCGATGAATGCGCTTTCTTTTAAAAAGTCTTTTTGAATTTGCCCGCTTGCCTCTAAAATTGCAAGGAGTATCGGCAAATCGTAAAGTGACCCGCTTTTTTTAACGTCTGCAGGTGCGAGGTTTACTGTGATTCTTCCGAGCGGGAAGGCCATACCGCAGTTTGTTATTGCTGATTGAACCCTGTTTTTTGCTTCTTTTACGGCAACATCTGGCAGCCCGACTATGTTGCAAAGTGGCATCCCGGGTGAAACGTCGCACTCAATTTTCACTTTGAAGCCGTTAATGCCTTCTATTCCCATGCTGTAAATTACAGATACCATGAAATTCTCCTTTTTATTAAACTTTTAATTTAATTATAATTTAAATTTAAATAAAAATCAAGCTAATCAAGGAAAATATTTCCTTTTTTTATTTTTCACGAAATAATTAAAGCCTGCCAAACAAGCGGCAAGCTTTTTGCTTTTTAGTATGTATGAGTGCATATTTCAAGGATTTTTTCTTTTAGGTTTTGCAAATCTTCTCTCACGAGTTCTTTTTGATTCGGGTTTCTAAGGACTGCTGCGGGGTGAATCGTTGGCATCATCCAAATTTTTTTCTTTTTATAGAACATTCCGTGCTGCTTCGTTATTTTAATCGAAGGGTCGATTATTTTCATTGCGGCTATTCTGCCCACAGCTACTATTATTTTTGGCTTTATTATCGCAACTTGGTTTCTAAGCCAATCAATGCAAGCTTCTTGCTCTTCGGGCAGAGGGTCTCGGTTTTGCGGCGGGCGGCATTTGACCATGTTCGCAATGTAAATGTTTTTGTCTCTTGAAAGGTCTACTTCAGCAAGGAGTGAATCCAAAAGTTTGCCGGATCTTCCAACGAAAGGCAGCCCTTGCAAATCTTCATTTTGGCCTGGGCCTTCTCCAATGAGCATTACTTCGGCGTTTGTGTTTCCGCAGCCGAAAACGAGGTTTGTTCTGCCTTCGCAAAGCGGGCATTTAGTGCACCCTAGGCATGCATTTTTTAAGTCTTCCCAAACGGTATACATTTTGTTCTCCTTTGATTTTAAACGTTGAATCTAAACAGCGTCACGTCGCCGTCTTTCATTATATATTCTTTTCCTTCGGACCGTAAAAGGCCTTTTTCTTTTGCAGCTGCTATAGAGCCACATTTGATAAGATCGTCGTAAGAAATTATTTCAGCTCTTATGAATCCTTTTTCGAAATCTGAGTGGATTTTTCCTGCTGCGGCGGGGGCTTTTGTTCCTTTTTTAATCGTCCAGGCTCTCACTTCGGGTTTGCCTGCAGTTAAATAAGAAACTAGCCCTAAAAGGCTGTAGCAAGCCGAAACAAGCCTGTCAAGCCCTGATTTTTCAAGGCCCATATCATTTAGAAATTCTTGTTTTTCTTCGGGCTTCATTTCTGAGATTTGGAATTCAAATTCCGCGCATATTGGAAGCACTTTCGAGCCTTCAGCTTTAGCGATTTCTTCAACTTGCTTGTAAAAAGGATTTTCTTCGATTTTCTTCTCGAAATCTTTTTCAGAAAAGTTTGCCGCAAAAATCGTGGGTTTGGAAGTAAGCAAGTCCATGTTGTTTAAAAACGCGGTTTCTTCTTCGGTGTAGCTTCCTGATTTGACCATTTTGCCTTGAGAAAGAAGCTCATAGATCTTTTTGCAAAATTCGAGTTCTTCGGCATAGGATTTATCTGCTTTCAAAAGCTTTTCGATTTTTGCAATTCTTTTTTCAACCATTTCCATGTCTGAAAAGATAAGTTCCATGTTTATTACTTCGATGTCATCCTTCGGGCTTATTTTGTTGCTCACGTGCATTATGTTTTCGTTTTCAAAGCATCTTACAACGTGAACTATTGCGTCAACTTGCCTTATGTTCCCGAGAAATTTATTTCCAAGACCTTCGCCTTTTGAAGCGCCTTTCACAAGGCCAGCAATATCAACGAATTCTATTGTTGCGTAAGTTTTTTTATCGGGATGATAAATTTCTGATAATTTTTCAATTCTTTCATCAGGGACGGCAACTATTCCTACATTTGGCTCGATTGTACAGAAAGGGTAATTTGCGCATTCAGCTCCTGCATTGGTTATGGCGTTGAACAAAGTGCTCTTTCCGACATTTGGCAAACCAACTATTCCTATTTTCATTAAATTCTTCCTCCTAAATGTTTTTAAAGCTCATACTCTAATATAATAAAGGTTTAGCAAATTTTTCTCAACCTGCACTTTTTTAAGTTAAACAGAAAATGTCGAACAAGTAAAAATTGACATTTTTAATAAAAAATATTTACAAATTGTGCAATTATGTTAAAATATACTTGAATTGTTTAGTAAGAACAATAATACTAAAATAAAGGAGGAAAAACTGTTTTTTACTACTAGTTAAATGAATTAAAATTAGGTAAAGGAGATGTTTCATAATGAAATTAAAAAGACATTCTAGATTTTTATCTTTTCTTATGGCAAGTTCGATTTTGTGCTTACCCGGAAAGGTTTATGGCTTTGGCTCGGAAACGCATGAGTATGTTACCAAAACGAGCATTGACAAAATAGAAAAGCTTTCTAAAGCTTTAAACGAGAAAAACGCCTTGAATAACAAAGAAAACTCGGTGCTTGGTGAAATAAAAAATTACAAAGACACTTTGATTACATACAGTTTAAAACCTGATGAAGACGAAAACCAAGGCTCAACTTTTAAACATCATTTTTATAATCCCGTAACCGGAAGAAACTTTATGGGTGAAGAAAAAGGTGCTCTTTCAAAGTGCGAAGAACATTACGGCGCATGCCTTAACCTTTACAAAAATGGCGAAAAAGAAAAAGCTTTCGAAGAGTTTGGAAGAACAATTCACTTTTTAGAAGATGCTAACACCCCTGTTCACACTGGGTATATTTATCCATCTGATGCTGTTTTTAAGCTTCCAATGCATGTTCAATTTGAAAATATTTGCGATGAAATAAATAAAAATTGCGATGCGGAAATTTCTGCCGAAAGCCTTGAATATTACAAAATTAACAGCCTTAAAACCATAGTGAAAGCTTCTGCGGTTTTGGCACTGGATAATTTTTATAGGCTTGAAGAAATAGAAACATCTAACGAAGAAGAACTGGCGAAAAATTCAATTTTAAATGCTCAAAAAAATGTTGTCGGCATGCTTTACAAGTTTATTGGTGATGTCGGCAAATAACTATTAAATGGAGGAATCTTTATGAAAAAAACAAAATTTTTAAAAATTGCGTTTATGTTTTTGGGATTGATTTTTTCCGGTAGCACAATTTCTGCAAGCTGCTTTGATTTAAAATCAGGCCAAGATGTAAACCGCGGGAAGTTAGTTTCTTCAGAGTATTTATGCATTGAAAATTTTAAATTAAGCCCTGAAGAAGAAATTATTCTTGAAAACGGCGAAAAAGCCTACAAGAAAAGTTTGAACGTAGAAAAAGAATATAAAAGTTATTATGATAAAGGTGACCAAGAAACAAAAGGGTATTTGAATTTTGATGTTACTTTTACTTATGATAAAAAATCATATGCCAAAGCAGAATCAAGAGATGTTAAAAGCATTAAAGACAGCAAAATCTGGAAAATAAGAGATTTGCCTGAAAGTTACCCTGCGGGCGATGTGCAGCTCGTTTCGAACAGATATTCTTTTTATGAAAAAACTTTTGGCGGTGTTGGAGATTATTTGTTCGATGGGCATATTGACGTTATGTGTTCTTGCAACGGTGAGGTTTGTGCCAATACCGAGTTGTGCTAAATTTTTAAAAGTATGGAGGAAAAGCGATGAAAGAGTATGTTAGAATAATGGTTTGTTTATTTGTCTTCGGTAGCACATTTTTTGCTTGGCGACCCGGTTTTGCGGCGGATGAAAATCTTATGAACAAAGAAATTTCTGAAACTAAAACTTCTGACGAAACCATAAGCAGAAAAGAAGAAACAACGATTAAAAAAGAAACTTTGAGCGAGCCTTTTGGTAAATGCGATTATAAATATTTGAAAGTAACTAAATTTATTACTTATTTAAAAGATAAAACCAATCAAAAATTGGCAGATGCCGTTATTGATTCGAATTTTAGATATAATCCTGTCACGCGCCAAGCGGTATGCCTCAGCAATTTAAGAAATTCTTCTGTGCATGATACCGATTATATAGTTGATATTTTTTCAAGGTGCGCAAATAAAAACTTGGAAAATGGAAGCGGCGTTGCAAGCGTTGAGCTCGTTTGCAGTTCAAGATTCGGCGGCAAACATTTGATAGATTCCAAAAAATATGAAGTGAACTGCGATTTTAACGGCAACGTGAGCTTTAATGACTTAGAAAATTAATTTATATTTAAATAGAGGGGAGTGAAACTTTTTGTTTTGCTCCTTAAAATTTGTTACAAAAAAGAGCTTTATTATCAAATAAAATAATTAAATGCGATGAAATATTTTTGCTTTTAAGATAATAATTGAATTTTTCTGTGATATGTGGTATTATGTTTTTGCAAAGGACGTTTAGCTCAGCTGGTAGAGCATTCGCTTGACGTGCGAAAGGTCAGCGGTTCGAGCCCGTTAACGTCCACCATAAAGCCTCCGTATGGAGGCATATTTTTTTGTAAGGAGAATAAAATGAATTTCAGTGTTTTGACTTTTGGTTGCAAAGTGAATAAAGGCGAAAGCGAAAACATAATTTCAAACATGATTGAAAAAGGCTTTGAATTCGCAGGAAGCAAAAGCACTTCAGCGCCTGACATTGTGATAATAAATTCTTGCACCGTTACCGCTGAAAGCGACCGCAAGCTGCGCCAGTGCATTCACAGAGTTAAAAAAGAAAACGAAAATTCCGTGGTTGTTTTGACGGGTTGCATGCCGCAAGCCTTCCCGCAGGCCGCTAAAGAGCTCCAGGACGTTGACATCGTGATTGGAAACGAAAGAAAAGCCGAAATTCCTAATTTTATTGAGAAATATCTTGAAAGTAAAACGAAAATCTTCGAAGTGAGCGAAATAAGAAAAGTGACGGAGTTTAAAGAAACCGCTAAAAATTCAAGCAAAGAAAAATTCCGTGCATTTCTTAAAATTGAAGATGGCTGCGACAGGTTTTGTTCTTACTGCATAATTCCTTACGCAAGGGGAAGAGTGAGGTCAAAGCCGCTTGATGAAATCGAAAGAGACGTGAAAAACCTTTGCGAAAAAGGCTACGAAGAAATCGTTTTAACCGGAATAAATCTTTCTTCTTATGGAAAAGATTTAAATTGTAGCCTTGAAGATGCCACGCAGAGAATTTGCAGCATAGAAGGAGTTAAAAGGCTTCGCCTTGGTTCGCTTGAACCCGACCTTATAACCGAAAAGCTCATTGATAGCCTAGCAAAAGAAAAGAAGTTTTGCCCGCAGTTTCATCTTTCTTTGCAAAGCGGAAGCGATAAAATCCTTGAAAAAATGAGAAGAAAATATAATAAGCAGCAATACCTAGATGTCGTTAAATTAATTAAAAGCAAGATTCCTTTGGCAACTTTCACGACAGACATTATGGTTGGGTTTGCCGGCGAAACGGAAGAGGACTTTAACGAGTCGCTTGACATCATTTCTCAAGTTGGGTTTCTTAAGGTTCATGTCTTCCCTTATTCGATAAGACCAGGCACTATGGCTGCGAATTTTGAGGGCCAAATAAGCAGGGCTACGAAAACGAAGAGAGTTCAAAAAATGATTGACACTTCGCAGAAAATAAGTAGAATTGTTATCGAGAGTTTTCTTGACCTTAAGCTTGAAGTTTTGTATGAAAGCAGTGCGGGAGATGGCTTTTACAGAGGTTACACGAAGAATTACATTCCCGTTAAAACCAAAAGCGCCGAGAACATTTGCGGCAAGATTTTAGAAACCTCTCTTATTTCAATTAACGAAGATTTTTGCGAAGGAAAATTAGTTTAAAGGAGAGATGTTAAAATGGAAAAAAATTTGCTTGAAGTAACGAACCCGGAATCGGAAATTGAAAACTCAGAAATGCCGGTTTTAGCTGATTTTTTCGCAACTTGGTGCGGCCCATGCAAGATGATTGCTCCTATAATTGAAAGCATTAGCAAAAAATATGAAGGCGAAATTAAAGTAATTAAAATCGACGTTGACAAACACAAAGACTTAGCGGAAAAATACGAGATTATGTCTATTCCATCGATTCTTTTCTTTTTAAATGGCAAGCTCGTTAGAAAAGAAGTTGGGTTTAAATCCGAAAGAGAAATTTGCGACATAATAAATTCGGAGCTTATTTTAAAAAAATAGCAAAGGAAGAAAAATTGTGACAGACTTAGTAATAATAGGCGGTGGCCCTGCAGGCCTTACGGCTGCGATTTATGCATCAAGAGCGGGGCTTAGCGTAACAGTTTGCGAAAAAAATATTTACGGCGGGCAGACTTCGATAATCGATAAAATTGAAAATTACCCAGGGTTTAAAAAAATAAACGGCATGGAACTTGCGAGCCAAATGTATGCTCAGGCGGAAGATTTGGGCGTAAACTTTATTTTCGATGAAGTGGTTAAAGCCGAGCTTGAAGGAATCGAGAAGACAATAACCCTTAAAAGCGGCGAAGAAATTAAGTGCAAAACCGTTATAATTGCAAACGGGCTTAAAAGAAGAACGCTTGGCTGCAAAGGCGAAAGTGAATTTTTGGGCAAAGGCGTTTCATATTGCGCAACTTGCGACGGCTCGTTTTTTAAATCGAAAAAAGTTTTAATAATCGGCGGAGGCAACACTGCGCTTCAGGACGCTCTTTACCTTTCAAACATTTGCTCGCAGGTTTATGTTATTGTTAGGAAAAATAAATTAAGAGGCCAGGACTTCCTTTTCAAAGCGGTTCAAAAACGCCCGAACATTGAAATTAAATTCGAAAGCAAAGTTAAAGAAATTAAAGGCGAAAAGTTTGTTACCAGCGCAGTGATTGAGAGCAAAGAAAACGGCGAATACGAAATGCCTGTTGACGGAGTTTTCATTGCAATTGGCTACGACCCTGATTGCGACATTTACAAAGGCCAGATAGAAATGGACGAAAACGGATATTTCAAAGCCACGGAGGATTGCGAAACGAACCTTGATGGAGTTTTCGTTGCGGGCGACTGCAGGAATAAGCCTTTAAGGCAGATTGTTACTGCTACGGCGGATGGAGCGGTTTGCGGAAATAAAGCGGCCGAGTATTTGCTCAGCAGATAAATTTTTAAGGAAGGATGCTAATGGAAGACGAAACTAAATGGTATGAAAAAGAATATATTTCTTTAATTTGCTTTGCTTCGGTTGTTTTTATTCCCGTTGGAGCGGTTTTGCTCTGGAAATTCGGCAAGCAAAGCACCAAGGTCAAGTCTTTCGTGGCGGCTGTTTCGCTTGTTTCTTTTGCTGCGATTTCTTTTTTGGTTTACAAGAATTTTTCGCCCAGACCACTTGAACCTGCGGTTAAAACCGTGGTTGAAGTCCCGGAGAAAAAGCCCTCTTCTAAAAGCGAAAGTAAGAAAGAAGAGAGCAAAACTGAAAGCAAAAAATCAGAAAAAACTGAAAAAGATAAACCAAAAGTAGTTTACATAACAAAAAACGGAAAGAAATACCATTATTCTAAATCTTGCGGGAAAGGAAACTACAAAGCCGTGAGCCTTAGCGAAGCTGTGAAAAAAGGCTACGAACCCTGCAAGAAATGCGCAAAATAAAAAATTAAATGTTCTAAAAAAGATTGGAGTAATTTTATGATAAATATACCCGAAGTGTTTGGCAGCATGGTGTTCAATGATGACGTGATGAAAAAAAGGCTTCCTCCAAACATTTATGAAAGCCTTAAAAAGTCTATTGATGAAAATTCCTCGGTGGATGAAGCAGCTGGCGAAATAGTTGCGCAAGTTATGAAAGATTGGGCACTTGAAAAAGGCGCCACTCACTTCACGCACTGGTTCCAGCCTCTTACTGAAATAACGGCTGAAAAGCACAACAGCTTCTTGGATTTCACGCCTGACGGAAGCGTTAAAATGAACTTTTCGGTGAAAGAGCTCATCAAAGGCGAATCAGACGCTTCAAGCTTCCCTTCAGGCGGCCTTAGAGCTACTTTCGAAGCAAGAGGCTACACCTCCTGGGACCCGACTTCATATGCTTTCGTTAAAAATGGCTCGCTTTATATTCCAACGTTCTTCTGCTCTTACAGCGGAGAAGTTCTTGACGAAAAGACCCCACTTTTGAAATCAATCTATGCGCTTAACAAACAATCTCTTAGAATTCTTAGAATCCTTGGAAATGATAAAATTAAAAAAGTTATTCCAACCATGGGCGCAGAGCAGGAATACTTCCTTATTGACAGAGATATTTATAACAAAAGAAAAGACATGATCTTCTGCGGCAGGACCCTTTTCGGTGCTGCACCGGTTAAAGCTCAAGATCTTTCTGACCATTACTTTGCGGCTTTGAAACCAAGGGTTATGTATTTCATGCAAGACCTCGACAGGGAACTTTGGAAGCTTGGCATTCCTTCGAAAACCAAACACAACGAAGTTGCTCCGGCTCAGCATGAAGTGGCTCAAATTCATTCTTATTCAAACCTCGCAACTGACCAAAACCACCTTATAATGGAAATGCTCAAAGTTATTGCCGAGCGCCATAATCTTGTTTGCTTGCTGCACGAAAAGCCTTTCAAAGGAGTAAACGGTAGCGGTAAGCACAACAACTGGTCGCTTTCTTCTGACACTGGCGTTAATCTTCTCGAGCCGGGTAATTCCCCGCAAGATAACGTTCAGTTCTTGATTTTCCTTTGTGCGATGATCAAAGCAGTTGACGAATATTCCGACTTGCTTAGAATTTCAATTTCTTCTTACAGCAATGATTTCAGGCTCGGCGGAGCAGAAGCACCTCCAGCGATAGTTTCGATTTATCTTGGCCAAGAAATTATGTCTATTTTGGAAGCAATTGAACGCGGCGAAATTTACACCAGGCAAAGAAGAAACTTCGAAATCGGGCTTAATGTTATTCCGTCCTTCCCGTGCGACACTTCCGACCGCAACAGAACTTCGCCTTTTGCATTTACCGGAAACAAATTTGAATTTAGAATGGTTGGTTCGAGCCAGTCTATCGCTTCGCCAAACATGATTCTAAACACCATTGCGGCTCAAGCTTTGAAAGAGTTTGCGGATGAACTCGAAAACTTTGCCGAACCTTCAAAACATTTGAACGAGCTTCTTGTGAAGACGATTAAAAAGCACAAGAAGGTTATCTTCAACGGTAACAGCTACTCAGACGACTGGGTTAAAGAAGCCGAAAAAAGAGGCCTTTATAATTTCAAAACTTCGGTTGATGCCCTTGAGCATTCGCTTGATGAGAAAAACATTAGGCTTTTTGAAACTCACGGCGTTCTTTCGAGAAGAGAGCTTAGCTCCAGGTATGAAATTCATTTGGAAAATTACTGCAAAATGGTTCACATCGAAGCAAAAACCCTTGCGAGCATGGTTAAAAACGAAATTTTACCTGCAACGAGTAAATACACGAAAATTCTGTGCGACACAGTAATCAGCAAGCAAAATCTTTCTTGCGAGTGCTTTGCTGAAAAAGAAACTTTGAAATATCTTTCGGAGCTTTCCGACAAGCTTTACAAAGGCCTTAATACTTTAATCACAGTCAACGACGAAGCCAACAAAACAGAGGACGCCATCAAACGTGCTCATAAATTCAAAGAAGAAGTTCTTTTGGCGATGGATGAAGTAAGGGAAAGCATTGATAAAATTGAAGAAAACATCCCGAAAGAATACTGGCCATACCCAACTTACGAAGATATTCTCTTCAGCGTTTAGCTTAATTTTAGCTTGACATTGATTTGCCGAAGTTAATATAATTAAACCATAGCAAATATGAAAATTTGGAGTGATATAAATGTCTAAACAGGTAATCTTAACCGAAGAAGGTCTTAGAAACCTTGAAAACGAACTTGAAAATTTGAAAACCGTTAAAAGAAAAGAAGTAGCGGAGAAAATAAAGGTTGCGCTTTCATTTGGCGACCTTTCTGAAAACAGCGAATACGACGAAGCTAAAAACGAGCAAGCAATCATAGAAGCAAGGATTTTGGAAATTGAATCTATGCTTAAAGACGTTAAAATCATCGATGAGCATGAACTCAGCACTGAGCTCGTTAACGTTGGTTCGAAAGTTAAAGTCGAAGATATGGAATACAGCGAAGTTATTGACTATAAAATCGTTGGTCCAAGCGAAGCAGACCCGAGAGAAGGCAAGATTTCAGATGAATCTCCTGTTGGAGCGGCTTTAATCGGCCACGAAGCTGGAGAAATCGTTAAAGTTGAAACTCCTGGTGGAATTTGCACATATAAAATAATTGAAATTTACAAGTAATTTTTTAAAAGGGATGATAAAATGAGCGAAGATATAAACGTTCAAAACGGAAATAATGAAGAGTCCGGCAGCGAAGTTTTTAAAATAAGAAGAGAAAAATTTAAGACTTTGAAAGAAAGCGGCAGAAATCCTTTTGACAAAACCACTTTCGCTTGCGACGTTCTTTCGAAAGATATTATAGAAAATTTTGAAAATTTTGACGGCAAAGACGTTTGCATAGCTGGAAGAATAATGAGCCACAGAGATATGGGCAAGGCTTCTTTCATGGATATTGCCGACGGTAGCGGTAAAATTCAAATTTACTTTAATATTAACGGCCTTGGCGAAGAAAAATACAAAGAAATTATTTCTCTTTGGGATATTGGCGACATCGTTGGAATCAAGGGCTATGTTTTTAAAACCAGAAGAGGCGAAATTTCGATTCATGTTACTGACATGGAGCTTCTTTCGAAATCTTTCTTGCCGCTTCCTGAGAAATTCCACGGCCTTAAAGACACCGACACGAGATATCGCCAAAGATACCTTGATTTGATTTCTTCCCCGGAAGTTAAAGAAACTTTCGTGAACCGCAGCCTTATAATCAGGGCTATAAGAAATTTTTTGGATTCCAAAGGCTTTATCGAAGTTGAGACCCCGGTTCTAAACGTTATTCCTGGCGGGGCAGCTGCGAAACCTTTCATAACTCACCACAACGCTCTTGACATGGATCTTTACCTTAGAATTGCTCCTGAGCTTTACCTTAAAAGGCTCATTGTTGGCGGCATGAACAAGGTTTATGAGCTTGGCAGGCTTTTCAGAAATGAAGGAATTTCAACCAAGCATAACCCTGAATTCACAACTATTGAACTTTATGAAGCCTATTCTGACTATAAAGATATGATGGATTTGGCCGAAGAAATGATTAGAAACTGCGCAAAAGCCATTGGCAAAACTGAAGCGATTGAATATCAAGGCGAAAAGATTGACATTTTCAAGCCTTTCGAAAGATTAACGATGATCAAGGCAGTTAAAAAATACACCGGAAAAGATTTCGGGGAATTTGCTTGCGACACTGAAAAAGCAAAAGAAGTGGCTAAAGAACTCGAAGTTGAAATCAAAGAAAGCGACTCATGGGGCGACATTTTAAATAAGGTTTTTGAAGAAAAAGTCGAAGAAAACTTGCTTCAGCCAACGTTTATTTATGATTATCCTGTTGAGGTTTCGCCGCTTACGAAGAGGAAGAAAGAAACTCCATATTTAGTTGAGCGCTTTGAGCTTTTCATAACAAGAAGAGAACTCGCAAATGCTTACTCGGAGCTTAACGACCCGATTGACCAGAGAGAAAGATTTGTTCGCCAGATGGAACTTCGTGAAAAAGGCGACGAAGAAGCCAACATGATCGACGAAGATTTCATAACTTCGCTTGAATATGCAATGGCTCCTACGGGCGGCCTTGGAATGGGAATCGACAGGCTCGTTATGCTTTTGACCGACAGCCCTTCAATAAGAGACGTAATTATTTTCCCAACAATGAAGAAATTACCGGCAGAAAAAGATTAACTTTTAGCTACATACGGCTGTATCGTAATTGATATGGCCTTTTTCTGTATTAAAATTTGAAATTAAGGAGAAATAACCATGAAAAACATAACTGTGATGGGCGGGGGCGTCCTTGGAACGCAAATTGCTTTTCAGGCGGCTTATGCGGGCTTCAATGTTAAAATTTGGCTCAGGAGCGAAAGCAGCATTCAAAGAACTAAACCGAAACTAGATTTTGTTAAAAAATCTTATGAAGATGCCATAAAATTAATGGCGACTAATGAGGGCAAAAGCGCAGGAAATTGGTGCTTTGGAATTGCAAATTACGATGAATTTAATGAAACTACATGCCTAAAAAGAGTAAATGAAGCTTATGAAAATATTGTTTTGGAACTCGACATAAAAAAGGCAACCGAAGATGCTGATTTGGTGATTGAATCCATGACCGAAGACTTCAAAGCGAAAAAAGACCTTTACTTGCGATTGGCACCGATTTTGCCTGAAAAAACAATTTTAGTTACTAATTCTTCGACGATGCTTCCGAGCAAACTCGCTAAATTTACCGGAAGACCGCAAAAATTTTTAGCGCTTCATTTTGCTAATTCAATATGGAAAAACAACACAGCTGAAGTTATGAAACATTCAAAAACCAGCGATGAAGCTTTTGAAGACGTCATGAAATTCGCAAAAGAAATAAAAATGATTCCCCTTCCACTTAAAAAAGAAAAATCAGGATATTTGCTAAATTCAATGCTAATTCCGCTTTTGTTTTCTGGGCTTGATTTGCTTGTTAACGGAATTTCAGACCACGAAAGTATTGACAAAGCTTGGGTTTTGGGAACGGGTTCACCGAAAGGGCCTTTTCAAATTCTTGACACAGTCGGGCTTAAAACTGCTTATGAAATAGTTAATATGTATGTTAAGATTCCTTCATTTTTGGCACCTTACAACTTTAAGGGTATGGCTAAACTTCTTAAAAAATATATTGACGAAGGCAAGCTTGGCAAATCAAGCGGCGAAGGATTTTATAAATATTAAATTAAACACAAACCATCTGAATTTAATTTCAGGTGGTTTATTTTTTTCAATTTTATTGTGTTAGAAAATATTTTTCTAGCATTTTTTATTTTTTTAAATCATGTAAATTTAATTTTTATTAATTGTAAAAAATTTACAAAATTATAAGTAGATTACTGTTAAAGATAATGTTATATATGTATTTAAATTTTATTGAAAAAATGATATAATTAGTATTAACATAAATTTTAATAATTTAATTTAAAAAGGTGATTTAATGAAAAAAATTAAAAAAACTATTTCGTTATTTTTAACGTTATTGTTAGTGTTTTTTAACCAACCTGTTTTCGCCGGAGGAAAAGACGGAGTCGAAATTTTAAAAGATGGAACCAAACTGACATGGATTCCAACTGAGAAAATTGAGCAAAAAGCTGAAGAATACACCAAAGAATTGGAAGAAATTAAAAAGAAGGAAATTTCTTCTTCGGCAAGGTTTTTGATAGGTTTTGCGGCAACGGCAGCAGGAGTTGCATCAATAGTAGGGCTTCAATGTGCGAAAAATAAAACGAGCAATCCAGTGCTTTCGTATTTATGTCTTGGAGCTCAAGTTTTGTCTGCTGCCGGAATATTAGCCTCTTACATTTGCCCTAAAGTTCATAACCACAATGTTTTTCATGAAATAAAAGGAAATTATGAAAGCACAACGTATAGTCCATCATGCTGCTTGCTTGATTATATGTTAAATGGCATTAAGCATAGGGATTTATGTGAAACGAATGGAGGTGCAAAAGAAAAAAGTGAGCGTTTAAATGGAATTATTGATTACTATAAATTAATTAATGGCGATTACAAAAAAGCTTATAAAAATGGAATTGTAGTCGTTGAAAGGCCTAAGGGTTTTAAAACAACACTATTTCATCATGCTTATGGATCAGGTATTTATTCTCAGGAAAAATGGGAACGCAACAGTGATTACTACTATAATGTTTTATTAAAACAGAAAAAAGGAGTTAAATAACAATGAAAGTATTAAAAAAATTAACATCAGCATTTCTTGCTACAACCCTAATTTTATCTTCTGTTTCAAGCAGCATTTTTGCCGGAGGAGATGGTGTGGAATCTTATAATCCACTTGGCTATGATGTTGTAAATTCTTATGTTAAAAAAGAAATAAATCGAATTCAGATGGGAATGACTTCTGAAGACAAATCTTGTATTTATGTAGAGAATATTAAATTACCGGGTAAGGACAGACGCACCGCTAATGTTTTTCTTATGGGAGCTGTTTTTGGTGCCGATGACCCTGACCAAAATTGTGTTATTCAAAAGTATTTGAAAATTTTCAAAGAAACTCAAGAAGAAGTTAAACAATCAATAGAAAAAAGTAAAAAATTTAATAAAAAGGCTGCAGAGGCAGCAATAAATGCCGGAGCTAATGTTGCGAAAAATTTATTACAAAAATATGGAATTAAAAATTTATTAAAAATTTTTCCTAATGGTAAAAATATAAAGATGACTGCAGAAGAATTTAGTGAAATTATTGCCGCATATATAACTGGTGAGGAATTTTTAAAAGTTTGCAGTGCAGCTGAGGTTATAAGTGTATTTATGGTGATTGGCGGCGCAGCAGGAATTGTAGGAACATGTATATCAAGAGGTGGAATAATTGCCGGAGTAGTTACGATTACCAAGGCCGTTCCTACTGTTGTTGCGGTTGTAACGGGTGGTGCTCTAACCGCAACAGGTGCAAGTGCAGGAGCTGGAGCAGGGGCTTTGGTCGCAGCAACAGGAACAGCAGCTGCAGCAGCTGAAGGAGGAGCAGCAGCGGCGGGAAGTGCTTTAGTAGCAGGAGGGGCATTAGCCGCAGCATCGCCTTTGATTGTGCCGGCTTTGGCAATAGGTTCGGTTGTTTTAGTTGCCGGTGGAGCAGCTTTAGGTGGGGGCGCATATGTAGCTTCATCGCTTGCTTATTCAAAAAAATTAAAAAGTGAAAAATACGAAAATATTTGCGGAGTTATTTCAGGTTTAATAAACATTTTTCAAGCTAACTATGGTTGTGGTATACTTAAAAATAATTGCCTTGTTATTGCTTTAGACTTAAGAGATCAAAGTGGCTGGAATGTTTTTACTCGTGGAAGAAAAAATCAAGGTCATTTTGTTGGAACTTATATGTTAAAAGGTATTGCTAATGCGCCTACAGGCGAAGAATATATAAAGCAAAATGGAATTGATTATAAAGCACTTTGTGAGAATTATTCTAAATACATAAAAGATAAGACTGCATAGAAACAAAAAAATTGATTTATTCTCTGAAATTTTATGAAGTATAAATATATTATGGAAATGAAGTTCTCCCGAGGAATTTTTCCTAAACTGCATTTGCTGATGACTTCTACGATGTGAGTAGGATCATTGGCATTTTATTTTTTTGAGGTGATAATTTATGGTTGATTTTTTGATAGTTGGTTTTGGCGGGTTATAGGCTCGGTGGTAAGATATTTATTCGGTCAAATTCTGATTTTTGCCAGCATAAAATTTCCTATTTCTACGCTGCTTATTAATTTTATTGGGTGTTTGCTCATAGGAATAATAAATTCTTTGGCGATTGATTTTAAATTTAAGAGGTTTTACTACGTTTTCTACTTTTTCGCTTGAAATAATTAACATGATTGAAACTGGAAAGACATTCTCAGCAATTGTTTACTGCCTGGTAAGTGTTTTGCTTAGTTTGGCCGGGGTGATTTTGGGATCTAAAATAATGTTAAATTCTTAAGTTTTTATTTTGATTTCGGTATTTATTTAATAAAAATAGATTAAAAATTTATTGACTAATTTTCATAAAAATATTATAATTAAAATAAAGGAGATGTTAAAAATGAAAAGCCTGAAAAAAGTAACTGCATCCATTCTTTCGGTGTTAATTTCTTTTTCCGCTGTTAGTGAAGCGGCTGAAACTACCGTTGATTCTAACCCAAATTTTTGCTACAAAATAGTTGGCGAAAAAAATGCCGTTTTAACTGAATTTAAATCTTCTAAGCTAAAAAATCTTTCGGATCCTGAAGGTTACAATATTATTGAAATAGCAGATGATGCAAGCAAAACTGAAGTTTATAATCGCAGCGATGTTATTAATTTTTGGGCGACGGTTGTTTTAACAGCCCCTACCATAGTTGTGCCGGCATTTATGTTTGATAATCCTGAAAATCCTCCAAAAGTTGGAAAATTTAAACGAAATAATGTTATCTCTGGAATAACTTCTGTAAATTTGCCTCACTGCAAAAGAGTTGGGAAAAGGGCTTTTTCATGTTGCAATAAACTTGAAACTGTCAACCTGCCTGAATGCACTACCTTGGAAAGAGACAGTTTGATGGGCTGCATTATGGTTAATAAACTTAACGTTCCCAAATGCTTGACTTTGAGTAGTCCTTTTGGAATTTACGGCAATCATTCTGCAAAAGGAAGCTTGAAAGAGCTAAATGCTGAGCAATGCACGAAAATTGAAAAGGGAAGTTTCAAAGGTTTTATGAAGCTTGAAATTGCGAATATCCCAAATGTTACTTATGTCGGAAGTGAATGCTTTGACTATTGCAAATCGCTAAAAGAGCTTGATTTAAACAAATGCAAAATTATTCCCGAAAGATGTTTCCAAAGATGCTTTGGTTTGAGAACAATTTTGTTGAATTCTTGCACTGAAATTAAGAAAAACGCTTTTAAAAAATGCGAATCACTGCAGAATATGAACTTGCCTAATTGCGCCAAAATAGGGCCAGACGCTTTCGAAGGTTGCAAAAATCTGTGTAAATTAAGCGCACCGAAATTAACAAGTATTTCAAAAAACGCTTTTACCAGTTTGAGCGAAGTTTACATTCCGGCGTGCAAATATGTTGGTGAAGGAACATTTAACAATTGCAGGAATTTAAAGAAAATAACTGTTTCGCGCGATTGCAAATTCGAAGGAAGTTCTTTGCCATATGATAAAGTTTTAAATAATGAATTAGAAATTGTTAGAGTATAAAATTTGGATGAATATATAAATGGAGAATACTAAAAATGAGAAGTTTTAAAAAAATAACAGCTGCTGTTCTTTCGGGGCTGATTTCTTTTTCTGCTGTGAGTGCTTTGCCTGAAACTACCGTTGATTCAAACCCGAATTTTTCTTACAAAATATTAGAGGGAAAAGATATCATTTTAACTGAGATAAAACCTTCTAAACTCGAAACACTTTCAGGCCCGGTTGAAGGGTATTATAATGTTGTTGAAGTGGCTAATGATGCCAGCAAAGCCAAAATTGTAAAAAATAATTACACTATTTTGGACGCTATTGAATTTTGGGGCATAGTTATTGGTTTGGGTTTTACTGTTATAGTCCCAGTGTGCATGCTTAGCAACCCCAATATAAGGCCGGAAATTGGTAAGTTTAAAAATTTTAAATATATTTATTCAAAAATAACTTCTGTGGATTTGCCGCATTGCAAAAAAGTGGGCAAGAATGCTTTTCTTAGCTGCCAAAATCTAAAAACTGTGAGTTTGCCCAAATGCACTATTTTGGAAAAATGCAGTTTAATGAGCTGCCATAATGTTACTAAACTTAATGTTCCTGAGTGTTTGGTTTTGGATAACCCCTTTGGAATTGACACCAGTTACTCCATACGCTATGATGCCGGCAAAAAACTTAAAGAGTTAAATGCTCAAAAATGCACCAGGATTGAAGACAGGTGTTTTGGCGGGTTTATGAATTTAGAAAAATTAAATCTCCCGAATTTAGTTTCTGTTGGGTGCGAAAGTTTTGCGCTTTGCCGTTCTTTGAAAAATGTTTCTTTGAATTCTTGCGCTGAGATTAAAGAATGTGCTTTCAGGAAGTGCACATCTTTGAAAAATATAGATTTACCTAATTGCAAAAAAATTGGCTGGGGTGCTTTTGAAGGTTGCTGTAAGTTAACTAAATTTAATGCACCGAATGTAAAGGAAATTGGCGCGAATGCCTTTGGAGCCTTTAGAAATGATCGCGATCAAACGGTGTGGTTTAAGCGCAATAATTTAGAAGAGGTGTATGTTCCAAGCTGCAGTTATATTGGTGAAAATGCTTTTAGCGATTGCAAAAAACTAAAAAAGATAACAGTTTCGCATAATTGCAAATTTGCAAAAAATTCCTTGCCATTTGAAAGGGTTTCAAGCAATAAATTAGAAATCATAAGGGTTTAAAATTTAATATAAGCTAAGTTGCCTCAGGGAGCACCCTGGGGTGATTTTTTATTTTTGAGTTGTATTGAAGAAAACTGGATAAAGTCATATAATAAGTGTATTTTATTTGAAAAGTTGGAATTAGATGAATAAAAATGTGCTTATTTTATCAGGCAGCCTTCGCAAAAAAGGCAATTCGGATTTGCTTTGCGATTTTCCTTGCAAATGCTTTTCTTTTTAGTTTTAACATTATTTTCTGCAGCATAGCTCGAAGTTTCACCTTTGTGCTTATGCATTTCAGTGTGCCCGAGAAGCCCATATTTATGAGAAATCGGGTTTTCAAAAATAAAGTTTTTTGGCGGATTAAAAATAAAAAAGCTCCGCAAACATCAATATGCATCCAAGGTAGTTACATATTGGGGGGCAGCGGGCCAAAATTAATTAAAAAATTAAAAAACGCCACTGAGCAGATTACTGTGAAGTAAAAACAGGTTATATCTACCCATAAAATTGCTTTTTTGGTAAATTTTGTGTAAGAATAAAATATAGAAGGGATTAACGCAATTATGGCTAATAAACTTAGCAATTTAGCGACGAAATAATTAGGGTTTGCGCCGTAAATATAACCATCGTATAATCACTACAAAATCGCTGGCATAAGGCAAATTTTAATGTGTTCCCATGTACTTTCATTAACCGCTGCGAAAATGGCTACGACCTTATTGCACCCGCTTAATTCATACAAAAAATGCAGCAAAGCGCCTAACGCTGCAATTACAAGCATTTCGATATAAATCATTTAAATTCTTTTTTCACAATGCAAAAAATATCCTCACAGACTTAAAACTGTGAGGGTTTTATAATATATTTTTAGTTTTCTATTTCCATTGCAGTGCCTGCGTTAACGAAAGTTCCTAATTGCTCTTCCAAAGCGGAGGTTTCGAGTTTCGTGCAATTGCCGAAAGGTATTCCAAAATATTTCTTTTGAATCTTTTCAACGTATTTTAGATATTCCGCAATTTGAGTAAAGCCCAACTGCTCGGCCTCGAAAGGTAAATCTATATTAATTTTATTAAAATTCTCAGTTATAAACGATGGCCTAGTGCACACTAAGCTAATATCAGGCGCTGACTGCACGATGTTTTTCACTAAATCTAAGTTTCCTGAAATTACAGCGCACATAAGGTTTAAATTTAATCTCACAGCATATTCAAAATTTGCTGATGTATCCGGCGGATAGGCAGAGGAGTCAGTTGGCACACCTATAATATAAAAATTTTTAAGGAAAATAGGTTCTGCAAAGGCCTTAAATTGGTCTGATTTAATTTTTACTAGCCGCTCTTCATCAAAACTAGGAATGGTTTCAAAATAACTTCCTCTTGATTCCCTTGCTTTTGTTTGTTTGGAGCAAGAATTACTATTTAATAATTTAGTATTGTATTTTTCTCTTATTAGATCTTGTATTTCACGGTTCGAATATTTTTTAGCTTCCTTAACGCTGAAAAATTTAATGCTTTCGTTAGGGTCGTTAGTTATAACGGGGAAGGTTTTTAAAATATCAATTTTATCTATATTTTCTTTCACTAGATCAATATTGTTAGTAAGTATTCCGCGAATGAGATTATACCATTTTTTGTTCTTTAGTTTGCAATAGCACGCAGCCACAAAGTTGTTTTTCGGATAGCTTTCTTCTAAACCTACTATTTTAAAATTCCCCCAGGCGACAGGGTCAACTTCCCACATATCATTTACTTTTGCCTCTTGATAAAAGCTCATCAAATCTTCCTTCCTGATTTATAAGTTTAAACTTTACAATTTTTTTTAATAATATTTATATGATATATTAATATTACATCTTAAGTTTGAAGTTTTGTCAAGTTTTCTTATTCTTATTGCTCCCTAAAAAAACCATTGGAGTAATAAGCTTTTAATTATTTTAGCCTTAAAAAAGAAAAAATTGCTTGCTAAAAATAACAAACAACTTATTTTATTATGAACTATAATATTGGTCCGCCCGGAGGGATTCGAACCCCCGACCTTCAGAATCGGAATCTGCTGCGATATCCAGCTTCGCCACGGGCGGATACATAACTATTTTAATTCAAATTAGTTTGATTTTCAATAGCCAAAATTTTATGCCATGATTTTAAAAAATCATACGTAGTTTTTTAGAAAAAATAAATTATTTTAGAGCATTTCTCTGTTTTAAAACCTGAAAAAATTGGATATTATAAATTTGAAAACTAGTTTTACTGGAAAATATAACATTTAAACAGTGCAATTTGGCCTGCCTTTTAGAGTTGTGTAATAGTTAAAAATACCTAAATAATTATTCAATAGTAAAATAATATAGATAAATGCACAAAATATGTTATAATTGCTTTTGTAAAATATCAAAAAAAGCGACAGGCAGATACTTTTGTGCGTTGATGGCGAAGATTGGTACCAGGAAGTTGGCAAACCCGGAGACGTCGTAACAGTTCCGGCGGAGGTTAAACATTGGCACGGCGCTAAAAAAGGCAGCTGGTTTAGCCACTTGGAGGTGGAATGCCCTGGGGAAGATACTTCAAATGAATGGTGCGAGCCGGTTAGCGATGAAGAATATAATAATTTGTAAGTGAGGTATTTCAAAATGGATTTCGAAACAGTTATTAAAACCCGAACCGCAGTTAGAGAATTTAAAACAGACAAGGTGGAAGACAGCAAAATTGAAAAAATATTAAACGCAGGGAGAATTGCTCCGACGGCTAAAAATTTGCAACCGCAGAAAATTTATGTTGTTAAATCAGAAGATGCTTTAAGCAAAATCGATGAAATCACGCCTTGCAGATACGGCGCACCGGTTTGCTTGCTTGTTTGCGCGGATAAAAATATCGCTTGGGCAAACGAGGGCTGCTCTTCATATGAAACCGACGCAGCTATCGTTGCGACTCATATGCTTTTAGAGGCAGCTAATTTAGGCCTTGGGAGCGTTTGGGTTAGATATTTTGATATTCCAAAGTTAATTAAAAAATTTAATTTGCCGGAAAATGTGGTCCCGGTGTGCTTGATTCCAATTGGCTATGCTGCAGAAGGCTACAAAGAAAGCCCGCTTCACAATCAAAGAAAAAAATTAAACGAAACGGTAACGTATATTTAAAATTCAATTTTATTAAAAAATCAGGAGGTATAAACCATGAAAAAAGTATTAGTCGCATATTTTTCAGCAAGTGGCACAAAGAAAGAGCTTGCAGAAAATCTTGCCCATATTGCAGAACAAATTTTGGATACTCTCCAACAGGGGTAGTTCTTGTTGACTACAACTACGTCAATGGAGCTAACTGGAGATCAGTTAAAAATCAAGATACATAATAGAATTAAAATCAATAGTAATCTTACAATTTTAAAATTTTGCTGGCAAATTATTAAATTATGTGGTAAAATTAACATGAGATTGTAAGATTTTATTTTTTGGAGGAATTAATTGTTTTATTCAAGTTATAATGTAAATGTAAACGACAGTTACCAAGAATGTTTGGTAAATAACCTTGAAATTTACAGCAAAAACCAAGAGACCTACAATGCGCGCCTATATTTTGGAGTTTTAACAACTGCTATAGACATGGCAAACCCTAGAGATGAAGTCTATGAAAAATTTAAATCTCTTAGGAATTACAAAAAATATATTAATAATACTACTCCGGCTGAAAGCTTGGAAAGCATAGACCCAAGCAAAATTAAGGGTTTTGACAATTATGCAAACTGTATTTTTGAAGATAAAATTAAAGTAATGGACGAAACTGAAGTTCAAAATATTAAATCTGGCAAAACGCTTTTAAGAGTTAACGACAAAAACCAAGTTATCTACACCGTTAGCAAAGTTGGCGATAGATTTGTTTTCAAAAATTACAATTTAATTGAGGGCTGGCCTGGCCCTGGCTACAGTTTAAAGCTTTTTCTTAATTCAGTGTGGTATGTTAAGCAGCAATTGCCTAGCCTTGAAGCTTTTAAAGAAATACAGCCTTTTTCTTCCAGCATATATGACGTTATGAAAGCAGACCCAAATTTTAGATGCTGCGAAAAGGACGGGAATCTTTACAGCACGCATTTTTTTGCAGAAGGCAACGGCGCTGTGATTACAATTAAATATTATAAAAATTTCCAGGGAATTTACAAAGTCGAAAATATCACCCAGGCTATGGATGGCCTTAATGTTCTTCCTTACTTACTGCCGATTGACAGGAAACTTATCGACCCCAGCTACACTGCTGAAACCGAAGGACAAAACGAACCAGAAACTAATCCCTGTACTCAAGCGCATGCTCCAGCAAACCCTTATTGCAACATAATGTAAATAAAAATCGACTATAAACAAGAGAAAAAACTCTTGTTTTTCTTTTTGCGTTTCATTTGTTTAATTGTTCCAAAAATGTATGCTTTTGTAAATTAGTGTTTTGTAATAACTGGTGATTAAATATAAAAAAAATAATATTTGACATTCTTTTTAAGTGGTTTTACAATATAGGTGTGAAATTTAATTATTAAGGGGGAATAAAAATGTTTTACTATAATCAGGACATACAAACGTCTCAAAGAATAACAGACTATAGTCAAATTGATGCTTCTTTTGAAAGTTGGTTTAAAAATTCCAACAGCATAAACGAAGAAGGAATCAAGGATCTTTACGGGACCAAGATTAAAGTGCTCAAAGAGCAAATGAAAAACCTGAAAAATTCCGCTAAAAAGAAGGAACTTCAAAATCAAATTAAAGCCCTTAACAATGAAAAAAACAAAAAAATCAAAGAAGTTAAAAAAGCTGATAAACAAATTTTGGCGTTTAAAAAGCTTAGAACTGCTTTCAAATCTTGCTCGGAAGCAATTGACATTGCCAACACAGAATCAAACGGCAAAGACATTGTGAATATAGATAAAACATTTCTTAATGAATACGAGAAAATTTTAAACGGCAGAAAAGAAGGCAATATTAAGGCTGCAGATTACAGCGCAAACTCTCTTAACAACAAAACCAAAAAGCTCATAAAAACTACCAAAGAGGTTCTTGAAAGCAGCAGGAAAGGCAAAAAAGCTGAAAATTACATAAAGCTTTCTGAAGTTTGGTATAGAAGGCTTTTGGCAGGACTCAGCTTTAGAAATCCGAAAAACGTTAGAATGGGAAAAAGCGCGAAATTTAATTTGGTGGGCGAAGACGACCTTTCAAACTGGATGGGAAATAAAATCAAGGATGACGCCACTTTAGCCGATGTTATCATTCCTGCTTCGCATGATTCCGGCGCGTATTCTATTGTTCCGGGATCGATAGTGGATGTTTTTGCCAAAGCTGCTCAAACTCACACTGTTAACTTCAGAGGGCAGCTTCGCGCGGGAATAAGATATTTTGACCTTAGAATGAACCTTGAAAAAAACATTCCTGTGATGGCGCATGATTTCGTTAACGGTGCGCCTGCTTCGGAAGCAATGAGGCAGCTTGTGAAGTTTGTTAAGAGCCACCCGAACGAAATTGTCCTCGTGGGAATAAGCCATACATCGAGCGAATGCCTTAAAAAATTTTATGAATTGCCGGTTGTTAAAGAGCTTGAAAAATATAATTACTACACAGGCGGAAAAGTAGGCGACAAAACATTCGGCGAAATTAGAAAATCTGGGAAGAATTTGCTGATGTTTGTGGAAGCAGATTATAAAACCATAACTGACATTTACGACGGTGAAAAAAGAGAAAGCCGGAACGAAAAAATCATGCTTGACAATGAAATCAAGAACTTAAACAAGAATTATGAATACAATCAAAATAATAGCAAAGTTCTTCACAAAATAACTCCAACGCACTGCGCAACCGTGAAAGATTTTGTATCTTTGGGAAGTTATTGGTACCCGCTTAAATACGCGGCTAATAAATCAAGAAGTAATTACAACTATCTTCTTGGAAACAAAGATTTCAAAGACAAGGCAAACGTCGTGAGTTATGACGACGCTACTGGAAGCGCATGGTTCACAGAAGAGCTTATAAAAATAAATGAAGAAAGAATGAAAAATAAATAAAAAAGAATGGAAAGGTGAGAATTATGTTAAGAGCTTTTTTTGCAGGAACAAGTATAAGACCAAGGCATTGGGATTATTTAAATAATCCGCAACCATTTTATGAAGACCACAAAAACGTTGTTTACACAAATGATGGAGATACATTTTCTTATTATTTTCCGGGTTCTTTATCGAAAATCAGCCTTGACCAAGGAAATTACACAATAGAAAAAAACTATAAAAGAGGCGTTGAGATTCTTTCAAGCAACATCAAAACGCTGCTTAAAGAAGACCCCGGAGAAGAAATTGAAGTTGAAATAGCCGGGCATTCACGAGGTGGAGTTACCGCAACGAGAGTTGCTGAAAAAATTAAAAGTGAATTTAAAGACCAAAAAAATGTTAAAGTAAACCTCATAACGCTTGACCCAGTTCCAGGCCCAATGCACTTTAAAGATGACGTTAAAATGGAACTTGCCGAGGGCAACAACAATAAAAGCGTCGTTGTTTACACAATGGACACTAAAAAGTTTTTCTACTCCCCTCAGGAAGTTAAAAATTCAGATGTTGTTATTCTTCTCCCGGGTGATCATGAAAGCGTTTACGGCAGAAGAAACCAAAGCCAAAAAGGCGACACGGACGACGTTTACCATTATTACTACAACGGCAAAAGTTGCTCGCTAAGCCAGCTGTTAAACCTTGAAAAAGGCGTTTACATAGCTGACCAAAACTACAACATCCAAAAAATTTCGAAAGAAAACCTAAAACAGTGCATGGAAGAAATATACAAAAAATGCAAAGACTCAACCCGCCGAAGAATTTTGATAGATTCAATAATAGAAAGATCAAAATTTAGTTTGGATGACATTCTCGAAGCGAATCCTAGTTATAAAGCGGCTTTCGAAATTAGACTCGATCAAATAGAAGAATTGCCGCTTCTTAGATTATCTATTAATTCTGCACTTGATATGTTCAAAGGGAATAGTATATTTAAAGTTATGCTTAACAGAGAAGGAGCATACGAGCCTATTTTGCAGGCTAAACACGAATTATTTGAAGCCAAAACTCCGGACCCGCAAAAAGCTTGCTTAATTTTAAAAAATGCAAAAGCGGGCAAAGGAGTTTTCACGAGTAAGTTGCTTGATGTAGTTGCAAGAAAAATAAGCAATCGTTATGCTCTTGAAAAAGCTTAACATTATTAAAAAAGGGGGAATCCGTTATGTTTTTTGGAGTATCAACATACGGAATGCCAAGCCTGAAAGTTCAAACTTACAACTTGCTTTATGCTAAAGTTCCGCATTCTCCCCAAGAAGCGCTTGATATAGCCATTGAATCCGCAAAGTGGATTTTCGGTGATTCGAAAGTTGATGAATATCCCGTTAGAGGAGTTTTGTGCGAAGAGGGCAGATGGAAAGTAAGATTTCTCCCTCCAGAGGCCCTTGAGCAGAACGAAAATAAAGGAATAGAACTGCAGCTAGGGATGAACACCGGGAAAATAAGATACTGGGATCTAAAAGAATAAAAAAATTCGCCGATGATTAATTTCATCGGTGTTTTATTAGAATTTTGAAAATAAATCATATTTATCAAGAAAAGTATTGAAAAAATTATTTCTTTTAAATATAATTATCTAAAATGGCTTTATTGTATTTTGGGAGGTCATAGTAATGATTGAAAAAATTAAAGCAAAAATGACGAAAAAAACTTTCTTGCTAATCGGGGCTCTTATCATCACGGTTTTTGCTGCGGTATTTTTTGCGATTTCATCCAAAACCAAAAAAGAAGTGAACTTCAAAAATATTTACAGCGTTTATTGCTCGCCTGTTTGGGCCAAGCTTAGCGAAGATGGCAATTATCTTTCTGTTGACACAAACCCGCGCGACAAAAGCAGCCAAGGAATGGCGAATCCTGAAGCTTACAAAGCTGTGGAAGACATCAATAAAGCGCTCAAATTGCCAAGCAATTTGATGGATAAAATGGATAAAACAAGTTACTCGGACGGCAAACAAACCGAAACTTTTGAAGATTTGGGCATTGAAGTTTCGTGGATATATTACCCCGACAAGGGCCTCGAAGTGACTTACAAAAAAATTAGCACCTAATTCTAGGTGCTTTTAATTATTTCGTTTCTTCCGGCTATTGCTCTTGAAAGCGTTACTTCGTCGGCATATTCAAGCGTTGCGCCGATTGGTATTCCGTAAGCAAGCCTCGTTATTTTAACTCCTGAATTTGCAAGAAGCTTTGAAATGTACATCGAAGTTGCTTCGCCTTCAACCGTTGGGTTTGTTGCCATTATGATTTCTTTGATTTTTCCTTCGCGCACTCTTTTTATGAGCTCTAAAATTTTGATTTCATCAGGCCCGATTGCGTTAAGCGGCGAAATAACCCCGTGAAGAACATGGTAAAGCCCGTCAAATTCCCCCGTTCTTTCGATTGCTTCAATGTCTCTTGAGTCTTCCACAACGCAAACTATAGAATCATCCCTCGCGGAATTAGAGCATATTTCGCAAACGTCTTTGTCGGTAAAACTGCAGCAAACTTTGCAATATTTAACTTTCGATTGAGCCTCTAAAATAGCTTCGGCGAAGTCTTTTGCGTCTTCTTTTGGCATTCCAAGAACGTGGTAAGCAAGCCTTCTTGCGGATTTTTTTCCAATTCCGGGCAAGCGCTCGAAATGCTCGATTAATTTGATTAGATAAATACTGTTATATTTCCACATATTGCTTAAAACATATTTGGCAAGTTCATTTTGCCGGAAATATTTTCAAAGGCGCTGTCTTTTTCAGTAGTCGCTTTTTTTATTGCTTCGTTTGTAGCAGCCATTATCATGTCAGCGAGCATTTCTGAGTCTTCAGGGTCAATGACTTCGGGTTTGATTTCAATATTCGTGATTTCAAGCTTGCCGCTTAC
The DNA here is from genome assembly GCA_900554335.1 of uncultured Oscillospiraceae bacterium. GTDB lineage: Bacteria > Bacillota > Clostridia > Oscillospirales > Acutalibacteraceae > UMGS1491. The sequence continues at coordinate 29,796 of USGT01000007.1, forward strand.
GGTAACTTTAACGGCTTCTCCGCCTGAGGTTGCGCTGTAGCTTTTGCTTTCAAGTTCCTTCGTGGTTTTTTCCATTTCTTCTTGAGCTTTTTGAGCTCTTGCCATCAATTCTTGCATGTTAGGTGCGCTTTGCTTTGGTAATCTTACTTTCATTTTTCTGTTTCCTCCTGATTTATTTCTACATCTATATTACTCGTTTTTGCGCTGTTAATCAAGTTATCGAGTGCGCTTGGTTTTTCCTCAATTTTTTTCTTGTTGTATGGCCCAATGCTGTAAGCCTTGCCGAGAACTTTGCTTATAATGCTTTTCAGGCTGGCTCTTAATTCTGCTTTTTTAAGAAACTCGAAAGCCATCGTATTTTCAGATTCTATCAAGATGTAATTGCCGCTTTTGTGCGCTTTTGAGTCTTTAAGTGAGATGTAAAGCGCTTTTAGGGAAGAATCTTTTTTCATTTCATTTAGAACCGCTTGCCAGTAGTTCTCGTCTGTTACTTGCACGGGTTTTGCTTCGGGCTCTTTTGCTGCTTTTTCAGGTTTGATTTCGGGAGTTTTTTCGCCTGAGAATCTAAGGCAAAGCTTCACCGCAGCCATTTCCATTTCGAGCTTTTTATCCGCCGAAGTGCTCATGTTTTTCCTTGCGTTTTTGAGAACTTCAAGCGAGTAAAGAACGTCATTCAGGCTAATTTTCGCAAGATTTTCTTCTTTTGGCGAAGCACCTGAAGTCTTCGAAATCATTAAATCTCTGAAATTTGAAATCATTTCTTCGCAGAGCTTGGCCATGTTTCCTGATTGCTTGTAAATTTCGTCTATTTTTTCAAGCGCAGCAGGGCAGTCGTGTGAAATCATAAGAGAAATCAAATCCGAAACTGCGCCCAAATCCGCTATTCCGAGCATGTTTCTCACGAATTTTTCGTCAATAATTTTTTCGCAAGAACCCCGGCACTGGTCAAGAATCGAAAGGGCGTCCCTCATTGCGCCGTCAGCTGCAAGAGCAATGGCCGAAACGGCTTTGTCTTCGATTTCAATGTTTTCTTCGTGGCAGATGTATTTTATTCTCTTTTCGATTGCTTCCTGCGAAAGCCTGTAAAATCTGAATTTCTGGCACCGCGAAATTATGGTTAAAGGAAGCTTTTGAAGCTCAGTTGTAGCCAAAATGAAAACGACGTGTTTCGGCGGTTCTTCGAGCGTTTTTAAAAATGCATTAAATGCACCGGGGGAAAGCATGTGCACTTCGTCGACGATGTAAACTCTGTATTTACATTTGCTCGGCGTGAAAACGATTTCTTCGCGCATATCTCTTATGTTCTCAACGCCGTTGTTGCTCGCAGCGTCAATTTCAGAAACGTCAAGGCAAGTCTCATTTTCAATGCTTTGGCAGCTTTCGCACTTCCCGCACGGGCTGCCGTCAACCGGGTTTTCGCAGTTAATAGCCTTGGCAAGAATTTTCGCGCAAGAGGTTTTTCCCGTGCCTCTTGAACCCGTGAAAAGGTAAGCATGAGAAATTCTTTTTGAAGCAACTTCATTTTTTAAAATTTTAGTCACATGGTCTTGGCCAATAACATCTTCAAAGGTTTTCGGCCGCCATTTTCGGTAAAGAGTCTTATACAATTTTCATAACCTCGCTAAAATCAGAATAAAAAATCATGTAATCTAACATGCAGTAGAGAGAATTAACCATATCGCACGGAACATATTGCTTAATGCTGCTCGGTTCCCCGCCTGACATGGTTCACAATCATCCGTCGCATGGCACCCACCCCAACTGCATGTTGGATTACACGCCCCTTGATAATTATATTAGGTAGTTATAATATTATTATATAAGTTTATTCAAAAAATGCAATACTTAATTTTATTTTTTAAGGAGGAAATTTTGAAAGTTAAAATTGCTCACTGTGCCGATTTGCATTTGGAATCGAAATCAGAAACAAAAAACTACGAAATTAAAGAAACTTTTTTAAATATGCTAGGAATTTGCAAGAGCGAAAACGTTGACTTTTTGCTTATTTCAGGCGATTTTTTTGATGACACAGACGTAAGTGAGAAAGCTCTCATATGGGTTAAAAATGAGCTTGAAAATTTCGGTTTAAAAACGATTATTTCGCCAGGGAACCATGACCCTTTCACGAATGATTCACCATACAACAAAGGCATTTGGCCCAAAAACGTTTATATTTTCAAAGAAAATAAATTAACTCACTTTGACTTCCCGGAACTTAAAACGAAAATTTTCGGTGCGGCTTTCACGAGCATTTACCAAAAAAAGACGCTTTTTAACCTGAAAGAAAATTTAGATAGCGATTTTCTAAACATCTGCGTTATGCACGGAACAATGACTAATTCAAGCGATGAATTTTATAATCCCATTAGCCCTTCGAAAATTGAAGAAAGCGGGTTTGATTACGCTGCTTTGGGGCATATTCACAAACGAAGCGAGATTTTAAAACTCGGCAAGACTTTTTGCGCATATTCCGGCTCAATTTGCCCAAAGGGCTTTTCTGAAATGGGCGCGAAAGGAATTTACATAGGCGAAATTTCTAAAAATGAGCAGAGTTTTAAATTTAAAAAGGTTTGCAAGCATTCTTACGAAAAATTCACACTGGATATTTCAGGCGTTAGCAATATTTCTGAATTCATTTTAGAAAGCATAAAGTCGAATTTTGGCGAAGACTTTGAAAATAATTCCTATGAAATAACTTTAACTGGCGAAATTGAAGAAGAATTTAATTTTGACATTGAAGCAATAAAGCTCTCTTTGAGCAGGCATCTTCATTTTGTGAGAATTAAAGACAAAACCGAAACCAAAATTGACCTTGCGAAACTAAACCTCAGGAATGATTTTAAAAGCCTTTTTATAAAAGAAGCTTTGAAGCATATTAGCGTGGCTGAAACCAAAGAAGAAAAAGAAATTGCCAAAGCCGCATTAAAGCTGGGTTTGAGGGCTTTCACAGAGGATGTGACTTACAATGATAATTAAAAAAATTAAAATAAAAAACTTCGGAAAATTCAAAGATAAAAGCCTAGATTTTTCCCCAGGGGTTCAGGTTGTTTACGGGCCGAATGAAGCCGGGAAATCAACTTTGATGGAACTGATAAAACTGATGCTTTACAGCCGCAGAAAAGGCACTTCAACAAGCAGCGAAGACAAAATTTTAAGAAGCAAATTCTTGCCTTGGGATAAATCCTCGATGTGCGCGATGATGGAATTTAGCCATGAAGGAAACGACTATTTTCTTCAAAAAGAAATCCACGAATCTTCGGTTTTGAAAGATGTTACCGTGCTTCAAAATCTCTCTTCGGGGCAAAACGTTAACCTTGGCAAGCGCCAAGAAGTGGGGGAATATCTTTTTTCGCTTGATCTGGCCAGTTTTGAAAGAGGCAGCTTCATAGAAGACCTTGGCAAAGCAGGGTTTGAAAACATTAAAACTTCCGATGATAGTATTCTTAACAAAATGCTCAATCTTTCGCAAACGGGCGAAACAGAGGTCTGCGCGGTTAAAGTTATGGCTCGCCTGGACGACGCCATAAAAGAAATGGAAAGAGCACGTGGCAAATCCGGGAAAATTCCTTCGCTTAAAACCGAAATTGCTGGCATTAAAAGCGAGATTAAAACTTTGAAAGATGAAGAAAAAGAAAATTTCGAGCTTTTGGAAAAATCAGCTGAGATTAAAAAATTAATGGCCGAGAAAAAAGAAATCGAAAATAAATTGGAAGCAGCCGAGAACCTAAGAAAAATTGCCGACGTAGAAAATCTCGTGAAAAAAATGAAAGCATCAGAAGGAAAGATTAAAAACCTTAAAACTCTTGAAGAAAAAATTAATGAGCTCAAGGATTTAAGCACGGATTTAAACCTTTGCATGCTTAGCGTGAAAAGGCAAAAAGATGTTACCGAAAAGCTTGCTTGCACTGAAATTTCGGAAGAAGAAACCGAGAGGATAAGCAAATTTCTTAAAAATGAAGAGATTTTAAAAGACAATTTAAGCGAAGTGAGAAACGCTTTTAACTTCAAAAATTCAAGCGATTTAAAGGCTTTTGAAAATAATCAAAAAATTTTGGATTTGGCTGCAAAATACGAAAAAAATCTTGAAGATGCAAAATCTTGCCAGAATATTTTTGAAGCTAAAGACGAAACTGACGCAAAAGAATTAAATTCATATAATAAAGAAAAAGTGATTTTTGCCGCGCTTTGCGTGATTTTTGCCGCTTCGCTGTTTTTTGCCCCGATGCCTGTTTACCTAATCGCTTTAGCGCTTACCGCAATCGAAGCTTTCAGAATTTTTAAAATTAAATCTAAAATTGAAAGCAAAAAGAGAGCCCAAAATAGCGCCAAAGAAAGCATTTTTAAAGCTGAAAATGAGGCAGAAAATTTAAAAAATGAAATTTTAGAGCTCATAAAATCCGAAGAAGAAAATTTGCAAAAAAAGCTTCAGATTCAAAAGCAAATGATAAATAATTTCTTAGCAAGCAAAAAAGCAAATTCAGTCAAAGAATTTTATGAAAATTACGCTAAATTTCAAAACCTTTCGCAAAATAAATTTATGCTTAAGAATTTAGAAGTTAAATTTGAAAATTTGAAAAAAAGATTCTTGGAAGCCGCTAAAGCGAAAGATTTAAACTCAGCAAACGAAAACTTGGCCAGGCTTTGCGCTCAAAAAGAAGAAATAACCAAGCAAAAAAACGAAATCCTAGCCACGGCAAGTGCGCTCAGAGTGAATGGCCTTAGCCTCAAAGAACTTGAAGAAAAACTCGAAAATTTGAAACTTAAATCAGTGGATTTTTCTGAAGAAAACACCGAAACTTTGGCCAAAAGACTAGAAGTTCTTAAATCGCTTGAACTTGAAAACGCATATATTGAAGCAATGAAAAAAATAAAAATTCCTGAAAAAACACTAGGCGATTTAACCGCTGAGCTTGAAACAAAAAAAGAAGACTTAACTTCTGCAAGCAGCTATTTCGAAAGCCTTAAACTCGCGAAAAAATGCATCGAAAAAGCCTCGATTGAAATAAGGAAAAATTTCAACCCGAAATTAAACAAGGAAGCTTCTAAGATTTTTAGCAACCTAACCGGCGGAAAATATGAAAATATTTATATCGGCAATAATTACGGAATTTTGGCTGAATATCAACTAATGCAACGAAACCTTGAAAACCTCAGCAGTGGCACGATTGACCAGGCTTATCTTTCTTTGAGAATTGCAATTTCAAAACTAATTTGCAAAAATCAAGTTCCGCTCATTTTAGACGATACTTTAGTTCGATATGATCTTAAAAGAATGGAAAATGCACTTGAGTTTTTCAAAAATAATGAAGAAATTTCTCAAACAATAATTTTCACATGCCATGATTACATAGTTAAAGCTGCTCAGAGCCAAGGAATAACAACAATAAAAATTTAAACCATCAGGATTTATTTCCAGATGGTTTTTGTTATATATTATAATTTTAGTGAAAAAATTAAAAAACTTGTATAAATACTTGACAAAATATTTTCAATAACTATAATAAGTTGTGTATTGTAAATTGTGCACACAGTACAATTTAATTTAAATTTATCAATTATTTTTATTTAAGGAGGAATTACTATGGACAAAGCCAGCTTTTTAGCAGTGTTAAAGGATAGTGTTAATAAGACATATAAGGAGGAATTAAAAGAAAAGAATATAGCTTTTAAAAAATATAGGGAATTAAAAGATATTTTAAAAAAATCGAAAAATAAGGATGATAAATATACAGCAAGTTTTCATAATTCCGAGGTAAGAAAAAGTTTTTTAGAATTGTTGGATAACATGTATGTTGCTTCAACGGCAGAACGCGACGCAGTATGTGAGGCCAAAAACCAACTAGTGTACGGTCTTGATATTGCGGAAAAAGGTAAAGTCGAAGACTATACAAAAAATCTTATTAGTGGTGTGGTAGAAAGTGTTCCATATGCGAAAATAGTTACGGGTACAATTAGTAGTGTAGTTGGCACTGAAAAATTAGACAATTTAACTTCGTCTGCAGCTAAAACTTTAACTAGAACAGTGGTAAACTCAGTAGATAAAGTTATAACATATTTTCGTGGTACTAGTTACAAGAATAATGTACAGGACCCTTTAGAAGAATTTGTGAATAAGAATATATGGGAAAAGAAAAAAAATACAGATATAAAAGATAATAGGAGTCGTGAGATTTTTAATAATTGGTTAATGAATGAATGTAAAAAATTGCAAGATAAAACAAAGCAGTATATTACGTATAGAAATAAGCTTCTGGAAGAGGCCGGAATAAAACCTTCTATTGAATGTTCTGTTTTTTTAAGGGTGTTATATAGTATTGCCGGAATAAAAGTAGCTAACTCGGAATCAGGTCAGGGCCCGGGTGGATTACTATATAAATTAACTCTTAACACTTGCCTTGATGAGCCAAAAAATCCTAAATTGTCGAAAGGATATGAAAATTTAAATATTCTTGAAGATTATGTAGCAAAATAACAAGTTTTTATGTTAGCCTATAATTTTTAAAAAATCACCCATATTGAAGTGGGTGATTTCTTTTATATTTTAACTCTATCAAGCGTTGTGTTCGCAGTAGTGTAAACTACAGAATCCGAACCAAGAGCAATGGCTTCAAAGTTTTGGCTTGTTTTAGCCGAGCCTTCAGGGTGGCCTTCGAGGTTATAAATCAAAATTTTGCCGTTTGAAAGCCCAGCAATTCTATTTTTGCAATGCGAGATTTTTTTAAGGCTTGCATTTGTTTGAATAGGGTTGCCTGTTTTGCCAAAATTATCAAGCAAAATGAGTTTATCGTCGTTTTTCTTGCCAAAAGATTCCGAAAAACAGAAAACCGCGCCGTATTCTTTTGTAAAGCTATAGGATTTAAAATATCCAAGATTGCTGAAATCAAATTTTTGAATATGCTTAGTTTTTTGGTTTATAACCGCGGCGTATTTATCTCCAATTGCTAAAATATTGCTATTTTGGAAGTAATGAACGTGCATAACGGTGTTTTCATCCAAAGAAAAAACATTTTCTGGCTTTTCAGACTTAAAATCAAGCGCGTAAATTACCGAGTTTATTTTACCATTTGAAAAAGAAATCCCTGAAACTAGGCATTTATTTTCAGTTGGATGGACCGAAACGTCGCTGGCATGGCATTCTGAAAAGCAATATTTATATTTTTCGGTGTTTTCGTGGTTATATATTTTCACTTCCGAAAGATAACCGTGAGATTCGGTCAAAGTGGCGTAATTTCCGCTTTCAGCAATATCGCAGGAAATTATATTTTCATTGCTTCGTGATTTAAAAAGAGTTTTTGCAACCGATTGAACCTGAAAATTCTTGCCGCCAACATCATAAAGAATGGCTCTGATTCCGCCGGTTTTAAACTTTGGCGTGGCTAAATTATGCTTTTCGGTTCGAAGCAATTTGCCAAAACCGTTAAACACGTTAAAAGATGTGCCGCTTAAAACCACGGGATCTCCGCCGAGGATCTTAACGTTATCATTAACGACTTCAGTTTGGCCCTCAATTTCAGCCGGGAAACTATATTCAAAAGAAACAGATTTAAATTTTCCTTCGAGGTAAAGAATTATATTTTCGGGGTAAAATTTTGCTCTGTTTGCGAAGAAAAATAAAAACAAAAAGCAGAAAAGAAGCATAAGTGCTATGTTTTTTAAGTCTGAAACCAGTTTGGGTTCTTTTTTTATAAACTGCCGAATTTTTAAAATTATTTCTTTTATTTTCATATTCTCACGCTCTTTAAAATTTTATATTTTTGTAAAAAACTTTGTTTAAGTAAAGCCCTTGCGGGGGAGCTGTGGGTCCTGCGAATTTCCTGTTTTTTGCTTCTATTATCTTCGGTATTTCTTCGGGTTTTATCTTGCCTTGAGCCACTCTTAAAAGCGTCCCGACGATTATTCTCACCATGTTGTAAAGAAATCCGTCAGCGCTAATTTTAACTTCCACTAAGTCTTTATTTTTGTTTATTTCAAGGTTTTGAACCGTTCGCACCATGTTTATCCGGTCTCTTTGGTCAAGCGTTGCGAAAGAAGTGAAATCATGCGCGCCTAGAAAATATTTAGCTGCTTTTCTTAAGAGCTCTATATCTAAATTATACCAGTAATGAAGAGCATATTTGCCCATGAAAGGGTTTTTAATTCTGTTATTCCAGATTTTATATATGTATTCTTTGCCAAGGCAGTCGTACCTGGCGTTAAAGTCAAGAGGCACTTCGCAAGCTCCATTAACGGCTATTGTTTCGGGCAGGAAACGGTTCATAGCCAGGATTATATTTTCGGGTTTAATCAAATTAGACGTTTGAAAATTAACGCAATACATATTCGCATGAACGAAAGAATCCGTCCTGCTGCAGCCTTTAATGTCAACTTTTTCTTTCAAAACTTTTTCAAGCGCACTTTGAAAAACCTCTTGCACTGTGATGGCGTTTTTTTGAACTTGCCAGCCATGGTAGGGGCTTCCGTCGTAAGATATGCTAAGCATTAAATTCCTAAAATTGTTTTGCATAAAATAACTCCTAAAATAAATAAACCCAAAATCAAAAATGCGATGTAATCTTCTTTTTTGAACTTCGAAGTTTTAAATTTTGTGCGGGGTCTTTGGCTATCATAGCAGCGAGATTCAAGCGCCGTGGCTAAATCATCGGCTCTGTTTACCGAAGAAACCAAAAGCGGGATTAAAACCGAAAAAAGCGTTTTTATTGTTTTTAAAATGTTTTTGTTTTTAAAGGTTGCTCCTCGCGATTTTTGCGCGTTTAGTATTTTGCTTGCCTGCTCGAAAACCGTTGGAACGAACCGAAGAGTGATAGTTATGGTTAAGGCTATATCTCTTGAACTAAGCCCGATTAAATTAAGCGGCTTTAAAATTTTTTCAATTGCGAAAGAAATTTCGCTTGGCGAAGTCGTGAACATTAATGCTGAAGCTGTGAAAACTAGCGACATTAACCTAAAAAACACCATAGCGCTATTTTCGACACATTTTTGCGAAATGAAAAATTGCCCTTTCGTTATCAAATTTGAGTGAATTTCAAAAATTATGCCCATCAAAGTTGTTAGCAAAGAAAAGAGCAAAAGTGGCAGATTTGACTTTAAAAATTTTGAGATTTTTACGCCCGAAAGTTTGATTCCAACCGAGCAAATTAAAAACACAAAAGCCAAAAGGAAAACATTTTTTATGCAAAAAGCAAGCGTTGTTACAGCAATTGAGATTAAAATTTTCGAGCGAGTGTCAAGCCTATGAAGAATGGAATCCCCGGGAATGTATTTTCCGATCGTTATTTTTTTAATCACTTCATCACCGCCGAAGACTTCAAAAGTCTTAAAATCTCATTTTTTGCTTCGCTCATTGTCAGAATATTTTCTCTCACGTTATATCCCGCGTTTTTCACGGCTTTCATTATATTAAAAACTTCAGGGGTGAAATCTTTAATATTTTCAAAATTTTCAAAAAAGCCTTTTTTAGCGCCGTAGTAAGCCGTTTTGCCGTCTTTGAGCATAAGGATTTTATCTGAAATTTCAATCACTTCTTCCATCACGTGAGAAATGAATATAACGCTTCGGCCGCTTTTTTTGCAGTAAGTTTTAATCGAATCAAAAAGGGCTTTTTTGCTTTTAAAATCAAGCCCTGCGGTTGGCTCATCGAGGATTAAAACCTCAGGATTCATGGCGCAAACGCCCGCAATAGCACACTTTCTTTTTTCGCCGCCCGAAAGATTAAACGGCGGGCTTTTCAAAATTTCTTCTTTAATTCCAAAAGCCAAAGCCATTTCTTCAACGATTTTCTCGGTTTCTTTTTCGTCAAGGCCTTTGTTTCTCGGGGCAAAAGCGATGTCGTTAAAAACCGTGTCTTCAAAAAGCTGATATTCCGGGTACTGAAAAACAATGCCAATTTTAAAATTCATTTCGCTTGCATTTTCAAAAATGTCTTTGCCACCGAGCAAAACCGTCCCACTAAGAGGCTTTAAAATTCCTGCTAAAACGCTAACTAAAGTAGATTTACCCGAGCCAGTTTTGCCGATAATTCCCAAAATTTCGCCGCTGCCAAGTTCAAAGCTGACGTCTTTTACGGCGGTTATTTTCTTGCCATTTGCGAGAGTGTATGCGTAAGAAAGATTTTTAGCAGCAATCATTTTTTCACCCCGGAACTTAAAATTTTTATTATTTCGTTTGCGCACTGCTTTTCGCTAAAAGCTTTTAAAGAAACATCAAAACCGAGATTTTTCAAAAAAAACAAGATTTCAGCCGACTGAGTGGGGGAGATAAACTCCGTGCAAGACTCGCTTGAAAAAATTTCTTCAGACTTTGAAATTTTTGTGATTTCGCCATTTTCGATTAAAATTGTTTTATCTGAAAGAAGCGCCTCGCTCATGAAATGAGTGATCAAAACCACGGTTATTCCTTCGTTTTCATTAAGGTTTCTTATCAATCTAAGAATAGCTTTTCTGCCCTCAGGGTCAAGCATCGAAGTTGGCTCGTCGAAAACTATCATTTCAGGCATCATCGCATAAACGCTGGCTATGTTAAGCCTTTGCTTCTGCCCGCCGGAAAGAATGTGCGTAAGCTTCTTTTCAAAGCCGCTAAGGCCAACCGCTTCCAGTGCACTACTTATTTTTTCTTTCATTTCGCATGCAGGAACACACAAATTCTCAAGCCCGAAGGCAATTTCTTCTTCGGCAGTGCTCGCGATGATTTGATTGTCAGGATTCTGAAAAACCATTCCAACCTTTCTTCTTATTTCAAAGAGTTTTTCCTCGTTTTTAGTGTTCTCACCACTTACGATAACGTCGCCGCAGCTTGGAATTAAAATGCCGTTCAAATGCTTCGCGAGAGTTGACTTACCCGAGCCATTCGGCCCAACAACCGAAATAAAATCGCCTTTGTTTATTTCAAGATTTATGTTTTTGAGTATCTTCCTGCCGTTTGACTCATAGCTAACGTTTTTAAGCTCGGTGAATTTACTCAAAGGCCTCAGCTCTTTCCAAATTTTCGCTCATCCAGATGCAAGTGTTGCCCGCCGGAAGCATAAGCCTACTCGAAGAAACTTTCAGCCCAATTTCATCAGCCAAAACGCTGCCTTTGTGAGTCTTGTTTATAATCGAAGACATTAAATAAGAAATAGCCCCCGCGCAAATTCCGGTTGAATAAGAGTTAATCATCATGAATTTAGCTTCGTCAGAAAGAAGCTTGGCGCAAAGAGAAACGAAATCATAAAGTTTTTCTTCTAGTTTCCAAATTTCGCCTTTCGGGCCTCTTCCGTAAGAAGGAGGATCCATAATTATTCCGTCATATTTATTTCCTCGGCGAATTTCACGCATAACGAACTTCTCGCAGTCGTCCACTATCCATCTGATAGATGCATTTTCAAGCCCGGAATCTTTGGCGTTGCTCCTTGCCCACGAAACCATACCTTTAGAAGCGTCCACGTGGCAAACTTTAGCGCCGGCATTTGCGCAAACGAGCGAAGCGCAGCCAGTGTAACCAAAAAGATTAAGAATTTTAAGGGGTTTGCCGTTTATCACTTTTTTGAAAAATTCCCAGTTAACCGCCTGCTCGGGGAAGACGCCCGTGTGCTTAAAATTCATGAGTTTAACGTTGAAATTAAGCTCACCGTATTTAATATTCCAGCTTTCTTCCTTGAGGTTTTTTATTTTCCAGTGGCCGCCGCCCGTGTTTGAGCGGTGGTAAATTGCGTTTGCTTGGTTCCAACGAGGGTCTTTTTTCTCGGTGTTCCAAATTATTTGAGGGTCCGGGCGGATTAAAATTTTGTCGTTCCATCGTTCGAGCCTTTCGCCGTTTGAAGCGTCAAGAAGCTCGTAATCTTTAAAGGTTGTAAATCTCATTTTATCTTTTGCCTTTCTTATTTTTCCATCATTTTACTGATGGTTTCAGCCAATTTTTTCGTTATTTCTTCGGCTGCTTCTTCGCTTTCGTGCTCGGTCATAACTCTAATTTTCGGTTCTGTGCCCGATTCTCTTACTACTATTCTGCCTTTTTGGCCGATTTCTTTTTTAACTTCTTCCAGATAAGCTTTTATTTCTTCGTTTTTAGCGAACATGCCTTTTTGATTAAAATTAATCTTAACTGCGGAAGATTTTTGAGGGTATTTTTTCACGATTTTTCTGAGCTCCGAGGCTTTTTTGCCTGAAGAAAGCAAAATTTCGATTAATTTAAGAGCCGTCAGCTGGCCATCTCCGGTGGTTGAATTTTCAAGAAATATAATATGGCCGGATTGCTCGCCGCCAAGGCTGTAGCCTTTTTGATTCATTCTTTCAAGAACGCATCTGTCGCCGACGTTTGTTTCTTCGAAGCTTATTTCGTTTTCAGCGCAGAACTTTTTAAGCCCCATGTTAGACATTATCGTGCCGACTAGAGCGTTTCCTTTCAAAGTGCCGTTTTTCTCCATGTGATCGGCGCAAATTCCAAGAATAAAATCGCCGTCAATCACGTTCCCACACTCATCAACCGCAAGGCATCTGTCGGCATCGCCATCAAAAGCAAAGGCAATGTCATAGCTTTTTTCTTTCACTTTTTCTGCCAAATTTTCAATGTGAGTTGAGCCACAATTTTCATTGATGTTTATTCCGTCAGGGGAGTGGAAAATAAAATCAGCTTTGATTCCAAGCTCGCCGAAAATTTTTTCTGCAGTGAGTGAAGAAGAACCGTTCGAGCAGTCCACAAGCACTTTTATTTCCTTTTTTTCAGGCAGCTTTACAGCGCTTTCTAAGTATTTTGCGTATTTTTCGGTTGCATTTTCGCACTTTTCAATTTTACCGATGTTCTCCGCTTCCGGGAGCAAATCATCAATGTTTTTAGAGATTAAATCCTCGATTTTTTCTTCCATTTCATCAGGAAGCTTATAGCCCTTATTCCCGAAAATTTTAATTCCGTTGAATTCAAAAGAATTGTGAGAAGCCGAAATCATTATTCCTGCGTCAGCTTTTTCTTCTAAAGTAAGGTAAGCCACCGCCGGAGTTGGAACAACGCCCAAAGAAACGGCATTTGCGCCCATCGAGCTGATTCCTGCCAAAAGCGCAGCTTCCAGCATGTTTGATGAAATTCTAGGGTCCTTTCCAACCAAAATCTTCGAGCCTTTGCCCAAAGTGTAGGCCACTGCCATGCCAACTTTCAGCGCAAGAGAGCATGTTAGCTCTTTGTTTGCGACGCCTCTTATTCCATCTGTGCCAAAAAATTTACCCATTTAAAAAATTACCTCCAAAGTTTTTCTTGTTTGTTATATCCCATATGATTATATGCCGCTTCGGTCACGCATCTTCCTCGAGGAGTGCGGTTTAAAAAACCTATTTGCATCAAAAACGGCTCGTAAACATCTTCGATCGTTATGGCTTCTTCGCCGATTGCAGCCGCCAAAGTTTCAAGGCCTATCGGCCCGCCGCCATAAAGCCTGATTATCGTGTCAAGGATTCTTCTGTCGTTCCAGTCAAGCCCCAAAGCATCAATTCCAAGCCTGTCAAGGGCTTCTTTCGCAGCGCTGTGAGTTATCTTCCCGCCGTTCATAACGAGCGCAAAGTCACGCACCCTTTTCAAAAGCCTGTTTGCAATTCTCGGCGTGCCTCTTGAGCGCGAGGCTATTTCCAAAATGCCGTCGTCTTCGTATTTCGCTTTTAAAATCGAAGCGCTTCTTTTGACTATCGAAGCGAGCTCGCTGTTATTATACATTTCAAGCCGCAAAACCACCCCGAAACGGTCGCGCAGTGGGGCACTTAGCTGCCCTGCACGAGTTGTTGCACCTATCAAAGTGAATTTCGGGAGCTGAAGATGATATGAAGTTGCCATTTGGCCTTTGCCGGTTACTATGTCAATTGCGAAGTCTTCCATTGCCGGGTAAAGAATCTCTTCAACGTGCCGTGAAAGCCTGTGAATTTCGTCAATGAAAAGGACATCCCCCGGCGAAAGGTTGGTAAGAAGCGAAGCAAGATCTCCCGGCCTTTCGATTGCAGGGCCTGAAGTTATTTTGATGTTCACGCCAAGCTCATTTGCTATTATCATTGAAAGAGTCGTTTTGCCCAGGCCAGGAGGGCCATAAAGCAAAACATGGTCAAGGGGCTCACCGCGCATTTTCGCCGCTTCTATGAAAATTTTGAGATTTTCTTTGATTTTATCTTGCCCAACGTATTCTTCAAGAGCCTTCGGCCTTAGGCTAACGTCTTCTTCGTTTGAAATTTCGCTGGGGTCTAAAATTCTTTCTTCTTCCATTTAAATCAGCCTCCTTTTCCAATGTTTTTAAGCGTCATGCTTATCATTTCGTCAACCGAAAGATTCTGGCTAAGGTTTGCAAGCCACGGCGTTATTTCGGGCTTTGAAAATCCTAAAGACATCAAAGCGTTTAAAGCCTTGGCTTTGTTGCCTGCCGTTGTTGAAGATGGCATCTCGGCTATGCTTTCGGTTTCTTCTGAAGAGTTTATTTTTGAAAATTTATCTTTAAGCTCCAAAATTATTCTCTTTGCAGTTTTCGCGCCAATTCCCGGTGCAGAAGTCAAAGCTTTGCTGTCTGCGTTTGAAATTATTCCCGCAAGTTCGCTTGAAGGGAAGCACGAAAGTATCCCGAGCGAAGCTTTTGGCCCAACGCCTGAAACCGAAATCAAAAGTTTGAAGTGTTCAAGCTCGGTTTCGCTTGAAAAACCAAAAAGCTCAACGCTGTCTTGGTGCACATTTAAATATGTATAAACCGTTACTTCTTCAGTTTTTTCCCTCAAAGCAGCCTGCGTGAACAAAGAACACATGCATTTGTATCCAACGCCGCCGCACTGAACAACCAGAAAATTGTCTTTGGCAAGCATTATTTTGCCCGTTAAACTGTATATCACTTTACTGTCACACTCCTGTGAATTTATTTTTCGAAATAAGCCCCGCAACGTAGTGCCTTCCAAGAGACTGCACGTGGCAAATGCCTGCTGCCAAGGCATCAGCGGTATCATCCGGTTTGGGGACTTCTTTTAAATTAAGAAGCCTTGTAACCATGAGCATAACCTGAGGCTTCAAAGCTCTGCCGTAGCCTGTGAGGGCGCTTTTTATTTGAAGCGGTGTGTATTCAAAAATAGGAATGCCACACTTTTTCGCCGCAAGAAGCGTAACTCCTCTGGCTTGAGCAACATCTATTGCAGTTTTGTGGTTATTTTGGAAATAAAGCTTTTCAATTGAAATAGCATCAGGGTTATATATCTTTATTATTTCGGTTATTCTATCGTATATTTTTTCAAGCCTTAAAAGAAAATCATCTTTTGAATCAGTCAGCACTGCACCGTAATCTTTCGCAGTGAATTTACTGTTTTTGTATTCTATTACTCCCCAGCCAACGATCGCATAGCCTGGGTCAATGCCTAATATGAGCACTTAATTCACCTCTCCGGGCTTAATTATATCATTTATTTAAATGAAGATAAAGAACATTAACAAAAAAGCTTTAAGGGCCATAGTATAACAAAGAGGGGAGTGATAAAAATGAAGACAACAAACAATTTGAGCAGTTGCAGACCTTGTTGCAGCACAGCTGGGATTTTACTCGGTATTATTTCGGGTATAATAGTAGCAATCCTTTTCTCATTAGGACTTACACCTCTGATTTTAAATGGAATATGGGTTGCTTTTAGCATCGGAGCTGCGGCGCTAGTTTATGTTGCAGTTTTGGCGGCTGTGGGTGGTTGCAGTTCTTGCAGCGCTTTAAGAGGAAGCCTTATTAAAAATTTAAGATGTTTACTAGCCGGCATATTCGGCACCATTTTAACCTCAATCGTGCTTGTGTCGGTCGCACTTGAAATATCTTCAATCATAATTTCAGTTTTGGTTGGAATTTTAACATTTTTCTTAATATTTCTTGTAGCGTCTCTTATTTCTTTTCTAAAATCTTTAGTCTATTAACATCATAAAGTTAGCCCGGTGGTATAATAATATCATCGGGCTTATTCTTCTTAATTTGTAATTTATAATTAATTTTTTCAAGTTTAAATCTGTTTATAATATATAAAACCCAGAAATTTAATTTTCGAGTTGACATTTTGCCCGAATGAATTTTATAATCTAAATAATGTGATATCTTATCACAGTGATTTTAAATTACATTCACATCGGAGGATCAAAAATGGACGAAACAATACGAAGAAGCAAAGACATAATTTACAACGGTAATGATGAAACACTGCTAAAAAGAATAGAAGTGACCAAAAAAGTTTTAAGGGAAATTGGCATACCTGCTAATTTCATTGGGTATAAATATATCGGTGAGGCAATTCTTTACATGTTGCAAAATAAAGAAGTAAATTTCGTTAGTGAAATATATCGCAAAATTGCTGCATACCACCGCACTTCGCCAAATTCAGTCGAAGTTTCGATTAATAACGCAATTAAAAGAGCACTTGAAATTTCTGAAGAAAACGTCAGAAAAATTTTGAAGATTTCAAGTTCAGTCAAACTCACTAACTCTGTCTTTTTAAACACAGCAAAAGAAATAATTTATGAAAAAGTGATTAAATAAACGCAAATTAAAAGCCGGTTACTAATCGTAATCGGCATTAGTGCTTTCACTTGAAAGTTTGCAAATTATAAGCTCAGGGTCGTTAAGGAATCTAAACGGTAATTTACTTTTTCCAAGCCCGCGGCTTATAATCATTTTTGTGTTTTCGAAAGTATGCAAACCCGAGGTGTATTTCGGGAAAAAGCCCTGCCCAGGAGACATAAGCGGGCCTATAAACGGCAACCTTATTTGCCCTCCGTGAGCGTGCCCGGTGAAAACTAGATCATATTTATATTTGGCGTAAATTTCTATATACTGCGGCTGGTGAGTTAACAACACATTGAATTCAGAATCATCTAACTTTATTTTATCAAGGCAGCGTTTAATTATGTTTTCCTCAATCATTATAACTTCTTCAATTGTTATGATCTTTTTTCCGCTGTTTTTTATGTATTCATCTACATAGTCGTCAAAATACATTTCTAGGTCGTTAATTCCTGCTAAATTTATGTGCTTTCCTTTGAAATTAAGCTTAGTTGAAGTTTCATCCAGCAAAGTCACGCCAGAATTGGCAAGGCTTTCTCTGATTTTTTTCAAATTTTCTTTTCCAACTTGATTTTCGTGGTTCCCCGTAACAAAATAAACCGGGGCAATTTTGACAATATTATTTACAAATTCAGTCACGTCGCTTATTTCTTTTTCTATGTCTTTGCTGCGTTTGTAAATTAAATCACCTGTAATAACTATTACATTCGGCTTATTTTGCTCAATTCTTTTTATGAGCCGGGCTTGGTTTTTGCCAAATTTGGTGTTATGTAAATCCGAAACTTGAACTATTGTGTAACCATTAAATTCTTCAGGGATTTTAGGGCTTTTTACTTCAAATGTAGTGCTGCAAATGTGGTGGTTTCCAATGTAAAGCACAGCCCAGAAAAGCCACACGATAAATACCAGGATAACAATAGAATTTTTCAATTTCATTTTTTCAAATCCTCTTAAAATAAATTTTTTATATTCATATTACATCATTTTAAAAAAAATTGCATTAAAATAAAAAGAGCTCCCGGCAAGTGGCCGAGAGTTTTAGTTTTCTTTGTCAAGAATTAAAAGCGGGTCGATGAATTTGCCTTCTTTATTAATAGCAAGGTGAAGGTGGCTTTGGCCTTCGGCTGCTTCGCAAGGCACTTCGTCTATTTTGCCTATTTCATCGCCATTTTTAAGTTTAGCGCCCTTTTTAACCGGTACATTTTTTTCAAGGCCTGAATAATATGCAGTGAATCCACCGTCATGAGACATAACCACGGTTGTTCCATAAGATGGATCTTCATAAACGTCTGCAACAACGCCTGAAGTTATGGATTTAACAGCGCTTCCTTTTTCAGCTTTGAAGTCTGTTCCTTCGTGTGACCGCCAATCACAAAAAGTTTTGCTGTAAACTGGTGTGTCACCGCTGAATTCTTTTGTCACAGTGCTGTCGGTTGGGTAAGAAACTTCCGGTTTTTCTTCGGGTCTTTCGTTTTCTGCCCAAACTGCTTTGACTTTTTCTTCGCCGGCGTCTGATTCTTTTTCTGCTGGGGCATCAGCGGGTTTTGCTGCTTCTTTCTCAGGTTTTTTCTCAAAAGGAATAGCCTGCTTTTTTTCGAAGCTGTCGTTTTCGTTTAAAATTTCGTTTTTAACGGTCGATTGCTTCATTGGTGGGTTATTTTTCGGTTTTGAAATTCTTGGGCTATTGCTTTTTTGAGGAGTAACAAATTCTTTAACCGTTTTATAAGTCGACCAACCTGCCGCTGAAACCGCTGCAAGACACACGAGCAAAGCAACGTAAAACTTTGAATGTCTTTCGGGTTTTTCTTCGAATTGCTCTTGAATGTTTCCGTTTTTAATTTTCATCTCTTAGCACCTCCAATTTTATTATTGTCATGCATTTACTTTTATATACAGATAAAATTTAAATAAAAATGGTAATTTACTTATATAATGTGTATAATGATTAATATCATTTAGGAAAGGAAAAAATAAAATGAGTTTAAAAGACGAATTTATAGATATATTTGAAAGCAACATAACGAGAGAAGGCTCGAAAAAGCTTTTGGAATGGCTTAAAACCACTGATTTTTTCACTGCTCCAGCAAGCACAAGATACCACTGTGCGTGCGAAGGCGGCCTTTTGATGCACAGCATTAATGTTTATAACGTTATGATGAAACATTTTGAAGAAACGAAAGACAGCAAAGAAAGTTTTGCAATCGTTTCACTTTTGCATGATATTTGCAAGATTCAATATTATAAAATTTCGCAGAGAAATGTTAAAAACGAAGCTACCGGAACTTGGGAAAAGGTCCCTTTTTACAGCGTTGAAGATGCTTTTCCTTTCGGCCATGGTGAGAAGTCTGTGTTTTTAATAGAAAGATTCATGAGGCTAAAACCAGCCGAAGCTATGGCTATAAGGTGGCACATGGGCGGGTTTGACGAAGCAGTAAAAGGCGGCAGTTATGCAATAAGCCTGGCTTATGATAAATTCCCAATAGCCGTGAAGCTTCACATTGCAGACCTTGAAGCAACTTACCTCCATGAAAAAGGTACATCAGAAGTTGCAAAATAAAATAATTTAACCGAATTTTTCGAAAGGAAGTGACTTACTATTAAAATTTTAGTTCTTAATTCAGGAAGTTCCTCGCTTAAATATCAGCTCATAGACATGAAAGATGAAAAAATTCTTTGCAAGGGCAAATTTGCCGAAATAGGCCAAAATGACACCGAATTTCACCACAAAACATTTGAAAATAAAAAAATTTACGAAGATTTCCATGATGTGAAAAACCACGACGATGCTTTTAATCATTTGAAAGAGATTTTAACGAGCAAAGAAAGCGGCGTTATAAAAAGCATGGATGAAATCGCCGCAATTGGCCACAGAGTGGTTCACGGAGGGGAATATTTCACGGGGCCTGTGATTATTAACGACGAAGTGATTAAAAAAATCGAGTCGCTCATTCCTCTTGCGCCGCTTCACAACAAAGCAAGCATTTCAGGCATAAAATCCTGCACGAAAATGTTCGGGAATAAAATTCCTCAAGTTGCAGTTTTCGACACTTCTTATTACTCGAATATTCCTGACTACGCTTTTGTTTACCCGATCCCTTATGAATATTATGAAAAGTGCGGAATCAGAAAATATGGTTTCCACGGCACTTCGCATGAATTCGTGAGCAATGCTGTGGCAAAAATTTTAAATAAAAACATAAACGACCTGAAAATCATAAGCTGCCATCTTGGAAACGGCTCTTCGATAACTGCTATAAAAAACGGCAAAGCAATCGACACAAGCATGGGTTTAACGCCTCTTGGCGGAATCATGATGGGCACTCGCTCTGGTTCGATGGACCCTTCGGTGATTATAAAAATGGCTGAGGAAAAGTCGCTTTCTTTAGAAGAAATCGGGAATATTCTCAATAAAGAATCCGGGCTTAAGGGCGTTTCGGGCGTTGGAAGCGACGACAGAGATATTTTAAGAGCTGAAAATAACGGCAACAAAAGAGCGAAGCTTGCGCATGAAATGATGATTTACAAAATAACTAAGTATATTGGCGGATATATAGCTATTCTTGGCGGTTGCGACGCAATTATATTCACCGGAGGAATTGGCGAGCATCAATGGATGCACCGCGAAAAAATTTGCAAGCATTTTAAGTTTATGGGCCTTGAGCTTGACGACGAAAAAAATAAAAACGCAAAACTCGGCAAAGAAGAAATTATTTCTAAAAATGATTCTAAAATTAAAGTTTTTGTAATTCCAACGAATGAAGAGCTGGCAATTGCAAGGTTTACGCTTGAACTTATAAGTAACAAATAGATAGGAGGCAATTTGGTTTGAGCATTAAAAATATTGGCATTCTTACAAGCGGCGGAGACGCACCCGGAATGAACGCTGCGATTCGCTCCGTGACTCGTTTGGCGATTGAAAACGGCGTGACAGTATGGGGGATTATGCGCGGTTTCACGGGGCTTAGAAACGGCGACATGATAGAAATGAACCTAAGGACGGTTTCGGATGTTCTTCACAGAGGCGGAACAATTTTGTATAGTTCCCGCGATGAAAAATTCAAAACCGAAGAGGGAACTCAGGAAGCAGTTAAAAGCTGCAAATTACATAATTTAGATGCAGTTGTGGTCATTGGCGGAAACGGAAGCCTCAAAGGGGCAAAGGCGCTTAGCGACAATGGCATAAGAAGCATTTTTATTCCCGCAACTATTGACAACGACATTGCCTGCACGGATTATTCAATCGGCTACGACACTGCGATGAATACAGGCGTTGAGATGGTAGATAAATTAAGAGATACTGCTAGATCACACGAAAAGTGTAGCGTAGTTGAAGTTATGGGAAGAAAATGTGGTGACATAGCTCTTAACATAGGAATGGCCGTGGGAGCCACTGCGATTTTAATTCCTGAAGTTAAATATGATTTCAAAAGAGATGTAATCGACAAAATTAAATATACTCAAAATTTGGGCAGAAGGCATTTCATAGTAGTTGTTGCAGAAGGATGCGAAAAAACTATGGAAATTTCAAACAAAATAACTGAAGGCACAGGAATTGAATCCAGGTGCACGATTTTGGGCCATGTTCAGCGCGGAGGTTCGCCAACGCTTAGAGACAGAGTTTTAGCAGGAATAATGGGATCACACGCAGTGAAAACAATTTTTAATAGTTCCGGAAGCAAAGCAATTTCAAGTAAATGCGACAGAATTATAGACTATAGTATTGATGAAGCTTTAAAAATAAAAAAGCATTTCGATATTAATCTTTATGAAGAAGCTTTAAAGATTTCTATCTAGCTAATAGTAAACTTTCCTGGATATATCTACATCGGTTTATTTGGGCAGTAAAACTATAATACCCAAAATTAAGATTATTCTGAACTATACAAAATGAATATTTTGTATAGGTGGAGAGATAAAAAAATAATGAAGAAAAATAAAGTCTCTTTAATCGTCTATAATTCAATGTTCTCAGTAATGTCGTTAATACTTGTTTTTATAAGCAACTTTAGTTTGTTTCCTGTGTTTCCTTATTTAAAAGCCGACATCTCCGACATGCCGGTTTACCTCGCTGCAATCTTTTCCGGCGCTTACTCTGGCGTTAGCGTTTTGCTCACTGTTTCTATAATAAGAGCTTTGCTTTTCAGTTCTTCGGGCTGGATTGGCGCTATAATGCGTTTGGCTTCTGTTTTTCTCATCATTGCAATTGGCGCTTCAAGGCGCAAACCTTTGCCTGCTAAGATTATTATTCTTTCTCTTGGCGTTATTCTTAGTGTTATTTTCAAGCTTATGCTTAACTATTTTTGCTGGCTTAATTTCTTTTCAATCCCTGAAATTACCATCAAATCAATGCTCTACTCAGTCGTTCTGCCTTATAATTTAATTAAAACCGTGCTTAGTTTGAGCTTAGCGCTGCTTTTAAATTCGAAATTAAAAAAATACATAAAAAAGGAAGTTTGTTAATTATCATGATTAAAGTTTCACCCTCGATGCTCGCCTGCGATTTTTCTAAAATGGGTTTAGAAATTGAAAAAATATCTAATTGTGGCGCTGATTTAGTCCATATGGACGTAATGGATGGCCATTTTGTTCCAAATATTTCGTTTGGCCCGGCGGTTATAAAATCAATGAGAAATAAATCAAATTTGCCGTTTGACGCTCATTTAATGATTTCAAAACCTTATGATTACATTGAAAAATTCGCAAATGCCGGCGCGGATATCATCACGTTTCACTTGGAATCGCAAAGCGATATTATCAAAACAATTGAAAAAATTAAAAGTTTTGGCATAAAAGCTGGCCTTGCAATCAACCCTGAAACTGATATCACTTCCCTACTTCCCTATCTTGAATTAATAGATTTAGCCTTGGTTATGACGGTTCACCCGGGTTTTGGTGGGCAGAAATTTATGGCAAAACAAATGAAAAAAGTGGAAATATTAAAAAAAAATATTACAAATAAAAAATTAAGTTGCCTCATAGAGATTGATGGAGGGGTTAATTTGGAGACAATCGGCACAATTAAAAATTACCCGGTTGATATCGTAGTTTCGGGAACGTGCATTTTTAATTCTCAAGATGCCACTCAGGCTATAAAGCTCCTTAAGGCTTTATAAAAAACCAGTCGTGAGGGATGATTAAAATCAAAGCATCTCATAAATATTTATTATCCGTTTTCTTAGTTTCACTGATTATTTTCGTTCCGGCTTTATTCGCAGTTTTTAAAAATAATCAAAAAAGCAAAAGCGTTTTTAGCCCGCCGGCTCAAGAAATAACAAAAGAGCTTCCCCCTGCTCCTGCAGAAAAAAGCACCGCCAGCGAGCGGCATATTGGGGCTTGGGTGACTTACATGGACCTTAACATTTCAGATAGCGAAAACACCGAAAGCTCATTTAAAAGCCGTTTTGAAAATGTTATTGAAAAGTCAAAAAAGTTCCATGTTAATAATCTTTACGTTCATGTCAGGCCGTTTTGCGATTCGCTTTACCCTTCGAAAATTTTTCCGTGGTCGCATCTTTTAACGGGCACTCAGGGCAAAGATCCGGCCTTTGACCCGCTTAAATACATGATTGAAATTTCTCATAAAAACGGCATAAAATTTCACGCTTGGGTGAACCCGCTTCGTGTTAAGCTCAAAAACATGCCCGAGAAACTTTCAAGTGAAAACCCTTATTATAAATTGGGCTCGTTTAAATATTTCTTGGAATCAGAAGGCACGATTTGCCTCAATCCGGGCTATGAAGAAACGCAGAATTTGGTTTTGGAAGGAATAAAAGAAATCATTTCGAATTACGACGTTGACGGCATTCATTTTGACGATTATTTTTACCCTGAATCAACCGAAATTAAAGATTGCGCCGCAGAAGAAAATCAAGTTTCAGATATAATTGCCTGGCGGAAAAAATGCATAACAAAGCTTATTGAAAGCACTCATAGCGCGGTTAAATCCGCAAACAAAAATATTGCATTCGGCATTTCGCCCCTCGGAAACAACGAAAAATGCCACACCATGGGAATAGACGCTCAGGAGCTGTGCAAAACGAAAGCGATTGATTACATTTGCCCGCAGCTTTACTGGAGCCTTAAATATAAAGTTATGCCTTTTGAAAAGGCCGCAAAGATCTGGCAAGAAATGACCAGAAACACCGGAGTTAAGCTTTTTGGCGGGCTTGCACTTTATAAAATAGGCACTGAACTTGACGACAAAACTTGGCAAGATGACAAAAATATTTTGCCAAAAGAGATTGAAATTTTAGAAAATCTTGGCTACGATGGCGCGATTTTATATTCATTTGGCCAGCTTGATGAATCGAAAGAGGAAATCTCAAATTTGCTAAAAAAGCTTAGTTAAAGCAAAAACCATGTGCATTTCGCACATGGCAATTTTATTTTTTCAGGCAGTAAAGAGCTATAATAAGCCCGCCCAAACATATGAAATAATCAGAAAGATTGCACACCGGCGGGAAAAACGAAAGTTTTAAATAATCGATAACATAGCCAAAAAATATCCTGTCGATCAAATTCCCAATTCCGCCACCAATTACAAACGAAGTAGCAAGCAAAAGCTGCCTGCTTTTAATTTTTTTGCTAAAAATCAGGTATAAAAGAGCAATCAATATAGCCGAAATAAGCAAAATTAAAAGCCCTGTTTGACCTTTGAAAATCCCGAATGCAATGCCGAAATTTTTAACTTTCACGATGCTTAAAAACGGAATAAACGTTCTAATTTCATCGCTGGAACTCAAATTATTAAGAACAAAAAACTTTGCAGCAAAGTCCAAAACCGGGATTAAAACAGAAATTAAAATAAAAATAATCATTAATTCGAGCTGCTCAATTTAAATTCGCTGAGGATATCCGAGAATTTATTTTCAGTTTCAGATTCAGGAATTTTTTTAATTATTTCCATATGTTTTTTATAAATATCCTCTAAATCAGACTTGAGTTTTCCTGATTCTTTTTTCAGTCTGCTTAAAATTTCTTTTTCCGTAGCAACTTCTTTTTTTGCTTCGATTATCATTTTTTCAGAAGCTTTTGAAGCATCAGAAATGACTTCTTTAGCCCGGGTTTCGGCGTCGTAGATTGATTTTTCGGTGATGGATTTTAAATTCACTATAACTTCTTTAATAGAAGATTCTTCATCACGAAATTTTTTCAGCTCTCTTTCAAGTTTTTGAACCGTCAAAGCAAGGTTGCGGTTTTCGCGCATCATTTCTTCATAAGAAGTTTGAATGTCATCCAAAAATGAGTCAACATCCTGGGCTTTGTAACCTCCAAATCGGGCTTTTTTAAAACTTGCATTTTTAATTTCTTCGATGCTTAACAAAAGATCAGCTCCTAAATTTTAATTTACAAAATTTTCCATATTATATCATAAACCATGCCTCTTGCCAAGAAGCAAGAGGATAATTTTCGGTTAAAAATACACGCCTTTGTTTTCAAATTCGCTAAGAAGATCTTCGCCTTCAATGTCAACATTGCACGGAGTTACAACGAAAGTGTCAGTCGAAACTTTTTTGATTTTTCCGCCAATAGCATAAGCAATTCCGCTGAGGAAGTCAACGAGGCGCCTGGATTCAGACTTCGGAGTTACTTCCAAATTAAGCACAACAGTGTGCATTTTCAAAAGTTCATCAGCTATATTTTTGATTTCTTCGCCAAAATGTTCAGGCCTTGAAAGAACAACCTTAACTTTTGCGCCAGAATTTATGCTAACAATTTTGCCATTGTTAACGCTTCTGAACTTCGGTTCTTCCTTATTCACGCTTTCTTGAACTTCTTCGTTTTCTTCATAATATTCGTCAGATGGATTCCACATCTCTTTAAGTTTTTCTACTATTCCGGACATTTCATTATTCCTCCTATTTTTAATACTAGCATATTGACTAATAATAAGCCAAATAATTATTTTTAAAATATGTACTATGTTAGTTTTATTATCTTAACAATGCAAATGAAAGTCAATAAAATATTGTTTATTTAATAAAAAAATCATGATATTTAAATAAATTTTACTTCACTTTTTTACCATTATATAATTTTTTACCTTTAATAACAATTTTATCGCCCGGCTGGATGTAATTTTCATTGTCGTAATAATCTGGTCCATATTTTGCAATTAAAAAGTCCGGCCCTGAAAAATCAATATCTATTCTTTTGAATTTCAAATACCCTGCACGCTTAACAAAAACACCAAAATCGGAATTTTCTTTGTGAAGCGCTTCGCTCGGGATTTTAATTCCATAGTAATTCCCGGTTGAAACCCTGAAATTTTCTTTTCTAATCGCCGCGAGATCTTCATTCATATAGTTGCAAGAAAGCATCAGCGTGCAATTTTCGTCATTATTGCTGCAATTTAAAGATTTAACCTCGCAAGGAATATTCTTAGCGCTATCTTTGCCCTCGACAGTAAGATTAAATTCAAGGCCTTTTTTAATTTTTTCTGCGTCATCTTTTGAAATTCTCAAAAGAACATACCAGGTGTCATTTTTAATGATCTTGCCCAAAACTTTTCTTTCACTGCCTTGAGCAATTATGTTTTCTAGATTAAAATTCTCAGGAATTTCGCCATAAGGAACCGAAGCCTCAAAACCGTCAATGCTGTTTATAAAAAGCCCGCACTCAGGCGAAATAACCGACCTCAAAGCCGCGGGAACGCTCAAACTGCTTTGCGCAGCCTTAAGATTTTTTATTATGCTTTCGGTGCTGTCCTTCCTGCCAAGGCCAATCTCTTTTTTGTTAAGGCTGTCCCAAAGTTCAAGGCTTGCTTTTTGCTTTTCTTTGAAAGTTCTAGCGGAGGAAAGCTTCATTATTGCCAAACTGACTTTTTGGTTCAAAAATTTTGCGCCTGTTCCGGCGTAAGAAAACGGCTTGCTTTCAATTTCTTCTATAGCTTTTTTCAAATTTTCAAATTCATAGGCGGTTTTTGCTTCGCTTTCAGAACCATAAACATTAGCAATAATCGAGCCTTTCGGCGCTTTTTCGCCGCTTGAAAAGTTAAACACCATGTTTTTTTCATTTTCGCCTTCAGAAAAATCTATGATTTCTTCATCGCGCACGGCAAAACCTTTGGAGCAAACATCATTGCTGAAGTTCACAATTTTAGCATCTTGCGTTGTGATTTTGCTCTGCATAGCCGAAACCGAAACATAAAAAACCATCGCCGCAGCGGCAGACGTGAGGAATATTATTCTATTTCTTTTTGATTTTTTTATTTTCATTTTTAATCACTCACTGAATAAATTTTTCGGTAATTTCTTTCGCTTTTTTTATAACTTGGGAAAAATCTTGGTAATCATCAATATAAATCCAGTTAATATTTTCGTCTCTTTTAAACCATGTGATCTGGCGTTTGGCATACCTTCTCGAAAATTTTTTCACATTTTCATAGGCGTTTTCAAGCGTTTCTCTTCCCTCGAGGTAATCCACCATTTCTTTGTAGCCTATGGCTGCCTGAGCGGTTTTGCTCACTGCTTTTTGAGCGTAAACTTTTTTGGCTTCTTCCAAAAGGCCGCTTTTCGCCATTTCATCCACTCTTTTGTTTATTTCGGAATACAAAATCTCTCGGTTTCTGAAATTAAGCCCAATTTTGCAGGCTTCATAAGGCGACTCAATTTTCTTTGAATCCGCAACTTGTTTTGAAATCGGGTAACCAACTGTGTAATAAAATTCCAAAGCTCTTTTTAAACGTTTTATGTTATTAACGTGAATATTTTTCGCACTTTCGGGGTCAACTTTTCTCAGCATTTTCATGAGCTCGGCACCGGAATCCGGAAGAGAAATGTTTTTTGCCTCGACGGAAGAAGGAGAATTAAAATCAATATTTTTAATGAGAGAATCAATATAAAGGCCTGTCCCACCGACTAAAATCGGCAATTTATTCCTGCTTTTAATGTCTATAATGCAAGCAGAAGCCATTTCTTTGAACTTAGCAACGCTGTAAGTTTCTTTGACTGAAAGGAAATCAACAAGATGATGTTTAACTTCCGAGAGCTCTTTTTTAGTTGGTTTTGCACTTAAAATGTCAAATTCTTTATAAATTTGCATCGAATCGCCCGAAATTATTTCGCCGCCAAATCGCTTGGCTAAATTTATAGCTAAATTTGTTTTCCCGGTTGCAGTGGGGCCTATTATGCTCAAAATTTTTATTTTTTCCACTTTAAATTCTCCCAAAACGTTTTTCGATAAAGCTCTTATCGAATTTTATGTAAATTGGCCTGCCGTGCGGGCAATGCCTAAGCTGAGGGTTTTCAGATATATCATTAACCAGCTTCACGAGCTCTTCAACCGAGGTTTTGCTTTTGGCTTTGATTGCGCTTCTGCACGCAATATTTTGATATATCCACTCCAACTTTTTGGTTTCGCTGCTTTTTTTATTGTCAAGAATGCAGTTAGCAATTTCGATCACCGAATTTGCAAGGTCGTCAATGTCTTCATACATTGGTGCGCTACGAACGACAACAGTCCCCGGGCCGAAATCCTCGATTTCATAACCCGACTTCGAAAAAAGGCTTAAATTTTCAATAACTGCGCAGTATTCCTGCTTTTCAAGCATTACAGTAACAGGATTAAGAAGCATCTGAGAACTATATTCATTCGAGCTTTTTTTCATTTTTTCGAAAATTATTCTTTCGTGAGCTGCATGTTTATCGACGAAAATGAGCTCATTTTTGCATTCTAAAATAAGATAACACCCAAAAACTTCGCCCACAACTTTAAAATTTTCGCGAAGAGATTTATTCATGAAAAGGCTGGTTTTGCCCGTGAGCGAAATTTTCTCGCTTTTATTACTTGAATTTTTAAAAAGACTTTGCAACCCAAAAAGATTAATAACGCCGGGGTTTTCGAAGCTTTGAACAGCAGCCGAACTATCTTTAAAAGAAAAGTCGCTTTCAGCTTTTTTCGAAGAAGGGATATACTTTTCGAAATCTTTTTTGTTTTTATTTATAATGCAGTTTTTAACCGCGCTGAAAACGAGCTCCGAAACGGCTTTTTCATCCGCAAAACGAACTTCAGTTTTGGCAGGGTGAACATTAACATCAACCAAATTCGCCGGAATACTAAAGTAAATAACGCAGTAAGGGCTTTTGCCAACCATCACGGAATTTTTAAAAGCTTCCTCAAGAGCAGTTGAAATAAGCTTGCTTTTAATAAACCTGCCATTAACGAAAAAAATCTGCAAACTTTTGCTCGGGCGGCAATTTTCAGGCTTGCTCACAAGTCCGGTAATTTTCATTTTGCCGAGGCTGCCTTTTAAAGGAATAGTGCCTTCTAAAAATTCTTTGCCGTAAACCGAATAAACCGCCGAAGAAATTTTGCCATCGCCGGGGCTAAAAAGGCAGGGTTTGCCATCCCTTATGAACTTAAAAGAAACCTCAGGGTGCGAGAGCGCGAGCTTGTCTATAACCGAAGCGACTTTGTTGCCTTCAGCGGTTTCTTTTTTCAAAAATTTCATTCTAGCAGGGGTGTTAAAAAACAAATTTTTGACGCAAACGTCAGTTCCAATGAATCTTCCGGCGTCTGCAATCTCGCCAAATTCTCCGCCAGTTACCGTGATTTTTGTTCCCATCATTTCGCCGTCGGATTTCGTTACGATTTCAGTTTTTGAAACCGCAGCTATCGACGCAAGGGCTTCGCCTCTAAAACCCAATGAATTTATATTTTCAATTTCTTTTTTGCTTTTAATTTTGCTGGTAGCATGGCGGGAAAAAGCGTCTTTAACGTCATCGCGGTAAATTCCGTGGCCGTTATCCGAAACCCTTATCATTTTAATTCCGCCATTTTTTATTTCGGCTGTAATCCTCGTTGCGCCGGCATCAAGCGAATTTTCGAGCAATTCTTTAACCACGCACGCCGGGTTTTCCGTTACTTCGCCCGCAGCAATAAGCTGAACCGTTTCGGGGTCTAAAATATTAATCCTTTTCATATTTTACTCCACTTTGCTGTTAATTCCTTATATTTTGAGCCAAACCCACCAATTTATAAAGTATGTTCATAGATTCTATAGGATTTAAATTATTAATATTTATGTCGCCAAGCTGCATTAAAATCTCTGAAATATTCGGGTCTGTGGGCTCTTTGCTTTCATTTTCCGAGGAATAAGTAATAGACTGTGCCACAGAGCTTTCGGAATCTTCAATTTGCCTTAAAACTTCCCTAGCTCTGGAAATAACCGAAGCCGGCAAACCCGCCAATTTAGCGACTTCAATGCCGTAGCTATCGTCCACAGCGCCTGGAACAATAGTGTGCAAAAAGGTTATTCCTTCGCCTTGATTTTCAACCGCAACGCTGTAATTTTTCACGTTATGAAACTCTTTTGAAATTTCAGTTAGTTCATGATAGTGCGTTGCAAAAAGGGTTTTAGCTCCGAGCTTTCTTTTGTCGGCCACATATTCAAGAACAGCCCTGGCAATGCTCATTCCATCGAAAGTTGAAGTTCCTCTGCCGATTTCATCGAGTATTAAAAGGCTTTTCGAAGTTGAATTTTTAAGTATTTCAGCAACTTCGCTCATTTCAACCATGAATGTCGATTGCCCTGCGGCCAAGTCATCCGAAGCGCCTATCCTCGTGAAAATGTTGTCAACTATGCCAATTCTAGCTGAAGAAGCTGGCACAAAAGCACCGATTTGAGCAAGCAAAACAATGAGTGCAGCCTGGCGCATGTAGGTTGATTTTCCTGCCATGTTCGGCCCAGTTATTATTGCAACATTGTTTTCGCCTGAATCAAGAATAAGGTCATTCGGCACGAAAGTATCGCCAGTTACTAAAGATTCAACCACGGGGTGGCGGCCTTCTTTGATGTTTATGGTGTCAAGGGTGTTTATTTCGGGCTTGACATAGTTGTTGTAAACCGCAACTTCCGCCAAAGAACGCACTGCATCAAGCGCAGCTATTATGTTTGCAACTGCAATTATTTTCGAAAAGCTTTCAGCAACTTTATTCCTAACTTCTTCGAAAATCTTGTATTCCGTTTCGTTTATGCTTTCTTTCGCATACATGACTCTCGATTCCAAATTTTTAAGCTCTTCGGTAACATATCTTTCGCAGCCCGTTAGAGTCTGCCTGCGGATGTAATCGCTCGGGACTTTATCTTTAAACGAATTAGTAACTTCAATAAAATATCCAAAAACTTTATTATATGTAATTTTAAGCTTAGGAATTCCGAGCCTTTTTCTTTCTTTTTCTTCCATGTCGCGAATCATGGCTTTGCCGCCTTTTATGTCGCTTCTTAATCTATCAACTTCAGGGCTATAGCCATCTTTTATGATTCCGCCGTCTTTAAGAGTAATAGGAGGTTTTTCATGAATTGAAGCCTCGATTAAATTGTGAACTTCGCTTAAAGTGTCGAATTTAAAATACATTTTCTTGAGCATTTTCGATTTTGAATTTTCAAGAAGCGCCTTAACGCCCGGCAGTTTGGCAATAGCCTCCGAAAGCGAGCGCAAATCTTTCGCATTGGCTGAAGCATACGCAATTTTAGTCGTAAGCCTTTGAATGTCGGTTATTTCGCCGAGTTTTTTCTTTAGATTTTCCCTGAAAATAGTGTCTTCAAAAAGCTCTTCAACCGCGCCTTGGCGAGTGAGAATCTTTTCAGTGTCAAGAAGAGGCCTTTCAATCCACGAACGAAGCATCCTCTTGCCCATTGAAGTTCTGGTTTTGTCGATAACCCAAAGCAACGAGCCCTTTTTAGATTTAGTTCTAATTGTTTCAAGGAGTTCAAGATTTCTTATAGTGTTAAGGTCAAGGCCCATATATTGCGATTTATCGTAAAAAACCGGGAAGTTAATATGGTGCAAATCGCCTTTTTGAGTTTCCTTTAAATAAGAAAGCAAATTCGCAATGCTTTTAACTGCGCAAACCCTGTTGGCAAGGCTCAGGTTTTTAAGGTCATCGCACTGGAAATGGCTTCTAACCGAATTTTGAGCGTCTTGATCGGTTATGTCTTCTTTTAAAATCTCGACATTGCACTGGAGCTTTTCATTCACGAATTTTCTAACTTCGCTGTAAATATCTTGCTTCAAAAAGCATATTATTTCGCTAGGGCAAAATTTGCCGATTTCAATTTTAAGTTGGTTGGCAAGCTCTTTGTCGTTTCCGAAAATTTCAGTCACTTTAAGCTCGCCAGTTGAAGTGTCGCAAAAAGCAATCCCAGCAATCGGAAGCGCCCCTGAGCAATAAACCGAGCAAATAAAGTTGTTTTTCGATTCATCAAGCATGCTTTCTTCCATAACCGTGCCGGGAGTTATAACCCTTACGACTTTTCTCTCAACGAGGCCCTTGGCTTTTGCAGGGTCGCCTATTTGGTCGCACATTGCAATTTTATAGCCTTTAGCAACGAGCCTTGCAATGTAAGATTCGCAGCTGTGGTAAGGCACTCCGCACATTGGGGCTCTTTCCTTTTGGCCGTAATCTTTGCCGGTTAAAGTTAAACCAAGCTCCTCAGAAACCAAGTTAGCATCTTCAAAAAACATTTCATAAAAATCGCCCAGCCTGAAAAACACGATGCTGTCTTTGTGCTCTTTTTTTATGTCTAAATATTGCCGCATCATTGGCGAAACGTCTTTGCTCACTTCAATCATTCACATCCTTAAAATTAGTTGCATCCGCCGCAAGTTGCGCAGCTTCCCGTGCAGTTGTCTTCTTCGATTTCAATGTTGTATGGGTCTTGCCCTTCTGCTGATTTGTTTATAATGAAGCTAACGGCTTGAAGTTTTTTTGCGAATTTTTCTTTGCTTTCGTTGTAGGCTTTCATTGTTTCGTTTGAAACCATTTGCCTGTAAAGAAAGCCGATTTCTTCGTTTAGCTTGTCAATTTTTTCAGTGTCGGGGTTTTCTTTCGAGATTTCGTGGTTAATCTCGACTTTTTTAAGATTAAATTTTTCAATTGTTTCTTGGAGCTCATGGTCGCACTCAACGTTTTGCTCCGTTACTTTATAATCAATGTAATCATCATCGTTTTGAATTGCAAATCCAATTTCTCTTGCTAAAGATATTAAGTCCATTTTTATTTCTCCTTTATTTTTAAATTATTTCTCCTTGTAATGATTCCCTTGAGGAATCTGTTATTTTAATTTTCACAAACTGGCCTGTTAAGTCTTTTTCACTCGGAACTTTAACAACTATATTTCCGTCAGTCCTGCAAGATAAAACTCCGTTTTCGAAGCTTTCGGCCAAAACTCTTTCTTCATTGCCAACCATCTTTTTGCAAAGGTTTTCAGAAATTTCTTCTTGAACTTTAAGAAGCTCCAAAAGCCAGGAGGTTTTCTCTTTTTTGCTTATGTTATCGGGCATTTTAGCGGCCGGAGTGCCCTGCCTTTTTGAATAAATGAAAGTGAAAAGCGAAGAAAACTCAACTTTTTTAATAAGGTCGACTGTTTCCAAAAACTCTTCGTAGGTTTCACCCGGGAAGCCAACTATTATGTCGCTGGTGAATGAAACATCTTTCATGATGCTTTTTGCATACTCAATTTTCTTTAAATAATCTTCTTTGGTGTATTTCCTGTTCATTTCTTTAAGCACTCTGTTGCTTCCGCACTGCACCGGGAGGTGAATGTGCTTTGAAATATGCTTGCTGCCCGCAATGACGTCAAAAAGCTCTTTCGTAGCGTCTTTCGGGTGCGAGGTCATGAACCTTAATTTAAAGTCACCTTCCAAAGCGTCAAGCTTTTTAAGAAGATAGCAAAAATCAATTCCTCCGCCTAAGTCTTTGCCGTAAGAATTAACGTTTTGGCCAAGAAGAGTTATGTCTTTATACCCCGCGCTTAAAAGCTCCTGCGTTTCCTTTATAATAGCTTCGGGAGTCCTGCTTCTTTCCCTACCCCTGACATAAGGCACAATGCAGTAAGAACAGAAATTGTTGCAGCCGGACATAATCGAAACAAAAGCCTTAATTTTGTTATTCCTTTTCATCGGGAAGTCTTCTAAAATTGGGTCTTCTTTCGAAGTGTAAATAACAGCGTGTTTATTTTTCACAGGCCTGTTTAAAATAAAATCACAAAGAATCTTCGGGAAACTTTGGATTTGTTTTGTTCCTAAAACTATGTCAACAAACGTGTAAACTTCGCTTATTTTCTTCGCAATTGATTCTTGCTCGGTCATGCACCCGGCCAAAACCACAACAGCGTTAGGGTTTGCTTTTTTCACGGCTTTTATCCTGCCAATATTGCCAAAAACTTTATTTTCTGCGTTTTCTCTAACTGCGCAGGTGTTAAAAAGTATAACGTCGGCATCTTTATAATCTTCCAAGAATGTAAAACCGGCTTTTTCGAGCATTCCTCTGTATTTTTCGCTGTCTGAAACATTTTGCTGGCAGCCGTATGTTCTGATGTAAGCCTTTGGGTTTTCTTTTCCTGCAAAAATTTCTTTTAATTTTTTTATATAATCAAGTTCTTCTTTTCCATATATATATGTATTAACTCCGATTGGCAAAGCTTATTCCTCCAGTTTGCTTAATTACTTAAAATTCTACCAGAAAATTAAGAAAACTTCAAGAGATTAGCTAAAGTATATTTCCAAATCATAAATACAATATAATTTTAATAGTTCTTAAATACTTGCAAATTTTTGATAATATGTATAAATTTTCCATATTCGCAATTCGAAATAAGATAGATATAAAATAATTATTATTTTTAAAGTCAATTAGCCTTATCAAATTGTGAATAAACTACAAATATTTTCAAAAGACTTGTTTTTGATTTCCGTTTATAATATAATTTCCTAGTGTTAAAAACAAT
Organism: uncultured Oscillospiraceae bacterium; assembly: GCA_900554335.1. Lineage (GTDB taxonomy): Bacteria > Bacillota > Clostridia > Oscillospirales > Acutalibacteraceae > UMGS1491. The sequence goes on from USGT01000007.1 coordinate 64,034, forward strand.
TAGTAATATGTTAAATTTTATCAAATTATTAATAATTTCAATTACTAAAATAAACTATTTTATCATTAAACTTAAACAGGAGCGTGTATAAAATTATGTCAGATTCATCAATGGGATTAATTTATGTTGTAGATGATGAGCCGAATATTAGAAGGCTTGCTTCTCTGGCACTCAAAGAGTATGGTTTTGAGACACAAGAATTTTCAGGCGGAGATGAACTTTTAAGAGCTGTTCAAAGACGTTGCCCGGATCTTATAGTTCTTGACTGGGTTATGCCTGCGCCAGACGGCCTTAGCGTTTGCGGAAGACTCAAACTCGACAAAACAACTAAAGCTATCCCGATTATTCTTTTAACTGCAAGGAACGATGAAGTTGATTGCGTGCTTGGCCTTGAAATGGGAGCAGACGACTACATCACTAAACCTTTCAGCTTGAAAGAACTTTGCGCAAGGGTTAAAGCGGTTATTAGAAGAAATGAATACCTCAACACAAACTCAAGCAACAACGACATTATAACCTGCGGCGGAATCACGATTAACCTTGCAAGAAGAACAGTTTCCAAAAACGGCCAACTTATCGACCTTACAATGAAAGAATTCGATCTTTTAACTTCGCTTATGCTCAGCAAAGGCAGCGTTCTTAACAGAGATCAACTCATGGAAAAAGTTTGGGACGTTGAATTCAGCGGAGACGCTAGAACAGTTGACGTTCACATCAGATATTTGCGCCAAAAAATCGAAGATGATTCTGAAAACCCGAAATATATTTTAACTGTTCGCGGTGTTGGATACAGATTCGCATCTGAAGACGAAATTCAATAAAAATTTTTAGGAGGTGAAGTGAGCAATTATGGACAAATTCAGAAATATTAATAAATCTGAACTTGATGGCCTTGTTCATGATTTAAAAACGCCTATAACTTCAATTATGGGGTTTGTTGAGCTTTTGAAGCAAGGTGGCCACGACCAAAAAACAACGACAGAATTTTACGACATAATTCTTTCGGAATCTCAAAAACTTTTGAAGCTTGTTAATGACATTCTTTATATTAACAAAACCGGCGAGAATAAAATTGACCCTTGCAACCTTACCATTCAGCTTGACAAATACGTCAAAGAGCTCACTCCACTTGCTAATAAACACAATGTAAAAATATGCATTAACAGCGCTTCGAGTGACATATATGTTTCGATTCCTGAAGATAAAATTTCGCGCATTTTAATAAACATAATTGAAAACGCAATTAAATATAATAAAGAATACGGAAAAATATTTATCGACATTGAAGAAGAAAATAAGCAAGTTTCTGTTAAAATCCGTGATACCGGTGTTGGTATCCCTGAAAATGAACTCGACAAAATATTTAACAGATACTATCGCTCTTCCGTCACAAAGAAAATGAGCGTTGAAGGCTCAGGCCTTGGCCTCGCAATTGCTAACGACATAGTTAAAGATTATAGCGGCCACATTAAAGTAAACAGTAAACTCGGGGAATATACGGAATTTATTATTACTTTCCCTGCTTCAAATATTTCGAAATAGAATAGTACTTATGGAGGAAACGGTAACTTTTTAGTTACCGGTAAATTTTATGCAAATAGAAAATTATTTAGATTTATCAAAAACAATTGCAAGCGAAATTTTTTCAGGTCTAACTTACCCTTGGGAGGCTCTTCCGAAAATAAAAGACTTCATTTTAAATTTAGGCCCCAAGCTTCCGAAAGATGAATTTGAAGAAATAAAAGAAAATGTTTGGGTTTCAAAAGAAGCGGTTATTGCTGATTCAGCTTTCATTGCAGGGCCTACGATAATCTGCAAAGGCACTGAAATTCGCCACTGCGCTTTCATCAGAGGCTCAGTAATAGTTGGCGAAAACTGCGTTGTCGGGAATTCCACGGAACTTAAAAACGCCATTTTGTTTAATAATGTTCAAGTTCCGCATTTTAATTATATCGGCGATTCTATTTTGGGTTTCAAAGCTCATTTTGGAGCGGGTTCAATCGTTTCGAATGTTAAATCAGATAAATCAAACGTGAGCGTTTTAATAAACGGAAGTAAAACTGACACAGGCCTTAGAAAATTCGGCGCAATAGTTGCCGATTACGTTGAAATTGGCTGCAACGCCGTTTTGAATCCGGGGACTATAATCGGAAAAAATTCAAACGTTTACCCCACTTCGATGGTTAGAGGTGTCATAGGCGAAAACATGATATTTAAAGCACAAAACAATATAGTGAAAAAAATTTAAGCGAGCTTTTTCGGCTCGCCCTTTTCATTTTAAATTCGAAATCGCAGATATAACATCGTGAATGTAGTTGCTTCCTCTTGAAATTAAAATCCCGGTTAGAATATTCCCGAAAAAAGGCACCGAAGAATCAATTTCGAAACATTTTGGAATATCAAGATCGTAAGCAAAAGCCACTGCAACACCAACCAAAAGGCTCAAAAACATGCTAAAGGAAAAGCACCCAGCTGCGAAAAATTCTTTGAAATAAGTTATAACGCTTTCGGTGAGAACGGCTAAAGTTAAAATCGTTAAAATTTTTTTGTTCATTTTTCTTCCCTCATTTCGGAACTTTAAGCACTTGCCCGGGGTATATAACGTCGCTTAAAAGATTATTTAGGCTTTTTATTTCAGTGTATTTAGCGCCACTTTTCAAATATTTTTCGGAAATCGCCCAAAGGCTATCGCCTTTTTTTACCGTATAATTAAAATAATTTTTTTGAGTTTTAAAGCCGTTTAAACCGTTTGATTTCATTATTTCAGGGTAATTTTTATAAGAAACATCAAGGTCGACGTTGCCGTTTATTCCGTCTATTTTCCCTTGCGAAGAATATTGCCAAATGCCGCACTCTTGTGAAGGTTTAGTGCTGCTCCATCGTGCGAGCCACAAATCAAATTGCTTCAAATTCTCATAATTTAAATAATTTTCAAGCCAATTTAAATTGCAGTAAAACGTGGCATAATAGCCTGCTGTTTCAATTTCTTCGCAAAAAGTCTTAACGATTTCAGTCCTTGTTTCATTTGAAAGCTTTAGCATTTCTTTTTCTTCAATGTCAAAGCAAACCGGGTACTCAAGTTCCAAACCTCTTATGTTTTCAAGGCAAAATTCTGCTTCGTTTTTAGCATCAAAAGCCGAGCTTGCATAGCTGTAATGGTAAACACCTATATTCATTCCTGCCGCTTTCGCTTTTTCGCAATTTTCTTTGAATTTTTTGTCAATCTGCAAGCCGTAACCCTCTCGCAAAATTGCAAAATCCACTCCTGAAGCTTTAACTTTTTCCCAGTTTATTTCTCCTTGCCATTTTGAAACGTCTATTCCTTTAAATTCCATTTTAAAACGCAGCTCCTTTCAAAAAGCAGGTTAAAAACAACCTTTTTTGCCTTTTAAAGCGAAACTGCGCAAAAAATAATAGGCTGCAAAATAGCGGCCTACTTTTTAATTTAAGAAAACTGATATTTATAAATTTTTTCATAGCCAAAGTTCGTTTTAATAATTTCTTCGCTCGTCGTAAACCCTGCTTTTAAAACTGCCTTCCTTGAAGCAAAATTACTAGGTTTGCTAGTCGAGACCAAGGTTTTGTATTTGTAAATTCCAAGATTTTTAAGCTCTTGCATAACCGAAACCAGCTTTTTAACAATGAAATTTCCAAGACCTTTTCCTGAAGAATTTTTCTCAACTACCATTCCCAGTTCAGGATTGGACGAAGAACTATCAACCGGGCCTGCAGCAACGAATCCAACAGACTTGCCATCTTCTTTAACTATGAAAGACAAAGATTTCGGTTTGCTATAATTCCACATTCTTGAAATTCTTCTATCAAATGAATTATTGCTAGACTTCTTGCTCATGATGCGTCCATTTCCGTAATGTTTCATATATTCTGCATTTTCTTTGTTTGAAAACAAACCTATGTAAAAATCTCTGTCGCTTGAAACTATTGGAACGAGCTTTCTTTTGCCGTCTGTGAGTATTGTGTCCATCCTTTCTGCTGTAATATTAAACTTAGCAGCTAGGTCTTCAACGCTTTTTTCATAAGCGAAAATCCCAGGCACGAACGAAAACAAACAAAATATAAGCCCGAAAGAAAATAAAAATTTTTTCAAATTAAACATCCCTTTCTTAAACTATTTTGCTTATTTTTTAACAACAGCTCCAACAGCCCATTTTTGAATTCTGATTTTTTCCGAGCCTGTTTCCAAAATCAAAGAATCTGAATCTTCTTTAACGCTAACAACTCTTCCCACTATTCCGCCAATTGTTACGATTTCATCACCGATTTGGACTGATTTTCTCATCTCTTCTTCTTGCTTTCTTTTCTTTTGCTGCGGCCTAAAAAGAAGCAGATACATTCCTCCGATGACTACGCCGTAAACCAAAAGCATGGTAATAAGCTGAGAAGCAGTGCCATTTCCTGCGAGTAAACTGTTCATAAAATTTTTCCTCCTAAAATTATTTATAAAACTGCTTGATTATTATAACTTATAATCAACTTATTTCGCAATAAATTTGAAAATCATTGTCATATTTAACATAATAAAATATTTATTTAGAATTTGATTGTGATTATTTTAGAATTTAAATTAATGTGTTGACATTTTTAAGTTAAAAACATATACTAGTTATATAAGCAATGGCGCAGAATGGAGCAGTCTGGTAGCTCGTCGGGCTCATAACCCGAAGGTCGGTGGTTCAAATCCACCTTCTGCAACCAAAATTTTACCTCACAGCCGATTGGTTGTGAGTTTTTTATTCCTTAAAACAGATTGCCAAAAAATTAAGGCTTACCTTTTTCAGATAAGCCAAAATAAAAAATTATTCAATCGTGGTGCCAAACGGCATCAAAGCAAGGCCTGCAAACTTGAAGCACTGTAGCCCCACGGGGATTCCTACTATGGTTATGCACCACAAAACCCCTACCAAAAAAGACGCCACTGCAAGATAAACACCAAAAATGATGACCCAAAAAATATTTAATACTATTGAGCTCGTTTCGCCAGAATAAACGATTTTTCTTCCAAAGGGTGCAAGCATAAGCTCAGCAAATTTAAAGCATTGAATGCCCACGGGAATAAAAACAATCGTTAAACAAAGAATTACCCCTGCAATTGCCCAGCCGAGAGCTAAAAGTAAACCGCCAAAAAGCAACCATATTATATTCCCTATTGTTTTCATATTATTACCTCTATTCTTTGCCTCAATTTTACATTAAAAATAATTATTTGTCAAAATCTTTTATATATGTTATAGTAAATATACAAAAAAAATCTATAAGTATCATATTTTTTAAACACTACGATGATACTTATTTTTTCTCTTGACAATATTTTTAATATATAATAGAATAAGCCATGTGAGCGGTCATGCTGGAATCGGTAGACAGGCATGTTTGAGGGGCATGTGTTGAGAGACGTGTGGGTTCAAGTCCCACTGACCGCACCATATGGCACAGCTTATACAGAACAAAAGATTGTCTAAGAGATAAGATTGCTTTTGGCAGTCTATTTTTTTGGCTTTAAACGAGGCTCAGCTTCAACTGAGTTGATTTTGTCGTTCAAAAATTTATTATTGGAGGTTTAACAATGAAAAACAAAACCATGAAAAATTTACTGTGCCTTACTGCTGCGGCATTAATTTCTGGCTCTTCAACTGGCATGGCCGGCTGCATTTCTTCAAAACCAGTTGTTCACACTCAATCACCGGCTATTGACGCAGAACAAATGGAAATTATACTTGGCAGCAAACATCTTCCTTGGGTTTCGTCTGATGGAGGCAAGGCATATTTTAACGCCTGGAACGGAATGGGAAAAGGAAAAGATTTCGAATTCTTCCTGAAAGAATGCAAAGAAAAAATTGAAAATAAAGCATCTGCTGAAATGCTTGAAAATTCTGACAAAACAGAAGAGTGGGTAACTAAAGAAATCAACCAAGAATCTAGACGTTACAGCTTTTTGGATAATACAGACGAATTTCCTATTGGCAAATATTTTTTGAGAGTAGACCCTGAAAACCATGTTATTTATACGGTTAGAAGGTCGGATAATGATTTTCTGTTTGAATTTTATCTGCTTTTTTATAAAGAGGAAACGAACACTTCCAACCTTTCTTTAATGTGCAGGGCAATTTCTTGCGACATTGGAAATTACATCAACGTGCTCCTTCCTACTGACAGAAAACTTATAAATTAACTATTTTTTCATTTTAATCACTTTTGTAATTATAATATAGTATTTACAAATATAAATAAATTTATTTATAAAATTGACATTAAAATAATCATTTGATATAATCTGTGGTAAGCATAATGGAGGTGAGTTTATGAAAAAGATTTCTGCATTTATTTTGCCTTTGCTTTTAACTTTTTCTCTTTCTGCGTGCGGAAACTCCAGCACTGAAAATAAGCCTCAAACCACCGAATCGACGGCTTCCGAGAAAATAAATCTTGAAGGCAACTGGAAGCAAACTAACGCAAGCCCGGAAGAAGATTACCAAACAGCGGCCATAAACAACGGCATTATTGAAATTAAAGTGGTAAATAAAAAAGATAACACCACCTCGGTTTACTGGTCTGGCACATACACTACGCCTGAGCTTAAAAACGGCGTTTACACCTGGGCTTCGGAAAATAATTTGAGCAAAAACGAATCTCCTTTAGTTGCTTCAAGCGAAGATTCAAAAACTTTTTATTATGCAAACGGCGTAATAAGCTATGAATCAAGCTATCTTGGAGCAGAAAAAACAATCAAATTTGAAAAAATTTAGTTTACTCCAAAAGCTCAATTTTGCCACGCAGTAATTGCGTGGCTTTTATATTTCGAATTTAAATATGTTTTATTAATTTTTTTTTGAAATATTTTTAAAATAATAATATAATAAATTTAAATGCAAATTTAGGAGGTTAAAATGAACATCTTAAAAAAACTTGCGGCTACTTCATTTGTAGCGCTAACTGTTTTAATCCAACCAGCTTTTGCGGCAAACAAATTCACTAAAATCGCGGGTTTTGCGGCAGGGTCAGCGGCTTTGGCAGCGGGCGTTTATGCGGCCGTGATAAGAGACATGGTGAAAAGCAAAACGATTGAAGCTTCGAACGACTTTTTGTTAACAAACGAACAATCTCTCGAAAGATGCAAAAAAGCAAAAAAGTTACTGCAGAAAAATAAAATTTTGTTTACTAAAAAAGAAATAAAAGATATTGAAAGAGTGCTAGAAGAAAAAATCCCAAAATTAACCAGAATTATTAATTTAGCCAAAACTCGGCAAGAACATAACCAAATCATGGAGAAAGTAGCAAACTTATATAAAATTCAGTTGCAATACAGACTAAAAGGCGACATGGAAAATTGCGAAATTTGCGAAAAAGAAATTCAAAACCTGCTAAACAAAGATATTAATTTGGCAAACTAACTAAAAAGCACCTCTCTTAGCTTGAGAGATGCTTAATTTTTTATTCAATTTTAAAATTTAATAAGAGTCATCTATGTAATCTTCAATCACATCTCTGAAATGAATAGTGTCAATGCCATTTTCAGAAAGGCAATCAATCAAATTTAAAACTTCTGTTTTATCTTGAGAAATGTCTTCCACTTTTACACTTTCATTTATAGAGCTAGATCTCAAAATCAGCTCTATTCCATATGTTTTTCCACTCAAAATTGAATCATTTTCGCTCTCACACAGGTTATATTCGAGCTCTCTGCCTCCGAAAGAACGTTGCGAAAGAATACAAACATTTTCTTTACCCAAAAATCTCATCTCCCGGCCATTTAAATTTCACCTACCATTTTAAGTCTATACAAAATGATTCGCAACAAAATAAAATGCAATAAAACTTAAAAAAACCCAAAATCGTAGGTAATAATTAATATTAAAATCTATTATTATTAGAAAATATTGTATACTTTTCATCTTGAGTTGTCAACAGTTAAAATAATTTTTTATTTTGCAGCTTGCAATATTTATCTCATTAGTATATAATAGTACTAATATATACTACTAAATTTAAGAGGAGGTCTACAATGCTCGACACAAAACTATTTTTTAATATATTAAACGACAAAGATTTTTTTAACCTAAAAAAACTCGCCTATAAATACGGCACGAAAACCATCTCGGAATTAACTGAAATATTAAAGCTCACTTCCTACAAAAAAATTTTCAAAACAAGCTTTAAAAATGCCGATCTTGTTTACCTTCCGATGCTCATAAATGTTTCCGACAGCGTTTACAAAACGCTTTTGATCGAACAATTTGGCGAAAATCTTATAACGCAAAGCATGGAAAATGAAATTGAAAACACTTTAAAAATCGAAAGTATTCATTCGAGCAAAAACAGCATTCGCAATATTGTTCAGGGCTTTGCGCCAAAAACTGACGAAGAAAACAAAATTTACGGCATTAAAAAGGGGCTTGATTTCATTTCTGATAAATCAAACGTTATAAACGAAGAAAATCTTCATAAACTTTACTGCGTTTCAATTGGAAATTATTTAGAGCCTGAAGATAAACTGAAAGTGGGCAATTTTTACCGCCATGATGTGGTTTATGTTGTGGGCGATAAAATTTCTCACCAAGGCCTCGATTTCAAGCTTCTACCCGAAACAATGAAAACTTTTTTGGAATTTATAAACCAAAAAGATGATTTAAATATCATAATTAAGTCGACTATAATTCATTTTTATTTTTCTTTTATTCACCCATATTTTGACGGCAACGGCCGCATGGCGAGGCTTTTGCACATATGGTATTTGATTCAAAATAATTTTAGTTCGGCGTTGCTGGTTTCATTTTCGAAGCTAATCGCCGGAACAAAGAATGAATATTACAAAGCTTTTGAGCTAATTGAAAACAACAGCAAAATTTCCGGCGTGCTTGACGTTACCCCGTTTATTTCTTACTTTAATAAAAATGTTTTTAGCAACATAAATTCGCAGTTACCGAACAAAAATTTGCTTGAAAAGTTCAAAAATTTACTGGAAAATAAAAAAATTAACCCTAAAGAAAAAGACCTATTTTTGTTTGCAGTTTTTAAATACAAAAATCAGGAATTTTCTACTTTAGAATTAAAAAAAGATTTTGGAGAAGTTTCTTATGAGACTGTAAGGAAATTCGTTAAAAAATTTGAACGATATAACTTTTTAAAATCGCAATTTTATGGAACAAATAGAGTTAAATATCACTTTTTAGAATATTAAAAATGCCTCTCAAAATATTTGAAAGACACTTCTTAAATATATTTTATTCTGTTGTGAACCCACGTTCGATCATTTTAACTAATTGATCAACAGCTTCTTTCTCATCTGCACCGTCTGCGATTATTTTAATTGTGGTGTTTCCCACGATACCGAGCGAAAGAATTCCAAGAAGACTCTTTGCGTTAACTCTTCTTTCTTCCTTTTCTACCCAAATTGAAGATTTAAATTCATTAGCTTTTTGTATGAAATAGGTTGCAGGTCTTGCATAAAGCCCAACGCTGTTTTCAACCGTTACTTCTCTAACATACATAGTTATTCCCCCTAGATGTAAAATTATTGTAGTCTTTTAATAAGTAATTATTATTATAGCAAAATCATTATTTTAGTCAACAATCAAAATTATTTTTGTTTGATTTACACAATTTGATAATATTTCAAGCAAAAGTAAATTATCTATTTTAACAAATTTCATCGCTATTTTTGTGTAAATTATACATTTTATAATTTTTCAAGCAAATCCGGACGATACTTTTTCGTCTCAATCAAAGCTTGCTCATGTTTCCATTTTTCAATGTTCGCATGGTGCCCCGAAAGAAGAACATCAGGAACCTTTTTGCCCCGCCATTCGTAAGGCTTTGTGTATTGAGGATGCTCCAAAAGGCCATCGTAATGGCTTTCTTCTTCGAAGCAAACATTTTCAGACAAAACCCCAGGAACAAGCCGCGCAACAGCATCGGCAAGAACCAGCGCTGGCATTTCACCGCCTGTTAAAACATAATCACCGATTGAAATTTGCATATCAACAAGCTCATCAAGAACTCTTTGGTCAACGCCTTCGTAATGGCCGCATAAAATCGCAATATTATCAAAATCTTTAAGGTTTTTCGCAATATTTTGATTCAGAACTTGGCCTTTCGGAGACATATAAATAAGCATTGGCCTTTTTTCTCGCTCATTACAAATGTTTTCAAAGCACTTGTAAATTGGCTCTGCGAGCATAAGCATGCCTTTGCCCCCACCATAAGGAGTGTCATCAACCCGCTTATGTTTATCGTATGCAAAGTCCCTTATTTGATGACACTTAATTTCGATAATTCCTTTTTTTCTGGCTCTTCCTATGATACTTTCAGACAAAAATGCTTCGCACATTTCCGGGAAAAGCGTCATTATGTCAATTATCATCAAAAACACCTTTTATCGGATTAACACTTATAAACTCGTTTTCAAGGTCAATTTTTTCAATCGTTCCGTCTATAATCGGAAGCAAAAATTCCTTGCCTGCCTCATTTTTAACAACGTAAATATCGTTGGCGCCGGTGTTCATAACGTCTTCCAAAGTGCCGTAATTTTCGCCGGAAACTGCATCCGTAATCTTCAAACCTTTTAAATCTTCAATGAAATATCTATCTTCAGCAAGCGGAATATCTTCACGAAAAGCATAAAGCTTTTTGCCCCTTAAAAGTTCTGCTTCATTCCTCGAACTTACATTTTTTAGCTTCAAAATAACTTGAGATTTATGAATTTTCTTGCTGGTTATTTCGAGCGGCTGCGCATTGACATCTAAAAATAATTTTTGAATCAAAAGAAAATCTTCAGGGCTGTCAGTCCAAGTTTGAACTTTAATTTCGCCGTAAATTCCTCTTGCTGCCAAAACTTTGCCAACGGAAAAATACTTATTATTTTTCGACATAATTCTCCTCAAATATTATAGCGAAAATCATCCGGAAAGTTCCCGAACGAGTTCCCAAAAATTTTAAACTGCCGTTAGAAAAAGCAAAACCTGTAGAAGCAAAAATTTCTTTGCTGTGTGCCGCAAACTACAAGTTTTACTAATATAAATTTTTCATAATTTAAGATTAGTCTTTATTTTCTGCAAGCTCTTTGCTTAAAATTGCTTTAACTCTGTCGGTTGGTTGAGCGCCGTTTTTAATCCATTTTTTAGCTTTTTCAACGTCAAGTTTGATTTCAGCTGGTTCAGTCATTGGGTTAAAGAAACCGATTTCTTCAATGCAACGGCCATCTCTTGGAGATCTTGAATCTGCTACTACTATTCTGTAAAAAGGTTTTTTATGAGCACCCATTCTGCGAAGTCTGATTTTTACTGCCATTTTAAATTCCTCCATCAAAATATTTTTTTAATTTTAGGCCTTAGCCAAAAAGCCTCGGGAACCCCATTTTCGGGAAACCCTTTTTGAATTTTCCACCGAATTTTTTCATCATTTTCTGCATTTGCTCAAACTGTTTAAGAAGTCTATTTACGTCTTCGACCTTAACGCCGCTACCCGCCGCAATTCTTCTTTTCCTTGAAGGGTTTATTATCGAAGGCTTTTGCCTTTCTTCGCGGGTCATGGATAGAATAATCGAAAATGTTCGGTCAATCATTCTGTCATCGATGTCTATGTCTTTCAGCTGGCTGCCCATTCCTGGGAGTTTAGTCAAAATTGATTTAAGCGGCCCTAATTTTTTGATTTGCATGAATTGATCTTTTAAATCGTCTAAATCAAAGCTGTTTTTCTTCAATTTTTGAGCTACTCTTTCAGCTTCATTTCTATCGATCGTTGCTGCAGCATCTTCTATAAGCGTTAAAACGTCGCCCATTCCCAAGATTCTTGAAGCCATTCTGTCAGGGTGGAAATCTTCAAGATTTTCGGGCTTTTCACCTGCACCGATGAATTTAATCGGTTTGCCGGTTATGGCTTTAATCGAAAGCGCCGCACCGCCTCTTGTGTCGCCGTCAAGTTTCGTTAAAATCACGCCTGTAATATCAAGCATTTCGTTAAACGAATTTGCCACGTTAACTGCATCCTGGCCGGTCATTGCGTCAACAACGAGCAAAATTTCTTGAGGAGTTAAAAGTTCTTTTATGGTTTTTAGCTCGTTCATTAAAACTTCGTCGATGTGAAGCCTTCCTGCGGTGTCAAGGATAATAACGTCGTTTCCGTAATCTTTCGCGTATTTAACGGCCTCCAAAGCTATTTTCTCGGGTTTTTCTTCGCCCATTTCGAAAACATGAACTCCGATTTTTTCGCCAAGAACTTTAAGCTGAGTTATAGCCGCCGGACGATAGATATCGCAAGCAACTAAAAGTGGCCTGTGGCCTTGCTTTTTGAGCATGTAAGCAAGTTTTGCGGCGTGGGTTGTTTTTCCTGAGCCTTGAAGTCCGCAAAGCATTATGACTGTCGGTGGTTTTGAAGCCATTGTTAGCCTTGTTTTTTCGCCGCCCATGAGCGATACTAGCTCTTCATTAACTATTTTTATAACCATCTGAGCAGGTGTAAGGCTTTGCATAACCTCTGCCCCAACGGCTCTTTCTGTTACTTTGTTTGTGAAATCTTTAGCAACTTTATAGTTAACGTCCGCTTCCAGAAGCGCTATTCTCACTTCTCGCATTGAAGATTTAACGTCAGATTCCGTGAGCTTGCCTTTTGATTTTAATTTTTTAAACGCAGCCGATATTTTTTCGGTAAGACTTTCAAATGCCAAAATATCACCAGCTTTCAAATTTTGTGTTTTAAACCACTTGCCATTTGCTCAATTTTTTCCGCCTTCAAAGCCAAAGTTTCGTCATTAGCAGAGTTTTTTATTTCAGATGCAGTGGCCGTTATTTCTTCAAGGGTTGCAGTAATTTTACGCATTTTTTCCAAAAAACCAAGCGAATTTTCTATTTTTAATAAAATAGCTTCCGAGCGCTTTATGGAATCGTAAACGCCTTGACGAGATTTGCCTGTGTGGTAAGAAATTTCAGATAAAGACAAATCCTGATTATAATAAAGATCAATGCTTTTAAACTGAATCGGTGAAAGAACTTTACCGTAAAGGTCAAGCAGCATTGCTATCTCAGTGTTTTTGTCCATAAAATCATCTTCTTACTTTTTAAAGTACCTGAAATAATTTCTAAAACTATGTAAAGACACCAAAAGCGACTCAAACAGTTTTTAGCTTGTAAAGCATTTTACTTTACAGCTCTTTTCTAGTTTACATTAAACTCATTTATATGTCAAGAAAAATTTTTGAGTAATAATATTATTTAAAAAGAAATATAAATTTTAAGAGCTCAAAGCAACAAACTAAGGAATGAAAACAATGAAATTTAAGTTTTATTTCAGCAAAAAGCTCTGGTTAAAGCTGACCGCTCTTTGCGCAATTTTTTCGCTTGTTTCGCTGACGTGCTGGGCGCTTAACCTTCAAAGCAAAACCGCTCCAAAAGAAACTCACGAAGGAGAAGTCAGGCTGCCGGTTCTTATGTATCATTTGGTTCTTAAAAACCCGAAATGCAAAAATAAATTCATAGTTTCGGAGGAAACTTTCGAGCAAGACCTTAAATACATAAAAGAAAACGGCTACGAAACCATTTTGGTTAATGATTTAATTGAATTCACCGAAGGCAAAAAAGATCTTCCTGCAAAACCGATTTTGCTAACATTCGATGACGGAGCTTTCAATAACTATCTTTATGCATTTCCGCTTGCAAAGAAATACGGCATGAAGTTCGTTTTCTCGCCCATTGCGAAAGAAGCTGAAAAATACAGCAAAATAAACGACGAAAACCCTTCTTACGCTCACGCAAACTGGAACCATATTTCAGAAATGCAAAAAAGCGGCCTGGTTGAAATTCAAAATCACACTTACGATATGCACCAAACCAAAAGCCCGCGCGTAGGCTGCACCAAAAATGCCGGGGAATCAAAAGAAGTTTACCGCGAAAAACTTTCAAACGATGTTTCAAAAGCGCAGGATTTAATAGAAAAAAACATAGGCTTTAAACCAACGGCTTTTTTCTACCCATTCGGGGCTTGCAGCAAATGCAGCGACGACATAATAAAATCGCTTGGCTTCAAAGCAACTTTTCTTTGCGAGAGCAAAATGAATTACATAAAAAGGTCGCCTGATTCGCTTTACAGGCTTAACAGATTCATAAGGCCGCAAGGGGTTCCTTCGAAAACATTTTTTGCAAGCATCGAAAAACAAACTAAATAAATGGAGTGATTTTAATGGCAAATGTTTACTTTAAAATAATGGCTGAAGAGGGTTTCCTTTTGCCGGGAGGAAGCACCGCTGATTATTACCTTAATTTAATAGCAGATGAAACAACCGCATGCCTCAATGCAAACGGAATAAGCTTCAGCACTCAGGCCGATGCGCCTGAAAACGCCGCTGAAATAGGGCTTAAAACCGAAAATTTAAAAAGCACCCAAACACCGGGGATAAAAATAGTCTTTCCAAGCGGAGACCCTGAATCAAGCAGGCTTGCAAAAATAGTTCTCGAGAATATGAAAAAGATTTATTTTAATCCTTCAAATATAAAAATGATCCCCAGCAACACCCCTCGAGGCAAAGGGCCTTCGGTTACCATAGTTTTTGAAAACCCTCAAACCGAAGAAAACCTAATTTGGATAAGGCAAAACACAGAAGAAACCGCAGCTCAAATTATAATGTCTTTGACTGAGTTTTTCGGCGTGCCTTACGTTGCCTGCCAAGAAATGCAAACAGGCATGGCAAAAGAAGACGAAAGCATAAGAAGCCGCCCGAGCTTAATTTCAGCCGTGGTAGGAAGCACAAACAAAGGCGAAAAGGTAAACGTCCTGGGGCAATGGGAAGACTGGTATATTATTGGCGAAAACGGCAACATAGGCTACGTTCAAACTAAATTTATAGAAATCTAAAAAAGTGTCCGCCAAAAAAGGTGGACATATTTTCTATTTGAGTATAAAATCACAGATAAGGAGGGTAATAAAAAAATTATGCTATGCACTTATGAAAGTTTCATTAAAAAAATAAAAAACAAAAAAGTTTTGTTTTGCGGGATCGGAAGGAGCAATCTTCCTTTCATGCAAATGCTGACCGAGGAGTCAGTTAATATATCGGTTTACGACGCTAAAAACGAAGAAAAAATAGCAAAAGAGATTCTTGAAAACCTCAAAGCAAACAAAAATATTACTTTAAGGCTTGCTGATGAAAGCGTTTTTGAGGAATTTTTTGACGTTGTTATAAGAACTCCGGGAATGAGCTATCTTTCTGAGAAAATTCAGAAATTAAAAAACGGCGGCAGCGCTGTTACTTCCGAAATGGAAATATTTTTCGAGCTTTGCCCCTGCCCTATCATTGGAATAACCGGAAGCGACGGCAAAACCACCACAACGACTGTTATTTCAAAGATTCTTGAAAGCGCAGGCAAAACCGTCCATCTTGGAGGAAACATCGGCAAACCGCTCCTGCCGAATATTAAAAGCATCAAAGAAGATGACATAGCGATCGCAGAGCTTTCGAGCTTCCAGCTTATGTCCATGAGGCAAAGCCCGCAGATAGCAGTCGTCACGAACATTTCTCCAAACCACTTAGATTTTCATAAAGACATGAATGAATATATTACAGCGAAAAAGCAAATAATATTTCATCAGTCAGCATTTTCGAAAGCTATTCTAAACTATGACAATGAAGGAACAAGAAAAATGGCTCCGGATGTTAGAGGGAATCTTTTATTTTTCAGCACCAAAGAAAAACTTAATTCCGGCGTTTGGGTTAATAGCGAAAACGAAATCATCTTCAGCAAAAATGGCAAAAACGCAAAAGTTTTAAACGCAAATGATATTAAACTCCCCGGGAAACACAACCTAGAAAATTATCTTGCGGCAATTGCAGCCACTTTTGAAATAGCAGGAATAAACGCCACCGAAAAAACCGCTAAAACATTCGCAGGAGTAGCGCACAGAATGGAATTCGTAAGGAATTACAAAGGCGTTTCTTACTATAATGATTCCATAGCCTCAACCCCAACGAGAAGCATAAACGGTGCACTTTCTCTTTTTAATCAAAAAGTCATATTAATAGCTGGTGGATACGACAAAAAAGTTCCTTTTGATAACTTTGCAAAAGAAATAGCTAAAAAAGTTTCGACTATTATTCTAATGGGAAACACAAAAGAGAAAATCTTAAACGAAATAATGAACCTGCCTGAAAACGAGCGCAAAGAGCTTAAAATCTTCGAAGCAAAAGATATGCAAAAGGCCGTGGAAACAGCGAAAAATGAATCAAAACCCGGCGATATAGTCATCCTTTCGCCGGCATGCGCAAGCTTTGACCTTTACAAAGATTTCGAAGAAAGAGGAAATCATTTTAAGTCTATAGTTAAAAATATTATTTAGGAGAACAACATGCGAAAAAGTTTAATTTTAGGAACAATTGGAACTTTGATTTTAGCAACAGCCGTGGGAGGATACATCTTTAGAGATCCCATCCGCGACACGGTAGGCAAAATAAAACATAGTTCCTCGCCTGTGCAGTGCAAAACGGGTAACTCAGAAGTCAACAGCTTATACGATTTTAAATATTGCACGGTGAGAGAAAAATCAGTAGTCATTTTTGAGCCTAACTCTTACCATCATGAATGTCTTCCAGGATATGCAAAATATTTCACCGATCTTGGCTATAACGTCGACACTTTGATAATAAATGGAAACGAAAATTCAATGGCTTACTTCGAGCCGCAAGATAATTTAAGAATATTTACTTATGACAGCCTTGAACAAATCAATGCAAGCTGCGGGATTCTCAAAGAAAGATTCAATAAATACGATTATATTTTAATTCACACAACAGACCCAGGCAAAAAAGACCTTTACACAAAGCTTGGAGTTTACGACACTGAAAAATCTCTTTTCATAGCGCATGATATCGACTTCCTTAAAAACATGGGAATGCAAAAATACTTCGATGAAAAAAGAGTTTTAACGCTTGGCAATTTCAAAGATGGCCTTCAAGTAAACCCGCATTACTTTGGCGAATTTGAGCAAAAAACCAAAAACGAAAAAACAAGATTTTTCATTACTTCAACTGCAGGAAGAAAATACGAAAACTTAGTTGAGGCTGCTGAAACGCTTAAAAAAGAAGGCGAAAAATTCGAAATAATAGTCGTTGGAAGAAGCACCGATTTCACCGAGAAAAACATCCCGGAAAAACTCAAAGAAAATTTCGTGTTTAAACACGGGCTGCCTTACAAAGAAATGTATGAAGAAGTTCAAAACTCGGATTATATAATAATACCTCTTGACCCTGAAAACGAAAACGACAATGCGTTTAAAAATTTACGCATGACGGGAAGCGCCCAGCTTGCTTACGGATTTTTAAAACCCATTATTATAAATAAAGAATTTGCAGGGAACTACCGCGCGAGCGAAAAAACAGGGTTCACCTATGAAAACGCAAGTTTCACAGACGTAATGAGGCAGGCAGTTAAGCTAAATGCAAAAGAATATAAAATAAAGCAAAATAACATGAAAACCGTGGCAAAAGAAATTTACCAAGTTTCTCTTGAAAATTTAAAAACAGCAATGAGAATATAATTAAACCCGGCATCCAAAAAACGGATGTCGGATTTTTGTTTCTTTAAAATATTTAACTATTTTTAAGATTTAAGTTGAATAGGCGACCAAGCAGGTTTAACCTCAAAGCTAAATGCTCCTGCTACAAAATTTTCTGCATCTTCTTTGCAATAAACTCTAACGTACCAGTCAGTAGTTGCATCTGGATGTAAAAAGTTTGAAGAATTCGGCGTACTGCTAATTACTTCAGCAGCTGCGTCAAGAGTTCTTATCTCAGTTCCATTTTCAGAGTTTCCTGGGTCTTGAGAATAAATTTTAACGTCAACAATATCTTTTACGCCCGTTGTAGAAGATTTTATGCTATTTTTTAAAGCATCAGCATCATAGGCAGACAATCTCATCGGTAAGTTAGATGTGTTTTTAATTTGCAATTTGTAGGTAACATATGAGCCTTTAGCAAAAAGTTCTGTTCCGTTTATGGTTGCAGTGTCTTTTGTATTGTCTCCATCTGTTATAGCAACTTCTCCTGCTTTTGCAAAAACATACGATGGCGAAGACTCACTTTTTAAATTGCAAACATCAGTTGTTTTTCCAGAACCTGTAGAATAAAAAGGCCCCTTTTTGTATACGCTGTTAGAAGAATCCGTAGTTCCTATGGAATAATCACAAGATCCAGCACCAACAAATTGAACAGCACCTTGATACTTACCAACCAACTTAGATTCTCCCGATTTAATGTTTAGCTGCGAAGACACAATTGCATAAGCAATCGAAAGAATTCCAAGAGAAGCAACTAGGCCAAGAGATAAGGTTAATCTCTTTCTTGATTTGTTTTCATCTTTCTTTGACATATATAATCCTCCTTGATTTATTTTTCATACTTATGATATATAAAATAAATCGATTTGTCAAATGTATTATGCAAAATATCATAAAATTTAATACCGTATTAATTCTAAACATAAAAAAATAGCGGCAAAAACCGCTAGATAAATTTTTTAATTAGTTAAATCTTTCATTTCATAACCAAGAGCTTTTAAATTCTCAAAAAGTTTACCCACAGGCATTCCAGAAATAGTGTAATAATCGCCTATTATTTTATCAACGAAAACGCAAGCAAGGCCATCGCACATTGAGTAGCCCGCTCTTTCGAGTATATGCTCATCGTTCTCCACGTACCATTTTGCATCGTTTTCATCAATATTTCTTAAGTGAATTTCGGTTTTGTCGAAAAAAGTAATTTCTTTATCTTGGTAAAGGTCAATTATAGTAACGCCCGTAAAAGACTCATTAATCTTACCGCTAAAAGCTAGCATATTTTCAAAAGCTTCCTTCTTGCTTTTTGGCTTTTCGAACTTTTTATCGCCCATTGCAGCAATTGTATCTGCTGCGATTATCAAAGCTTTTTCGCCGCCAAGCTGCTCTTTAACCGAGCTTGCCTTAGCTTTTGAAAGTTCCATAACATACTTTGAAAAGTCAGTTTGGTCGCTATGTTCCTCGCATTTGCTGGTTATGATTTCATATTTAAAACCAAGAATGTCAAAAATCCTCTTGCGAGATTTTGAATTAGAAGCCAAAATTATCCTCACTGAAAATTCCTCCTTTATTAATATTTTACTTGTTTTATAAATTGATTTCAATTATTCGATAAAATTAAAGTTTTTAGATATAATATATATTAGTTGACTATTTTCAAGCTATATATTATAATAAACACACTATATTTTTAGGAGGTATGAAAGATGAGAAAGGCAATGTGGATAATTTGCGGAATACTCTTGATTTTTTCGGGCGTTTACTTGATTTTCAATCCTGCAATAGCGCTTAACTCAGTTGCAACGATGATTGGAATAGTAATTTTGGCGCAAGGAATAACCGAAATTTGCGATTACGCTGATTATGCCGAAGCTAAATGGGAAAAATTTTGGATTATAATGTCCGGCATTCTCAGCATTATTCTTGGAATACTTGCAGTGTTCTCGCCGTTAAACATAGTTTTAACCGCTATGCTGCCGTATATTTTCGGTTCGTGGGTTTTAGCAAGAGGAATTTGCCAATGCGTTAAATCAATTTACCTCAAAAAACTTAGCTACACGATTTGGGGTTATGTTTTAACATTTGGAATCATTAACTGCTTGCTCGGAATTTTAATGATCACAAACCCAATTATTCCTGCATTCACAATAGCTTTCACAGCTGGAACAGGCCTCATGATGATGGGAGTTTCTGCAGTGACAGTTGGAATGTAAAAACTAAAAAATAAGGCTGCTGATTAATTTCAGCGGCTTTTTTATGTGCAAAAAATGGCTAAGCTTTTCGCCACGCTAAACCTTAAGAAGAAATCACACATGAACTTAGTGGTGGTAAATATTAGCTACCTCTTTTATTTTTATAATCATACCTTAAATTACAAAATTATATTTTTGCTAATTTTAAAACAACTTTAAAATAATATTTCATTGACATATTGTATATATTTTGATATGATTATATAATCTAATTTGAGAGGAGAATAATTTTGAAAAAACAATTGCTAAAAATTGCAAATATTTTTATTGTTGCAAACATGATTTTTTTAAATACCGTGGTAAGCGCTAGCTTTACAAAAGCTTATACAGCTAGACAAAAAATGGTGTCGTTATTAAAAAAAGAAAAAAATAACGAGAAACAAGTAAATTATAAATATTTAGCCGAACAATTATGCATATATTTTAAAGAACCTACATTCCCGGATAAAGAACTTACTTTTAACACTCCTTTTGGAGTAACAAAACTTGATATTAAGTCAACAAGAAGCATATTTATTGTAGCACCCCGTATTAACACATATGATAAAATGGGGAAAGAACTTGACGAAATTTTAACCGAGGAAGGTAGAAAGCAACTTGCTGGCATAATCCTTGAATATCTTCAAACGAAAGCAAACACGAACTATAGAAAAAAGACTGTTATTGGATATAAATTTAAACAAAGCAAATTTTTTGATGTAATAGATGAAGAAAGTAAATCGTGTTTTAGTGAAGAATTATGGCAATTAAATGAACAAGTTAAAGAAATAAGAGAATCCGGCCTGGATATAAAAAAAGATTTACGCACGGTAAAGGACAAAGAAGAAAAAGAAAAAATAAAAAATGCGCGCGAAATTGTTAATAATTACAATAAAAAGATAGGTGATGCAAAAGAGGCTGCTACAGCTTTATGCGCAATATTGATGATATCCGAACCACGTCGCTGTCGTTCTTACGACGGAGGAAAACATGAAAGAGCATTAATGCGCGACATACTGAATTCCGGAATGAAATACACTGATGCATTTGAAAAATTTCTTCCCAGCATTAAAGGTGGAGCAACATTAGCATATGAATATTCTACAGATGTATATAATGAAAAAGAACTTTTGGAAAGCGACAATTATTCCGAAGAGGAAGAAATAATCTATGATCTAGAAGAATTATTCAATAATGTAGCAACAAAAAAATAAGAAAATAAAAAACAGCCTAGTATTTACTAGGCTGAATTGTTTTATCAAAAACATATAAAATTATGGTACCCCTGACCAGAATCGAACTGATAACTAACCCTTAGGAGGGGTTTGTTATATCCATTTAACTACAGGGGCAAGCCGCAGTTTAACTCCACTGCGCACTATTATATCAAAGTAAAATTTGTTTGTCAATAATTAATATTTTCAAAACCAAAATAGCTAAGAAGCCCCTCGTAAATTGCATATGCAAATTGATATTGGTCATCCCTTAATTTTTCGGCGTCGCTTTGGTTAGTAATATATGCAAGCTCAATCAAAGCCGAAGGCATTGCGGTTCTTCTTAAAACGTAAAGCGAAGGCCTTACTCTCACGCCGTTGTCTTTAGTTCCAAGCCTTTTTACGATGCTTTCTAAAATGTGTTCACCGAGGAAATACGACTGGCTATATTCCTGAAAAACATAAACCTCCGATCCATTTACGCTTGGGTTAGTGTTAGCGTTTGTGTGAATGCTTAAAAAATAGTTCGCTGGCCAGGAATTAGCAAGTTCCACCCTTCTTGCAAGACTGGTAGAATTGCTTGTTCCCAAAATTTCTTCCGGGGTATTCCTTGAAGTTCTCGCTTCGAACCTAGGGTCTTTGTTAAGTAAATCTGCTAAGTATCTTCCCACGTTATAAGTAATATCCTGCTCACGAAGCCCAAAGCCCTCCGCTCCGGCGTTTACGTTTCTGGGGTTATGCCCTTGGTCTATAAATATCTTTATCGCCAAAAATACCACTCCCTTACCCTTTCAGTTTATGATGAAAAACCGAAAACGGTGAAAAGTGGTTTTAAATAAATTTTTCTGTCTTTTTAATAACAATAACCGTTATAATGAATTCCGGGATTAAATAAGCGCAGGAATAAGCAAGGCTATAAAACGGGATGCTTAGAAACCCCGGGGCATATTCGCCCCAAAAAACCGCGCCGGAAACCGCTGAAGAAAAAATTTTAAGAATAAACGAAACAGCCGCTCCAGTATACATTTTATTAAAGCGGCCAAAGCTAAAAACCTTTCCAAAAAAACCGCTAAGGCCAATTAATAAATACTGCAAAACATAATCAAGAAGAATTATCAAAATAACTGCAAAAAGACTCTTTGCAGGAGGAACTTTAAACGACATAATAAAATGAACCGCAAGGCAAACAAATGAAGCAAAAATGCCCGTTTTAACGCCGTATTTATTTGAAAGAATAATCAGCGGAGCAAGGCTGCCAAAAGTAACCGAACCGCCAAAAGGCATTGAAAACAATTTAATTTGCTTTAAAATTAAACTAAGGCAGACCATCAGCGCGCTTTTGGTCATTAAATGAAGTTTTTTTATAAAATCACCTATTTCAAAAATCATTATGGGAGAGAACTAACGATGAAAAATCTAATACCTGAAAATTCAGCTTGGATTATGTATAATTCCGAAAACTGCGACCCATTTTTCACGAAATTTATTACTGATAAAACAATTGTACCCGCTCTTTGCATTTTAAGCAACCGTGAAAAAGTTTTAATCGCTCACAGCTTAGAGCACGAAAATTTAAAGGATTTCAGCGGCAAAGTTTTGATGTATGAAGGAGAAAATTCACTTCTTGAAAACATGAAAAACACTCTTGCAGAGCTTAATTTCCCGCAAAATATTTACCTTAATTATTCCGACAAAATGGATAGCCAAACAGACGTTCTCGGCTATGGAACATACAGGTTTTTAACTGACAATATTCTAGCTTTTTACAAACTAAGCGGCCACACCGCTCCGAGATTCAATTCCAGTGATGAATTTATTTACTATCTTCTTGACACTAAAAGCGAGGAAGACATTTTTTACCTTCAAATTGCCGCGCGAAGAGGAAGCGAAATTTTGAAAACGGCTTTTAACCGCATCAAACCCGGCATGACTG
Organism: uncultured Oscillospiraceae bacterium; assembly: GCA_900554335.1. GTDB lineage: Bacteria > Bacillota > Clostridia > Oscillospirales > Acutalibacteraceae > UMGS1491. The sequence continues at coordinate 86,962 of USGT01000007.1, forward strand.
AAAAAGGAATTGTGAATTTAGTTCATGAGATTTTTAAATTTAAGCCAAATTATTTCAAACAGCACGGAATAGTGGCCGAAGAATTTTCATGGGAAAAAGAACTCTGCCCGATTGTTCTCGTTGGGCCGAATATCGCAAAAGGCGGGCACACTGCTTCGAGCAGTGAAATTTTAAAACCCGGCTACACTGTTTACATGGATTTCGGCGTGAAAATTCACCTTAAAAACGGAAAAGCATATTCAAGCGATTTGCAAAGAATGGGTTACGTTTTAAAAAGAGGCGAAAAAAATCCTCCGAAGGAGGTTTTGGATATCTTTAACTGCCTTCATGATGCCGTGAGCCTTGGAATAAAAAATGCAAAACCAGGCGTTAAAGGCTACGAGATTGATGAAATCGTTCGAAATGAAATAATAAAAAACGGATACCCCAATTACAATCATGCAACAGGGCATCCAATCGGAGAATTTGCGCATAATCCCGGCACGAGCCTTTCGCCAAAAGGCCATAAACGCTCAGGGCTTAACCTGCAAAAAAACGGCGTTTACACCATCGAGCCGAGAATTCAAACCGAAAACGGGGGTTCTATAGAAGAAATGGTTTTAGTAACTGAAAATGGAGGAAAAACGCTTTGCGAGCGTCAAGAAAACATTTATATTATAAGATAATTTAAACGCGGTTTTCTTTTAAAAGAAGGTTTTGTGTGCAATAAAGGTTCTCGGAATTAATCGTTCCGTTCATGCATTTTCTTGTGTTTGGGCATCCGCCGAGGCATTTTTCGGCATAGCTGCATTTTAAGCAATCGCCTTTGAGATTTTCTTTCGTGAATTTTCTCCTCCAAGAAAAATTATCGGGGTTCTCCCAAATTTCCCTGAGGCTTTTTTCTTTGATGTTGCCTTCAACGTACTCTTTATCTCTTATTGAAGTACAGCCGATTATGTCTCCGTTGTGAAGAATTCCAAAGCTGTAAATTCCTGCCGTGCATCCTTCCCACTGAGGAATTTCATCGGAATGGTAAGATCTTCTGTAAACTTCATCTTGTTTACTGTTGTAGTAGCCAATGCAATCTGCAGGGAAAATATCAATCTTGCCTTCTTTTGAAACTTTGTAGCAATAGTCAATGATATCGTTCATTTGTTCGGGGTCTAAAACCCAGTCAGGGCGTTTACCAAGCGAACCCATGGGTAAGCCGATTTGAACCTGCCAGCATTTTATGCCATTTTCAATGAGGAAATATTTAAGTTCATCAAGATGATCAATATTTTGCTTTGTAATAGTTGTGATGCTTCCTGCCTCAACGCCATATTTTTTCAAAGTTTCAAAAGATTTTTTTGAGCGCTGGAATGAGCCTTGTTTCCTGACGAAATCGTGTATGTATTCCGGCCCTTCAAGGCTTATCATAACTCTTACCCCTCCGCCTAGACTTCCGAGCTCTTTCGCGATTTCTTCGTTAATAAACCAGCCGTTAGTAATAAGGTTTACTCCAATGCCTTTTCCAATAGCATACTTTACAATCTGCACCAAATCCTTTCTCATGAAAGGTTCACCGCCGGAAATGCTTATCCACTGCATTCCTATTTCAAAGCATTCATCAACGAATTTAAGCGCTTCTTCAGTTGTAAGCTCACCTGGAAGAGCATTTTCGCATATTGATCCGCAGTGCTTGCATCTCATGTTGCAAGCCATTGTTATTTCCCAAACACAAGTAATCGGGTAAGTCATTTTTTAATTTTCCTCCCTTTAAATGGTTTTAAATATTATTTTTCTGTTTCTGATTCTTCAGGTTTCACGGGGTTTGCAGGAGTTAAAGGTTCGGCTGGCTGCTCAGGTTCTTCGGGTTCTACGGGTTTTATTGGTTTAAGTCCCGGAGCGCCATAAAGAAGCATTGGCTTATTTATTAATGGTCCGCCATATTTGAGTAACGGCACTTTTATTCCAGGTTTCTTCCCCGGCTTAGTGTCTGTTCCCCCTGAAATTTTTTCCATGCCTTCTTTGATTTCTTCTTTTCTCATATATAATATCTCCTTTTTATTTTTAAATTTTATTTTTTCTCTTCATTTTGCGGCTGAGAAGTCGCTAGTGCGTCTTTTGAGTCTTGAGCCTTTCTGGTTTCTTCTCTTCTCTTTTTTAAAATCTTATTAATTTCACCATATGGTGTTACAACACCATACATAATAGCAGGATGAGGAACTTTTGATTGTGCATCATCTAAAATTTTTGCGATCTCTTTAGCATCAATTTTTGCCCCACCAGAAATTTTTTCTTCGCCTTTTTCATCAATTTTTTTAATTTCTTTTTCGCTCATTTCAAATCCCTCCTTTTTCAATTTCAAATTCGTAGTAACCACTAAGATAAAATTTAAATTCAAAGTGGCTACTACCATTTTTTATGCTTCAATTTCATGATTTTCCTTCTTTTGAGATTTGCTTTCTTCCATCGCTTCATCCGTTAAAACAGCCGTGCTAAGAGGCTTTGTGTTTTCAAGCCCACCCGCAACATCTATTAAAACTTCATCGGTTAATTTCTTGACTTTGCTATTCATCGCTTCCATAGTTTTAATCCTCCCGCAAAATTTTAAAAACAAAAGGCTTGCTATAGATCTTCCAAATACGCTAAATTCAATTTAATTTTATTTTTTCTCTCCATCTTGTGGCTGAGAAGTCGCTAGTGCATCTTCAGGATTTTTTTCTTTTTTATCTTTGTCTTTATCTTTCTTGCCTGTGTTGTTATTTTTGTTGTTGCTACCACCATAAACATCGGCTAAGTCCAAACCTTTAAGAGCTGCAAGATTGTTCTTTGCGTTAAGTGTTTTTTGCAAAAGCTCTTGGGTTTGTGTGATTCTTTCTTTAGAAGCCTTTTCTTGCTCGGACACCCAGTTGCTAAGGCTCTGATTTCCAACAAAAGCTGAGCCACCATCAAATGTTACGGTTACATCTGGTGCAGAAATGTTTGTCGCCACTCCAGAGAAGTATGACTTGATACCTTTCCATTCGCCAGATAAAGCGTCTTTAACTGCATTTCCTAATCCGCTGAGAACGCTTGACCCAATGTTTTTAGCCCAAGATGCCAATTTAGAGCCATAGTTGTTAGCAGCTTGTAATGCAGCAGAGAAACCTTTTGTATGTGCGGTCTTAATTGTCTTTGCAAACGGAGCCCAAATATTACTTGCTGACTTGTTACCAAAATCCTCATCTTGATTAAGGTGTTTGTTTAATGCCTCTTGGTTAACAGTAAGTATACCATCTTCCATACTGACATAGTTTTTACCCTGCAAGTCATTGAGTTCAGATATTTTCTGAACCAAATCAGCTTCCTGCCCCAAAACACCATTGGCTTCAATGTTTTTGATTTCCTGAATAAGCGCGGACTTTTGAGATTCGAGGTCAAGCTGGTCTTGCAATACTTGTTCGGTTGCTTCTAATTCAGCAATCTTTTTATCAATCTCAGCATCGTACTCTTGTTCTTGCATATCAAGTATCGTGTTGAGCATATTCTTTTGACCTTCGATAGAACCGTCTGTAAAAATATTCGAAGCCTCAAGAAGTTTTGGATACTCCAAAGCTAACTGTGCAAGTTCGGATTTTGTCAAAGCCGTTCCGCTTTTAAGTTTGCTCATCGCATCAATGATATTATCAAGACCGTCTTTAGCTTTATCGAGACTGCTTGTCATATTACCAAAGTCAAGTACGTCTACCATT
>USGT01000008.1 GCA_900554335.1 uncultured Oscillospiraceae bacterium
TGCAAAGCATTAACAAGCGTTAATTTAGGTAATGTTACCGCTATTGGAGAATCGGTATTTAATGGCTGCAAAGCATTAACAAGCGTTAATTTAGGTAATGTTACCGCTATTGGAGAATCGGCATTTGAAGGATGCACAGCATTAAAAAGCGTTAATTTAAGTAATGTTACCACTATTAAAACTCGGGCATTTCTTAATTGCAAAGAATTAAAAGAAATTGATTTAAGTAAGGTTACCACTATTGGAGTATCGGCATTTCGTAATTGCGAAGAATTAGAAAGCGTTAATTTAGGTAATGTTAACACTATTGGAGTATGGGCATTTCGTAATTGCACAGCACTAAAAAGCGTTGATTTAAAAAATGTTACCACTATTGGAAGACAGGCATTTCGTAATTGCGGAGCATTAGAAAGCGTTGTTTTCGGGAATAATGTTACCACTATTGGAGATCAGGCATTTTCTGAATGCTCAAACCTTAAAACCGTAACTTTGCCAGAAAATGGGGAAAACGCAAAAATGGTTAAAGAAAATATACTTAAACAAACCGGGAAAAAAGAAGGCATTGAATTTATTAATGACCCTGATGAAAATGCAAATCAGCAAAAATAGCAAAGAAAAGCCCACGCTTTTGATGGCGTGGGTGTTTCAATTTCCAGCAAAAAGAAAAACCTGTTGAATCTAATCAACAGGCTTTTGGTGGGAGATGGTGGATTCGAACCACCGAAGCATAACGCAACAGATTTACAGTCTGCCCCCTTTGACCGCTCGGGAAATCTCCCAGGAGTGAATTAAACTGGAGCTGGTGAAGGGACTTGAACCCCCGACCTATTGATTACAAATCAATTGCTCTACCAACTGAGCTACACCAGCAACGTCATATTCACTACATAATGTAGCATATCATTAAATGAACTTAATGTCAATAGTTTTTTTCATATTGTGAAAAGTTCATAATATTTTCAAAAAAGAGGACAGTATAGCTGAATTTTCAACAAATATTGGAGGTGAAAATGATCTAAAATCTCTTAAATGCGATTTATTTATCTTTAGGGGGAATTTATTATGATGAATTCAAACAACAATTTGGAACCTGACTTCACCGGCATGAAATTTTACACCGTTGAAAACGGCGACACTTTGAGAAGCATTGCGCAAAAAATTTTTGGTGACCCTGAAAAATATAGGGGAATCATGGAACTCAATAACCTTACAAACCCCAGAATTTATGCCGGTCAGACGATTAGAATTCCTGAAAGTATGGATTCGAATGTGATAATTTACAGAATCAGGCGTGGCGACACACTTTGGAGTATTTCAAAAAGATTTTTGGGCAAAGGCGAAAGATACGGCGAAATAATGACTTTAAATGGCCTCACGAGCGACATGATTTACCCTGGCCAAATAGTTAAAATTGCTGTAGACGGCAAGGTTTCGCCTGAAACTTACGTTGTAAAACCTGGCGACACGCTTTGGAGGATTGCCACAGAGTTTTTGAAAGATGGCAACAGATATGTTGAAATTATGAAACTTAATAACCTCGATTCGCCTGACATCGGCGTGGGGCAAAGGCTTAACCTTCCGAAACCTTAAAATTTTTAAAATAAAAAGCTGCCTTTCGGCAGCTAATTTTTTGTCTATTATTTTTCTAGTTTTTTGCGATTGTCAGGGTGTTGTGGATCATTGCGCCATATTTCCATGTTTGATCTTAGCTGCTTTTCGAAGCTTGCAAATTTTTCTCTAATTTCTTTGTTTGCTGCCGAAGTGGGGGCTATTGATTTCCTAAATTCCTCCATTAGTTTTTTAATTTCAAAGCAGGTTAATGTAACTACTTGGCCTTTAGTGCTTTCACTGCAGTTTTCGCTGGTTAATTCTTTTTTAAGTGCCTTCATTTTGCCTAAATTTAATTTTAAACTTAAAAGCGATTTCACTTTAAATTTAGTTGAGTTTTCATCTTTTTGCTCTGATTCTACATATTCATTAATAGCTTTCGCCAGCTCTTTGCAGTTTTCGCGGTATTCTCTAACCGCTTTTGTCGCTTCGCCTTTGCTGTCGAGGATTGTGTTATTTTTGGGTTCGTAAGAAAAATCTAAATTTTCAATCTTTTCTAAAAACTTCTGTTTGCGAGTTTTGGCCTTTTCTTCAATTTCTTCTACATCGTCTCGTTCATTGATATATTTCAACATCATGGCATTGTTTAATTTAAGTTGCTTTTCGATTTCAGCAAGTTTTTTTCTAAGGTTTTTGTTCGTGGTGGAAGTTGGTTTTATTGATTTCCTTAAATCTGCCATTTTCTCAGCTATTTCATAGCTTGCTTTTTCAGGTGCAACTTCGTCGGTCGGTGTTGGCTCTTTTATCTCTTTTTTCAGGTTGTTTAGTTTATTTTGGTCTAACTTCAGCCCTAAATTTAATTTTTGGCCTATTTTACTTTTAAGTGTTTTTTTGCCTGTGTTTTCCGCTTCGATGTACTCTTCGATGGCTTTTTTCAGGCTTGCGCAGTCTGCTCTATAATTTTCCACGCACTCTTCAACCAGTTCACCGTCGTCATTATATATGGAATTTTTAAAATAGGTGTTGTCGCGGTTTTTTTTAATCCTAAATTTTAAGCCTGAAATAGCTTTGAGGAACTTTTGCTTGCGGGTTTGAGCGCCTTTTTCGATGGATTCTTTCATTGCTGCTTCATTTTTTGTTGAGGCTTTGGTTTCTTGTTTTGCCATGATTTTTCCTCCTAACAATTTAATTTTATGGCCACATTATACTCCTAAGAAAATTTACAGTCAAGTATTTTTGTGCAAAACACATATTATTTTAAATTACGTTTTGTTAGTATAATAAAATATATATCAAATTAGAAAAGGAAAATGATTCCTGAAGAGTAATTTTGTGTAAATAGCATAAAAATTTCTTAAAAACTGTTGAAAAATATAAAAATGTGTAATATAATCAAAAATGTTAAATTTTTTTGGGAGGTATGTTCAAATGAAAAGTAAAATAGGAAAAATTTTAATGGCAGTTTGCAGTATAATTAGCATGTCGTCAACTGCATTTTGCACGGGAGAAAATGAAAAGCCAAAAAAGTTTTCGTCTAAAGATGATTACTGGGCGCTTGGTAACGTCGTTAAAAAAACAGAACGTGATCAAGAAAGATTTTGGGAGTATGATGCAGTTCCAGACAACGGGAATATATATTTTCCGGGGATGAGTACATATATAATTGGAAGTAACTCCACGTTCAAACCGCTTACTTTCGATGAACTTTATGATGAAATAGGCTACGAGCGCAACATTGACACGATTGTTTTCAAGCCTGGGTCATTTAACATTAGTTTATTTTGCAGGATTGCTGACATGAATAACATCAAAGGTATGGTTCAATCCATTGAACCTTTGGCCCCTCAAAAGGATTATAGATTCCCGATGAGCATTGTCAAAAATGGTTTTAAATTTGTTATTTCGAATAGTAACACGGGCAAAACGATAGAATTTGACTTCCTTTTTGGCAAAACGATTCCTCCGCAAGGCGAAAGATACACGCTTAAAAACGCAATTTTAGCGTATAATCAATTCGTGGATATTTTCTATGCGTCAGAAGTGCATAACCCTTACGGAATAGACCTTTGCAAGGTTGATGAAAATGACGTTAACAACAATGTAATTTCTGATATTATTGCAGCGAGTGGGTTGTTTATTTCAAAAGGGTGCTTTAAAAATTGCCGCTTTGCCAAAACGCTTTCAATGGCCGAAGCTAGGTTTATAGGCGAAAAAGCTTTTGAAAATTGCCTGAATTTAAAAGATGTTCGTATGCCGAGAGTGACGGATATAGGCGAAAATGCCTTTTCAGGGTGCAAAAGCTTGAAAACAGTTTCGATGCCGAATGTTAAAATTATTGATTCCCGTGCTTTTGAAGGGTGCGAAAATTTGGAATCGGTTTTCATTCCAAAGGTTGAATATATTTCCGTGGATGCCTTTAAAGGCTGCAAAAATTTGAAGGTGATTGAAATTCCAAAAAGCACAAGAATATTAAATTACAACGCATTCACAGACTGCAGCGACGACCTCAAAATTATTTACGGCGGCACGATTTACAAAAATATCAACCAATTTATCCAAGACGTTGAAGATGAACAATAATTGCTAATTTTGAAGCTACCGATTAACTCGGTAGCTTTATCTTTTTACATTGACAATTTAATGAAAATATAATATTATTGTATCGAAAAATGTTGTTTAAGGGGAATTTAGGTTGAATAAAAAGCTAAAAAGGGTTGTTTCTGTGGCTTTAGCTATGTTTGGTGTTGCTTTAGCACCTTTCCCGGCATATTGCGCAGGAAGCAAAAAAGCGCTAGAAAATAAACCATTTAAAAGGTCTAAAAATAGAGGAAAACTCAAAGAAAAACATATGGTTGAAGTGGGAAAGTATTTTGAAAAGTACAAAGACTTCGGGAACTTAGCTTGTGCTAACAAAAAATTTAAAGATTTGACTGAAAAATATAATTTTAATCCAATAAAGTGCTCAACGCCACTAGAATTATCAAAATTTAAAAATGCTGTTATATATAAGAATTATGATGGACAAAATATTTCAAAGTTAAAGATTGAAGATTTTTTGAAAGGTAATGTTAAAAAAAGAATTTTTGAATCAGGTTCCATTGGATTAGTAAAATTTAATTCTATGCTGAAATTTTATAATGTTTCTGCAGAGGAACATGTTTGGAATAAAGAAGTTTTTCCTCTTGAAAGCGGCAGCTGCCCCGGGGGAGTTAAGCTTGTTTTAACAAACACTGAAAATGGCAACCAACTAGTTTTTTTATTCGAATTTGGAAATGTTTCTTCGGCAGCTATGAGGGAGGAATACGACTTAAAAAAAGAACTTAAACAGTACGATTACTTTATAAATACTATTAAAAAATTAAATCCCGCTGACCATACAAAAATGGGCTTGAAAAGTGTGGAAATTTCAGATGTAAAAAAGGTGAATGTGTCTTATAAAATCAAATGTATAGCTATAGGTTCGTTTATTCCTTTCAGCGAATTAGAGTCTGTGGAAATTTCAGATGATATTGAATCAGTTGGAGAATATGCGTTTAACTTTTGCCAAAGATTGAAGCGAATTGTTTTTAAAGGGAAGGTTTTGGCTCTTCAAAGGCGCGCTTTTGATGTTTGCAGCAGTTTGGAAGAAGTAGAATTGCCTGAAGGGCTTTGTTACATAGGCAAACTTTGCTTCAAAAGTTGCTGGAAATTAAAGAAAGTTACGATTCCTTCAACCACTTGGTTTATTTGTTTCGATGCTTTTGAGCGCACGCCCTTTGATTTGAAAATTTTTTACCTTGGAAAAGAATACAACAAAAGTGATTTCTTTTATGTTTTTGCTGCTTGCGGAGGTTTCATAGACTATAGCGAATAAGATTATTAAAAAGTTGCTGATTTTACTGAGGCATGATTAATTTAAGTTTGAAAAATATATTGATTGGAGAACAAAGTGAATAGGATTTTAAAAAAGATTTTTTCGGTCATGTTATTGGGCATGAGCGTTGGCCTTGCGCCGTTTTCTGCGCATGGTTCCTGGGCAATTAAAAACATAGATGAAGAAAAGAAGCCTTTTAAAGAAAGCAGGTTTATTAATGAACCAGTTTCTATAGCCCAGAACTTTGAGCAGGCGTTTTGGAGGGTTAGCAACAATGCTTTCGAAACACAAAAAAGATATGAATATTATTTATCTTTAGAAAAAAGCGAACTTTTGGATGAAAATTGCTTCTGGGTTCATTCAAATGTTACAGCAATTAAAAAATCTGAAATGAATAATTTAGTAAATAGGCATAAAAGGCTTGTTTTTGAATCGGGTTCAATAGGAGTTAACACTTTAAGTGATGTTTTCCATGATTTAGACATAAGAGGGGATGAAAATACTTGGATTAAACAAGTTTTTCCGCTTGTTCTTGATGACGGGAGTTATATTAAAGACGGCTTTAAATTGGTCGTTATTAACCAATTAGACGGCAGGGAACTCATTTTTTATTTTAAATTTGGAAATAATATGACCCTAAGAGGAATGAAAAAATACGATTTGAAATTGGAAATTGAAAATTACAATACAGCTGTTAAGCTTGTTTCGTGTTTAAAGCCCCTTAATCTATATAATGTAAGTTTTAAAAAGATTGAAATAGGCGGTATTAAACAACTTATTTTTTCAAAGAGAGCAAAAAATATTAAGCCAGGCTGTTTTTCCCATGCATATAATTTGGAAACGGTTGATATTTTAAAAGATATATTTTCAGTTAGTGAAGGGGCGTTTTTTGGATGCATAAGTTTGAAAAAAGTTAATTTTCATGGCACGGTTTATTCTATTGATAAATCAGCTTTTAAAAATTGCTATTTTTTAGAAGATATATATTTCCCTGAGGGGCTGAGATTTGTAGGAGACAAGGCTTTTTACAAATGCTGCAGGCTTAAAAGAATTGGTATTCCTCTTAGCACTGAAATAATACACTTAAGCGCTTTTGACGAAACGAACGAAAATTTAAAAATTATTTACGGCGGTATAGAATACAGCAAAAAAGATTTTTTAAAGGTGTTTTTTGCTCGTGGCGGGCTAATAGTTGACAAAAAGTTGAAAAAACTTGGGTATTAAATTTTGCTAATAAATACCGTCTGATTCTCAGGCGTATTTCGTTGACTAATTAACCCATTTATAATATAATTGACATACAAAGTTTATTTGAGAGGGATCTATATTGAACAAAAATTTTAAAAAATGCGTCTCATCTGCCATCTTGGCTTTTTGCGTGGCTTCTTTGCCTTTTTCAGTGCTTGGCGCCGGAAGCTCTGAAAAAATAACTGAAGAAAAAAAGCCTTTTAAAAATAGTTACTCAGAAGTGAAGCTTGGAGCCGGCAAGATGACAATGCTTGAACAATCTTTCGAAGAAAGCAGCAAAAAGATAGAAAAACTTCAGGACCAGTATCATGGTGAAGGCTTTAATGCAATTGAAGGTGACAGGGAAAAATTGCCTTCAATATATCATTTTTACTCCGATGCTCAATCCTACAGAAAAGGATGCGTAAATTCCATACTTAATAAATATGATATAGTCATTATTGATTCTGGCTCGTTTGGGGCTTACTGGCTTTCAAGCGTGTTAAAAAATATAGGTGTATATGAAGAAAAAATGGTTTGGAAGAAAGAACTTATGCCGCTTAACGATTTTTGCGCAAATTTGCCAAAAAATAATGTTTTTGATGTAGGCTATAAACTCGTTCTTACAAACACCCAAAATGGCAAAAAAATAATTTTTTACGTTGAATTTGGTAATGTTTTTTCTAGGAAAATGGCATCAAGTTTTGACGTGAGAACTGAATGTTGTGCCTATAACAGCATACTTTCAGTAATCATGGATTTAAACCCCGTTACTTTTAACGGAACTTTCCCCAAAAAAATAAAAAAGCAAATGATAGGTACTTTCTATGTTGGTGATAGAGTTCAAGGAGTGAAGGTTCGCGGATTTTCATGCTGTTTTAATTTAGGCAAAGTTTGTTTTTATGGCAATTTAGATAATCTGGGTGATTTAGCATTTCAGGAATGTATAAATTTAGAAAGTGTTGTTTTTGAAAAAAATGTAAATACCGTTGGAGATGAAGCTTTTAGGGAATGCTATTTTTTAAAAGAAGTTGTTTTTGAGGGTAAACTTAGAAGGCTTGGCCAGTGCGTGTTCAGAAACTGCAGAAATTTAAAAAATATTTTTATTCCTAACAGCCTGGAAGAAATTTGCTCAAATACCTTTGATTTTGCCCCTGATGATCTTCAAATTAATTACAAAAATAAGACATTTTCTAAACAAGACTTTTTAGATTTTTTTGCGATAAGTGGCGGAAAGATTTGCCAAATGGGCTTTAAATCATAGGAAATTTAAAAATATAAATGAAATTTAATAGGAGAGAAAAACATGAATTTTAATTTTAAAAAAGCATTTATTTCAGGGGTTTTGTCAGCGGGAATTATTCTTTCTTCGCCTTTAGCGGTTTTCGCTTCTGGCAAGCGCTCGCAAGAAAAGAAACCCTTCAAAGAAACTCACGAAAGGGAAGCTCTGGTAAGATGTGAAATGATAAACACCGGCAGAACCGTTGAGTCAAGGCAATTCAAAGGCTTTAATTTCCCGGGAGGCAAAATCATTTTGCCTAAAGCAACTTGCATAAAATTTGGTGCTTTTTCAGAATGTGCAAGTTTAACTAAAGTTTACATGCCTGTTGTTGAAGAAATTGGCTGGTTTGCATTTATGAGCTGCTCGTATTTGAAAGAGGTTATAATGCCTAATGTTAAAGAAATTTCCTGCAGCGCGTTTTTTGATTGCCCAAGTTTAGAAGAAATTGACCTTAGAAAGATTGAAAAAATTAGCGATAGTGCGTTTTTAGGGTGCAGAAATCTAAAAAAAGTTGTTATTTCAGACGACGTTGCTGTCGTTGCTAAGGATGCTTTTGACAGTTGCAGCGATGAATTAAGGATTGTATACAAAGGCTTGTCGCTGAGTAAAGAAGAATTTTTCAAGATGTTTGAAGGGAATACAGCCCCAGGTATGACTATTGAGGAAGTTAAAAGATTATTTTTATAAAACAAAATTAAAGGCCGCCGATTTTTTCGGCAGCTTTTTTATTTAGAAAGCATATTTTGCGCTGAAATTGTGTCGTTTTCCGCAAGCGCTTTTCTTATTCTTGAAGAGCTTATCGGCCCGGATTTATAAAGCACGGGCTTGACTATCCGGGCTTTAATTCCAAAGTCAAGGCAGAGGCTTTTAAGTTGGTTTGCGTCTCCTGTTCCGCCTTTCCCGAAATGATAGTTAAAACCGCAAATAGCGCATTTAGCATTTAGCTTTTCTTTTAAAATATTTCTCACAAATTGTTTCGGAGTTAAATCTTTAATTTCTTCAAAATTAATTAAATAAAGAATTTTTATGCCAAGGCTTTCAAAGATTTTTTCTTTGGTTTCATTGTCGGTTATTTGATATTCGTTAATGTCATAAAGAATAGATCTCGGGCTTTTTTGGAACGTGAAAACCGCGGGCACAAGCCCGAAAGCCTCGAAGCTTGCAGCCTCTTCAATAACAGCTTTGTGGCCTTTATGCACACCATCGAAATACCCGAGTGCAACGCTCAGCGGAAAGGCCTGTTTGTTTAAAGAATTATAAATTTTCATATTTCACCTGACCTTCCACCTAAACTTTCACTATATACGATTATATTCGAGAATTTAAAATTTTATTACTAATTTTCTGCTTTTAAATATCTAATTACTTTTTCAGAAGAATCAAATTTGCCAAGGCCTATGAACTTTTTATCTTCATAGATTTTAATAATTTCATCGTTTTTGAATTCTTCACTGATATTAAGTAATTCAGTTTTCAGCGCGATTCCGTTTCTGAACATTCTTGCTTGATCTTCGCTTACGCATACCGAGCGGTTGCTTTTGAAAAGCCTGTCGGTTGGAAGCACAAGATTTTCAATTATTTCGTTTAATTCCATGTTTTTGATTTTTTCAAGCGCTATGCTTTCTTCTAATCTAAAAGAGTTCGATAAAGTTCTTGTGAGCTCGCCCATGCAGGCTCCCGTGCCCAAAGCTGCGCCAATTTCATGGCAAAGAGAGCGAATGTAAGTTCCTTTTGAACACAAAATTTTGAGTTTAGCAGTTTGTTTTTCTTCGTTAAAATCCAAAATTTCAAGGTTTTTTATTTCAACTTTTCTCGCTTCTCTTTCAATTTCTTTGCCCTTCCTTGCTAGGTCGCAAAGTTTCACGCCGTTTTTCTTTATCGCTGAAAACATGGGCGGAACCTGCATTATTTCACCCGTGAATTTCGGCAAAATTTCGGCCAGATTTTCCCTTGAAATGTTTGCTTCTTTTCTCCCAGTTTCTTCGCCGAAAATGTCCCATGTTGTGGTCGTTAAACCGAAAATTATTTCGGCGATGTATTCCTTTTCATTTTCTTCAGTGAAAATTTGAAATTTAGCGGTTGAGCCTAGCAAAATAGGCAAAACGCCCGTTGCCATTGGATCGAGCGTTCCCATGTGGCCGATTTTTTTCTGGCCAAGTTTTTTTCTTAATATTGCGATTACGTCAAATGAAGTGTGATTTTTCGGCTTGTTTACTACGATAATTCCGTTCATTTTACCATCCTGTTTGATTTTTTACGGCGTTTGAAATTCTGCTTTTAATTTCCTCCAAAGGGCCTTCAATGCTAAACCCAGAGGCTTTAAAATGCCCGCCACCGCCAAAAACCGAAGCAAGTTTAGTTGCGTTGTTGTTGCCGGTTGTTCTGATTGAAACTTTGTAACTTCCGGGAGCCTTTTCGCGCATCGTTAGGCCGATTCTAACGCCTTCAATTTTTATCGGCAAAGAGGCAATCCCGTCGCATTCTTCTTCAGTTATGCCATTTTCGGCCATTTCGTCAAGCGTAACGAAAGTAATCGCGCATTTGCCGCCGAATAAATACTCAAGATTTTTATAAAGAATTTTTTCAAGCTGAAGCTGCTTTTTGGATTTAACTGTGAAAAGTTTTTCATTGATAGCCGAGGTGTTAAGCCCGAATTTCATCAGCTCGGAAGCAATTTGGTGGGATTTATAAGTCGTGTTTGAATATTTAAAGCAGCCTGTGTCGCTTGAAATGCCAATGTAAAGCCCTTCCACGATTTCGTTATCAAGCGGAATATTAAGCGCTTTTATAATGTCGTAAATTATCTCAGCAGTAGCCGCAGCCTCGGCATCAACATAGTTGATAGGAGCAAAGCCACGGTTTGAAACATGGTGATCGATGCAAAGGTCGATTTTAGAGGCGTATTTTTCGAGCGAAGGGTGCACAAGAGAGCTGCTTGCAAGGTCAACCGAAACGATGTAATCCGGCTCGAACTCTTGAGGAATAACGTAATTTTCCATGAATTTGAATTTTTCAGGCATGTCTTTTGCAATTTTAACTGCCGCTTTTTTGCCCATTTTTTGAAGCACGTGGCCAAGAACAAAAGCCGAACCCAGGGCGTCTCCGTCAGGGTACATGTGAGAAATTATATAAACATTATCAATGCTTTTGAGCGCTTGAATGAGTTTATCTAAAGAATTCAATTTTCAAATTCCTCCTTCATCGGGCGCAGGAGCGGTTTTGCTGATTTCGTTTATTTTTTTGAGGATATTTGCGCCTTGCTCGGCTGAATTCGTTGCAATGAAAACGAGGCTCGGAACATACCTGAGGCTCAGGCGGTCACCAAGGCTTTTTCTAATGAACCCCGAAGCGTTTTGAAGGCATTTCACGGCCGAAACCGCAAAATCATATCCTTCAAGCGCGCTTATGAACACTCTGCAACTGGAATTTTTCTTTGTCACTTCAATTTTAGCAATCGAAATGAACCCCTTGCTCAGCCGCGGGTCTTTGAGCTCTCTGATTATTGCCGAGAGCTCTCTTTTTATGCTTTCTGAGTTGTGCTGTTTAGTGTAATTCATTTTCCTGCTCCTTTAAAGTGCCTAGTCTCTGTATTCTTCCATAACGAAAGCTTCGAAAATATCCCCGATTTTAATATCATTAAAGTTCACGAGGCCTATTCCGCATTCGTAGCCTTGCATTACTTCTTTAACGTCGTCTTTAAATCTCTTGAGCGAAGCAATTTCACTTTCGCAAACGATTATGCCGTCACGAACAACCCTGATTTTTGAATTCCTTGTTATTTTTCCGCTTAAAACATGGCACCCTGCAATTGTTCCAATGCTTGAAATCTTGTAAGTTTCGCGGCATTCGGCTCTTCCAAGGTCAACTTCTCTTACTTTTGGTGCGAGCATACCTTTCATTGCGCTTGTGATTTCTTCAATGCATTCGTAAATTACTCTGTAAAGCCTGATGTCAACGCCTTCTCTTTCAGCTGATTCTTGCGCTGCGGGTTCTGGCCTTACGTTAAAGCCAACTATGATGGCATTCGAAGCATTTGCGAGCATAACGTCGGATTCATTTACAGCTCCCACTGCGCCGTGAATTATGTGAACTCTTACTTCATTGTTTGAAATTTTCTCCAAAGACTGTTTAACAGCTTCAACCGAGCCTTGAACGTCGCCTTTAACAATGATTTTAAGTTCTTTAACGTCGCCGAGTTGCATTTGATCAAAAAGATTATCAAGTGTAACTTTGTTTTGGCTGTTAAAGATTTCTTCTTTTTTGATGGTTCTTCTTTGTTCAACGAGCTGCTTTGCGAGCTTTTCGTTTGAAACGGCGTTAACGGTGTCTCCGCCGGTTGGAACTGTGTCAAGACCGGTTATTTCAACAGGAACTGAAGGGCCGGCTTTTTTGATTCTTTCGCCTTTGTCGTTTGTCATTGCACGGACGCGGCCGAATGCTGTTCCTGCAACTATTGTGTCGCCGGTGTTTAAAGTTCCGTTTTGAACCAAAATCGTGGCGATTGGGCCTCTTCCTTTATCAAGGCGTGCTTCAATTACTGTTCCTTTTGCTGCGCGGTTCGGGTTTGCTTTAAGCTCTTTAACTTCAGCAACTAAAAGAACCATTTCAAGAAGTTCGTCTATGCCTTCTTTTTTCTTTGCAGAAACTCTAAGGCAAGGCACATCGCCGCCCCATTCTTCAGGCACAATGCCGTATTCCGTCAATTGTTGGAGCACTTTTTCAGGGTTTGCGCCTTCTTTATCCATTTTGTTTATTGCAACTATAATCGAAACTTGAGCGGCTTTTGCGTGGTTAATTGCTTCCACGGTTTGAGGTTTAATTCCGTCGTCTGCAGCAACTACTAAGATCGCAATGTCCGTTACTTGAGCGCCTCTTGCGCGCATTGTTGTGAAGGCTTCGTGGCCTGGAGTATCAAGGAAGGTTATGTCGCTTCCTTTTATTGAAATTCTGTAAGCACCGATGTGCTGAGTGATTCCGCCGGCTTCAGTTGAGGTTACGTCAGCGTGGCGAATTGCGTCAAGAAGCGAAGTTTTGCCGTGGTCAACGTGACCCATAACAACTACTACAGGTGCTCTTGGAACTAAATCTTCTTCTTTGTCTTCGTGCGAATCGATGATCATTTCTTCAATTGAAACGGTTTGTTCTTTTTCGATTTTAGCGTGGAATTCCATTGCAACGAGGCTTGCAGTGTCGAAGTCTATGACGTCGTTTATTGAAGCCATAACGCCAAGAAGCATCAATTTTTTGATTACTTCTGCAGCAGTTGCTTTAAGGCGAGAGGCAAGCTCTCCGACGGTTATTTCGTCAGGAATTGAAACTGTTAAAGGTTTTGCTTTTCTTTCTTCAGCTATGCGGCGAAGTCTCTCGGCTTCGGTTTCTCTTTTCGCGCCTTTTCTGCCTCTTTGCTGAGATTTTTGATTAATTTTTTGCTTATTTGAACTGTTATTGTGTTCTGATTTAACTCTTTCAGAAGCGATTCTGTCGTATTTTTCGTTGTATTTATCCATGTTAACGTTAACGGTTCTGGTGTTTACGACTCTTTCTTTTCTTTCAGGAGCCTCGGAAGCCGAGCTGCCCGTTAAAATTATTTTTTCTTTGAATTTATTTTTCGGGGCTTCTTGCTTTTTCTTTTCTTGCGGTTTTTGAGAATGCTGCTTGTTTTGTGCAGGCTTTGCAGCTTCTTTTTTCGTTTCTTTGGTTAATTTGAAGTATTCATCGAAAGATTTCACTTCGCCTTTTTTGGTGAAGTGCTCAAAAATTATGTTGAGTTCATCTTCGGTGAGGCATGTCATGTGCTTTTTTTCTTCACCTAAATAATTTTTTAAAAGTGATATTATATCTTTGCTTGGAATCCCGAAATCTTTTGCAACTTCATGAACTCTGTATTTTTTAACCATGTAATTCCTCCTTGTGTTGGTGCTTTTTAGTTTGATTTGAGTTTTCTTCTATCATGCTGGTTATTTTTTTCGCGAAATTCGCGTCTTTTATGCCGAGTATCCCTGATCTTTTATTAACAAGAAAATAAATGTCATCCATAGTGTAGCTTATTTTTAGCGTTTTAACATTATTTTTCTCGCAAAAAAGGTTTATTTTTTCGAAAGAAGAATCTGAAACATCGCTGGCAGTTAAAACCAAATTTATGTTTTTTTTGGTGATTCCTTCTTTAACGGCGTCCATGCCCAGGGCCAAATTGCCTGATTTTTTCGCAAGGCCTAAAAACGAAAGAAATTTATCGTTCATTTTGCTATTGTCCTTTCGATTTCTTCATAAATTTCGCTTGAAACTTTGCCTTTAAAGCTTCTTTCCAAGCGCCTGGCTTTTCTTGCTTTTTTCAGGCATTCTTCGTTTTTGCAAATGTAAGCCGAGCGGCCACCGCTTTTGTTTTTCCCTTCAGAAACTTCAAGCGAATTTTCAGGGCTGCTTTTCGGCGGGCGAGAGACCATAACGAATTTTGATTTTTCGTCTTTTTTCCCGCATCCTATGCAGGTTCTCAAAGGTAAGCTTTTCAAACTTTTCATCCCCTAAATTTCAGCATTTTCAGGGTGAATGTCTATTTTGTATCCCGTGAGCCTTGCTGCCAAACGCACGTTTTGGCCGTGGTTTCCAATGGCAAGCGAAAGTTGGTTTTCGGGAACGATAACCTTGCAAGTGTTTGGCACTTCTTCGTCTATTATCGTGCTTATTACCTGCGCAGGAGCAAGCGCTGAAGCAATGAATTCTTCGGGGTTTTCTTTGTATCTAACGAGGTCGATTCTTTCTCCGCCGAGTTCATTTGTTATAATGTTTATTCTGTCGCGGTTAGCTCCTATGCATGAACCGATTGCATCAACGTTTTCGTCGTGGCTCAAAAGCGCAACTTTGCTTCTGGAACCCGCTTCTCTTGAAATTGATTTAATTTCGATTATTCCCTCAGCAATTTCAGGAATTTCGCTTTCAAGCAGTTTTCTCAAAAAGTTCGGGTGAGTTCTTGAAATTAAGATTTTCGGGCCTTTTTCAGTTGACCTTACTTCCGAAATATAAACTTTAATGTGGTCGCCTTCTTTAACGTTTTCGGTGCCGATTTGTTCGCTTTGCGGAAGAGTTGATTCAGCTTTGCCGATTCTTAGTGTGAAAGCGCCAGTTTTTTCGTCTATTCTTTCGATGAGAGCGCTTGTGATTGTGTTTTGTTTATCTTGAAACTCTTGAGTGAGCCTTGATTTTTCGCCGTCTTTGATGCCTTGCCTGATGATATTTCTTGCAGTTTGAGCGGCAATTCGGCCGAACTCTTTTGTTTCGAGTTTTATTGCAATTTGGTCGCCGATTTCTGCGCCTTTTTTAATAGCAAGGGCATCTTTGAGCGAAATTTCTTTGCCTGGGTTTTCAACTTCGTCAACAACCGTTTTCATTAAATTAACTTCGAAAACTCCTGATTTCGCATTGAAGTTTACCGTTACTTCTTCGTTTCCGCCGTAGTTATTTTTGCAAGCGGTGACGATTGCTTTAACGATTTTTTCAAGCATGTAATCCATTGGAATGCCGCGTTCTTTTTCAAGAAGCTTGAGCGCTTCGAAAATTTCCATGTTCATTTTTTAGTTTCTCTCCTCTAGCATTTTTAAGTTGATTTTTGCGATATTCTTTCGTGGCAATTCAAAAATTTGCTCTTCTGTTTCTATTTTTACCGTTTCTTTGCCAAAAGAATGCAATTTGCCGCAAATATTTTTATTTTTGTTTTCATCCGGGCGAATTAGCTGAGCATTTACTTCGCTGCCAATATATTTTTCAAAGTGAGCGTCCGAAGAAAGCTCCCTTTCAATTCCCGGCGAGCAAACTTCCAAGCAATATGAAACGTCGATAGGGTCAAGAATATCCAAAGGTTCGTCTAGCTTTCTGCTCATGTTTTCGCAGTCTTCAAGCGTTATGCCTTCAGGCTTATCAATGAAAACTCTTAAATAAAAATTCGAGCCTTCTTTTAAAAATTTTACGTCCCAAAGCTCAAGCCCAAGCTCTTTTGCAATCGGTAACGCAATTTCAGTAACAGCTTCTGCAACTGATTTTTTCGCTTTTGACATTTAATCCCTCCAAAATATAGATAAAAGAGCGGGACAACCCCACTCTTTCTAACTCATAGAAATTACCTAAACTCCTAAGCATTTTATCATACTAGTATGAGTAAGTCAATACTAATAAATTATTCATGACTCACTAAATTTTGTAAACTTTGTTGATATTCATGTTTTTTTACATTTTCAAATATTGCTTGATTTTTCGCGTGGTAAGCCAGCGATTGCTGCTTTATTTTGCTGTATTGTTTAAAAACGTAGTTTATTTCCTGGCATGTTAAATTTTTAAGCACGCTTACCGCATTTGGGAATAATCTTTCGCCTGAGGCGGTGCACAAACACATGGATACCAATCCGGCTTTTTTTACTAATTTTTTGTTTTTCTTAAACACATTTGAGATTTCAAGCATTGATTTGCAATTTCTTTCAAGAATTATTGTTTCATAGGCTGAAAGCAGCTTTAACCCAAGGATTTTCCCTGAAAGTAAAATGGGCTCTTTGAAATTTGATCTAAAATTAATTTTATGGTTCATTTTTCGGTTTCCTTTTTAGTTTTAATATTTTTTCCGGGCAAGTTTAAGTCTGCCCGGGTTTTGAATTAGGTTTTTTCTTCCAAAACGGCTCTTTCGTAAATAACTTCGCCGGAAAGATAAACATATTCCACTTTTTTAACGCTGTAATTTTTAAGGCCTGCCATTATCACCGCTGTGGAAGCATAGCTGCTTAATTTCACATTCGGTAGGCCTATGTATAAATATTGCTCGGTTTTTGTTTCTTCAAGATAATCGCCGTAAAGAGGGCTTTGATAATCAGATCTTAAAGGCTGGATGAAAGCTTTTGTTTTTATTGTTTTTTCAGAGGTGCACTGCACTTTAACGTCTTGCCCGAATTTGGAAATTAAAGTTTTGGCGTTATCGCAAATTTTATTCATCGTATGTAATCCTTTCGAAAACAAATCCTTCGTCTTCTATTAAATCCGAAATTGATCTTTTCGCTTCTTGCCAAACTTTAGCTGACATTTTAACCGAGGTGTTCGGGTCTGTTTTTATTTTCATTTCTCCTGCAGTGAAAGATTCTGTCGTTAAAGTGGTTGCATTGAAAAGAGTGTATTTATAAAGTGCAAGCGCAGCTGCCGCAACTTCGAGCCTGTGGGCGTTTGTTTCTTCGTCTACTCCCTCTTTCAAGTGCCTTTTTATTTCTTGCATGCTTTCGTAGCAAACAGGAATCCATTTCGAGGAATCTTCTATTTCAACGTTTGCAATCACTGAGAATCTTTGAACGACTATTTCTAAATTCAAGTTTATTTTCCTCCTTGCTTTTGGGTTAAAAAAGGCGTAGCCCCTTTGCGGTTTGCCTGGTTTCAAAGGGGCTGAAATCTTTTAATTAAGCAACGCTGTAATCAAGAACTTTTGCTGCTTTAGCGGTTAATTTAGAGAATCCTGTTGTCATTGTGATTCCTGCTCTTTCGAGTTGCTTGTCGATTACTTTGTCAAAGTCAATTAAGATGTCTCCAGATTGAACGAGTTGAAGCGCGAAATCTTTGTCAATACCGAGGATTTTGTTTGTTCCTACTTCTTCTGAAACTATTAATTTTGCGCCCATTGGAGTTACGATGTTTCCGGTTCCTTGGAAGTCAAGCCCTGCGCAAGCATCTCTCATTTCGTTTAATGAAAGAATGTCGTTAACTACTGCGCTGGAAGCGATCATAACGTTTAATTTGTAAGGATTAAGGCCTTTCCAGAGCTGCAAAAGGTGAGAATAAGCCAAAGTTGCGGTTGATGGTTTTGTTGTGCCGTAAGCAGCGCTGATTGATTCCGCTGCAGCTGAGCCTGAACCTACAAGCTCTGTAACTGCATCGTCGAGTTGTTCTTTTGCTATGTCAAGGCCGATTTGTTTCAAAATCACGGTTACAACATCTAGGTTTTGAAATCTTAAAGCTTCATATGAAGAAGAAAATACTCTGCCGTGTTTTTTAAGCGAAACTAAAGAAGCATTTTTTCTAACGTTAACGCTTGGAATGCTTGAACCTTCTGCAACGTAAGATGTGCTTGAGCTGTCAGTTGTTGAAGAAATTGAGCGGTAGTCTGTTCCTTCGATTTTTGTTGTTGCTGCCACGATTGATGAAATTACTTCCGAAGAATTTATTCCTTGTTTGATTGCTCTTGCGAGAAATTCAGGGAACAAAACAGCTGAATCTGCTGTGCTGAAGAATTTGTCAACAACGTCGCATCCTGGGCCGCTTACTTTGATGTCGAATCTTTTTAACTGTCTTTGATATGCGTCTAAGTTTTCAAGTGCGCTTCCTTTATAATTTTCAGATGGGTCGAGGCTTTCAAGAACTTCTGTGAAGCTTTTTCCTCCTACGTTATACATGCCTTTTTCGAGTTTAATTGAATTACAAAATGCCATTTTAAATTCCTCCATTTTTATATTTTAAATTGAATATTTTCGTTTTTTTGCAAATTTGGTTTTTCAGGTGTGAATTGCGGTGCAGCGGGCAATATTTGCGAAAGTTTTGTTTTGAAAGTTTTTCTTAGCGAGCTTAATTCTTCGATTGATATTTTCTCGCAAATGCTTTTCATTACTGCCATGTCAAGCTCGGGGCAAGCGGCGTTTGAAAGTTTTATAACGTCGTTTTTGAGTTCTTGCTTGTAAATTTCGCCTATTTTAGCTTTTTCTTTCAGGGTTTCAAGCGCTTTTTTGATTTCATTTTCGCTGATTTTTTCTTTTGGCTTCGGAAATAGCGATTTGATGATTTCTTCCATGTTTTTTTCACCTCCTTTCAAGTGGTTTTTGTGGGATTTTATCACTCCCGCTTCTCTTTGCGCAGGAACCGCCACAAAAGACCACTCGTAAGCATCCGTTGGGTTATCAAGGATTCTAAAGCAAAGCTTTTCAGTTCCTTCGGTTTTGTATTTCCTGCCTTTGATGTGCGAGCAGGGGATAGACTTGATTTCTTTTGAGCAAATGGAGCATGAAATTTTGCTAACTGAACAGCCAACGCTCACTTCTTTTTTGATTCCTGAGTCAATTTCAAGGATTATATTTTCGTTTTTGGAGCATTTTGGCATGTATGCCTTTGCAATGAGCCTTTTGTAGGGCTCGCCGAGTGAATTGAGTTTGCCGGGGACTGCTTCTAAGAAGCATTTGAATATTCTTGCGGTTTGGTTTTCGCTTTTCGGGTCGTGGTCTAAAATTCCTGTTTTGCCAACGAACATTTTTTCGAGTTTCAAAAGTGCTTCATCCGTGAATTTTTCGTAGTCTCTGTCGATTTCGTTGTCGCAAAGAACGACCGAAAATGTGTAAACTTCTTCCGCTGAAAATTTTCTTCGTGTTAATTTGTTTATTAGTTCCAGGTCGTTTTCTGAAACTGCTTGATTTGCTTTGCTTTTAATCACGTAGCCGTCTTTCATTTTTTTACCTCCGTTATTTTTCTTTTAGGCGCTTTTCGATTTCTCTTGCTTTTGCGTTTGTGAGCCTTGTGTTTGCAATTTGCAGTTGGTCTTCAAGGTCAATCTTGCACCATGAAATTTCATAAGGGCATTTAAAGCCGTTTAGCCTTAGCCACATGTCGCATATTTTCGAAATAACCGGGTTTAAGATTCTTCTGTAAGATTCAATTTCGCTGTTTAAAATTTCAGCTTGCTGGGTGGACATTGTCTCGGTTGAAGTCCAGCTTAGGCCTAGCAAAAACGGCGGAATTGAAAGTTTGCTCACTATTTGTTCGAGCATTTGGCGCACTGGAATTTGGCTTTCTAAGATTTGGTTGTCAGCCCCGATTACTTTTATTCCAACGTCGCCAATCGCGATGAAATCCGTTGGATTTTGGCTTTTCATTGCTTTTGTCCACTCGCTTGCAATTTGCGAGGCTCTTTCTTTGGTGTAGGCTCTTTCGCCGGCATCCGAAGAAGGCTTGTATGTAACGGCAAATCTAACATTGCCAACTCTTTCCCAGTTTGCTCCAATGGTTTTGAAAATTTTAAGCAAAATCCCGCTAACAAACGGCAAGCCTTTCATTATTGAGCTGCCGTAAATGTAGCCCGGTTCAGGGTTGAGAGTTGAAATTAAAACTAACTGCGGGTATTTTATTGCTTTCATTGAACCATCGGGCTTTTTGCGGTAAATAACCAGGTTTAGTGGGTTATCTTTCGTGGTTAAAACCACGTTTGAAAGCGAAGCATTGTAAAGCGCTGCAATCGATTCGCTGTCGCCGCTTAAGACTATTTCTCCAATTGCTGTGCCGTAAGTTAAAAGCTGGTTTAAATGCGAAGAAATAAAATGATGGATGCCTCTTCCGCAGGAATTAACCTGAACGGTTGAAATAAATTTATTTATCTTTTTTTCAATTTCTTCATCTTCGCAAACGATTTTGAAATCTCCTGTGAGACGAATTATTTTTGAAATAGCTGCGTCGATCACAGGGACGGCGTCTCTGAGTGTGCGGTAAAGCTCCATTTCGTTTCCTGAAAGCGGGGAATAATTTTCTATTATGTCAAAAGGATGAGGAGCCTTGGGGTAAACGGGCGCTGTTTGAACCGCGGCGCTTTGCTGTTTTTTCTTTTTAAAAAATTCCAATTTTCTTTCTCCTTTATATTCTTTGAGTTGCCAGCGCAAAAAACGGCTCATCGTCGTAGGAGTTCATTATTGTGCTGACGAAATATCTTATGTCGTCCATTGCGTGGTCGTTTTCTTTGACTGGTGTGTCTTTTGCTGTGGTGTTTTGCCATCTGTAAAGAGAAAATTCTCTTATAGAATCGGCGCAATTTTTGCAGATTTTAATATCACCTCTTTTTAGGGCTAAGGCCACTTCGCTTATTCCTTCGTTTACGTTGTTCCTGGCGGGAATGACTTTAATCTGCCCGTATCTTTTAATAAGAGTTATAAAGCTTGCTGCTGAAGGGTCAACTGCCATGCAGTCTATGTTTTTACCTTCAATCATTTTTAAAATTTGCCTGTAATGTTCTTCGTCTGTTCGGCTCTCACCTTCTTTTCTGGAATCAAAATAGTATTCGTTTATTCTGTACCACGTTCCATTTATATTGCCCCACAGGCCGCATGAAGTGGGGTTTACAATGCCGTAGTCGCATGAAAGAGCATATCGCGATGGCGTTTCTTTTGGGGTTTCGCAGAATGAAGATTCTTTTGTCATGTAAGGGTAGATAATTCCTTCGACGGCAACCCATTTTCCTTCGATGAACCGCTGGTAGAATGTTCCGCTGTAAAGGCGTTTGTATCTTTCTTTGAGGCCTTCTGAAAGCGAAGGGTTATCGTCCATCGTGAAGTGCAAGTAGAGCGTTTTTCTTGCTTTTGCTTTTAAAATCCACTCTCTGTAAAACCAGTGCCCGGGGTATTCCGGGTTGCAGTTAAACCAAAATTTTGAGCCCGCAACCGAGCACCTTGCAAGCGCCTGCTCAACGAAAGACCTTGGCATCAGCGCAACTTCATCGAACAAAACTCCCGAAAGCGTCATGCCTTGAATCAGCGCTGCCGAGGATTCATCCTTCCCGCCAAAAAGGTAAAATGTGTTTGTTCTTCCCATGAATGAAATTTCAATCAAATTTTCAGAAAGCTTTTGTTTGCATTCAAAGCCAAGCCCCGAAATTATTGGAATTAGCGGTGAAGTAACGTTCCTTCGGATGGATTTTATTGTTTTGCCGCAAATTGCAAATGAGCTCCCGCTGAATTTGTAAAAGGCCCAAAGTATGAAAGAAATCGACATGCAAAGCGTTTTGCCGCTTCTTACCGAGCCGTCGCAGATAAGCGCATCAAGGTTTTCGTGAGGAGAGTTTTTAACCCACCAAGTCAAAGTTATGACTTGTTTTTTCGAAAATTTTTCGAATTTCATTTAATCCTCCATCGGTTTTTTCTCCGAATCATGCAGGCTTTTTATGCTTTGTTCAAGCACAAAGTAGAAGGGCTCTTTTTCCGAGTGGTTTGTAACTTCGATTTGTTCGAGTTTTTCAAGCGCTCTTAATCTATCGAAGAATTTAATTTCCATGGCGCCGTCTTTGGGCTTTTTTATTTCCGCAATGTTGAAAAGGTCCATTTTGTTTAAATCTTCAGGTTTTAAATTTTCTGAGAATAAAAGTTTTATAGAATCCGAAATGCTTCCGAATGCCAAGCGTTCATAGCCGCTTATCGCGCGGAACATCAAATTTTGCCGTTTTTCTATGTACATACTTTTGATTTTTTCCGAAATTTTGTTTTCAAGCAAAAGCTCTGCGCCTTTTCTTTCGGGGCAAGTTTTGAATCCAGCTAAAACCGCTGCTTCTTTTGCGCTGCCCGTGCTTATGTAATGCTGGCAGAATTCAAGTTCCTTTTTGCTTAGCTCTCTCGGGCCTTTTTGGTGATTTGAAATTTTCAAGTTGTTATCCTCCTTAAATTTTTTAATTTTCATATATCGTCGAAAAAAGTAGAATTTTTGCACATTTGAGGGCAAAAAATAAAAAATCCGCAAAATTCTTTTTAGAACTTCACGGATCAAAAATTAAATCTCAGTGCTGTCGATTTTGGTTTTAATGTTGTGTGTTAGCTCTTCTGCACCTTCGAGCATTCTGCTTGCATTTCTTTGCACGTTTTTTTGAAAACGTTTGTCATGGTCAAAGAAATACATTCCAACCATTCCGGCAATCGTGCCGAGCACAGCTCCTGCTAAAATCAATCTTGTTGCCATGCAGATTTTTTTGCAAAGGCAGTCGTGTTCTTGATATTCCGGTCTACACATAATCTTCAGCTCCTTTTATTAATTTTTTAGGTAAAAATTTTTTACCCAGTTAGTATTGTGCCCCAAACTTCTTGGATTAAATCAGGTTATGCTTTACTTTTTAATATCAAAAATTTACCATGCGGCAAATTCACCAAAGGCAAAGCCGGGCGATATACTGATTTATAAGACTTTAACCCGGCAGGTGATTTAATGGCTCGAAAAATAGTTTTAAAAAGCAGGCACAAAAAGCTTTTGCTATTTCTTTTGGTGCTTCTTGGAGTTTCGCTTTTCCTTCATTTCAAGTTTCGCCCCGTCATAAAAGCAATTTCAGTTAGCAAAGCAAAAGTTATTTCTACCGAAGCCGTCAACGAAGCGATTTTGCAGGAGCTTTCTGAAAATAAAGAAGCTTACAGCGAAATAGTAAAGCTTGAAAAGCTCGAAAATGGGGAATTAACCGCTATTCTTTCTGACATGCAAAAAGTCAATAAACTAAAATCGCGCGTTGGTATGATTATTCAAAACAAATTTTTGAGTCTTAAAGACAGGAAGATTTCAGTTGCGCTGGGCACTCTTTCGGGAATTGAAATGTTTAACGGCCTTGGCCCGGGTGTTCCGATGAAAATTTCTGTCAGTGGTAACGTTTCAACTGATTTTAAAACTTCGTTTAGCGGTGCGGGAATCAACCAGACGATTTACCAAATTTACCTTTATATTCGCACGAGAATCTGCGTTATGGTTCCGGGCTGTTCTTGCTGCGAAGATTTTGAAAGCAGCTTTTTGGTTTCTGAAATTGTGGTTCTTGGTAATGTTCCGAAGGTTTATTCCTCGCAGGGGAATTTAAACGTTAGCCCGTCGGAGTAAGTAACCTTTTGCCAGGCTGAAAAATAAAATAATAATGACGCTAAGTCTAAGGTTGGTGTTGTTTTTGAAAATTAAATTCTGCAAATATTTTATTTTGTTAGCGGTTTTGAGTTTGGTTTTAACATCATGCTTATATAAAAATGATTCTAAAATGAAGGTAGTTAAATTAAACGAAGTTACAAGGTCGGTTTTCTATGCTCCGCAATACGTTGCTTTGGGGCTTGGTTTTTTTGAAGAAAACGGCCTTGAAATTAAGCTAAATTCCGCTGAAGGTTCGGATAAAACCATGACGGCCATTCTTTCGCGCCAGGCTGATATTGGCCTTTTGGGGACTTCCGCAGTTTTGAGCGTTAAGAGCCAAGGCAAAGAAAATTGCCCGGTTTTGTTTTCGCAGCTAACGCAAAGGGACGGCAGTTTTTTGGTTGGCAGGAGCGAAAATTTTAAGTGGGATGACCTTAAAGGCAAAAGCGTTATTGCCGGGCGAAAAGGCGGCGTGCCGGAGATGGTTTTTGAGCATATTTTAAAAGAAAAGGGAATTTTCGATGAAGTTACGCTTCTTAACAACATAAAGTTTGATTTAATGGGCATTGCTTTCAGCCGAGGAGTGGGGGATTACGTTTGCCTTTTCGAGCCGACTGCCCAGGTTCTTAAAAACGAAAAAAACCTTTTTATTTTGGAATCTTTGGGCGCAAGCTGCGAGAAAATTTCTTACACTGGCTACTGCTGCAGCCCTGAATACATGCAGGAAAACCCCGAGGTTATAAAAGCCTTCACAAACGCTATTTTTAAAGCTGAAAAATGGGTTAAAACTCACAGCGCAGAAGAAATTGCTGATGTGATTCTGCCGTATTTTGTTTCTTGCTCGAAAGAAGTTTTAACAAATTCGCTTGAGAATTATTTGTCTTGCGATGTTTGGTGCGAAGAGCCTGCGTTTCAAGAAAATGAATTTGAACTTCTTGAAAAAATCATGATGCAAGCAGGTGAGCTCGAAGAAAAGGTGGCGTTTAATGAAGTCGTTGAAAATAAATTTGCGCTTTGCGCTGAAGGCTAAGAAAAAGGTGGTGAAAATTAAATGAAAGAAATTTTAAGCTTGAAAAACGTTAGCAAACGATATCACACTCCGAAGGGCGAAACCCTTGCGGTTGAAAACATGAATCTTTCGGTTTATTCCGAGGAATTTTTGAGCATAGTTGGGCCTTCAGGCTGCGGCAAGAGCACGGTTCTTTCGATTATTTCTGGGCTTTTAAAGCCTTCTTCGGGCGAGATTACTCTGCTTGAAAAAGATAAAAAAAGAAGCGACATCGTGGGTTACATGCTTCAAAGCGACTATCTTTTCCAGTGGAGAACTATCGAGAAAAACGTTATGCTTGGCCTTGAAATTAAAAATGCTTTAAACGAAAAATCTAAAAAATATGCTCTAAAGCTTCTTGAAAGATACGGTCTCGGGAAGTTTAAAAACAGCTATCCAAGCCAGCTTTCCGGCGGGATGCGGCAAAAAGCCTCGCTCATTCGCACGTTAGCGGTTAAGCCTGAAATTTTGCTCCTTGACGAGCCCTTCTCTGCACTTGATTACCAAACCAGGCTGACTCTTTCGCGCGAAGTAAGAGAAATAATTAAAAAAGAAAGAAAAACTGCGGTTTTGGTCACGCATGACATTTCTGAGGCAATTTCGCTTTCGGATAGAATTGCAATTTTGTCAAAAAGGCCAAGCAGAATCAAAAAAATAATTGAGCTTGACAAAGATTTTCGAAATTTGCCGAGCAGCGAAAAAACAAGAAACAAAAAATTTCATGAATATTTTGACGTTATATGGAGTGAATTTGAATGAAAATTAAAAACGAAAAAGTTCAAAAAGCTTGTTCTTCCGAGCATTTGAAGTACTTGAAAGAAAAAAGAAAAGAAGCCTTGAAAATAAGGATTTTTCAAATTGCGATTTTAGCTTTTTTTATTATTTTTTGGGAACTTTTAGCGCAGTTTAAATTAATCGATAGCTTCATAATGAGCAGCCCTTCAAGGGTTTTTAAAACGTTTTTGAGCCTTCAAACTTCGGGGCAGCTTTGGAGCAACGTTTTAATAACGGTTTTCGAAACAGTTGTGGGATTTTTGCTTGGAACTTTCCTTGGAATTTTAATTGCCACGCTGATTTGGTGGTCGGGGTTCATTTTCAAAGTTTCCGAGCCTTACTTAGTTGTTCTCAATGCCTTGCCGAAGGTCGCTTTGGGGCCTATAATCATCGTTTGGCTGGGCGCTGGAATGGGCTCGATAATTTTAATGGCGCTTTTGGTTTCTGTGATTCTTTCGGTGATGAATGTTCTTCACGGATTCATGAGCACCGATAAAAATCAAATTTCATTAATGAAATCTTTCGGCGCAAATAAGTTCCAGATTTTCACTAAGCTGGTTTTGCCTTCGAATATTTCAGTTATAATTTCAACGCTTAAAATCAATGTGGGGATGTCTCTAATCGGCGTTATAACAGGCGAATTTTTGGTCTCTGAGGCTGGAATAGGCTACCTGATAGTTTATGGCGGGCAAGTTTTTAAAATGGACCTTGTGATGGTGGGAATAATAGTTCTGGCTGCTTTGGCGTGGGTGATGTATGCGCTTGTGCAAAAATTTTCTGAAGTTTTTTTAAAAGGTAGGCGGTAACTCATTTTAATCAAGTTTCATATTATGTTTAGTGAAATATTATAAGCGCTGAAATTTCAAATGTTTACAAATAGCGGCGGTAATAATTTCAAAGGACAGGAGAGTTTTAAATGAATAAAAATATTTTTGAAATGAAAGCAAGGGAATATGGTATAACGCCAATTCCGGAAGATGCAACAGTTGTAATGGCTTATGTTCCTTACCAAATGAGTGAAGGCCTTGAGGTTTTTAGCCCTGAAAGGGGAATTTGCGCAGGAACGATGTTCCCGGAACTTGACAAACCATTTACTCCTTGCGGATGCGGAGGCGAGAAGAAATGAGCGACAGGCAAACGTTATTAAGAAGAATTGCTGCTCTTGATTTTGCTGTGGTTGAGCTTAATCTTTACATGGACACTCACCCTTTTGATTTGGAAGTAAATGAAAAGATAAACAGCTACAAGCGCAAATCAAAAGTCCTTAAAGATGAATACACTCAAAAATTCGGCCCGCTTAGTTCCAGCTCGAAAGAAAAAAATCGATGGGGCTGGATTTCTGACCCGTGGCCTTGGAACACAGAGAAAGGGGAATAATATGTGGGTTTACGAGAAAAAACTTCAATATCCGATTAATATTAAAAATCCAAACCCGGCTCTTGCGAAAATCATAATAACGCAGTATGGAGGGCCACATGCCCGAAAGATATATTTACTTAATAATAGTAGAAAAATCGCTAAGTTTTTCCGGGCTTGAAGAGAAGTAATTTGAAATTCGGCTGCTTAAATTTTTTAAAATTAAGTTTTTTTCTTTTTGTGATATTTCGCTTAAAAGCTTTTCTTTTCCGTTTTTTAAAATCACTTTTGAAGGCAAAATTTTTATTTCTTTCAATCTAAAGTTCCTTTCGTTATTGATTTGTTTAATTTTATTAAAGTTGAGATTTTTATATTACGAGAAAGCCAGAATAATAAATAGTTGCATTTTAATATTCATTAGTTGAAAAAAATGTTTAAATTGTGGAAAAAGCCAAATTTAAAAAGTACGAATATTTATGTATTGACATTTTTAATTATTTATGTTAATATTTTATAGCTTAGGCTCGTTGGTCAAGCGGTCAAGACACCGGCCTCTCACGCCGGTAACATGGGTTCGATTCCCATACGAGTCACCAAAATTTAACAAAAATTTAATTGACAATGCCTTTGCGCTATTGTATAATTGCATCGTAAATGGTTAAGATAATTTCAGTGGGAGATTTTGAGTAATGCCAGTTAAACTTTTATCAGTCGGATGTGCAGAACTTGAAAAAGTTGCAGGCGGACTTAGAATTGAGAAAGATAGTGATGGCTGTGTCCACAATGTAGTTGCTTCAAGTGAAGAGTATAAATACATTAGTGCGTTGGGTTATCTCAAAGGTCAGGAACTTACCGCTGAAGATGTAGACCAGATAAAATTGCGCTTTTCCAGGTTCGATTGTTTTAGAGTAGTAAACTGCATAAAGTTTTCTCCAAAATCTTTGTCTGGAACAGAATGCAAGAGTAATCACGCAAGGCTAGTTGTTAAGTAAAAAATGATTAGTTAAATTTAAAAATTGCATATTCCTCCTTAGCTCAGTCGGTAGAGCATGCGGCTGTTAACCGCAGGGTCGTTGGTTCGAGTCCAACAGGGGGAGCCAGATCAATCCTCATTTTTGAGGATTTTTTTGTTGCCTAAAAATAAGTTTATTAATTTCACATTTGCTGCGTCAAACCTCCATAATATTAAACATGAGGTGGTAAATTGTGAAAATCGGCGCAGCTTACATAAGAGTTTCAACTGAAGATCAGATTGAATTTTCCCCGGATAGTCAACTTAAAAAAATAAAAGAATATGCAAAGCAAAACGACATAATTTTGCCGGGAAAATTCGTGTTCATTGATGAAGCGATAAGCGGGAAAAATGCTAAATCACGGCCTGAATTCATGAAAATGATAAAAATTTCAAAAAGTAAACCAAAGCCTTTTGATGTCATATTAGTGTGGAAATTTTCAAGGTTTGCAAGGAACCGGCAAGACAGCATTGTGTATAAATCAATTCTTCGAAAAGAGTGCAAAATAGATGTCGTTTCAATAACCGAGCAGCTCCCGAGCGAGCCCACATCGATTTTGATAGAGGCGCTTTTAGAAGCTATGGATGAATATTATTCGGTGAATCTTGCTGAGGAAGTTAAAAGGGGAATGAACGAAAAATTTTCGAGGGGCGGGGTTGTTAATGTTGCTCCGTTTGGATATAAAGTCGCTCAAAATTGCTTTAAACCTGAAAAATTTGAATCTAAAATAGTTAAAATGATTTTTAAAGATTTCCAAAATGGGTTTTCGCTAAAAGAAATTGCACTCAAATTAAATAACATGAAAATTTTAACTAAAAGAGGGAACGAATTCGAAGCCAGAGCGGTTAAATACATCCTTTTAAACCCCTTTTACACTGGAAAAATGCGAAGAAGTTTAGGCCAAAACAACAAAAAAGACCGCTTCAAAACCGGCGATGGTTTTTCAGTTATAAAAGGTAATCATGAAGCGATAATTGATGAAAAAACTTTTCAAACTGTTCAAAAAATGCTTTTAAATTCGAAAAATATTAAAAGAAAACACTATGATAAATCAAATTTCGCGTTTAGCGGAATTATTTTTTGCAGCAGTTGCGGCAGTGCACTTTTGGAGGCAGTTAAAGGCAAATCTCTTCAGTGCTCGAAATATGCAAAGGGGGAATGCAGCGAAAGCCACGGCGTTTCTTTTTCGAAAATGAAAAGTGCCTTGAAAAGGGCTTTAGAGCTTGAATTTGGCAAAGAAATTTTGAACATTTCGGTGGATAAAAGTTCGGCTGATGCTTTAAAAACGCTTTTGAAAAAAGAAAATAATAAGCTTGAAAAAATAAACAACGCCTATGAAAGCGGCGCTGACGATTTGCAGGAATATAAAATTAAAAAATCGGAGGTTTTTAGCCGAATTAAAAGCCTTGAAAAGCAGATGCTAGCTTTTGAAAAAATTTTTAACAGTAAAATTGAAATGAAATTTGAAAGCGTGATTTCTGCGCTTTTTGGAGATATTTTGAGCGAAAATGAAAAAAATAAAATTTTGAAATCTTTTATTGAAAAAATAATTTTTAACAGAAAAGCCGGAACAATTCAAATTTATTACAAAATTTAGTATATCTTTTTGGCCATTTGGTGGTCCGGACGGCGAACTTGGAGCATCTCTTAGATATTTAAGCCAAAGGTTTTCAATGCCTTACCCTGAACTTAAAGCCGTTTTGACGGATGTTGGAACTGAGGAACTCGGGCATTTGGAAATGATAGGAGCTATTGTTTACCAGTTAACAAAGAATTTGACTCCTGAAGAAATAAAGAAAGGCGGCTTCGAAGATTACTTTGTTGATCACACGACGGGAATTTACCCAACGTCTGCCAGCGGAAGCCCTTACACTGCGGCGAGCATGGCTGTGAAAGGTGACCCGATAACGGATTTGCATGAAGACTTGGCCGCTGATGGTGCGTTTGCGCAAAAACAACAAATATAATAAATTTAAAACAAGTGGTAAATTACAATAACCCTTTGGAACAATTTGTGTAAAATTGTTCTTTTTTGTTTTTAAGGGGGGAATTTATAATGGAAATATTTTTACTGATCTAAGTGAAATTCGAAACATAGATTTTAATCAAATAAAGAAAAGTAATATAAAAATTAGCTTTATTATTTAATCAAATCAAATAAATATGATACTTTTGAAATAATATAATTTTTAGTTTCCTGGCGCTTTTGAAAATTCAGCGTAAATACAGCGAAACAAGGTATTAGTTAATTAATTTCATTCCAATTTTTAAATATTTATTCGAAAAAATATTTGCAATTTTAAACTTACACCTAACATCGTTTTAACCCTATAAAAATGGTTAATTATGTAAATATAACTTATTTTGCGTGCCAAAAATTAAAAAATTGTTCTATAAACAGAAATGAGCAATTTGCGTTGTTGCCTTATATTAAATATGTTAAAATGAAATTTAAATATTAAATCAAGAGATAAGAGTTAAGTGGTTTTCTCAATTCTATTTTAACGCAAAGTGTGTGGGAATTAATGTGTTTAATTCGTGGAAAATTATTCTTGATTTAAAAATCTTATTTAATTTTCGGAGGTAAAAATTTATGAAAAATGTAGTAGTTTTTTCCTAGTTCATATTGCTTTAACACCGCCAATAATCAATGTTTTTCGGCATGTCGTAGATATGTTACTTTTTAAAAATCATAAGGAGAATTTAAAGTATGTTCAAAAAAATGTTTAGTATTTTAGCGGTTTTTTCAACAGCTGTGTCTTGCATAAGCAGTGCTGCGTTTGCTGAAGGTTGCCACGTATCGACACGATTAGCAAAAAACACCAGTCTAACTTTGCAAACTGTAATTTCCCAGCCTTTGCCGGTGGAAATTCGTGGTCAGATAATTAAAATAATAGAAAAACTAAAACCGAAGGGTTTTGATGCATCACGTGTGGAATCGAGAGAAATCCAACAGGATTTAAGTGATGTGATTCAGAAAATTGAATCAGAAAAGCCAGGAATATACGTAAAAGTTTTAAAAGATTTAGATAAATTAGTAAAAGATCTGAAAAAAGAAGAAGCAAAAGAGCACATCTTGGTGACTTATCCTCATATACCGAGTGAGCTTCGAGAAATTAAATTAGATCTAGATATGCCTGATGGTAAATCAGCAGTAATTCGACCGGATGGTCATTTTATAGGTTCAGACGGAAAAGAAATTTTAGTGTGTTTTAATGACAATTTGAGTAAATTAAGAGAGATAATTTTTGATAGTTTAAAGCGATACTGCAGCGACCACAGTGTCAGATTATGGGCATGGCAACACTATTATTTTAATAGGGCTCAAAGTAAAGATCCATGTATGAAACCAACTATAGGTTCAAGAGTTTTTGGAGGCTTAAAGGGAGCTATTAGTACTCCATCAATGTGGTATAATGTATTTGCCTCAGATACAGGCAACATGGTAGGAAAAGCAAGTTTTTTATCTGGCGAATGTGCGGTGCTTAACAAGTGGATTAGTGAATTTGGGACAAGGGTAGAAAAAAGCCAAACGCCCTGCATAGTAACCTTTAATAAAGATCTGTCTGAGGGTGGCGTAATGAAAATTGAAGATCCTTTTTACGGCACTTTGGAATCGACTCTTTATAATTTATCAGTAGAAAAATCTAATTTGAAAGATAGAGTTCTTAGCTTTGATAATATTTTAAATAATTGTTTAGAAAGATATACCCCTGACGCATCGCTTGATGACGCAGTGGCATTTGCTTTTCCGTTGACACGGATTGACAATTATCTTAGACGGATAGAAAATGACGGGCTTGATGACAAAGACCCGGATACAGTATTCGCAGTACGCACTTTAAGAGAAAAAATAAATGTTTTATCTTTGCGTTACAAGTTTGCTTCTCTGAATGAACAAGTGCCACTTTTAAATGTGCGTATCGGACGCTGCAAAATTGTTTTGGAAACAAACAACAAAAAGATAATATTTATAGACAGAACTCAAGCAAAAGCTTTTATAAAAGAAGTAGAAAAAAAGCTTGATGTACAAGCTTCGAATATAACGAGAAACCATGATTTTCAACCTATGACCGGTGCGCAATTGCGTGATTTGGTAAGAACACTTAACCCCGAATCTTATCAAAGCATGATAGACGACTTAAGCAGCGAAATCATAGATATGCAGGCTCAGAAAAAATCTTACCAAGCTCAATCGGTGGCCTCATGTTCCAAAGTTGCACTCGAGATTGCAACTGCAGCTACTGGCGGAGCAGATTCGGTAAAAATGTTACTTCCGAGCGGCAACAGCGGCGATGACCAAAAATCAAGTTTTACAGCGGACGAAGTTAAAGAGTATGTTGATGTAGACAAGCAGCTGCAATCTTCTGCAGAAACTCGCTCTGTTGAAATGGACGTAATCGAATTTATGCGCACAACAAATCCAACTGCCGATTCAAAATGTATAGCTGTATCTGAACTTTCCCCGGTTGAAACGCAAAATCCTAAGGTAGACACAGGTTTTGAAGAAAAAATAATAATATCCAAAAGAGAAGTAGCGGAAAATATGACAAGATTGGGGCAAGCCTTAAAACGTGCCAATCTTAAACCGAAGGATATAGATGACCTTCTCATAGGATTCCATCATTTTATTGAAAGTCAGCGCATAGGCGAGCATATAAAATTAAGGCAAAATCAACGTGAGTATATTAAAAAACTCAAAGATTATGAATCAGATTTTATTAACCTATTTAAACTCTACATACAGCTTTACCGCCTAGACCTTAAAGACAGAGTTGATTACTATGGAATTTTAATTGAGGAAATAAAAAATGAAACCAAGGATGGCCGCGGCAAAACAATGAGGGAATATTCTGTAAGCGAAGTTAAAAATTTGGAGGATATAGATTATGGAGTATAAAAAAACATTAGCGACAGTATTCGCTTCTCTTACGTTTTTAACGAGCGCAAAAATCTCGGCAAACCCTCCGAGCGACTGCATAGGCTCTCAAACCTTCGATGGCAGTTATTCAGGAGCCTTTTGGCCGATTGTTGTAGCCACTAGCGCCACTTTATGCGCAGTTTCAGGATACATTGGTTATCGTTTAGGCAAAAATCTGCACTTTAGCAGAAAAAAAGAACCTAAAAATTTAAATCTGGATAAAGAAATTACTCTGGTTGGGCCCACAAATGAGGACCCCACAATCACTCCTGAAGGAGTAAACCGTTTTGAATTACTCGCTATTGATTACATAGACAAACTGCTAAATATAAATATCCCGAAATTAAAAACAGCAGAGGAATTTCCGGCACAATACCTTGCAAATGTAAGAGGTATTTGTTACCCTGTGCCTCATGCATTGGAAAATATTGCAACAAAAAAAGGTTGCCGCACGGCTTATGGACTAGCGTTAAAGTTAAAAAACAAGAGGCTTATATTGCAGCAAATAGTTGAAAATGAAGAGAAAATAACCGTGGGTTACTTGATAAGCTTTCTTAATGAAATGAAGTCGTTATTGCAGGAAGCAGTTCCCATAATTGAAGAGAATTACTACTCTTAAAATACGCTACGAAAGGTAAACACACATGTTAAAAAGAATAATATCTTCAGCACTATCCCTAGTGCTGATGTTCCAGTGCTTTGTTAGTGCATTAGCATATAGTGATAATATTCCTAAAAACGACACCGAGATAAATATGCTCGCTTCACAGGTAGAATGCGAACTTGAAGAAAAGCGTGAGGAAAATGCAAAGTATTTTAAACTTAAAGACGAGCAGATTTTAAAAGTTGAATATCCAACCGCTGTTCATACAAAAAATGGAAACGGCAAATGGGAAGATTTGTATAATAAAGAACGCAAAAATACGATAAGCTTTTCCGATAGTTCCGAATCGGACAAGTTAGTTCAAATTGAACGTGAAAAATATAGTCTTGCCTGGAAATTTGAAAATACTTCAGATTCCCGCATAAGTGAAATAGACGAAAATCACAAATTATACAAAAACGTGTATCAAGATGTAGATTTAGACTACTTTGTTTCAGGAAACAAACTGAAAGAAAACATAGTTTTAAATTCTAAATCAAGTCAAAAAGAATTTACTGTCAAATATCACCTTCAAGATTTAACTGCATATCAATCGGGCAGCAAAACCATTGATTTATTAAATAAAAACGAGAAGTGCGTTTATACTATTTCTGCTCCGAAAATGTTTGATTCCGCAGGTAAAAGTTGCGAGAATTTAAATTTGGAAATAGTAAACTGCGAAAATAATGAATTAAAAGTAAAAATAATCTGTGACAAATCCTGGCTTGAAGAAGAAAGAGCTTACCCCGTTTTTGTAGATCCTGACTACACGGATGAAAGCTTTGATTATCAGGTAGGAATGGATGCAAAACCGGAAGAGCTTATGTTCAGCACAAACTGGCGAAAAAAAGACACCAACAAATCAATTTTTTTAAACTTGGCAGGTTCCGATTTTTCCGGTTTAGGTGTAGTAAAAGTTCAGGTTTTCGGCAAAAATTCACGAGGAGAAGAAAACTGCACTTATGATACACAATGTTATTTTTTGGAAGCTGGTAAACAGTATGAACTATACAACAATATAAACGAGAAGGGATACTCGGAAGTTCAATTGAGGTTTTTGTGCCTTCCCGGGAACCGCATCAGAGGTTGCTGGAGCCCTGACTACAAAGAAACCGCCAATGTATTTACAATCGGGGCGTGGGGAAGCAAAAGCAAAACGAAAAAACAAAATTCAAGTGACGAGGCGTTTAACTTAAGAATACGGCCGAATCGGCATTGCTGGGTAAGCTTCCGAACTAAAGCCACCAACAGTTCCGTTTACCTTGCTCTGGAAGGCTGTGGAGGACAAATAAATGTTGAAATCTGGGGATTAGGCGGAGAAAACTTTAATGAGAACTGCACCAATAGATGCAAACAATACACGTTGACTCTTGGAAAAAGATATGAACTTTATAACAGTGTTAACGAAAGGCATCACACGGGAGTGCAATTAAGATTTGAAGGTGAACCGGGAACCGAAATTGTGGGGCGATGGAGCCCGGACTTCAATGATAAATGGGAACGTGAGCACAATCCTGGATGGACATTGCTTGACGGAAGCGGCCAAGAAAAAATAGCTGGTGGCTTGCCAGGCAGTTCGGGCGGAACTCCTATCAGACCTATTACAAATCCGCAAGCTTTGATAAAGGTACCACAAATAAGCCAAGTAGGAGAATTCCCTACAGGGTGCGAATCGGTAAGCGCTGTAATGGTACTGCATTTTTATGACTACGGCGTTTCAGTACGAGAATTTATTGACAAATATTTGGTCAAAAAAAGAGTTGCCGATCGCCCTGACCCTAACTCAGCATTTGTTGGCAGCCCATACAATACCTATTCATACGGATGTTTTGCGCCATGCATTGCAAAAGCGATGAATAAAGTTTTAAAGGGTGCTCGCGCAGAGGTTATACGTGGTAAAAGCTTGAAAGCTCTTTCGGAAGAATACACAAAAAATGGTGTGCCTGTTCTCATTTGGGCAACAATGGGTATGCGCAAAACAAGACCAACAACAACATGGACAATTGGTTATACGGATGAAAATGCAAGGTACAAAAAGGGCGAAAAGTTTACTTGGCCTGGTAATGAGCATTGCGTTGTTTTAATTGGATTTAACGAAAAGGATTACTTCGTTAATGATCCGCTTCAAAGTAAGAACAAAGTCCAAGGAGCTTACGAGAAAAATCTTCTAGAAGAAAGATTTCGCGAACAAGGCAGCCAAGCTGTTGTTATTGTTAAAAAGGCCCATGATTACACGTCTTTAATTCAACAGAAACTTGATGAAGAACATAATAATTTTTTCAAATTTAGAAATGAAATTAATAAAACCCCGCTGCCCCAGAAACTTGACCCCATTTTAAAAGCACTTTTATATTTCTTTGAGCAGGTTACTCATAAAGGGCCATGGGATATTAAAGTGACTAAAAGGTGGGAAGAAAAATTTCATATTGCTGCCCCAGGTGCACACGAAAAATTTAAATTCCATTCATATGAGTTAACAAAAGAAGATCTTGGAAATTTGACGTACGGTTACTTAGGCAGTGCATTAGGACTGCATCCTTTGACATTATACATTGGTGGTGGTGCTGCTAATCAAGGGAAAAGCCCTATAGAGATGGCACTAGCTGTTATAAGTCAAACTAAACTGTATACTCCTCCTGATTACGGCGATGATCACAACGACCATATTAACGTAGAGCGGGGAATAAATCTTTATAAAACTTTATCTCCATCTCTTATAAAACCCGTTGCTGATAAATATTTGTATTTTGCGTGGGACAAAAGCGGATTGTATGTTTTTTCTGAAACTTTGATGATAACGTTAAAGAAAATTCGAGGCAGGGATGATAAAGCAGCGAACCAGAGACTTATTTACGATTTTACCAACTATTTGAAAATGCATGGTATAATAAAATAAACAAGAAATTTATTTTAGTGGGGAGTTAAAAATGAAAAAGTACATAGTATTACTGTTTTGTATTGCAGTGGCCTGCTTATTTTCTTCGTGCAAGCAAGATGATTCTTACAGAAATTTTAAACAGTCAAGGCAAGACATAAATAGTTATTTTTCAGAAAATAAAAATGTTTTGGAACAAAACAAAGATTTGATATTGAAAAAACATTCTTCCGAGGAAATTACTATGGACGGAGTATTGAAAATTTCATATGCAAGCCATCTTGTGCCGCCTATTTTTGAAAAATCTGCCGATATAGCAGTATTTGTGTGCGGCAATTACAGTATGGCTATGCATTGGGGCCAAGATTGGGGAATTTATTACACGAGTCAAGACGTTCCTCTAAACACTCTGTATGTAGATTCCGAATATAGCGAACTTCAAGAGGTTACTAACGATGGGAAAACTTATTTTTGGATTAATCAGAATCCCGACGAAAAACGCAGATATTGTGTATCAGAAAGAATTACAAAAAATTGGTTTTTTTACTATAATAACTGGGAAGGCGATTCGGATTTAATACGTGAGTGTTTTGACGCCGACGATACATACGGCATTAAATGGCATAAGGCTCATGGCTTTTAATAAAAAAATTAAGGTTTATGAAGTTGAATGCAGTAAAAACGCAAGATGATATAGATTTTTTAAACGACAGGGGTACATGCGAAAATATTAAATCGAGAACTTTTGAGTTATAATATTGGGAAAATTCACCCATCATAAAGAGGCGGCTTTCTTTAATTAGAAAACCGTCTTTTTACAAACGAAAATACAGAAGCCAAAGCAAATTTTAAAACACTTTCCCACAATTTGCCTTTGCAAACAAGGGCAGCATGATTACACTGGAATTCTAAAATCACTCGAAATAACGTAATTGTTCATGCAAATTAGTTCTATTTTTATTCACAAAATTTTTTAATATTTGATTTTATAAGCAAAGTTTTGCACTTTGAGTGTGGGACTTTGCACTTTTTTATGTGCAAGCCTATGGAGGGGCTTTTGTTTTGAAAGATATTCATAGCCATTAAAATTGTTTGGAAAAAATTAAATAATTTGAAAGTTAGCAGTTGTGAAAAATCATCATGGCAGTATAAAAATTAAATAGCGTGTTTTTATAAAGTAATAAAAAAGCGCCTTAAAAAGATCGTTATATAAGTAGATGTAAAACTTATTTTTAAGTGTATTGAAAATTGAAAAAGGAATTTTAGTAACAATTAAAGCTACTTTCAATCAGCCACAGCCCGAGTGTGAAAAACCGTTGCAGGCCATGAGAGCCGCTTTGCAATTCGTGCGCCATTTTAAAATGAGATGAGATTTAAAAATAAATAATATTGTGCAGGCCAGAATTCATACTTATATAACATGAAATTTTCGAGGTGATTAAATGGCGAAAGATAAAATTATCTGTACAAACATTTTTAAAAATTCGGAAGAACAAAAATTAAAAGAAGAGTTTAACAAAAAGTGGGCCGAGCTTATTAATGAATGCGAAAAAAACAAATTAGCAATTCAAAAATAACTATCGCAAAGATAATATTTACAAACTAGCTCTACATGCACGTTTCCATTAAAGAATAGGGCTAATTTATTTTAATCACTTCGTATAAGAAGGAGAATAAAAACATGGCAAAAGTTGCAATATATTGCAGGCTTTCGGAGGAGGACAGAGATAAAAGATGTGAATTAGATGACAGCGAAAGCATACAAAACCAAAAATCAATGTTGTGTGAGTATGCCTTAGAACACGGCTGGAATATTTATAATGTTTATAGCGATGATGATTATGCAGGTGCTGACAGAAGTCGCCCGCAGTTTAATAAATTACTTGAAGATGCCAAAGAAAAAAAATTTGATATTATACTTTGTAAAACTCAATCAAGATTTACAAGAGAGCTTGAGCTTGTTGAAAAATATATTCATGGCTTGTTTCCTGTTTGGGGCGTAAGATTTATAAGTATAGTTGATAACGCAGACACGGCCAACAAAGGCAACAAAAAATCAAGGCAAATCAATGGCCTCGTAAATGAATGGTATCTTGAAGATATGTCTGATAACATAAAAAGTGTGCTTACAAACAAAAGAAAAAATGGGCTTCATATAGGCGCTTTTGCACTTTATGGTTATAAAAAAGACCCTAATCAGAAA
Organism: uncultured Oscillospiraceae bacterium; assembly: GCA_900554335.1. GTDB lineage: Bacteria > Bacillota > Clostridia > Oscillospirales > Acutalibacteraceae > UMGS1491. Next base: position 38,371 of record USGT01000008.1, read on the forward strand.
GGCCACCTTATTATTGATGAAGAGGCAGCTAATATAGTAAGAGAAGTGTTTACTTTGTTTTCAAAAGGGTATGGCAAAACAGCGATTGCCAGAATGTTAAATGACAGAGCAGTGCCTAATCCAACAGAATATAAGAGATTACACGGGCTAAGATACAAGCAGCCTAAGGGGAAAAACAGTACACTTTGGAAATATTCTGCTATTTCAGACATGCTTGTAAATGAAATTTATATCGGGAATATGGTTCAGGGGAAATATGGCAGCGTTTCTTACAAAACCAAGCAAAATAAACCAAGGCCTAAAGAAGAATGGTTTATTGTAAAAGGCACACATGATCCTATTATAGATAGTGAGCTTTGGGGTAAAGTTCAAACTATGGTGCAAGAGCGAGCAAAACCATTTGTAACAGGAATGGTAGGATTATTTGCCAGGAAAGTAAAATGCATGCACTGCGGATATACTATGAGGTCCTCTAAATGCCATGGGAAACATTATCTCGGATGTTCAAATAGGCATGTGTCTAAAGATTCTTGTATAGGCTCTTTTATATCAGTCGAAAGATTAGAAAAAGCAGTTATAGATGAACTTAAAAAAATGTCAGATAAATTTCTCGATAAAGAAAGTTTAGAGAATAATATAATCCTTTCTGATGCATTAAAAAATCAAAAACAAAATTTGAAAAAAGAAATTGCATTATGCGGTAAAAAAACGGCTGAGTACTCAAAGGCAATAAAAGATTTATATTTTGATAAAGCCAAAGGAATAATCACGGAATCAGAATATGTGAATTTTTCTCGTGATTTTGTAAGTGAGAAAAAAAGACTTGAGGCTTTACTTCGCCAGCATCAAAAAAGCATGAATAAAATTAACGAAAGAATAAGCAGCAATAATAGTCGCCAAGAGATTATTAAAAAATACACAGATATTGATTGCTTAGACAGAGAAACCGTGCAAAAACTTATTGACTATATTTGTGTCGGAAAGCGTCTTGAGGGTTCAAGAGATATCCCTATTGAAATACATTGGAATTTTTAGGTTCCAATTTTTAAAACGTTGTATTTACAAGATTGCAGCAGAGCAAAAAGCCAGAACTACTTACGATAATATTTTAAGGTTCTGCGATGACCCTGACGTGAAAGACCCTATCAGGTTTTTAAGGGAGCGCGAAATTGTTCACTATCAACGCTTTGGTGAAGCAAACCGTGCAGATTGTGCATAAATAAAAAAGGGTAGGGAAGCCGAAACTTGCCTACCTTTATTTTAATTTGATTTTTTCGCATGCAAAACGATTCTGTAATTGTCGTTAGCGGCGCAGGTTGAAAGCGTTAAAATGCTGTCTGCTGATGAAACGGGCGCCCCAAAATCTTTCACGCTGCGGGTTTTAATTGTTTTAAGGAACTTTTCAAATTCATTATTGCTGCTAAAATCCGTTTTAATGTAGTAATTTTCTTTTTCAATTTGGTAAACCGAAAAAACTTTGTAAATGCAATTTTCATTTTCGGAAACAAACGTTATTTCAGCGTTTTCGCTGTTGTTTTGCCACTGGGAATTTAAAATATTTCTAAGGCTGCCAAACATTGATTTATCTTTTCTATTGTGGCCGTAAATCACGATGTTTTTGTCAGTTCCGTCGAATTTATTTTTGTAATCAGCGAAAATCCACCCCGCAGAATTGCTGCTTTTGTCAAAGCTATGCGTCAGGTAATATTCATTATCTTTCGTTTTAACAATGGGGTATTCAATGTTAGTCCCCTTAACTTTAATCCACGCGACAGAGTCGCTATTTTGCCTTTTTAAGAGGTTAAAATCCACAGTGTAGCTATTTTTTTCATCGTTTGTTTTAGTTACGGCCGCTTTATTTATGTTTTCAGCCATGCTTTTATTTTGAGTGTTTTCTTTGCTCCAATTGAAAATTTTAGTTCCCGAATAAATTAAAATTGCAAACAATATTAAACACGCTGCATTTTTGAAAATTGCGGCTTGGTTTACTTTTTTCATTGAATCTATTCCTTTCAAACACGAAGACTAGCGGTCCAAAGGCTAGTCTTCACATTTTAAAAAGTTTTATTTTATTTTTTCTTGTTTAAAATTGGCATTGCAGCCATTCCGAGCGAAGCAGCCGCAAAAAGAGCCACAGCGCTGGCAATTCCGTCGCCGGTTATTGGGTTAATTCCGCTTGAAGTTTTGTTATCTTCAGCATTTTCTTTTGAGCCTTCGCCTTCGTTTTCAATTTCGTTTTCACCTTGATTTTTATTTTCATTCTCGGTTTTTTCTTCATTTGAGCTGCCGCTTCCGCCGCTTGATTTGTTTGTGGCAATTATTCCATATTTGCTCAAATGTATAGTTTCGAAAGTTATATATCCGTCTTTCAAAGTAGCGGGCAGAGTTTCTTTTATTTCGCCCTGCCTGCCGATGTAAGCAGCTTGAAAATGATTATAACCTTTCAAAATTTCAGGAAGTTTAATTTTAATTATCATCTTTGTGCCGTTAACTTCAACTATTTCTGAGTTGTTATTAAGCAGGTTAATGTCCACTATGAATTTAATATTTTTGCTTGCTAAATTTTCCGGGATTTCAATTTTTTTAATATCTAGTGTGTAATTTTCGTCCTTGTCTTCTTCAAATGTAATGCTGCCTTCTACTTCGCTTTCGCTTCGGCTTGGGAATGTCGTTCCTTCAGATTCAGTTGGAGTGCCTTCCCAAGTGGCGTAAAGAGTTATGTTTTTGTAAACATTTCCGCTTTCAATCAAAGAATCTCTTTCAAATTCTGTTTTGTCACTGGCTCTCCATGAACTCCAGTGAATAAGTGTGCAAAACGTCCCCGAGCCGTCTTTTTTAGTGTTCCAGCCTTTGAAGGTGCAGCCTTTTCTTTCGGGAATATAGTGGAATATCGGCATTGCATTTTCGGAGTTGCCGTCGTTGAGGTAATCGTATTGTTGAGACTCTTTTCCGTCAATTTTTCCGCCGTTAGCATTTAAAGTTAGAACATATGAAAATGGTCTATCATCTTCCGGCAAATTTGGGTTATTTAGTCTTCCTTCATCGTCCACGCCGTAAAAATTAAGGCTTTTGTAAAGTGCAAAAACAGTTAAATTGTTATTTTTAGAAAAGTAGCTCTTGTCAATCGAGGTTATGATTTTATTCTCGTATCCCCAGCCGCAAAATTTGCAGCCTTCTCTTTCGGCAGTGTACTTTGACAAATCGATTGTTTTAAATTCATCAGGTTGTGATGATAAAAAAATATAGTCTTTGCCATTTAGCTTGCCTCCGGATGCGTCTAATCTTAATTGATATGGTTCTGAGAGCTTTTTGTTGGTGAATAAAGCATAAACGTTTTTGCCATTTGTGAAAGATACACCCTCTTGATACCCTTCTACGTTAAAATCTTCTTTGGCTAGTTCCGTATCTTTTGCAGCAGGTTCTGCGCTATCTGATGAAAGAGCCCAGCCCGAAAATTCATTTTCCCCGTTGAAAGCGGTTATGCCATTAGTTAAGTCATAAAGTTTAACTTTTTCTTCTCCTTCGTCAAAATTAAATTTCAAAACTTTGCTCGACTGCGAGCCGTCAATTGTTGCGCCTTTATCGGAGTTTTTAATGTTCATAACTAAAGCGTATTTGCCGTCGCCCTTAATTGTAAAAGCATGCGCTTCGTTGCTTGCCATCATTAGCGGTAGGGCCATTCCGGCCGCAGCAACTGCTTTAAAAATCCAATACTTTTTCATTTTTCCTCCTCTTTATTTGTTAGTTTTTTCTTTTGGTTATATGCCAAGAACCCCGCCAAAACCAAGGCCACTAAAACAAAGATAATAACATATTTGATTATATTGTCTCCCGTTTTAGGAATTATACTGTTGCCACTGTCACTGCCATCATTAGCGGTATTTTCAGTATTTTCAATGTTGCTTATGGTTGCAGTTTTATTTGCTATGGCGTAGTTTGAAAAGCTCGAAGTTTTGAAGGTTATTGTGTTTTCGGAAGCGTTATAATCCGCGGGAATTATTTCGAAGGTTCCGTCGCTTTTTTCGTGAATTATTTTAATTTCATTTCCGTTAATTTTTTCTTCAAGTTTAAGGGTAATAGTTGCCTCGTTTTTAAGGTCGTTTAATTCTTTTGACCAAACATCGGTTTCACTGCCTTTGTAAAGAACTCTGTCCAAACGAATGCCCAAAAACGCCGAAATTTCATATTTTTCGGCTTTTTCTTTGAATTTGGCAGTTTGCTCTTCGGTTAAAGCTGCATCGCTGACTGAAAGAACCACCGAACCTGAATCTATTTCCGATTCATCGATTTGAATTTTGCCTTCCTTGATTTTTTCGGTTTCAGGTTTTACTTTGTCATCAACCTTTTCAAAAATTCCGCTTAAATGAACGTTTGTGTTTGGCATTGTGTATTCAAAGGTTGATTCTTCCTCTTTAGCGGTTAAAGTTTCATCATTTATTTTAATGGAAGTTAATTGGTAGCCGTAATCAGGCTTTAATTTCAAAATTACTTTATAGCCCGGAAGAACGTTTGCCCAGCCGTTATTTTTTGCGGTGTCTTGTTTCACGTCGTCAAGGCCAATTGAATTCCCGCTTTTGTCTTTAATATCAAGGATTTCTATGCTTCCGTTTTTAAGAAGTTCATCGTCTTTGAGGCTTGAATTGTTAGTCTTGTCGGAATCCCAAATTATAGTTCTTGGAACATCCGAACTTGAAGAATTTTTAGCTTTTGTTACTGCGATCACATACTCGCTTGCAGGCGTAATGCTGAATTCCAGGCGGTCTTTAGTGCCTTCAGGAATATTAATCTTATTGTTATTTACTGTTACGCTGCCAATGTTTCCATCCCCGAATGCAAGCTGAATTGAAATTAAATTATTAATCTCGCCGCTTGCATAGCCCTTGCCGATGCCTTCAATTTTATTCGATTCAGCGCCAATTTTTTCAGAATTCAAATAAACTTCTATTCCAACGCCATCGTAAGTTGCTTTAATAGAAATATTATCAGGGTAACTCGTAGTTTGCGGTGGCCCGGTTTCTTTTTCAAGCCTTATGTTTAAAATTCCGCTGAATTGAGCGGTATCCAATTTAATATAAGGGTTTGAGGTCACGTCGAACCTGGTTTCCCCGATGTAAAGTGTGTTGTAAGTAGAGCTTCCTGCTCCAAGGATTTCACTAGGGTCTTCGACTGTAATTTTCGAAGTAGTTTTTAGGTAATACTCTTTTTCATTTAAGTCAATTTTCATGTTATTTTCCGAAATTGCTAGGCTGTCGTAGCTGTTCATATCATTTTTTGCCACTAGTTCGATTTCGCCTGTGCTGCTTTCTCCTTCGCTTGTGTAAACAACTTTGCCGTCACTTATCGTGCCGTTAATAAAATTCAGTGTCACCTTGTTTTCTTCGGCTGCATGTGCCTTGAAAATAGGCAATATTAAATTCATTATCAAGCACAGCGCGGTTAAAGCAGGCATTAATTTTTTCTTTTTCATTGGATCCCTTCTTTCTATAAATTTGTTACGAATCAATTTTATCATAAAGCTAAACGATTTTGTATACCTTTTTGTTATATTTTACTGATTTTTTGTATTAAATCCCTTGAGTATATATATTTTATGCCAATATTAATAGCTTAGATCCTAGGGCAGAAGCCTAATTTTTTCATTAATTTTATTTTTTATGTTTCTTTGTTAAAATACGTTTTTAATATTTCAGGCAAGGCCTTGCATAAACTTGAAAGAAAATTAAATTGTTTGTGCTTGGAGGAATTTTAAGTGTTTTCCGGCGTGAAATATGAAAAAGAATTTTTCAAAAAAAATTTATCTGGTAGGGAATACACAGTGGTAAATTTGACTCCTGCGTTGAGGCCTGAAGAGAAAAAACAAGCCGAAGATGAAGCTAAAAATAGACTTTTCCACATTTTTAAAAAGTATGTTTAAAATTTTAACCTTGGCAAAAATTACCGGAGGAAATAAAGCAAAATGTATGATGCAATTTACGCTCGTCAATCAGTTGAAAAAGCAGATAGCATTTCGGTTGAAAGCCAGATTGAGTTTTGCAAATTCGAAACAAGAGGCGGGGAATATAAAAGCTACATCGACAAGGGCTTTAGCGGCAAAAACACAAACAGGCCTGCCTTTGAAGAGATGCTTCTTGACGTTAAAAAAGGAATTATAAAAAGAGTTATCGTGTATAAACTCGACCGCATAAGCCGCTCTATACTTGACTTTTCAAACATGATGGAAACATTTGAAAAGTATCACGTGCAGTTTGTTTCATCAACTGAGAAATTCGACACTCAAACGCCCATAGGAAGAGCCATGCTGAGCATTTGCATAGTGTTTGCGCAGCTTGAAAGAGAAACCATTCAAAAGCGTGTTGCAGATGCATATTATTCTCGGAGCAAAAAAGGTTTTTACATGGGCGGGAGGGTGCCGTATGGATTTTCGCTTGAAAGCGCAGTTATAGACGGGGTTAAAACTTCGAAATATGCCGCAAAAAGCGAAGAAATAGAGCAAATTAAACTGATGTATTTGATTTATTCCCAGCCGGGAAATTCTTTAAAAGATGTTTTGAAATATTTTAGCGAACATAATTTAAAAAACCTCAGAGGAAAAACTTGGTGCACCGCGAGAATAAGCGAGCTTTTGAGAAACCCAATTTACGTTAAAGCCGATTTTCAGATTTATGATTTTTACAAAAGCCAAGGTGTTAATATTATAAACAGTGCTGAAGATTTCACGGGCGAAAATGCCTGTTATTTATACAAAAGAAAAGCGGATGGTAAAAATCTGGTTTTAGCGCCGCATGAAGGCGTGATTGATTCAAGCCTGTGGCTCAAATGCAGGAAAAAAAGCCTGAAAAATAGGCAAATCCCGGTTGGCCGTAAGGCTAAAAATTCCTGGCTTGTTGGGAAGATGAAATGCGCTAGTTGCGGCTATGCGCTTGTGGTGAGAAAGTCCGGCAGGAAGCAAAAAGCGGCTGCAAAATATTTCGTTTGCAGCAATAAAACTTCAGGTGGCGGTTGCGAAGGATGCAAGACGATTAGAGCGGAAGATTTGGAAAATTTAATTTTTGAAATGATAAAAATTAAGCTTGCAGGGCTTGGCAGTTTAACCGCGGATTTAAAAAGCGTTTTCGACCCAAGAATCAACCAGTGCAAAGTTGAAATTTCTAAAGTTGACCAGGAAATTGAAGAATTTTTGAAAAAAATTTTGGGCGCAAATGGCACACTGATGCGATATATAAATGCTCAGATTGAAAAGCTTGACGAAAAGCGAAAGCAGCTTAGCAGCAAATTAATTTCTTTGCAGCAGTCTTCAAGTGCGGGCGAAATTTCCGATTACATTTCAAAATGGAGCGAAATGACTTTGGAAGACAAAATTGAAGTTATGGATGCGCTTGTGAAAATCGTGCGTGTTTCTAGCGAAGAAATTGAAATAACTTGGAAAATATGAATTTTTAAAGAAAAATATTTTTTGCGATTTTTACGCTCCATGCTGCACGGTTTGGTGAAGCGCTTCGAATCTGCACTGATAAGCTTGACAGCAAAAACTTTTATGCTTTTAACCCAAGCTTTGATAGAAAAAAATGCAAAAGAGCATCTGATTAATTTTCAGGTGCTTTTGTTTTTGTTACCATATAATTTTGTGGTGATTAAAAAATATTTTGTGCAAAAAACAGAAATATTTAAGACCGTGAGTAAAAGTAGGGGGTTAATGGTTGAACAAAGAGCATTTGAGCTGTACAATAAATGGAGGTTATTTTGAGTATTCAAAAAATTAACGATTATGTTAATTCAAGATTGGAAATGTTAGTGTAGCGCATTGAAAATGTTGGCAATGAAGAATACTTGAAAAAGCATCTTTTCATGGAGGGTGTTATAGCCAAAATTTATAGTAAAGCGAGGAAGATAGCATGAACACAGTTACATTTGAATACGCCAATTGGAAGGGCGAAAGGAAGCTCAGAACAGTACAGCCTGAAAAAATTATTTTTGGTTTAGCTCCACACATTGATAAACCAGAATGGCTTTTGCAAGGAACGGACGTAGAAGATGGCGAGAAGAAATTATTTGTTTTCAAGCATATTCAAAGATTTGCAGACGAAAAAGTTCAAAGATTTTTGTGCGTTACCGTTTACGTTAGAAACAAAGAAAATAAATTTTTGATGCTTCTTAATAAGAAACTGAATAAATGGGTTCCCGCGGGAGGAAAAGTTGATAATTGCGAAACTCCTGACGAAGCGGCTGTTAGAGAATGTATGGAAGAAACGGGCGTTAAAATTAAATTAGTTGGCGAAAGACCTGAATTTGAAGGCGGACTAATTACTCCGCTTGGCTCACAATGCAATGTTTTAAAACCAGGCGTGCGCGAACACGTTGATTTAATTTACTATGGTGAACCTGTTGAAGGCACGGAACTTAAAATGTCCGAAAGAGAAGCTTCCGGAATAGGCTGGTTCACTATCGAAGAAATTGAAAATTTAGACACATTTGATTCAATAAAATATTGGTCGAGAAAAATATCGGACATGAAAAAATAAACAATTACATAAAAATCATCGGATTTAGTTACCAATCAAAATATTATTTAAAACACCCACGCCTTTAAAAGCGTGGGCTTCTCTTTGTTATTTTTTCTGCTTTGCCGGTTCAGGGTCGTTAATAAATTGAATAGTTCCATTTTTCCCATCGCCTGCGTTTTTCCCGGTTTGTTTAAGTATATTTTCTTTAATCTTTGCTGCTTTCTCATTTTTTGGCAAAGTTACTTTTTCAAGGTTTTTACAGCCTTCAAATGTCAAACCTTTAACAGTTGTAACATTTTTTAAATCAACTTCTTTTAAGGAATTGCAGTTATAAAATGCACCCTTTCCAATATTGGTAACACGCCCTAAATCAATTTTTTCTAATGACTTGCATCCGGAAAACATATACTCTTTAATATCAGTAACGCCCCCTAAATCAATGCTTTGTAATGCTGTGCAGTCAGAAAACGCCGCTAGTCCAACAGTTTTAACATTTTTGAAATCAATGCTTTGTAATTTTGTGCAGCCTTCAAATGCATACATTCCAACAGTTGTAACATTTTTAAAATCAATATTTTGTAAGGCTTTGCAATCTCCAAATGCCCAATTTTTAATAGTTTTAACATTTTCTTTTATAACAACGTTTTCGATTTTATTTTCGTATCCTTCAACTTTTCTAAAATCATTTTCAGTTTTAACGGTAAAAGTTTTTGTTTTTTCATCAAAAGGGCTCATTTCAGCTGCTTCAATTTTTTCTTGCACTTCAGTATGAACTTCATTTGCTTTTTGGATGTTATCACCCAACTCTCCAACAGCATCGTCTAGTTTTTTTGATTCTCTTTTAACATTTTTTGCAGCTTGTTGCTTTTTTTCTTCAGAAGCTTTAGGGTTATCTTGAATATTTTCTAAATTAGCTACAGCTTTTTCTGTATTTTCAATTTGATTTTCTAATTCTTTAATACTTTTTCGCAGCTGTTTTTTAGCTTCTCCCAGCTCTTTTTTCGCTTCAGCATTGTCTTTTACATCACTAATTGTTTCTTCCAATTTACCCACCAATCCATTAGTCATATCTAAAGATTTTCTGCTTTGTTCTTGAATTCCTTCAGCTTCATCAAGAATTTTTTCGAAAGCCGCTTCCCTTTCCACTTTTTCTCGCAAAATATTCGGAATGTCACTATTGAAAAAGTCGGCTACTTCTTTATCATCTATCGCAGAACGTTTGATATAGTCTTTAGAGTTAGCCTTTTTTGCTTTAAAATTAAAAGCCTTGATATAGTCTTCTACCTTATTCGGGTCAAATCCATGTTTGAATTTCGAGAGTTTTTTGCTCATGTCATGAAGAATCCTGCTTGTGCGAGAAACAAGCCTGTTTTTAGCCATTTGTCCCTTAAAGTTTTCTTTCAGCAAACCTTGCCATACTTGCGGAAAATCTAAACTTTCATTAAATTTTTCTTCGAAATTTTCGCAAGCAGCTCGCATTTTTTTAACTTTTTCCTCGTACTTTTCTTGGTCTTTTTTGTTTGGGTTTGTTGTTTTTGTGCTTCCTATT
>USGT01000009.1 GCA_900554335.1 uncultured Oscillospiraceae bacterium
AGGCAATTCAAGGCTACTGAGCAGTTTTTTAGCTTCCTTGGTATTATCAAAATCTTTTCGTTTGGCTAATCTAATTAAAAATCTTCTATGTGTTTTAATGCAAGTGGATTTAGAAGTTTATAAGATAATTCACTAGTTTATTCTAAAATATTATTTTGCGGCTTAAAATTAAACAGATATACTTGCTTTAAAATTGTTAACTAACCTGGTTAAATACAAAATAAAAATATTTTCACTTGACATTAATTTTAGCACTAATTATAATTAAAACAGGTATTTGAAATGAACGGAGAAATAGCTTCATAATACTTATAATTTGGTTACTCGGGGTTTGAGCTCCGGTAGCTTACCATATAAAGCTGTCTCTTATGTATAGAGATGGTTTTTATTTTATATAAAATTGCAAATAAAGGGGACAATTACACACTATGAAGATTAAAAGATCTCGCGCGGTATTTTTATCATTACTTACTGCTTTTAGTTTCACTTGCTCGGGGGTTTTCGCTTCCAAAATCTCGCTTGACGATATGGCAACGCTTCAGCATAAATCAAGAAAAAGGCACAATGCGGTGATTTCTCCGGCAAAAGGAGCAGTAATAGAATCGTGGTTTAAAGATTACAAAGAGGAAGACGCTATTTATGCACCTCCGGGCAAGAAAAAAATAAAGATAAACAATGGCGTTAGAATCATTGGCAAAAATGCTTTTTTGAATCGTGATGATATTGATGAGGTTATTATTCCTGAAAGCGTGCAACTCATTGATGACAGCGCATTTGTTGGTTGCAGAAGTTTGACAAAAATAGTTATTAAGGGCGAAGTTTCTATTGGTCAGTATGCCTTTTTGAATTGCAAAAAATTGGTTGAAATTTTCATTGAAGGAACTATAAAAAGTGTTAATGTAAATTCATTTTTTGGATGCGATTGCTTGAGGCTTATTAGAGATTTAGGTAGCGAACCTCTTAGAGGGAGTGTGCTGGATACTATTAGCATTAGTAGTTCTAAACCTAAGGTCGATGAGTTTGGCAATTTATACAGTGACGTGCATATTTTTAACTATTAAAAATTCAATCCACCCAAAAGGGTGGTATTTTTTTGCTTTAAAATCTAGAAAACATTTGTGCGTTTTGACAAATATTATAATTTTGATGAAAATAATTAAAAAATTTATATAAATACTTGACAAAATATCCTCGAAGATCCATAATTAAATATGTGTTATATATACAATATAGTGCATTAAATATTTTTATTTAAGGAGGAGTTTGATATGTTTTCTAAGTACTACAAAGAAATGTTGTGGGAATCTTTACCTAAAGGGGAGGAAAAAGAGAAGTTAATTGCTGCTACTGATGATGAATTGGAAAAATTATATGATAAATCAAAAGTTGAAGCTATGAAAGTTTATAGAGATTACAAAAATTTCAAAAAAACCATAAAAAATGGCAAAGTAGTTGTGAGAAATAATTATTCTACTCGGTCTAATATTGAAGATATAAGCCTTTTGAGTGATTCTGTTGAAAAAACTTTAATAGGTTTGCTTACTAAATCTTATTCGTTAGCAAAAAGTGAAATAAATTCAGCCAAAGGAATTGTATCGAGTGCAGCTGAAAGTGCGGTGCGTGTATTTAGAGCTGCCGGTGGGATGTTGTCATCTATTTTTGGCGGAGATCCTATCGTAAAAACTAAATTTGAGGCTGATGTGCAAAAACCAATAAAAGAACTCTGTGAATTTTCCAAAAAGAAGTATTATTGTGGTTATAGTAGAAGCAAAGATTTTAAGAGTGATGAGAAAGATATAGAGGAAATCTTTAATAAATTTAAACACACACAAGCTTCTTTAGAAGGATATGTTAATTATACTTTTGAACAATTCCCAAGAAATGAAACATTTGAAAATATGCCGGGAGTTCAGGTGTTTTTAAGAATATTATTGGGATTGGCAGGAATAAAAAGATCAGGTAAAGGTATTAGCAGTGATGGAGTAGAAAATGGCAAAGAAAGAGCTAATTATGTGTTTGAATTTAGTGGTTGTAAAAATTATTCATTTGGTGGTGGGCTTTTAGCTTTATTAGTTTATAATGCAGTGGTTGCTATTAAGAATGTTCAAACGAAAAAATCATACTCTGCTTACTCCTTTTACATTAGATCGTAAATCTTCTGAAGTACGAAATAAATTAAAACCGTTTAAAGATAAATACGGGAAATAATTTTAAAATCACCCATGTTAAAGTGGGTGATTTATTTTGTGCAAAAAATGCTTTAACTTTTAGAAGTAACTTTCGAAAATTTCGAGGAACCCTTCATTTTTCCCATGCGGCTAGTGGTGTTTTTATATCCAACTTTTAAACCTCTAAAACCGGTGTTAGAACTTGCGATTTCATCTGATTGGGTTGCGTCATAAACTTCGCTGGCTTGAACCTTTTCTTTTTTTGTCATTTTTTTGTAAGGGTCTGGCGCTTCTCCGTCGTTTGCTTCCATAGTCATCACAAGGTCGTTAATCTCAGCGGCCACTTCGCCTGTTCTGTCTTTTCCGCTTTTGCAGTTGAAGGTGATGGGGTAACCTATCAAATAAAGGAGTGCAGCTAAACGGGTTTGAATTGCTGCGGGGTTTGATTTTATTCCTCTTCCATGAGTGCTTAGCCAAAGGTCTAAAATTTGTTTTGAAAGGTTTATTATTTTTTTAGTTTTTAGGTCAATTTCTTTGGAATTTTCGGGGTGTTTTTTCTTTTCTTCTTTAAGTTCGTCTAAATATTTTCCAACTTCCCCTGAAGATTTATCCATTTGGTTAACAAATTCATGCTGCAAAATGTAGTCTTTTTCTTCGCTTTTCATTTTCGAGCGTTTGCTGTAGAACTCGAAACTTTCTTCGAGCGACTTTAAAATGTCTTTTCCGAAAAGTTTTTCAAAAGATTTTTTGTTTTGGTCGTAAGAACTTTTAACCATTGCGCCGCCATAGTTGTAGTGCATACTGTTAGAACCGAAGTTGAATAAAAAAGAAGAATTTTTTAGCTTTAGTTTCACAGTTTTTTCTTCGCCGTTTGCATCTAAAATCGGCATGTCTATAGTTTTATCGAAGAAATTTTCAAATGCCTCGGTTTGTTGGGCGGCTTTATTTTTGTCGGATGAAAACAAAACCTTAGAAAGGGGCTTTTTCGGTGGGCTCATTAATTGAATATTTCCCATTTTCACTTCCCAAACTTTATTTTTCGGGCTTTCTTGAAGTGCTTTCGCTCCGTATTGTTCAACGGCTGCGGCTAAAATCACTTCTTTTGTGGCCATTTCCGTTCCGCGAGTGTTCCTGTGCCTTATTGCAGAAAACAAAACTTTGCCGTCTTTTCCTGCGGTTTTAGCTTCTGTTTTCCAGAGGTTTGAAGCGTGCTCTATGTTCGAATCGCTTGAAGATATTCCTCCTCCGTGCTTTAAATTAGTGAATATTCCCATTTCTGAAGCAGGAACAGAGGTTAAACTTGCCTGTAAGGGCTTTCCATTTTTGCCTTTGATTGTTATGTCTTTCGAAAGTGTCTTCCAAGAATTTTTGTCTTTGTTAATCGCCAAAATATAGCAGTTATCATAATTCAATTTTTGGCTTAGATCGCGGTTTTTAAGCACTTTTTCGATGTCAGCCATTTTGCTTATAACTTCGGAATAAATTTGAGGGCTGTTTTTATTTACCGCCGTTTGAATGTCCTTCACCGTGGCAGTGGTTAAATCAAGATTTTTCAAAGCGGCTTTCAGCTCTGATTTTATGTTATTATTGTTCATTTTTTCACTCCTTTGTAGTTAGAATAAGTTTAATATTTCAGAAAGAATTTTCTGCGAGCTTGGAGCTTTTGCGCCGAATGTTGATTTTTTCAGCCTTTCGGAAATAACACGCTTGGTTTCATTTTGCATTTCTTCAACATACGAATTGAAAATTTCCTCGTCTAAATTCTCTGATGATGAAGCTTTTTTTAAGAATTTTTCGCAATTTTTAAATTTCGGCAGTTCGCTTTCGGTTATTGGATTCATGCCTCCAGCTTGATTTATAATTTCGTTTGCTTGAGCAATGGTTGATTTTTGAATATCAAAAAAGTGTTTTAAACTTTCTTTGTTGTGCGATTTGTTTTTGCGGTTTTTTTCAATTTGCTTGAACTTTTCTTTTTCTGGCATGGATTCATCACGGATGTTTTTACAGGTGTTAATGCAGTTGCTAACGGTTTTATAGTCCTCTTCCAAGCCGGTTTCTTTTCTTAATTTTTTCAAATTGAGAATGACATTTTCAGCAAAACTGTAAAGTTTTTGAGAATTTTTTTTGTTTTCAGGGTTAAGAACTTTATCTTCAAGCGCTTGGCAAAAAAGGCTAAGCTTTTCAGATTTTTCTTTGTCTTTAACACTCGATTTCATAAATTTAATCATCAAATTAATTAGTTTTACCGCACTTTTGGTGTCAAGTTCCTTGCTATTTTTGAATTCAGCTATGCTGCTGCTTAATTTATTTGAAATGTCAGTTTTTCTTGGTTTAATAAGTTTTATTTTTTTCATTTTTTTAAGTTTTTCTATTAAATATTTTTTTGGCAAGGGTAACTCATTTTCTTCTAGTTTTTTCACGATATCGATTATGGTATTTACTTGAATTTCTATGTCTTTTGCACTGTTTATTTCAGTTTCGAAAATAAGCAAATAAACCATTTTCACAACATTTTCTTTGCAAACCACAGGGAAGTGAATTCTTTTTATATAATTTCTTGTGAAATTTTTCAGGCTAATGTCGGGGTCAAGGTCAAAAATGCTTTTTATTTCTTGGAAAATTTTCTTTTTGTAAGAAGAATTTACTCTATTGCTAGAGTTCATGCGCCTTTGATTGATAACAATGGTCGAATGTTTTAAAAATTTTTCAAATGTTATGTCCATTTCTTTCTTGTTAAATTCCATCTTGACCCTCCTGATTTAAATTTTAACTTATTAAATTATATCACTAATCAATTAAAATTCAAGTGCTAAAAATTTATTTTAATATATATTTTATACAAAGTGAAATCATCAGTAAAAACAATATCCTCGAATAAATATTGTGTTTAGCATTTTTTAAGAGGGCCATTTTTTGAATAATATATTTACCTTAAAAAATCTATAAATAGGGAAAAGCTTAAACAAAAAATCCACGCGAAATTTAATCACGTGGATGACAATTAAGTTATTTCCAAAGCGTTGTGTCGGTTATTCCGCAATCTTCTGCCTTGAAAACGGGCTCTTTGTTTTCTTTCTTTTGCTTGATGTAGTCATTCAGGCAAGCTTTGTAGCGCCCTGAAAGCTTCAAAATAGTTATTATATTAACAATCGCAATAAAAGACATTGGAATATCAGCCAAATTCCATGCTACTGAAGCAGTTGCAACGCAGCCAAATATTATTGAAAAAATTCCAAGCAATCTGAAAGCATTTGAAAGTTTTGGGCTGTCTTTAATGAACGTTATGTTCGGTTCTGATAATCCAAAGTTTCCGATTATTGCCGAGAATGCAAAAGCCGTTATTGAAAGCGTTATGAAGTGAACTCCCCAAATTCCAAGCTGACTTTCGAGCGCTTTTTGCATGAGTGGCATGCCTGACAGAGAAGAATTTAAGTCTACCCCTGAAAGAAGCAAAATAAATGCTGAAGTTGAGCATATTAAGATTGTGTCAATAAACACAGACAAAATCTGAGCGATGCCTTGTTTTGCCGGGTGAGAAGTATCTGCTGAGGCTGCTGCGTTTGGTGCGCTTCCCATGCCTGCTTCGTTTGAAAGGAGACCTCTTTTTATTCCAATCAAAAGGACGCTGCCGCTCATTCCTCCGAAAATTGATTTAAAGTTAAACGCCGAAGAAATTATTGCATTAAATGCATCCGGAATTTTAGAAAAGTTAGTGATAATTATGTAAAGGCCTGCCAAAATATAAATGCTTGCCATTGCCGGAACTAAATACGAAGAAACGAAGCCGATTCTTTTCATTCCGCCAAAAACAACAAACGAAACCACCGAAGCCAGAATTATTCCCACAACATATGGCCAAATCGTGTTTTCGTAGTTAGGAATATAATATTTGAGCGAAGATGACATATTGTGCGCTTGAAGGGCATTAAACCCGAAGAGAAAGCAAAAAACAAAAAGCGAAGAAAAAACCATGCTTACTTTTTTGTTGCCAAAAGCTTTTTCCATGTAATAAGCCGGGCCACCAACGAAAGAATTTCCGTCTTTGCTTTTCACTTTGTAAATCTGCGCCAGTGTAGATTCAGCCATTGAAGAAGCTGACCCAATAATCGCCATTATCCACATCCAGAACATTGCCCCCGGGCCGCCTATCACCACTGCCGTGGCTACTCCCGCGATGTTTGCAGTTCCCACTTTCGAAGCTGTGCAAATCATTAGCGCTTGGAACGACGAAACCTTTCCGCCTTCTGATTTTTCATTTATTGATTTTAAAGCCTCCGGGAAAAAGCGAATTTGAGAAAATTTTGTGATTGCAGTGAAATAAACACCGCAAAAAATTAGCAAAGCGATTAATATGTAAACATAAATGAAATCGCTCACTGGTGTTAGCACCGAATTAATATAGTCCAAATTGAAACCTCCCTATATATTATTTATATAGTTATTATATACCACACTTTAGCCAGGATTAAAAGTCTATTTTCATGATGAAATTGAAAAATATCGTTTACGAAAAGTTTAATTTTTAGTGAATAAAAAGTTAAAAATATTAAGCATTGATATTTATTAATACACACAATGTGTAAAGATATTATACTAAATATAATAAAATTCATGATTAAGGATAGATATATGGTGCTTTGAGCCGAAAGGCCTAAACGTATTGTGTATTTAAATATCAATAAGAAATCCCTCGGGGCTACCGAAGGATTTTATTTTCAGATTTTCTCTTTTTTTATCTTAAATATCTTTCTTAAGAAAAAACCAAGAAACCCGGGACTTTTAAACACAACAACTTTCATAATAAACCCTCCCTATATTAGAGTCAGCGTTTTACAAGAGATATTGACAAAATCACTAACATCAGTGATATAATGATTATTATTATAGATTCAGGAAATAAGAATGAAAGTATAAGCCCCAGTCCGAAAGCGAGCGAAAGAATACCTTGCTGTTTGTAACTGCACATAAAATTCACCGCCGTTGTTAATATAAAAGCGTGACTGAAACTTAATTTCAAAGACCTCTTTTACATATTATACGGCGGAGTGCAAAAATGTTATTTTTTTTGAATGCCATCGTGAATTGCCACTGCAACTGCTACTCTAAGGGCATTTGTTATTTTTTTCTTTTGCTCTTCTCCGATTGGTTTGCCGCAAAGCATAATGTTCTCTTCGGTTTCAATGTATCTCATGAATTCTTCGAGCATTTCAATCACATCTTTCGACTTGATTTTGTCGTTTTGAAGATCAAGCACATAGTCGCCTTCAGCGTCGAGCTCTTTGCAAATCTTCGATAAAGTGTGGTTGTTCGGCTCTCTTCTTCCTTGTTCATACATTCCTATCGAAGAAGGAGAAACTTTAATCTTTTCTGCGAGTTCCGCCTGCGTGAGGCCGGATTTCATTCTCAGCTTTTTTAGTTTTTCGCTTAGAGTTTCCTTCATTTATGCCACCTCCTTTTGGGTACTATATTATAAAATTCTTTTTATAACATTATCCTACTATCTGTATTATAAACGTTTCAAAGTAAATTTGTGGTAATAATTTGTCGAAAAAATTCATTTTCTAGGATATAATATTACCTACACATTTGGTGCACAAGTTTTAAAAAAATCGGCGAATTTTTGAGGATGTTTCATTTTTGTTATTTAATGTTAAAAATAGCAAAAACAGTTGACGGATAAATATACATATGCTACTATATTCTTGAAGCTAAAACAAACTTTGCGACGCAAAATTAAAATAGAATTATGGATATTATTTTTTTGTATTTTACTACACAAATCGTGTAGGAAAGGAGAACTTATGTATTATCATAATTTATATAAACAGTACATAAAAGAGGCGGCCGATTTGAAAGCTTACATTAAAACCCTCAAAGCAAGCGCCCGCCACTGCGAAAAAGATGCCGAGCAAATTAAATGGAGGGTTTCCACGCTTTATTCTATGTATCTTGACTTAAAACACACTGCGGAATATTTGAAAATAAGGGGTGAAAGACAAAAAAATGAGAAATAAAATTTTGCATCTTGATGATTTTACGGAATCTCTTGCAAGCATTTCGAAATATAAAAAGGAGGCCTATAAAGGAAAAGATAATAACTATGCGAAGATGATGGAAGCGCTTAAAAACATAATTGTTGGCGAGCTGACGGAAAGGCAAAAAATTTGCACCATGCTTTATTACGGCAAGAAAATGAAGATGAAAGAAATTTCAAAAGAGCTTGGAATAGGCATTTCTTCGGTTTCGAGGCACATTAAAAAAGCTAAAATAAGAATAAAGAAGACGATGGATTATTATTTTTCATAAATCGATATAAACTGAGTTTAGTTTTTAAAAACCGATTTTAAATATCTATTAATAATAAAATAAATCAAAAATATCAATTAAATTACAGCGCACTTTGACAATAATTTTTAACCTAGGCCCGCTATAATGGTTTTAACCGTAAGGGTTTTAAAATATTATTAGGTGGCGATGGAAGTTGAAAGAATCCATGGTAAAAACCAGCAGCAAGCTGGCTAAAATGGCAAAAAATTATTCAATAAGAGTTGTTTTTGCAAAGGCGATGTATTTTATTTCGGCAGTTTTAATTTCAAGGGGTTACATCCTCGGAAGTTACTATCCATTTGGGCTTTCGCTGTCAGCCTCGGTTTCAGGCAAAATGCTCGTTCCAACTTTGATGGGTTCAGTTTTCGGGTATTTAATGCCTCTTAGGCTAGGCTCAGGAATGAGGTACATATCAACCGTTATTTCAATAGCGGCAATAAGATGGGCACTCAGCGATGTTACTAAAATTAAGAACCATGTTTTGTATACTCCGCTAGTTGTTTTTATGTCTTCAATAGTTACGGGCTTGGCGGTGAACTGCGCTGACGGCATAACCTTTCACGGGACTATGATTACTTTGCTTGAATGCTTTGTTGCTGCGGTTGCAACTTATTTTTTCGATACATCTTTTAAAGTTATTAAAAATAAAAAGATTTATAATTTAAGTTTAGCGGAATTTGTGTGCATTGCTATAAGCATTAGCATTTCGCTTCTTGCTCTTTCCGAAATTTCTATGCACGGTGTTTCTATCGGCCGAATTTTTGCCGTTACTTTAATTTTAATTTCTTCATATTGTTTCGGCGTTACGGGCGGCTCGATTGCCGGCATTTCCTCGGGGGTTATTTTTGCGCTTCCTTCTTTTGGAATTAATTTTGTTTCGGGCTCTTACGCCTTCGCGGGCATGCTCTCGGGCGCTTTTGCTCCTTTTGGCAAGCTTGCGGTTTGCGGCGCATTTATTCCGGCTTATGCGATTGTTTGCTTTAGGTCGGGTGATGTTCCGGGGATGATCAGCCGGCTTTATGAACTAACTTTTGGCATGATTATTTTCTGCGTTTTGCCTTCTAAAACATTTAATTTTCTTAAAAACATTTGCCCTAGCAAGGCTTTGCCTGAAAGCAAAAAAACAAGCGTAAGCAGCAAAAATAAAGAGGCTTTTTGGCGTTTGAGGTTAGTTTCGGACTGCTTTTCTTCGATGAATTGCCTTGACAAAGTTCAAATTGAAGCTTTGAGCCCCTCTAAATTCGGTTTGGAGGAAGCTTGCCTTGATTCCATTAAATCTTACTGTTCTTCCTGCGGTTTGCGCAAACTTTGCTGGGATAAAAACTGCAAATCAACCTATGAATGCATGAGAAAAGCAATAAAAGAAACGCCTGAAATTGACGATTTTGGTTCAAACGAAAATGTTTTGGGGAATTGCCGCAAGCCGGAAAATATTTTGCAGAGAATAAGAAGCATTAAACGAGATTATTCTTCATGCGAACTTGTCCGCTCGCAAGCTCGAGAATTCAAAACGATAGCGCAAAGATATTTCGATGATATCAGCTATTTAACTGCAAACCTTGCCTGCGAGTTTAAGAATCATATTGCTTACGATGAAGAGCTTTCAAGCGAAATTAAAAAAGTTCTTGCTGAAAACGGCATAAAACCTGAAAACGTTAGCTGCAAGAAAGTTAAAGGAAGGCTTTTTGTTGAAATTGAAACGGGAATATTTGAAAAAACGAGGTTTAACGAAAAAATCGTTAAAATGATATCAGATTTATCAGGCAGGAAGCTCGACGAGCCCGTTTTTAACATGACGAAAAACAGCTGTGTTATTAAGCTTCATGAGAAAAAGATTTTCAAGGCCGTTTTTTCAGTTACTCAGCATGCTTGCAACGGAGGAAAATTTTGCGGTGACAGCTGCAGATGTTTCGAAGACGGCGAAGGTAATTTTAATGCTATTTTGAGCGACGGAATGGGCACGGGCAGCAGCGCCGCAGTTGAAGGAAGCATTGTTGCCGAACTTGCTAAGCAGTTTTTGAAGTTTGGAATTGGCCTAAATTGCGCTTTGAAGCTCATAAATTCGGTTATGCTTTTTAACACTAAATCTGAAACGCTCACGACGCTTGACGCCCTTTCGGTTAACCTTTTCACTGGCGAAGCGAAGCTCATCAAAGCCGGTTCACCTGCAACTTTCGTGATTCACGAAGGAGAAATCAAAAAAATTAATTTTTCTTCTTTACCTGTTGGAATTTTAAGTGAGGTTTCGGCTTCGGGCGAGGTTTTCAAGCTTATGCCGGAAGATACTGTTATAATGCTTTCGGATGGCGTTACTGACATTGGTGAAGACTGGGTTTTGAATATTCTTAAAAAAATAAACACTGAAAATCTCGGCCAAATTTCGAAATATATTGTTTCAGAGGCGGTTAAGGCAAGAAGCAGCGAAAGAGACGACGATATAAGCGTTTTAGCGATTAAAATTTCAAAGGTTTAAATTAAAATATAATTGACTTTCATTTAAAAAAGTGATATAATAACAAAAACTGAATGAAAGAAAGTGATTGCAATAAACGATAAAATAATTTTAAGCGAAAAAGAATTAAGTATGATTTCTGGCGGAACCCCGAGAAAAACAGGCGATTATACTGCGGTTAACGTTGCGAATTATTATTTGAGTTTGCTGCCTTTTGTTAGCAAAGATCACATTGAAATCACCGAATCTTCTTCAGGCTGGCAGGATGTTCCAGGCAACCCGGATGCTAAAAGAAACGTTGTTACTCGCGAGGCTGTTCGCTCAGATATGAAATGGGGAAATTTAAGCAGCAAAGAGAAACGATGCGTTGCTATTCCGGCTATTGGCGCGGTTTTTGTTACTGCTGGGGTTTTGGTCCCGGCTGCCTACCGATATATTAAAAAGCGCTTAAACGCTTAACTTTAGGAGTTTTTTATGCAGAGACATTTGGTAACTTCAGTTTTTGTTTTTAACCCTGAAAATCAAAAATTTTTAATGATAAAACATAAAAAAGTGGGGAAGTGGCTTCAGCCGGGAGGCCATCTTGAAAAAGGCGAGAAACCGCACGAAGCTGCACTTCGAGAAGTTTTTGAAGAAACAGGCATAAACGTTAAAATAGTAAATAAATTGGCAATTTCGGAATATATTTCTGAAAAAACGCATGTTCATGTTGATTTTTCGTATTTGGCTTACCCGCTTGAAAATCAAACAGAAATAGTGAACCATGAAGAAACAGACGGCCTTTCATGGCTTTCGATTAAAGAAATTTTAAACAGCAGTTTTGACACTTTCGAAGACGTTAAATTTTTATGCAAAAAAATCCAGAGTGAATTTTCTAGTTAGAGTTCACTTTGGACTTTTGTTTTCTTAGTTCTTTAAAAAACGAAGATAAAATTTCGGAACATTCTTCTTTTAAAACCCCGGAAACAACTTGCGGTTTGTGGTTATAAGGCAAGTCAAACAGGTTTATAACCGATTCGCACGAACCCGCTTTTGGGTCGCTTGCGCCGTAAATTAAATTTGAAATTCTTGAGTTTATAATTGCGCCCGCGCACATGGGGCACGGTTCAAGCGTAACATAGAGGCTGCAGCCGCTAAGCCGCCATCTGCCTAGTTTTTTGCACGCTCGGTGGATGGCTTCAATTTCTGCGTGAAAGACCGAATTTTTAAGAACTTCTCTGCGGTTTCTTCCGGCGGAAATTATTTTTCCTTCATAAACAACCACTGCACCTACGGGCACTTCTTTTTCGGCTTTTGCTTTTTCTGCCTCTTCCAGCGCCGCCCTCATGAAGCTTTCGTGCTGGGAATTTTCTTCTTGCATTTCACTTTCCGCCTTTAGTCAAAATAACATCTATTTACATCTATAATGCATTCATATTTTTCTGATAAACTTTCAGAAATTATATCAGTGATTTCCTTGTCGCTTTTCTTCACATTATACGGCACAGAAATGCCAAAAACCAGCCTTTGAGTGCTTCCCGGAATTATTCTAAGGTCGTAAATTTTAGAATCTTTATCAATCAGCTGCTTTGCGTTTGAAAGAATTTTTTCGCGCATTTTATTAACTATTTCGTCATCAGTGATTACGGGGTCCATGTGAATTATTGCGGCTTGGCAACCGAATTTTTCTTTTATGAGTTTTTCAAGCGAATCAATTTCTTCATGGATATCCATTATGTTTCTGTCGGCTTTTATTTCCGCGTGAAACGAAACGAAATTCATCCCAGGGCCATAGCTGTGAACTATTAATTCATGAATTCCCAAAACTTCAGGGTTTTGCATTGCGGTTTCGAAGATTTCTTTAACGAATTTAGGGTCTGGAGATTGGCCGATGAGCGGGCCTAAAGTTTCTTTTATCATGCTTATTCCCGTGAAAATTACGAAGAGCGCAACGCCTATTCCGAGGTAAGCATCGATTGAAATTCCGGTGAAATAATTTATTATGGTGCTTACCAAAATTGCGGCGGTTATTGCGGCATCGCCTAGGCTGTCAAGCGAAGTTGCCTTCATCGCCGTGGAATCTATTATTTTGCCGATTTTTTTGTTGAAGTAACCAAGCCATAATTTAATTATCATTGATATAACGAGTATGACGATTGTAACGATTCCTGAGCTGACAGGCTCGGGGTTAACTATTTCTTCGATTGATGATTTTGTCAGCTCGATTCCCATGAAAATTATTGCTATTGAAACTATTAAACCTGAAATATATTCCACTCTTCCGTAGCCAAAAGGATGTTTTTTATCCGCAGGGTTGCCTGAAGTTTTGAAGCAAACTAAGGTGACTACTGAAGAAACAGCATCAGAAAGGTTGTTAAATCCGTCTGCGCTGATTGCTATTGATGATGTTATTATTCCCGTGAAAATTTTCGCTGCAGAAAGCAAAAAATTGCATATTATTCCAACGATTCCGCTGAGCATCCCGAAGCGTTTTCTCGTTTGCGGGTCTTTTGAATCTATTTTTCCAGGAATAAATTTTTTAATGAGTAATCTTGAAAGCATATTTCGTGTGAGCAAAACGGCTCACTTCACCTCCATTTTTAACGATAGACTCAATTATATATTAAATGGAAGTGATTTACCATTAAAATGTCTATTTTTTAGAGTTTTTTCTTTTTTTTATGATGAAATATGCAGCAGTTGCAAGAGCTGCGGCAAGCGCGCAGGAAATTTTAATGATTAACATTTTCAAATTGTTGTTTTCAGGGATATTTTCTTTGATTTCTTCCGTTTTGTTTTCGTTTTCATCTTTGCTTTCTTTCGCTTCTTCGTTTTGAGGTTCTTCTTCGGCTTCTTCTGAAGAATCTTCGAAATCTTCGTCTTCACTGTCGTCTTCGCATGAATCAAGCGAATCAAACCAGTCATCTTTGGAATCCGACTTTTTGCGGCTTGATTTTTGTTTCTTGGCTTTTTCTTTCTTAGTTTTCGGCGGGCTAGCACCACGATTAACATGAACTATGTATTCTTTGTTAAGGCCTTTAACTGCAGGGTTCGAAACTTTTATTTTTATGTCAGTGGGTTGGCCGGCACTGCAAAGATTACGGCGGCTGATTTTAACATTCAAGCCGTTTTTCAAAGGCGAAGCTTCGAAATTAAGTGATTTAACATCGTGGCTAACATTCATGCTATATTCGGTAACATCCGGTTTAAACGCAGGCGAAAGCTCGCCAACACTTGGCTTTAAGCTTGAAAGTTTGCAAAAAGCAACTTCCGGGTGGTTTTCAAGGCCAATTTCTTCAGAAATTACTTCTTTGCTTGCATTTTTCTCGATGTTAACAAACCTGGCTTTCAAAGGCATTTTCATGGCGTAAAGATTTCTTTTAGTTTTGAATTTAAATCTTACGGATGTTGCGCCGGTGCGCTCGTGAAACTTTTTGTCGGCTTCAAAATGCGCTTCGATGTTGTCAGTTGACCTTTCAATTTTGATGTTCCTTCGGATTAAAGCTCCTTTGCAAACGCAGCTTTGGAATTTCATTTTGCGGTCATCGAATTTAATTTCAATAAAAGATTTTTCATTAAAATTTTGGTTTAATTCTTCTTTGCTTTCAAAGTTAAAGTCAACGAAGACCGTGTTTTTGGAAATATCCGGGTTGCTGACTTCACATTTCAAAGCATGCAGCGAAGTGCCGCAAAAAAGTAAAACGGCAACTAAAATTAGAGCAGAAATATTTTTAAAATAAAGTTTTTTATTCATTGTTTTCACCTTTTTTGAATTATTAAATTTTCTTTATTTATTTTGAATAAGTGGTATAATATAAAGAAAAGCACGCAGGGGGAATTTAATTATGATAGAATATTTTAAAAGTATCATTCCGGTGGGATTAGAAGCTTATTTTTACAATATTTTTTTGGCTTTGCCGATAGTTTTAATTGGATGGTGGTTTATAAACAGAATTTCAAGGCTTTCGGCCGTTTTTCTTCGCAAAGCTTCGGTCGATGAGAGCATAACTTCTTTTTTAAATTCATTGATAAAATTTTTTCTAAAGATTATACTTTTAGTGATGGCACTTAGCATTTTGGGTGTTAACGTTAATTCAATAGTAACTGCTTTGGGAGCTTCGCTGGTTGCCATTGGAATCTCGCTGAAAGAGAGCCTCTCGAATGTTGTTAGCGGGATAGTTTTGGTTGTTAATAAACCGATTCACGTAGGGGACTTCATTGAATTTGACGGTTTTAGCGGAACAGTTATGAAAATTGAAATGCTTTTCACGACTCTTAAGACCGCAGAAGAAGGCAAAACCGTGATTATTCCGAACGTTAAGCTTGTTTCCAACACCGTCGTGAGGAAAAGCGAATATGACCTTTCAAAAAGCGAGTTTAACTATAAAATTTCTTTTAATAAACTTAATAAAGAATCGGTTAGAAAGTTTTTAGAAAAAGAATTTTTGCTCAGCGGCAGTGTTCTTCAAATTCCTTCGCCGGAAGTAGTTTTCGAAAAGGTTTCTGAAGGCAAAGGCAAGCTTAAAATAGTGGTTTGGTCGCAAAGTAGATATAAAGAAAAAGCTAGCATAGAAATAGAAAAAGCCGTTGCTAAATTGCCTGCTAAATTTGGTTTGAAAACAGAACTAAAAGAATCTGATGCATAATATTTATATTACATAATCATAACAATAATTTTAATAAAAGTCAATAGAAAGGAAGGATGAAAATGAGATTAAAAGCTTTTTCAGCAGGAGTTGCTCCGGGAGGCTTGAGGGACAAAAACGAAATAAGAATTCTTATTTGCTATATGATTCAGAATTTTGATGCTGCTTTAACTAAAAACGACATAACTTTGGTTCTTCAGGCTTATGGCCTTGCCAATTATTTCGAAGTTAGCGAAGCTTTTTGCGAGCTTGAAACGAACGGAAGCATCGAAGAAACAGAAAAAGGTTTTAAAGTTACTTCTCAGGGCAAAATGATAGTTGAGGAGCTTTCGAAAAGCCTGCCGCTAGTGGTTAGAGATAAAGCTTTGAGGGCAACGAATGCTTACCTTGAAAGAAAGAAAATTGAAAAAGAAAACAAGGCTGTCATCACAGAAAATGACTATGGCTATGACGTAACTTGCACGGTTTCTGGCGGGGAATTCGACATGCTCAAGCTTACTCTTTATGCCCCGGATAAAGAATTTGCCGATGCTATAAAAGCTAATTTTTATAAAAATCCCGGCGAGATTTACAACCGCATTCTTTCGCTGTTTATAGATAAAAAATAATGCAAACTTGACAGCTTTCTGCCTTAACATTTATAATGTTAATAAACTAAATTTGGAGGTGCTTTAACAGAGTTTGGAGAAAAAAGATATTAAATCCATGACTTTTGACGAGATAGTTTCAGATTTTTTGAATATTTCCGAGAAAAAATATCGTGCAAAACAGGTTTATCAGTGGATAGTTAAAGGTGCAAGCTCGTTTGACGAGATGACAAATCTTTCAAAGCCTTTTCGCGAAAAATTAAGCTTGATTTATGAAATACCGAAAGTTGCAATTGAAACTAAAAGAATTTCATCCGATGGCACGATTAAATACCTTTTTAAAATGCCTTTCGGCGGGTATATTGAGTCGGTTATAATGAAATATAAGCACGGAAACACGATTTGCATTTCAACCCAAGTTGGCTGCAAGATGGGGTGCGCCTTTTGCAAAACGGGCGAGCTTGGCTTCAAAAGAAATTTGCTTCCGAGCGAAATGATTGGCCAAATTCAGGAAGCTGAAAAGGACCTAAATGCCAAAATTTCGAACATAGTTTTGATGGGCATGGGCGAGCCGCTTGACAACTACGAAAATGTGGTTAAATTTCTTAAAATGATTTCTTCTGAAGATCATTTGAACATTGGAATGCGGCATATTTCGCTTTCAACTTGCGGCATAGTTGATAAAATCTATAAACTAGCCGAAGAAAACATGCAGCTGACGCTTTCGATTTCGCTTCATGCTTCGAACGACGAAACGAGAAAGAAAATCATGAAAATAGCGAATAGATGGAGCATCAGCGAGCTGATTGAAGCTTGCAAATATTACATTAAAAAGACCGGAAGAAGAATTTCTTTTGAATACATTATGATTGACGGCGTGAACGACAAACCCGCTGATGCCGAGAGGCTCATAAAGCTTCTAAAAGGAGTTTTGTGCCATGTTAATTTGATTCCGTTAAATGGCGAAAACAACGCAAACCTGAAAAGAAGCTCTAAAAATTGCATTTATAGGTTTAAAAATATGCTTGAAGCCGAAAATATAAGTGCAACTATCAGGCGGACGCTCGGCGAAGACATAGAGGGGGCTTGTGGTCAATTAAGAGCTATGCACATACCTAAGGAGGTCTAACTATTATTATGGAAATTTATAGTAAAACTGATATTGGTAAAAAAAGAAGCAGCAATCAAGATGCCGTTGCAGGAAAGATTATATCCGAAAGCCTTGCCTGGACCGTGGTTTGTGACGGAATGGGCGGGGCCAGCGGCGGAGACATAGCAAGCAATGAAGCAGTTGAAGAAATAAGCAAGGTGATGGGCTCTATTAACGAAAGCATGAGCAGAGAAAACATCCTTGAGCTTATGAACAAAGCCGTTCAAGCGGCGAATACTGTGGTTTTTAATAAATCTCAAAGCGATGAAAGCCTGCATGGAATGGGCACAACAGTTGTTTTGGCGGTCGTGAGCGGAAATCATCTTTATGTTATGCACGCAGGCGACAGCAGAGCATATTTAATAAGCGGAAGCAAGATAACTCAAGTTGGAGTTGACCACTCGATTGTTCAAGAAATGGTTGACAGCGGCGAAATCACAAGCACTGAGGCTAGAAACCACACTAGGAAGAACATTATCACTCGGGCGCTTGGGATAGGCAATTTAGTTGAGCTTGACTGTAATATGATGGATTTAACCCCCGAAGATATTGTTTTGGTTTGCAGCGATGGCCTTTCGAACCATCTTGAAGACGATGAAATTTGCGAAATTGCCAAAGAAAAAAGCCTTAAAACAATTGCCGAGTTGCTCATTGATAAGTGCAACAGCCGCGGTGGAAAAGACAATATAACCGTTTCGCTTGTTAGGCTTCAAAACGGTAGCAAGATAGGAGAGAAAAATCTTGGATAAATATACAGGCAAAAGATTAGACGCCAGGTACGAAATACAAGAGCTGATTGGTGTTGGCGGAATGGCGGTTGTTTACCGTGCTTATGACATAATCGAAGATAAAATCGTAGCTATAAAAATACTCAAAGATGAATTTTTGGGGAATAAAGAGTTCGTCAGGCGCTTTAAAAATGAATCGAAGGCAATTGCGGTTCTTTCGCACCCGAACATAGTTAAGGTTTATGATGTCAGCTTTGGAACCAAAATTCAGTATATTGTTATGGAATATATTGACGGAATAACGCTTAAAGAGTTCATTTCGCAAAGAAAAGTTATAAACTGGAAAGACGCGCTTTATTTTGTTAACCAAATTCTTTCGGCGCTTAAACACGCGCACAGCAAGGGCGTTATTCACAGGGATATAAAGCCTCAGAATATCATGCTTTTGAAAGACGGCACCATAAAAGTGACTGACTTCGGAATAGCAAGATTTTCAAGAAATGAAACTCAAACAATGACCGACAGAGCAATCGGCTCAGTGCACTATATTGCGCCGGAACAAGCCAAAGGAAGCGTTATTGATGAAAAAGCGGATATTTATTCCGTTGGAGTAATGCTTTATGAAATGCTCACGGGCAGGCTTCCTTTCGAAGCAGACAATGCAGTTTCAGTTGCAATAATGCAAATGCAGGCAAAACCCAAGCCTTTGAGAGAAATAAACCCGGATATTCCCGAAGGGCTCGAGCAAATAACTTTAAGAGCGATGGAGAAAAACCCGGCAAACAGATATGCCACAGCAGAAGAAATGCTTGCTGACATCAAGAAGCTTGAAAACGACCCATCTGCAAGATTTGATTACAGGTGTTTCGTGGATGATAATCCAACGAGAGCAGTTGGAGAAATAAGCCAGGATTACGGCGATAAATACAGCTCTGAAGAAAAAAGCAAAAAAAGAAAAGCCACGGGCATTGCCGGAGGAATAGCCATTGCCGTTGGAATTTTCGCAATTGTTTTCGCTTTCATTGCGTGGTTTTCTTCGTGCGGCAATGCTTCAGCGAAAGATGTCGATGTGCCGAATCTTATTAATATGAAGCTTTCGGATGTTCAGAATAACCCGAGTTACAAATTCGTTTGGAAGGTTGAATCAGTTTACGACGCAAGCAAACCTGAAGGCGTTATAATAGATCAGGATCCTCTTCCGGGCTCGAAAAAAATCAAAGAGGGCGCAACGATTTCTTTGAAGGTTAACAGTTCGGGCGTTTTAGTCACGGTGCCTTTGGTTAAGGGTATGACGGAAGAAGTTGCAAAGGCGAAAATTTCAAATGTCGGGCTTAAATGCGTCACTTTGACAATAAACGACAACGAAGTTGCCGAAGGCCTTGTTTGCAACGTTGACCCACGAGAAGGCACGAAAGTAACGGCCGACACAACCGTTAGAATTTATGTTAGCAAAGGCCCTGCCGAAGAAAAAATAACCGTGCCGAATGTTTTCGGTAAGTCGCTCGCAGTGGCCAAAAATGAAATCACTTCGAGCAATTTGAAAGTTTCGGAAGATATTACCGTTCAAGACAGCGAAAAGCCGAAAGACACAGTTCTTTCAACCGACCCTCTTCCGGGAACCACTGTTTCGAAAGATTCAGTAATTAAGCTCACTGTTAGTTCCGGCAAAAAGAAAGAAAAAACTATCGAAGTTTCGGTTAGTTTGCCAAAAACTGACAATGAAATAACGGTTTCTTCTTATATAGATGGAGTTTTCGAATCAACTAAGAAAATAATTCCTTCTTACAGCCAAGGTAAGTATACCGTAAACGTGAATGGATCTAGCGGCAAGAAAAAAGTGAGCATAAATATTGACGGCAAACTTTACAAAGTTTACGAAATTGATTTTGATGCTAAATCAAATAATGTGAAAGAAACTGAAAGCAAACCTTACAAATCATCCAGCACAAACCAGGATGATGAAAGCAAAGAATACAATAATTAAGATAATATTTTATGGTTAGAGAGGTGTTGTCACTTTGGATAAGATAGTTATATCCGGAGGACAAAAATTAAAAGGAAAAGTAAACATAAGCGGAGCAAAAAATGCAGCGCTTGCCATTTTACCTGCGGTTTTACTTTCTGATGGAGTCTGCGTGATTGAAAATTTACCGAGCATTAGCGATATCACACTTATGTGCAAAATTTTGGAAGATTTGGGCGCTGAGGTTAAATTTTTGTCGAAAGGCACTTTGCAAATCGACCCAAGAAAAGTTAAAAGCGGTGTGGCTTCTTATGAACTCATGAGGAACATGAGAGCTTCGTGCTATCTTTTAGGTGCGCTTTTGGGAAGATTCGGCGAATCGATTGTTTATTTGCCGGGCGGATGCGATTTTGGAATCAGACCTATTGACCAGCATCTAAAAGGTTTTGAAGTCATGGGCGCAAAGTGTTCTTTAGATGGCGGAATGATCAAAGTTAAAAGTGAAAAATTAGTTGGAAGCAACGTTTACCTTGATGTTGTTTCAGTTGGAGCAACAGTTAACATCATGCTTGCAGCGGTTAGAGCCGAAGGCCTCACTGTTATTGAAAATGCCGCGAAAGAGCCGCATATCGTTGACTTGGCTAACTTCCTTAACTGCATGGGTGCGGATATCGTTGGCGCAGGAACTGACGTTATAAAAATCAAAGGTGTTAAGAAGCTTTCGGGCATCACTTATTCTATTATTCCGGATCAAATCGAAGCAGGAACTTATCTCGTTGCTGCAGCTGCAACAAGGGGCGAAATTACAATTGAAAACGTAATTCCGAAGCATCTGGAATCCATAACCGCAAAGCTCAAAGAAATTGGTGCTGAGCTCACTGAAGGAACCGATTTTGTTCACATAAAATGCGATAAAGAACTCAAAAAATGCAACGTAAAAACAATGCCTCATCCGGGTTTCCCGACTGACATGCAACCGCAAATTACTGCTTTGCTTTCAATCGTCCCGGGCACAAGTGTTGTTACCGAAGCCGTTTGGGACAACAGATTCAGATACATCGAAGAGCTCAGAAGAATGGGCGCTAACATTTCGGTTGACGGCAGAACAGCCGTTATTGAAGGCGTTAAAGAGCTTGACGGTGCTCCGGTTAAAGCAACGGATCTTAGAGCTGGCGCGGCTTTGGTTATAGCTGGGCTCGCTGCTAAAGGCACAACCGTCATTGATGAAATAAGGCACATTGAGCGCGGATATGAAGAAATTATTGAAAAATTCCAAGCACTTGGAGCTAATATTAAAAAAGTTTCTGAGCAGGAATATCAAAAAAGCGCCTATGGATTATAATTCCATAAACGCGTGAGTTTTATGATTTTTGCTGTGGATCTTTAACCTCGTAGGGGACGTCGATATTTTCGATGTTCCCATTTATTTTTTTATCCGTAAAATAATTAATTGATTTCATCGCACAAGAGATGTTTTTGCCGAAACCTTTGAAGTTAAGGGCTTTCAAATGAAGATTTATAATGTAATAATAAACCACGAATTTAACCCTTTGAGCATAGGCCCAAACATGCCCGGAATATTCCTCATAATCGTTGTTTTCTTCCAAAAAGCTTTTAATGATGCCTAGAGCTTTAATGTAATCGTTAACTTTTTTGGCATTTATCGAATGCAAAATGCTGTTTTCGCGCATGGTGTAGTTATAAAGCGCTTTCGAAGTAAACGCCACAGTTTTTGCAAAGTAAAAAAGCCTGGGCAAAGTTGAAATATCTTCGAAATACATGTCGTCAAACTTGATGTTTCTTTCCAAAAAAAGCTCTTTTTTATAAAGTTTATTCCAAATAAAGTAGTGAACTCCAATGTCCAAAATGAGCTTGCGCAAGGCTTTGGATTTCGTGTAAACGCCGGGAAGAGAATTAAAAGGCATGTAAACTTTCAAATTTTTATTCGGGAAATACATGTTAAAATTGCAGCAAGCAATGTCCGCACCGGTTTTTTTGGCTAAATTATAAAGCTCTTCCAAAAAATTTTTTTCAAGGTAATCGTCGCTGTCCATAAAAGCGATGTACTCGCCTTTGCAGTGGCTCACTCCGGTGTTTCTTGCGGCTGCAGGGCCGCTATTTTCTTGCTTTATTAATTTAAAATTCGTGTTTTTACTGCAAAATTCTTCGGCAATTTCGTAGCTTTTGTCGCTTGAACCGTCATCAACGATTATCATTTCGAAATCTTTGAAAGTTTGATTTTCAACGGAAGCTAAAGCTTTATTTAAAAATTTTTCAACGTTATAAACCGGCATAACCAGGCTGATAGCTGGGTTTGACACTTTTTATTTCACCTCTTTGTTTTTTGAAATTTTGCTGACATTTGCAAACGGAGCAAAAACGATAACGTTCATGAAATAGGTTATAATCCTCCAAATGAGAATTGCAGACTTGATGATGTTTTCGGTGAAGAACAGCTTGAAAAACACATAGAAGCTTCCTTCTGCAGCACCTGAACCGCCGGGAAGAGGCATGAACGACGAAACCATTGTAACAAAAGCCTGAGCAGTTATCATGTCGGCTGGGTTTGCGCCTGTTAAATTAAAGCTTCTGTAAATCATGTAAGGAATCGAGAATAAAAATGTCAATTGCAAAATCGTGAGGGCGCAAGAAGCTACCAAAAGTTTCTTGTTTTCATAAAGTTTCGAATTGCTTTCATGGAAAAATTCCATTTGCTCTTCGAGCTTTTCTTTTTTCTCTTCGGGGTTTTTTATGATTTTAATTTTGGTTAGAAGCCCGAAAAAGAAATTGATAATTGAGGAAGCAAGCTTTCTATTAAACGAAAAAATGAACATAAAAATAACCACAACAAGGTGCGACAAGAACCCGAAAAGTGCAAGGCTGAGCATTAGGTTTTTAAGGTCGCCGTAAAAAAGGCTCATGTTGCAAAGCATTGCCACGAGTGAATAGAAAGTAATAGTTGTCTGGTAAACGAGGAATTTTTGAAGAAGGCAAGATGAGGCCACGCCGCCGTCAATACCTTGTTTGCTCATGCAATAAAGCTGCATGGGTTGTCCGCCAACGGCACCGGGGGTTATAACGCTGTAAAACTGGCCGATCACCGTCGCTTTGATAGCTTGCTTGAAGGTGTATTTTTTTTCGTAGTTATGAATGATGAGATAAAGAACTATCGCATCAACCGTAATATTTAAAAACTGGCAAAGAACGCCGGCACCAGTCCACCAAAGGTTCATTTTTGAAGCATTTTCCATTAAATCTATGAGCCCTTGTTCTGAGGTTAAAAAATATATAACAAGTCCTATTGGAACTAAAAGCGACAATATATTAAAAACTAATTTCCAGTTTATTTTTCTTTTCATTTAGCCTTCCTCCTTGAAAATTTTATAAAATCCGATACTTTAAGCATATTCAAATTCAAATTAATGTCAAGTCTTCTAAAAAGTGCTGCTTTTTGTTATCACAAGAGAAATTTACTCGAATATTATACCCAATATGGAGGGATTTACATTGAAATGTTTGTCAATAATAGAAAGTGGGGCAAATTTTTTATGTAAATTTTTATTATTTTCGGAGGGGTGAATAAATGATGTCGCAGTTAATAATCGAAGGTTCAAGGCGTCTTGACGGAGAAATTAAAGTTCAAGGAGCAAAAAATAGCGTGCTTCCCATTTTAGCATCTTGTATAATGTGTAGGGATGAGTGTATAATTCATAATTGTCCCCATATTTCAGATGTCGATGTTACGATTAAGGTTCTTAAATATTTAGGTTGCAAAACAAAATTCGAAGGAAACACTTTAACAGTGGATTCTTCAGGGATTTCTAAATGCGATATTCCTGAATTTTTAATGAGAGAAATGAGGTCATCAATAATATTTTTAGGTGCGCTTGTTTCACTGATGGGAAAGGCAAAACTTTCTTTGCCTGGAGGTTGCGAGCTTGGCCCAAGGCCGATTGATTTGCACCTTGATGGCCTGAGGCAAATGGGCTTAACGGTGAATGAAAGCCACGGCGTGCTTGAATGCGAAACTAATCTAGGCCTTAGAGGGTGCAATATTGTGCTTTCTTTCCCGAGTGTTGGCGCTACTGAAAATTTAATTCTTGCGGCGGTTTGCGCAAAGGGCACGACTGTCATCACTAATGCAGCAAAAGAGCCTGAAATAATGGATCTTATAAACTTTTTGAATAAATGCGGCGCAAAAATAAAATGCTCTGAGGGCAGCGTGATAACCATTGAAGGAGTTAGCAAACTTCATGGAGCAGAGCACAGCATAATGCCTGACAGAATAGTTGCAATAACCTATATGGCTGCGTGCGGAGTTACTGCAGGAAGCTTGGTGCTTAGCGGCATTTCGGAAGAATGCATAAGCTGCGCAGTTCCTATTTTTGAAGAAGCCGGCTGTATTCTCAGATTTTCAAGCGACAAAAACAGCCTTAAAATAGACGCTCCCGCGAGGCCTTACTTCAACAGGTTGATAAGAACCATGCCTTACCCTGGTTTCCCGACGGATGCCCAAGCGCCTGTTATGGCAATGACAACCATTGCAGACGGAAGAAGCATGTTCGTTGAGAATATTTTCTCGGATAGATACAAACATGTCGGCGAACTTTTGCGGCTCGGAGCGGACATTAAGGTTGAAGATAAAGTTGCGATTGTTGACGGCGTTAAAAGGCTTTCAGGCGCGAAGGTTAAAGCCATGGACCTAAGAGGTGCGGCTAGCCTGGTCGTTGCAGGTTTGTGCGCCGAAGGAACAACCGTTATAACGAACCTTAAACATCTCGACAGAGGGTATGAAAACATTGAAGAAAACTTAACTAAGATTGGAGCGAGCATAAGAAGAGAGTAAGATGAAAAAAAGACGATTAAACAAGGCAAAAATGCGAAGAAAAAAATTGATAGGCAGAGGAATTATAATTATTGTTCCCGTTATGGTGGTTTTCCTAGCGGTTTTTGGTGTTTCAAAGCTGCTTGGAGCGATTTTCGCAGTCAGTGATATATATGCAACCGGGAGCGTTTATTATGATAAAGAAGAAATTGCCGAGGTTTCAGGAATAAAAAAAGGCGATAATTTAATTTTCCTTGACACTCAAACGGCGGAAAAGAAAATTTGCCGTGAGCTTCCTTACGTTGAATCGGCAAAAGTTATAAAATCAATGCCAAATAGCGTTAAAATTGAAACTCAGATTGCAAAGCCTAGGGCTTCGCTTGTGAATAACGGCGAATACTTTTTGATAAATAAAGATTTTAAGATTCTTGAAAAGAAATCAGAGCCAACCCCGGAAATAATTGATGTTACGGGCGCTAAATTTTCGGTTTCTGAAGAAAATGAGATAATTTTTGAGGATAAAGACGATAAGAAAATAATTGATGAAGCTCTTAATTCTTTTGAGGTTAACAGTCTTTACGGCCTAAAGCAGCTTGATATTTCGGATAAAAATAATATTACAGCAAATTACGCCGGAAGAGTTACCATAAATTTCGGAGGAAAAAGAGACTTTGATTACAAGGCATTGACGGCTCATGAGCTTCTAACCAAAAAGATAAGGGAAGAAGAAAGCGGCACGCTTGACCTTAGCAAACTAGGCGAAAACAACCGTTCTTACTTTACCTTGGAATCAAATAAATAAAATAAAAGTGAGGTTTTTAATATTTTTAATTTTAGTGAAAAAACGCAGGAAATAGCTTCTTTAGCAATGCAAAAATGCAAAGAAAAATTCAGCGAAATTGAAAAAATAAAAGAAATAAATTCCCAAAAAGTTTTGAAAGCGTTTATTGAAAGCAAAATTAGCGAAAGCCATTTCATGCCAACCAGCGGCTATGGTTACAGCGACCGCGGAAGAGAAAAATTAAGCGAGCTTTTTTCGAAGATTTTTAAAACCGAAGATGCTCTGGTTGGTGCGGGCTTCGTTAGCGGCACGCATGCGCTTAGCACGGCTCTTTTTGGCGTTTTAAGGCCTGGGGATAAAATCCTTAGCGTTACAGGCAACCCTTACGACACAATGAAAGACGTTATCGAAGGCAAAAATTTTGGTTCTCTTGCTGAGTTTGGCATTACTTTTGATTACATAGAGCTTGACTGCGAAAATTACTATGAAAAGCTGAAAGAAAAGCTCCAAAGCGGCTTTAAAGCTATTTATATTCAGCGTTCGAGGGGTTACAGCCTCAGGAATTCTCTTTTGTGCGAAGAAATTGGCAAAATAATTTCTTTTGCTAAGAATATTGACCCTAACGTTATAGCAATTGTTGACAACTGCTACGGTGAATTTGCTCAAACTCGCGAGCCAAGTGAATTCGGTGCGGACCTTATTATAGGTTCACTTATAAAAAACCCTGGGGGAGGAATTGCCAACTGCGGAGGCTACATTGCCGGAAGGCATGATCTTGTTGAGCTTTGCGGTTACAGGCTGACTGCCCCTGGAATAGGCCGTGAAATCGGGGCTAACCCTTACGGCCTTAAAGACATTTTCATGGGCGTTTATAACGCTCCCACAGTTGTGGGCGAAGCTTTAAAAACCGCAGTTTTTGCATCTGCTGCTTTTGAAATCATGGGGTTTGAAGTCTTCCCGAAATGCACTGACCCTCGCGCTGACATTGTGCAGTCTGTGGTTCTTGGAAACGAAAAAAATCTGGTTTCATTTTGCAGGGGAATCCAGCAAGGTTCGCCGGTTGATTCTTTCGTTTGCCCGGAACCTTGGGATATGCCGGGCTATGAAAATCAGGTTGTTATGGCTGCGGGGAATTTCATTTCTGGTTCATCAATCGAGCTTTCGGCCGACGGCCCAATTCGCGAGCCCTTTGCAGTTTGGGTTCAGGGCGGAACTATTTTTGCTTGCGCTAAAATTGGCATAATGAACGCAATTGAAGAAATTTTTAATAAATAAGTGCTATTTTGAAAGGTTTGATTCATAAATATTTTTAAGTCTCTTAATTCTTTGGAGGTTGATAATTTTGAATACAGGCTCAAGAGAAGAAACGAAAAAATGCCCGAAACTACCGCATAATTTAACGCTTGAAGGCAGGAAACAGCTTGTGATAAGCGGGGTCACGGCAGTTGATAATTTCGACGATAAAACAATTCAGGCAATGACGAGCATGGGCGAGCTGACCATAAAAGGCGAGAATCTTAACATTAAAAAACTTTGTCTTGAAGATCTCGGGGACTTAGAAATCGAAGGGAAAATTTCATCTCTTTCTTACAGCGAAAAAGGGCAAGGCCCAGAAGGATTTTTTTCAAAATTATTTAAGTAAGGTTGATGTTTTTTGCAAGAATCTCTCACTTCACAAATTCTCATTTTTGTTTATTCTTTGGCTCTTGGAATGTTCCTAGGCTTTGCATACGATATTTTTAGAATCATCCGCATGGTTATAAATTCAAGGAATATAGCTATTTTTATTCAAGATGTTTTGTATTTTATTTTAAGCGGTGGCGTGACTTTCCTTTTCGTTTTAAGCGTTAACAGCGGCAACTCGCGGTTTTATATTTTGGCTGGCGAAGGCATTGGCTGGATAGCCTACCATATTACGATTGGCGAAATTATTTACAAATGTTCGAATAAAACGGTTAATTTCGTAAAATCTAAAATAGCGGCTTTGAAAAACAAATTTCTGAAAAAATTTTCTAAGCGTAATAATGATACTAAATAATTTTATTGTTTCAAAACATTTAAATTAATCAGTTTTGCACAAAAATAAAAAAAGACTTGAATTTTTACATTTTTAACTGCATAATTAAAGTAATAGCTTTAAAAGGTCGGTGTGAATTACAGATTTGCTTGTAGGGAAGTTAGAATATGAAGTTTAAACTCAGAACTAAGAAAAATTTGCTTTTTAAGGTTGGTTTGGCATTGTTTGTTTTATACATAATTTTTTTGCTTGTGAGCCTTTTTATGAAGTTGCAAGGTAAAAAAGCGGAAGTAAGTGAGATAGACGGGCAAATCGCGGTCGAAAAAAGCAGAAATGAGGAGATTTCAGGCAAATTGGCTGAAGAAAGCTCCGGTGAAAATTCAGAGTCTCAAAATGAAGCGCCGCAGGGCAATATGAGAGTTTATGAGAACGTTGTAAGATAATAATTTAAGGAGGAAATAATTTTTTATGCAACTCGAAGTGGGAGCTATAGCGAGTGGAAAGGTTTCGCGAATTACAAAGTTTGGGGCATTTGTTGAGCTTGAAAACGGCAAAACGGGCCTTGTGCACATTTCAGAAATATCAAATGGGTTTGTTAAGCAAGTTGAAGACCATTTGAAAGAAGGCCAGGAAGTTAAGGTTAAAATCGTTGGAATAGGCGAAAACGGCAAGATTGAACTTTCGATTAAACGCCTTTCAGAAGAGGGCGAAAGAAGGCAAGCTCAGCGCGAAGAAATGAGGAAGAAAGCTTCTGAAACTAAGTTTGAAGACATGATGAATAAGTTCAAAAGATTAAGTGACGATAAACTTTTGGATTTCAAAAAGAAATCAGAGCCGAGAAAAGGCCGCGTTAATCATAAAAATGGAATATAGTACTAAAATTATTTAAAATAAGCTCTTCTCAAGGGCATCATGTA
This sequence comes from uncultured Oscillospiraceae bacterium, assembly GCA_900554335.1. GTDB lineage: Bacteria > Bacillota > Clostridia > Oscillospirales > Acutalibacteraceae > UMGS1491. The sequence goes on from USGT01000009.1 coordinate 28,541, forward strand.
TAAATGCATGGTGCTCTGATTATTTTTGTTGTAAATAAGTTGCAAAGAGTGTAAAATTAAAGGGTATATATAAATTTTACGGAGGCATGAAATGAAAATTAAATTTACTAAGATGCATGGTTGCGGAAATGATTATGTCTACATAGATTGCATGGAAAAACTGCTTGAGAACCCGGCAAGACTCAGCACGATTCTTTCTGACAGAAGAAAGAGCATCGGCGGGGATGGAATCATTTTGATTGAGCCTTCAGACTGTGCAGAAGCTAAAATGAGGATTTTTAATAAAGATGGTAGCGAAGGAAAAATGTGCGGAAACGGCATCAGATGCGTTGCTAAATATCTTTTTGATAAAGGCCTTTGCAAAGACCCAAAAAGCATAAAAATTGAAACTTTGAGCGGCGTTAAAACGCTTGAAATAACTGAAAATAACGGCAATGAAGCTAATGTTAAGGTTAACATGGGCAAACCGAGCTTCAAGCCTTCTGAGATTCCTGTTGTTGCAAACAAAGAAAAGCTCGTGAGCGAGCCTATAACCATTGATGGGAATAAATATGAAATAACTTGCGTTTCAGTTGGTAACCCTCACTGCGTTATATTCCTTGATGAGGTTTATTCTGCGAACGTTAGAGAAATCGGCTCGCAGCTTTCAGCGAATACTATGTTCCCTGAAGGGGTTAACGTTGAGTTTGCAAGCATCGTGGATAAAAACAACATAACCATGAGAGTTTGGGAACGCGGAAGCGGCGAAACACTTGCTTGCGGAAGCGGCGCATGCGCTACGGTTATTGCAGCGGTTGAAAACGGCTTTTGCGAAAAAGGCACCGACGTTACCGTTCATTTAAGAGGCGGAAAGCTTAAAGTAAATTATGGCGAAGAAGTATTTTTAATAGGAAATGCAACGAAAGTTTTTGAGGGGGAAATTGAAATATGATAAAAAAATATATATTTGTAACAGGTGGCGTTGTTTCAGGCCTTGGAAAGGGCATCACAGCTGCATCGCTCGGAAGACTTCTTAAATCAAGGGGCCTTAAGGTTACAGCTCAGAAGCTCGACCCTTACATTAACGTTGACCCGGGCACAATGAGCCCTTATCAACACGGCGAAGTTTTCGTTACTGAAGATGGCGCTGAAACTGACCTTGACCTTGGCCACTATGAAAGATTCATCGACGAAAATTTGAATAAATATTCGAACCTCACAACCGGAAAGGTTTACTGGAATGTTCTTAACAAAGAAAGAAGAGGCGAATATTTGGGCGAAACGATTCAGGTTATTCCGCACATAACCAACGAAATTAAAAAATTTATATATTCAGTAGGCGAAAAATCTGGCGCAGACGTTGTTATCACTGAAATTGGTGGAACAATCGGAGATATCGAAAGCCAGCCTTTCGTTGAGGCTATTCGCCAGATTTCAATTGAAGTTGGCTTAGAAAACTGCCTTTTCATTCATGTTACTTTGATTCCTTACATTTCAGGCTCGAATGAATATAAATCAAAACCAACCCAGCACTCCGTGAAAGAACTTCGTTCGCTTGGAATTAACCCTGACATTTTGGTTGCAAGATGCAGCGCTCCGCTTAGCAAGAGCATCAGGGAAAAAATCTCGCTATTTTGCAATATTAAACCTGATTGCGTTATTGAAAATTCGGACGCTCCTTCGCTTTATTTTGTTCCTTCGATGCTTGAAAAGAGCAATTTTTCGGATATCGTTTGCCGTGAGCTCGATATCCATGCTGAAAAATGCGACATGACCGAGTGGAACGAAATGATTGAAAGAATCAAAAAAAGAAGCAAGGAAGTTACGATTGCCCTTGTTGGGAAATACGTTCAGCTTCATGACGCTTACCTTTCAGTTGCCGAGGCTCTTCAGCATGGTGGTTTTGAAACTGAAACAAAAGTTAACATAAAATGGGTTGATTCTGAGCTCGTTACCGAATATACAGTTGCTAATTTGCTCGGCGATTGCCAAGGGATTTTAGTTCCGGGAGGGTTCGGTTCAAGAGGCGTTGAAGGCAAAATTGCAGCAATAAAATACGCAAGAGAAAACAATATTCCTTTCTTGGGAATTTGCCTTGGAATGCAGGCTGCGGTTATTGAATTTGCAAGAAATGTTCTTAAACTTGAAGATGCTCATTCGAGCGAATTTGCAGAAACCGAGAACCCTGTGATCAGTATAATGGACGACCAAAAAGACCAAACTAAAAAAGGCGGCACAATGCGTTTGGGTGCTTACCCATGCGAAGTTAAAGAAGGCTCTATGCTTGAAAAAAGCTACGGCGCAAGCGAAGTTTTCGAGCGTCATCGTCATAGATATGAATTTAATAATAAATATCGTCAACTTTTCGAAGAAAATGGCATGTCAATCAGCGGTGTTTCGCCGAATGGCGTTCTCGTTGAAGCGGTTGAAATTCCTGCAAATAATTTCTTCGTGGGCGTTCAGTATCACCCTGAATTCAAGAGCAGGCCAAACCATGCGCACCCTCTTTTCAGAGAATTCGTTAGAGCAGCCGGCAGCTATGAGGCTTCTTCGGAGGTAAAATTGGATGATTAAGCTAAACCCTAATCTTAAAAACCTTAAAAAGAATTATCTTTTCGTTGATATTCAAAAGAAAACTGATAAATTTATTTCCGAAAACCCTGACGCTGAAATTATCAAAATGGGTATCGGCGACGTTACGCTTCCTCTCTGCGAAACCGTTGTTCAGGCTATGAAAAAAGCCGCTGAAGAAATGGGCAACAAAGAAACTTTCCGTGGTTATGGACCTTATGAAGGCTATGAATTTTTGAAGGAAGCTATCAGCGAGAAATACAAAAGCTTCGGAGCCGAAATTGAGCCCAGTGAGGTTTACGTTTCGGATGGCTCCAAAAATGATGTTGCTAATATTTTGGATATATTCGCAAAGGGTTCGGAAGTGCTCATTACTGACCCTGTTTACCCGGTTTACCTTGATTCGAACGTCATGGCGGGCAACAGCGTGAAGTACGCCGAGGCTACGAAAGATAATGATTTCTTGCCGATGCCTTCGGAAAAATCGGATATTATTTATCTTTGTTCGCCGAATAACCCAACCGGCGCGGTTTACACCAAAAAGCAGCTCAAAAAATGGGTTGATTTCGCAACCGAAAATGGCAGTTTAATTATTTTCGACGCAGCTTATGAAGCTTTCATTGAAGACGAAAATTTGCCGCACAGCATTTTTGAAATCGAGGGCGCGGAAAAATGCGCTGTTGAGCTTTCTTCGTTCTCGAAGGCTGCAGGTTTCACGGGCGTTAGGTGCGCTTACATGATTATTCCAAACGAGCTTGAAATTTCGGGCGAAAAGCTTGGCGACGTTTGGCTCAGGCGTCAGTCAATTAAATTCAACGGCGTTTCTTATGTTACTCAGGCGGCTGCTTTCGCTTCGCTTAGCGAAAAAGGCAAGGAAGAAACTGCAAAAGCCGTTAAATACTACAAAGAAAATGCGAAAATCATTGCAAAAGTTATGACCGAGCTCGGGCTTTACAACATTGGCTCAGAAAATTCGCCATATATATGGGTTAAGGCTCCAAATAGCATGACTTCTTGGGAATTTTTCGATTATCTTTTAAAAGAAGCAAACATAGTCTGCACGCCGGGTTCAGGCTTCGGGCCGAGCGGTGAAGGTTTCGTTAGAATTTCATCGTTTAACTCGCGTGAAAACACTTTGATTGCCGCAGAAAGACTCAAAAAATTAAAGTTTTAAAAAATTTAGGAGGATAAAATGGCATTTGATAAAAGCAAAGCGCTTGAAACAGCACTTGGGCAAATTGAAAAACAATTCGGAAAAGGCGCTGTAATGAGACTTGGAAAGAACGAAGCAATGCACGTTGACGCTATTCCGACGGGCTCGCTTTCACTCGATATAGCTCTTGGAATTGGCGGGCTCCCGAGAGGAAGAATAGTTGAAATTTACGGCCCTGAATCTTCGGGTAAAACGACGCTTGCGCTTCACTGCATTGCAGAAGGCCAGAAAAATGGCGGCTGTGCTGCGTTTATTGATGTTGAGCATGCGCTTGACCCCGTTTATGCCAGCGCTCTTGGCGTTGATGTTGATTCACTTTTGGTTTCTCAGCCTGACACTGGCGAGCAAGCCTTGGAAATAACCGAATCTTTGGTTCGTTCAGGTGCAATCGACGTTATAGTCGTTGACTCTGTTGCTGCGCTTGTTCCTAGAGCTGAAATCGAAGGTGAAATGGGCGATTCGCACGTTGGCCTCCAAGCAAGGCTTATGTCCCAGGCTTTAAGAAAGCTCGCAGGAGCTATTTCGAAATCTAATTGCGTTGCAATTTTCATAAATCAGCTTCGCGAAAAAGTTGGAATAGTTTACGGCAACCCTGAAGTTACGCCGGGTGGTCGCGCTCTTAAGTTCTATTCTTCGGTTAGAATGGACATCAGAAGAATTGAAACTTTGAAATCAAACGGCGAAATTATCGGTTCGAGAACCAGAGCAAAAGTAGTTAAAAACAAGATGGCACCGCCATTTAAAGAAGCTGAATTTGACATAATGTACGGCCACGGAATCTCAAGAGAAGGTGAACTTCTTGACTTGGCAGTTAAGCTTGGTGTAGTTGACAAAGCTGGTTCGTGGTTCTCTTACAACGACCAAAAACTCGCTCAAGGAAGAGACAGAGTAAAAGAATATTTCAGAATGAACCCAAGTATAATGGAAGAGATTGAAAAGAAAACTTTGGCAAAATACGACGAAATGTTCTCGAGGAATTCTGTTTCTTCGAATCTTGAAAGTCCTGTGGTTGACCCTCAGACTGATGAAGAAGAATGATTATAACCGACATAAAACCGGGCAGAAAAGGCAATATTTTAGTTTACGCTGATGGAAAATATATTTTAAGCGTCCCGAGGGAAGTTTTTTTGAAGTCGAGCATAAACCGCGGCAGCGAAATAACTGAAAAAGAAATTGAAAATATTACCTTTGAAATTAATTCTTACAAAGCGAAATCAAGGGCTCTGAATCTTCTTTCTTACAGAGCCCATTCCAAAAAAGAGCTGGAAGATAAGCTAAAGCGCAAACTCGGCGAAGAAAGTGCTAAAATTGCAACCGAAAAAATGGAAAAAATCGGCCTTTTGAATGATGAAAATTACGCAAGGGAATTTGCAAATCATCTTCAGAAAAATAAAATGTATGCCAAGAAAAGAATTGCATATGAGCTTTCTAAAAAAGGAATTAATGACGAAACTATTTCGGAAGTTTTAAACAATTTAGAAATGGATGAATATGAAACTTTAGAGAAGATAGTGAGCAAAAAAACGATAGAAAACGAAAAAGACAAAAGAAGATTAATTGCCCATTTGATGCGGCTTGGTTACTCTTGGAGTCAGATAAACCGGTTTTTGAAATCGGAAGATTATTGAGGGAGGCGATAGAATCAACACGCCTAATAAATTAACGATTTTAAGGATTATGCTTGTTCCTTTGATTATTTTTTTGTTGTCATCAACTTGGTTTGGATACAAATTTTTGTGCTCGGGAATAGTATTTTTAATAGCTTCCTACACTGATTTTCTTGACGGAAATTTGGCTAGAAAGAACAATATTATAACTGATTTCGGGCAAATAATGGACCCTATGGCGGATAAAATTCTAGTTTCTGCTATTCTTATTTTTTTCGTTGGACTTGGGTTTGTTCCTGCGCTGGCTGCAGCGGTGATAATTCTTCGCGAATTTGTCATCACTTCGGTTAGGTTCCTTGTTTTTCAAACCAGCCGCCGTGTGGTTTCTGCGAACATCTTGGGTAAACTAAAAACAGTGAGTCAAATGGCAGCAATAATAACTATTTTTTCAGTGCAATCTTGTTTAGAAATCGGCAAAACTTCATATAATTTCATAATGCAAAATTTGATGTTTTTTGAAGTTTTGCAATCAGCGCTCATATGGATTGCGGCACTTTTGTCGCTCATTTCAGGTTTGGTTTACATTTATTTAAATAGAAAATCAATAATTTCAAGCTTTTGAAGTTTAGGGGGAAATATATGATAAAAATTTATAATACGCTGACGAGATCAAAAGAAATTTTTAAGCCTCTTAACCCCGGCAAAGTTATGATTTATGCTTGCGGACCAACGGTTTATAATTATATTCATTTGGGAAATGCCAGGCCGATTTGCACATTCGATGTTCTTAGAAGATTTTTTGAATACGTTGGATACGAAGTGACGTATGTTCAAAATTTCACGGATGTAGATGACAAAATAATAAAAAAAGCAAACGAAGAAAAAATAAATTTTATGGATGTTTCTGCAAAATACATAGAAGAATACAAAAAAGATGCTAAAGGTTTGAACGTTAAACAGGCCACGTTTACTCCGAAAGCAACTGAAAACATTGCAGGAATTATCAGGTATATTGAAGAAATAATTGAAAAGGGTTTTGGCTATGAAGCACAGAACGGTGACGTTTACTTCAGGGCTAGAAGGTTCAAAAATTATGGCAAATTTTCGCATCAAACTCTTGACGATCTTCAGTCAGGTGCGAGGATTAAAGTCGATGAAATAAAAGAAGATCCTCTTGATTTTGCTCTTTGGAAGGCTGCAAAACCTGGTGAACCTTACTGGGAAAGCCCTTGGGGCAAAGGCAGGCCGGGCTGGCATATTGAATGCTCGGTTATGTCTCAGAAATATCTTGGAAAGACGATTGACATTCATTGCGGTGGGCAGGACCTTATTTTCCCGCACCATGAAAATGAAATTGCTCAAAGCGAATGCTTGACGAATGTTCCGCTTGCGAACTACTGGATGCACAATGGATATATAAACATTGATAACCAAAAAATGTCGAAATCGCTTAATAATTTCTTCACTGTAAGGCAAATTGCTGAGGAATTTGGCTATGAACCGATTAGATATTTAATGCTTTCGTCGCATTACAGAAGCCCGATTAACTTCAGCGAAGATGTGATTAAGCAGTGCAAGGCTGCGATTGAAAGGCTTTATACTTTCAGGGAAAATTTGAAATTTGCTATTGAAAAAGCTGAGCTTGAAGGCGAAGAGCCATGCATTGACCTTAAGGTTTATAAAGAAAGATTTATTCAAAAATTAAGCGATGACCTCAACACTGCTGACGCTTTGGGAATTGTTTTTGAGCTTGTTAAAGAAGTCAACACCAGTGTTTTGGCGGAAGCTAAATTCAAAAAGAAAAGCATAAAATTGATAATTGATTTGTTCGATGAGTTCATGGATGTTCTTGGAATTTTATACGAAAAGAATTCATCGTTTCAAAACAAAAACAAGTGTGAAATTGAAAGCTTGATTACTTTAAGGGAGCAAGCGCGCCTGAAAAAAGACTGGAAACTTGCCGACGAAATAAGAGATAAGCTGAAATCGAAAGGAGTGGTGATTGAAGACACTCCTCAGGGCACTAAATTCACTTTTAAATAGAGGGGTGAGATGAGCACGGCCGTGCGAGCTGTGCTCTTTAGATTATGGAATCATCATTGATTAGACTTGAAAAAATCAGTGTATCATTCGACGGAGATGTGATACTCAAAGATTTGAGTTTAAATATTAAAGAAGGGGAGTTCGTTACTCTTCTCGGGCCTTCGGGTTGTGGCAAAACCACAACTTTGAGGATAATTGCTGGCTTTTTGAAGCCTGACAGCGGCAATTTGTTTTTTAAAGGAAAAAACATTAACAATGTTCCCGCGCACAAACGCGAAGTGAACACGATTTTCCAGAAATATGCACTTTTCCCACATCTTAACGTTTATGAAAATGTGGCTTTCGGGCTGAGAATTCAAAAAAAGCCTGAGGAAGAAATCAGGGAAAAAGTTAAAGAAATGCTCCGGATGGTTAACCTTGAAGCTTACATAAATCGTGACGTTGATTTTCTTTCAGGCGGGCAGCAACAAAGGGTTGCAATAGCCAGGGCGCTTGCGAATAATCCAAAGGTTCTTTTGCTCGATGAACCTTTAGGCGCACTTGACCTTAAACTTAGAAAGGACATGCAGGCGGAGCTTAAAAGCATTCATCAAAAAACGGGAATTACTTTTATTTTAGTAACGCATGACCAAGAGGAAGCACTTTCGATGTCGGATAGTGTTGTGGTTATGGACAAGGGAACAATCCAGCAAATTGGCACGCCGAAAGACATTTACAACGAGCCGCAAAATGCTTTTGTTGCGGATTTCATCGGTGAAAGCAACATTGTTCCTGGCGTTATGATTGAAGATTTTAAGGTTAAATTTTCAGGCAAAGAGTTCAAATGCATCGATAAAGGCTTTGAAAAAATGAGCAACGTTGACGTGGTTATTCGCCCGGAAGATATTAAAGTTGTTTCGCCGGAAAACGGCGATATTTCGGGCACGGTTACTTCGGTTACTTTTAAAGGCGTTCACAATGAAATCATAGTTGACGTTAACGGATTTAAATGGATGATTCAAACGACTGAAAACCAAGAAACCGGCGACGAAATTGGCCTTATTATTGAACCTGACGACATTCACATTATGAAAACTTCGCTTTATTCTTCTGAAGTTGGCGACTACAGCGCATTTAGTGATGAATTTTACGAAGAGCAGCACCACGCCGCTCCCGCAGAGGAGGAGTGAAATTGAAAAACAAATGGTGTCTTTTCCCTTACCTGCTTTGGATGATAATTTTCACGGTTGTTCCTTTGATTTTGGTTATTGTTTTCTCTTTCACGGATTCAAGCGGAAGCTTCACTTTTGCGAATTTAATTGAAGCGACGAAATATTCAGGTGTATTTTTAAGGTCTATTTGGATTGGTGCAGTTTCGACTGTGATTTGCCTGGTGATTGGTTACCCTGCAGCTTATTTCATTTCTAAGATAAAAAAGCATCATCAAAACATATTCATAATGCTTCTTATGATTCCAATGTGGACGAGCTTTTTGCTAAGAACCTACGCATGGATGACCCTTCTTGAATACAACGGCCTTATAAACAGGTTTCTTTCGATTTTCGGCATTTCGAAGCTTCAAATGATAAACACTCCCGGCGCGGTGATGCTCGGAATGGTTTACAACTTTTTGCCGTATATGATTCTTCCTATTTACACTGTTCTCACGAAGATAGACAAAAAAGTCATTGAAGCCGCCGAAGACCTCGGGGCGGATAAATTTAAAGTTTTCACTAAAGTTATCTTCCCGCTTAGCACGCCGGGAATTGTTTCAGGCTTTACGATGGTTTTTGTTCCGTCGGTTAGCACGTTTATAATTTCAAAAATGCTTGGTGGAGGCTCTATTTTAGTCATTGGTGACCTTATTGAAATGCAGTTTTTAGGCAATACATATAATCCTTACTTGGGCTCGTGCATTTCGCTTATTTTAATGATTATCATCATGCTGTGCATGGGAATTATGAAATGCATTGACAGCAGCGACGAAAAAGAAAGAACGGTTTTTTAAGGGAGGGGGTAAAACATTGAAAATACTGAGTAAAATTTATGTATATTTGGTGCTTACTTTTTTATATTTGCCAATTTTTGTTTTAATGATTTTTTCTTTTAACAATTCGAAAAGCAGGGTCATTTGGTCTGGTTTTACTTTCAAGTGGTATTTCAGGCTTTTTGAAAATCAAGAAATTCTTAGTGCTTTTTACAACACTTTGATCATCGCCGGGGTTTCTTCTTTGCTTGCGACTGCCCTTGGTTTGGTGGCTTCTATCGGAATTGTTAGAAGCAAAAAAATCACTCGCAGCGCAGTTATGAGCCTGACGAATATTCCTCTTATAAACCCTGAAATCGTCACGGGCATTTCGCTTATGCTTATGTTTGTTTTTCTTCACAATAACCTTGGAATTTTCAAGCCCGGGCTTTTCACGTTAATTTGCGCTCACACCACTTTTTGCTTGCCTTACACCATTCTTTCGATTATGCCCAAGCTTCGCCAGATGGATTCAAATATTTACGAAGCTGCTCAAGATTTAGGCTGCAATTCAGCTCAGGCTTTTTTTAAAGTTGTTTTGCCGCAAATAATTCCGGGGGTTATAACCGGCCTTATTATTTCTTTCACGATGTCGATTGACGATTTTGTTATAAGTTATTTCACCGGCGGAACTACTCAAACTCTTCCTATAACCGTTTATTCCATGACGAGAAAAATCGTCAGCCCGGAAATAAACGCGCTTTCGAGTTTGTTGTTTTTAGTGGTGTTCGCATTGCTCTTGATAATTAATTTGAGAAAAGAAAAAGATAAATCTTTGAAATCTCGAAAAATTTAGGATTAGGAGAATAAGAAATCTGTGAAAAAGTATTTTTTTGCAATTTTTTCGTTGATTATATTGTCCGCCGTAATGATTTTTCATTTCAGTAGTAGCAAAAAAAATGAAGAATGCATAAATGTTTACAGCTGGGGTGAGTTCATTTCAAACGGAGTCGACGGAAACATTGACGTTAATAAAAAATTCACTGAAGAAACCGGAATTAAAGTTAACTACAAAACTTTTCAGAATAACGAAGAGCTTTTTGCGAAGCTTTACAGCGGCGGTTCGGACTATGATGTTATAATTCCTTCGGATTATATGGTTTCAAAGCTCATTGAAAACGGCATGGTTGAAAAGCTGGATTTTTCAAATATCCCGAATTATAATCTCATAAGCGAAGATTTTAAATCGCTTAATTTTGACCCTAAAAATGAATATTCTGTTCCTTACATGTGGGGCATGGTTGGAATTTTTTATGATAAAAATGAAATTAAACCAGAAGAAGTAACTTGGGATATTCTTTGGAATGAAAAATATAAAAATAGAATTCTTATGTTTGATAACGCCAGAGATAGCTTTGCGATTTCGCTTTTGCGGCTTGGTTATTCCGTTAACACTAAAAATCTCGGTGAATTAAAGCAGGCTGCAAATGAACTCGTTGCTCAGAAACCTTTGGTTCAGGCTTATGTTATGGACCAAATTTTTAATAAAATTGAAAATCACGAAGCCGTTTTGGCGCCTTACTATGCCGGCGATGCTGCAACGATTATAAAAAACAGTTCCGATATAGGTTTCGTTATTCCGAAAAGCGGCAGCACAAGGTTTGTTGACAGCCTTTGCATCCCGAAAAATTCGAAGCATAAAGCCTTGGCTGAAAAATACATAAACTTTATGTGCAGGACTGATATTGCGCTTTCGAACGTTAAGCACACGGGCTACTCAACCCCTCAAAAAGAAGCTTTTAACCTTCTTGATGAGCAAACGAAAAATAACAAGATTTTTTACCCCGAAAAAGAAGTTTTGGATAAATCTCAGATTTTCGTGAATCTTCCTGCAGATGTAAACGAGTGCATGGATAAACTTTGGGTTGAAGTCAAGGCTGGCGGTGTTTCTTCGGAGCCGTGGGTGCTTGGTTTGATTCTAGCTCTTTTCACGCTGGCTTATTTAGTGAGCTGGATGATTCAAAAACGAAGCAAAAAGAAAAGTTAAGTTGAAATTTTTCATTTTAGTGATATAATTTGTTTGTAATAATATTAGTTTTTATTAGGTTCTAGACGTTTGGCTAGAATCTAAATTTATATTTAAAATAATTAAACAAGGCAGGAGAAAAACATGATTTGTATTGCAATTGACGGCCCAGCAGGCTCCGGAAAAAGTAGTGTTTCGAAATTGGTGGCTAAAAATCTCGGTTTCACTAGCATCGACACGGGCGCACTTTACAGAGCGGTGGCTTATTATCTTAAATCAAATGAAATTTCAGAAGAAAATATTAAAAATGCCCTTAAAAATATTGATCTGAAGGCTAAAAACATAGACGGAAAATTCAATGTTTTTTTAAATGGCGAGAATGTGACTGACAAAATAAGAGGCGAAGAAATTTCCAAAATGACTTCTAAAATTTCGAAGTGCCCTGAGGTTAGAGATTTTCTTCTTGAGCTGCAAAGAAGCCTTGCAAAAAGCGAAAATTGCGTGATGGACGGAAGAGACATCGGCACCGTTGTTATGCCGAATGCTGAAATTAAAATTTTTCTAACTGCTTCGCCTGAAACCCGCGCAATGAGAAGGTTTAAACAGCTGGGCAGAGCAGTGCCGTTTGAAAATATTTTGGAAGACTTGAAAAAAAGAGACTACCAAGACACACATAGAGAAATTGCGCCGCTTAAAATGGCAAGTGATGCAATTTTAATTGATAATTCTGGTATTTCTTTGGAGCAAACCGTTGAAAAAATTTGTGATATTGCGAGGAATTTTTAATGAACGAAAAACTTTATAAAATCTGCGTTTCGGCAATTAGGCCGTTTATCAAATTATTTTTTCCTTATGAAGTGAGCGGAACGGAAAATATAAAAAATCTTTCGGGCGGATATGTAATTTGTTCGAATCATCTTTCGAATGTTGACCCGATATATCTGGCTTTAACTCACGCTGCTCCGATTCAGTTCATGGCGAAGCAAGAGCTTTTCAAAAGCAAAATTTTCAGCAAATTTCTTCGTGCAGTAGGCGTTTTCCCTGTTAAAAGGGGCAAAGGCGACAAAGAAGCTTTGAATTACGCGCTTGGAATTCCTAAATCTGGCGGAATTTTGGGCATTTTCATTGAAGGGACTCGCTCGAAAACAGGCGAATTTTTAAGGCCTCGTTCGGGCGCTGCTTTTGTGGCTTCTCAATCCGGTGCGGATGTTTTGCCTGTTTGCATAACTGGCGGGGGCGAAAATAACAGGGTTAAACTTTTTAAAAAGACTAAAATTTGCTACGGCGAAGCCATAAATTCAGCAGATTTAACTATTGAAACCCGCCAAGATCTTAAAAAATCGACTAATTTGATAATGGATAATATTAAAAAATTGAGGGAAGATAAAAGTGGAAATATCAGTTGCTAAAAATGCGGGATTTTGTTTTGGGGTGAAGCAAGCAATTTCGCTGGCTAGGAATATGCTTGAAGAAAAAAATAAAATTTGCATTATGGGTAATATAATTAACAATCCGGGGATTGTTCTTGAGCTTGAAAATAAAGGCGCGAGGACGATTTCTTCGCTTTCTGAGGTTAAAAAAGGTGAAATTTTAATCATTAGAACTCACGGAGTTAAAAAGGAAATCTTGGAAGAAGCCGAATCACAAGGAATTAATTATATTGATGCTACGTGCAGATTTGTGAAAAAAATTCACAAAATAGTAAGCGAAAATGACTGCGAAAATGAATTTTTGCTCACTGCAGGAAGTTTGAATCACCCGGAAGTCATTGGAATTCGCAGTTATTTTTCAAAAAAAAGTTATGTTTTCAGTAGCCTTGATGAACTTAAAGAAATTTTAAGTGATGAAAAGCTAAATGGTAAAAAAGGTTTTATGGTATCTCAGACTACTTTTTCATCGGTAGAATGGAAAAAATGTGTAGAATTTGTTCAAAAAAGCTTTACAAACATAAAAATATATGATACTATCTGCAATGTAACTAGTTTAAGGCAACAGGAAGCAGAAAATTTATCTAAAACTAATGATTTAGTAATAGTAATTGGCGGGCATGCCAGTTCAAACACTTGCAAGCTGCGAGAAATTTGTTTTAAAAACTCGAGTGTTATTCACATTGAAAATGTGAGCGAGCTTGCCGGATATGACATCAGTAATTTTAAAAATATAGCAATAACCGCAGGCGCATCTACCCCAAGTGAAGCTTTGGAAGAAGTCAAGCTTTATTTGCAAGGCACTGCGGAATAGTTTTAAGGAGTGAAATTAATAGATTTGATAGGCACAGTTTTTTAAAACTAGTTACAAACACACGAATTTTAAAAGGAGGGATTTGAAATGAACAAGGAGGAAATCAAAAAACTTGGCAAAAAAGCTGAAGAGAAAATTGTCGGTGGTGTGAAATCTTTGAAGGAATTCGTTAAAAAGCCTGGCGCAATATTTATAAAAAAATACGGTGGAATTCCCATTAGACCGCCTGTAAAACCAATCGGGCCAGTTAAACCCATAGAGCCGGACAAGCAGCCCGAGCAACCAGCTGAGGCTTTAACTCCTGCAAACCCTGCGCAACCCTTAGAACCAAAAAAAGAGGAAAATAAATAACTAAAATTAAAAAGAAAGGCGGAATTAAAATGAGTAAAGAAGAAATCAGAGAAGGAATGGAAAATATTTCAGGAGGAACAGATACTAAGCAAGGCAAGAAACCCGGAGTGAAATTCCCGGTATTAAAATATGGTGCACCATGCATTAAATTACCAAAGAAACCTACTCATTTAGCATATGGCGGACCATGCATTGGAATTCCGGAAGAACCAGTTAAACCAACTGAGCAACCGGATGAACCTCTTCTCCCAGTAGACCCGGAAAAATAACTAGAATAAGTAATCAGGAGGGTGAAAAATTAAATGAGTAAAGATGGAATTGAGGAGATAAAATCTGAATTCGAGGGGAAAGTTTCCGGCGGGGCAAAAACTCATGAAGAGATTTCTGAACAATTCAAAGGAAAAATAATAGACACTTTAATGAAACGCCCATCACTTTTGAAAGCATATGGCGGACCACCAATCACGGTTCCGAAGACCAAAAATGAACCAGTGTTTTTGCCGAAAAATCCTGAAGAAAATAATTAAACTGCAAAAGGAGGGATTTGAAATGAGCGAAAAAGAAATTAAAAAAATTGATGAAAAAGG
>USGT01000010.1 GCA_900554335.1 uncultured Oscillospiraceae bacterium
TCCTTTTTTTCTATTCTTATTTATTTTTCTTTAGCCGCACTTTACAGTGCGGCTTCTTTTATCTCTTGGTATCCTATTTGCATATGATTTTTCACTTTTTCAAGTGTTTGACTTGTTATCTTCTTTGCTTTTTCAGTTCCTTCATACGCAATCTTATATATATAATCCATGTTGTTTTCTAATTCTTTTCTTTTTTCTCTAATAGGTTTTAACATGTTTTGCAAAACTTCATTCAAATATTTTTTTACAACAACGTCTCCTAAACCGCCTTTTTCGTAGTGAGCTTTCATCGCTGCGATTTTTTCTTTGTCTTCTCCGAATGCATCAAGATAGGCGAATACAGGGTTATTTTTTGTGTTTCCTGGATCACTCACTCTTAAATGATTCGGGTCTGTGAACATCGCCATTACTTTTCTTTCGATTTCATTTTCGTCATCAGAAAGATAAATTGTATTTCCGAGCGATTTGCTCATTTTGCTTTTTCCGTCTGTTCCCACGAGTCTTGGAGTTTTTGATAGTATTATTTTTGGTTCTGTCAAAGTTTCGCCGTAAATCGAGTTGAATTTTCTCACGATTTCGCATGTTTGCTCTATCATTGGTGATTGGTCTTCTCCGGCTGGAACATAATGTGCACCGAAGGCTGTTATGTCTGCCGCTTGGCTTACAGGGTAGGTTAAAAATCCTGCCGGAATTCCTCCACTGAAATTTTTTTGTTTCAATTCATTTTTTACGGTTGGGTTGCGTTCTAGTCTTGCAACAGTCACTAAATTCAAATAAAAAATGGTTAACTCAGCAATGGCGGGGATGAGAGACTGAATGCATATGGTCGTTTTTTTAGGGTCAATTCCGACTGAAAGATAATCTAGCAGCAACTCTTTAACGTTGTCTCTTACTTTTTTAGGGTTTTCTGCATTGTCGGTTAATGCTTGAACATCTGCTATCATTATATATTGGTCGTATTTATCTTGAAGTTCTACGCGATTTTTGAGCGAACCAATGTAATGCCCTAAATGAAGTTTTCCGGTTGGTCTGTCGCCGGTTAATATTATTTCTTTCACGTTTATTTCTCCTTTTTAAAGAAAAATTTACCCTCTCAGTTTTGGTTGAGAGGGTATTCTATTAATCGTGTGTATATGGTAATAATGCGAGGTAACGAGCACGTTTAATAGCTCTTGTGAGCTGACGTTGATGTTCTGCGCAAGTTCCCGTAATGCGACGGGGGAGTATCTTTGCTCTTTCAGAAATGTAACGTCTTAATTTGCCGTATTCTTTATAGTCGATTCCTGTGCAATTTTTGTCAACGCAAAAGCTGCAAACTTTCTTTCTCATTCTGCGATTTCTTGGTTCGCGTCTTTCTGTTTTTTCAGTTTTTTCTACCAAAATTTTCACCCCTTTTTGATTGCATACCCCGAACGAAGGCTTTGCAAATGTAAATTAAATTCTTTGATAATTAAAACGGAAGATCTTCGTCTGATTCAATTGTTTGGAAATCATCGTTGCTTCCGCTGCTAAACTCAGAAAAATCTGCTTCTTTTTTAGTCGTAGTAGCTGCATTATCGTAAGAAGACTGCGATGAATCTCTTTTAGATTCTGCAAAATTTACATTATTCGCAACGATTTCAAACGTTTTGCGTTTTACACCGTCTTTGTCTTGGTAGCTTCCGGTTTGAATTGAACCGTCAACAGCTATCAATTGACCTTTTTTGAAGTATTTGCAAATGAATTCAGCTGTTCCGCGCCATGCAACAACATCAATGAAATCTGTTTTTCTTTCTTCGGCTGTTTTGCCGTAATTTCTGTTAACTGCAATTGTGAAGCGTGTAACTGCTATGTCGCTCGGAGTGTGTTTGAGTTCTGGATCTGCTACTAATCTTCCCATTAAGACTGCAACATTTAACATCTCTTTTCACATCCTCCTACTATGATTTTTTTACGATCATTGATCTTAAAACGCCTTCTGTAATCTGGCAAATACGGTCGAGTTCTTTCGGGAATTCCGAAGTACTTTTGAAATCGAAAACAACGTATTCTCCTTCAGGCTCTTTACGGATAGGGTAAGCGAGTTTTTTTCTTCCCCATTTGTTTACATTTGTAAGTTCAGCTTTTGATTCGATTAAAGACTGGAATTTTCCGATGAGTTCTTCAGGATTTTCTCCAACTTTAACTGAAACAACTAAAACAAACTCGTAAAGATTTTTAATTTCGCTCATCTTGTAGCACCTCCTTTTGGACTTAAGCCCTCACGCATAAGCTAGTCGTGAGGTAAGGATTGGTTTAAAAAACCTCCACTATTATATCATTAATTAACAATTTGGTCAAGTTCTTAATTCCTGTTTTTAGGTTTTAACGTGAATTTTGAAAAAATATTAATTAATTTTGCATTTGCCCTTGACTTTACGGGGCAAAATGTGATAAACTCTAAATAGTTAAGTTTTGCGCCCGTAGCTCAGCTGGATAGAGTGTTTGGCTACGAACCAAAAGGTCGGGGGTTCGAATCCCTCCGGGCGTACCATAACTAAAGTTAATTTTTATGCAGTAGGCTTTCGGTATTTCCGAGAGTCTTTATTTTTATGATATGATAATGTTGAAAAATGATTTTTTAAATGTTATAATATTATTAACCATACGAAATATTACAACATAATTGGAGGCTGTAATATGAAATTATTAAAAAAAGTTTTGTCAACATTGCTAAGCTTTAGCTTAATTCTTACTTCTGGTTTTTCAGCAAATGTTTTTGCTAATAATCCAAAAAATTTGGAAGAATGCTGTATGGAACTTGATAAAATTTGCAGTCCGGAAGAAAAAGATAAAATAAAACAAACTCCAAATGAGAATTGGGGCGAATTTATTAGCGAGGTTTTACCCACACAGCTTGGAAAAATGATAACGCTGAATTGGCTGTATTCATATGAAAGCGACGCAAACAAATATAAAGAAACCGAATTAGCAAAACTACTTTTAGAACATGGTGCTGACCATTGGGGTGTCGCACATGTTGTAATGACCAGTGTGGTACTTCAGTATTATAATCGTTACTTGAATGATAAAATTGCAACAAGTATTGAAGATTTAGTAATAGACTATTGGTTTAACACTTGGCATTATACATTCAAAGAATCGAGTTTAACGAAACAGAAGCTTAGAGAAAGCATGGAAACAGGTGTTCTGCTTAGCTTTCATAAGGAAAACTGGCCAACGAGGTGTAATATTTTATAAAACCAAATAGTATATCAATTTGCTGAGTATCTGCATGTAAGTTTATGCAGTTTAGTTATGCTTCTTATGGAATTTCGTACCATGATTCAATGTTTTAGCTTGGTGATATACTGGGCTATTTTTGTTTGCGTAAGTTTTCAGTTTTTCTGGGGGCTTTTTTATTTTGTAAGGCTGTTTTCTTGAAATTGTTATTTAAATTTTATAAAATATACATGAATATTGACTTTTTATTATTGTATGATACTATATAGTGACTATGTTAGGAGGTTTTTCTTATGAATTCATTAAAAAAAGTGCTAATAAAAATTTGCAAAGACAAGAAACTTACCGAAGAATTTAAAAAATCAAGTAATTTAAATCAATTTTACGAGCTGTGTAATAAAATTGACCCTAATATCACTATGGACGAAATTAGTGAAAACATGCAAAAATTAATTTTGGAAATGAACAATGAAAAAACTCATGAAATCAGCGAGGAAGAGCTGGAAATGATATCAGGCGGAAGAATGGATTTTAACAAATTTAAAGCTTCTGCAGTGGCTATGCTCGTGGCTTTCGGGGCACTGGAAACAAGCAATTTGCTTTTTAGCCCATCTGTCAATGCTGCAAGTGCTGTCACAAGTTCTTCTCAAGTTAAGCAGGATGTTAAAAAACTCAATGAAAAACTTGCCGAAGCAATTGAAGAGAAAAAATTTCAAAACTGCGAGGAACTCATCAAAGAAGGCGCTGAAATTGACACCAGAGATAAAAAAGGCGACACAGCATTAATTGCAGCGTGCCGAAGTAGCAATACCGATGAATTCATTGATTTTTTGATTAAATCTGGCGCAAATGTTAACATGCAAAGCAGCAAAGACGGAAAAACATCTTTAATCGTGGCAGCTGAGAAAAAATCTGAGAAAAACATAAAAAAATTAGTTGAAAATGGCGCTGATTTAAATAAAAAGGATTTATCACATCGCACTGCGCTGATGATAATTTGTGAGGACCCTAAAATGAAGACTTCTTTTGATTTGCTTCTTGAAAAGGGCGCAGACATTAACCTTTCAGCTGTGAACATAGGTAAAATAGATTCGGCACTGATAGCAGCATTTGAGCACAAAAACCAATACGCTTTTGAAAAATTATTGCAAAAAGGTGCTGACATAAACTCGCAGGGGACAAAAGCAAGAACTCCTCTCATGCAGGCTGCCATGGATCCAAACGGCCAGGAAATGATTAAGTTTTTGATTAAAAAAGGTGCAGACGTTAACATTAGTAATTCAGATGGTGAAACAGCTTTGAACTTGGCTATTAAAAATAATCTTAAAGAAAATGCAGAGCTGCTTATTGAGAGTTCTGCAAATGTTAATGAAAAAAATTATTACGGCTACAGCTTGTTTGGCCAAATTGCAGAGCAACAAGGAAAAGAGGACTTTTTTGAACTTTTAATTAAAAAAGGTGCGGACGTAAACGGCAAAGACAGCCGCGGTGTTCCTCCTATTTTGAAGGCTGTTAATTCTTTTAAAAAAGTTAAGCTCCTTCTTGATAATGGAGTAGACGTTAATCAAAAATTTGCAGAAGGAAAGAACCTGATTTACTACATTAATGCTTCAAACTCAAGTGAGCAAAAGCAAATTTTGGATTTGGTTATTGAAAGAGGAATAGAAATAAATTGCGTTAGCTCAGATAAAGATAAAACTACTCCTTTGACTCAAGCGGTTTTGAAAGGCGATAGCTATACAGTTGAAAAACTCATAAAAAATGGAGCAAATTTTGATTTTTCGAGTAAGGAAGCGCCTATTTTTAATTGCATCGATAAATACAAAGAATATTTTCTTTCTCGCGATGAGAAAAAACATAAAGATAAATATTTTGAAGTTTTAAAAATTTTGGCAGAAAACGATGTTTACATTAACGGCGTGAAACGTGGTTCAGAGAATCCGTTAATTTACGCTATTAATCAAGGTTTGCCTGATGTTGCAGAAATATTTTGTGAAAAAACAAAAGATTTGAATTTTAAAGGTGTAAAAGAGCACACTGCAATGACGAGTGCAATTTTAATGAGAGACGCAAAAACCGTGAAAAAATTAATTGAAGCAAAGGCTGATGTTAACTGCAAAGGCCGTGATGGCAAAAGCCCCATTATGTTTGCAATTGAAAGATATGATTATAACTTCCCCGCAAGTTTGGAAATCTTTAAAATGCTTCTTGACAACGGCGCTGACGTTAATGCGCAAGATAAAAACGGAGTTTCTGTGCTTGATTATGCAGTAGCAAAGAAAGCTGCAAATATGGATATTATAAAATCTATAATTAAAAAAGGAGTAAACGATAATACCATTGATAAAACACTGGTAAAAATAGAAAAAGGCAAGTATGATAGTTTATACGGCGGTAAAAATTATTTATCCGATATTACGAAATTTTTATTTTCAAGTTTCAAAGATGATTCTTTTAAAAAATCAAAAATTTGGAGTTATAATGATTTATTAATAAAATTGGCAGTAAACGCCGGAGCAGACGTTAATGCAAGAGATAAAAATGGCTGCACACCTTTGATGATGGCCGCAAAAATTGGCGATCAAAACGAAGATATTATAAAGTTGCTTCTAACTTTCGGTGCAGATGTTAACTTGAAAGATAATAAAGGTAATACTGCTCTTATGAAAGCAGGTGTCTCAGAAAAAATAATTAAACTTCTTATTTCGAACGGTGCAGACATAGAAGCTAAAAATAATATAGGCGAAACGGTTCTCATGCAGTCTGCCAAATCTCAAGAAACTCGTCAATTGAAACACATTTTGGAATATAAACCAAATTTGGAGGCTAAAGATAACAAAGGCAGAACCGCTCTTATAATTGCCGCTAAAAATAGTAGGGAAGATAATATCTTTTTGCTGTATGAAGCAGGAGCAAATGTGAATGCCAAAGATAATAAAGGTAACACTGCTCTTATAAAAGCAGTGCAGGGGATGAATGCTTTTGATGTAAGCAACAGAGTGTTTAGAACGTTGCTAATAAGCTGCCATGCCGATTTATATGCTAAGAATAATGAAGGGAAAAGCGCTCTTGACTATGCAAAATCGGAACAAGTTGTAAAAAGTTTAAAATCTTACGTTCAAGCAAACAACTAATTTTTATATTCAGCAGGAATGCGTTCGCAAAACTTTCCTGCTGGTATTTTTTGCCTGCTTTTATTTTGTAAGATTTATTGGTTTCAAGGCCGCAATGAAAAAATTATTGGAAGCAAAAATTCCCTGTATGACATCTATTTGCCTCGCAGGGAAAATTAATATAAGCAGTTTAGCGGTTTAAAAATGGATCTGTTTTTACTTCTTTATAAATTGAATGTATATCTTGAGGATTTTTGTTGATGTTTCCTATTATTGAGCAGAAAACCGAAAAGTAAAAATCTTTTTTGTTGTTCATTCGGGCTACATCTTTTGATATATGAGTATGGATTTGCGGATTTTTCAATTTTATGTTGTCAGGTTTTTCGAGCTTTTTTAAAAGATTTGCAGAAAATACCTTGAGGTTCCTTGAAAGTGTTTGGCTCAAAGAAGGCTTTGTAAGTTCGATAATTTGAGTATATATTAAAATAAGAAGGAAAACGTTTTCCTTTGTATTTTCAAAAGCTTGGCATAAATCCAAAAAATTTTTCAGTGTGCGTTTTTCTCTTTCGCTTAAGAAGTAGGACTCATTAATATATTGCGTGCAAGCATATTTAATCGGCATTAAGAGGTTTAGATTTTTGCTGTATATGAAAAATCTTTTTATAATTTCAAGTTCTTCAGGAGTTTGTGAATCTTTCAAAGCTTTGGAAGACATGGTGAAAATGTAATCTGAAATGTATTCAAATGATTTTTCAAAGGCAACATCCTCATCAAGCGTTGTGTGAGATGCAATTTTCCCTGAAGATGTTAAACTTGGGCAGGAGTGAGTTATGGTGTTTAAAAGAACTGAATTTAAATGCGATCCCTTAATGCCGTCTTTTTCATGATTGCTAGAGGGTTTGAAAGGTATTTTGGGGGATTTAGAAATTTTAGTCTGTTTATTGCTCAATACAAATCTTGGCAAACTCGGAGGAATATTAGGATTGAATTTCAAACTTGGTTTTTGTTTAGGCTTCTGTTGCGGTTTGGTTGCTGATTGCTGCTTGGTTAATAGTTGCTTATTGATCACTGGCTTAGGATTGACCATTGGTTGCGGATTGACCATTGGTTGCGGATTGACCATTGGTTGCGGATTGACCATTGGCTGAGGATTGACCATTGGCTGAGGATTGATCACTGGCTGTGGATTGATCACTGGCTGTGGATTGATCACTGGCTGTGGATTGACCACTGGCTGTGGATTGACCATTGGCTGCGGATTGACCACTGGTTGCGGATTGACCACTGGTTGCGGATTGATTACTAGCTGCGGGCCAACTACTTGATTTTGCGGATAGGTTCTGGCCAAATGCTGCTGAAATTCCTCTTCCGTTATTTCCAATTTGAGATTAAAGTCTCTTTCATGGCTCGGCTCCATAAGGGCTAAATTTGGCTGAATGTCAGGAACATAGTTTAATATTTGCGGGATGAAATTTGCATATTGAAGGTAGGTGTCATCAGGTTGCCGCGGGACATAATATATTTGGCCGTCAATGATTTCCGTGTTCGGGGTTAGATGCTGGAAGTTTTGAAGTGCGGCTTGATTTTCAATCGTGGTAGGGGCGTAATAGCACGTGACGGGAGGAATACTATCGACGCTTGACGCTGCAACCGTTGCGTTGTTTGAAGAAGGCGCCACTTCGCCGGGAAATGGTGCTGCAGCTGCAAACGGAAGGTCCCCTGCGAGAACAATTGAAGATAAAATTGCAGAAATAGCTCTTTTTTGGTTTTTTTTCATAAAAATTTGTTGCTCCTCTTGCCTTAATAAACTTTTAATTCCAATTATAACTTTCCGGAACACATAAATCAACAATGTTTTGAGAATAATATTCCTCAAGGGGCATTTTATGCTGATGAACATATAAATTGCGTGCAAACCATAAATGATTTTATATAATTTAAATAAAATTTAGATTAGTGGTCAAAAAGGTAATAAAAGTTTTAAAATTCGCTAAAATTTTCAAAATGTTTGAAAAATCACCAAAAAACTATTGACTTATTTTTTGATTTTATATACTATAGTCCACGAAGAATAAATTAAAATGAAAAATAAATAGAAAGGTGGCAAATTATCATGAATAAGGAAAGCAAAAAACTCACATGGGCCGTAGGCTTAGTAGCAGGTTTGGGGGTGCTCTCAATAGCGTATGCAGCACTTTCATCGACACTTAATATTAAAGGTGAAGGCGCCTCAGTAAACGTTGGTTATGTTCGTTTCCAAGGTGGCGAAAGTGGTGACAGCGAATTTACAGTAGACCAAAAGGGTTCTCAACCATGGGCAATAGGTTCAACCAACAAAGAATATATCAAAGGTAACGTTGAAAACGGAACAGAAAGTGGCGGTATTTTCGAACGTGAAGATGGAACTACTGGTTTGATTCTTAAAGCAGATAACTTTACTAAGAACTGGTCTAAAGCTTTGGCTAAACCAGGTAACCTTAAATTAAGTGCAACAAACAAGGTGAAAGATACTGTTACCATTACAGGCGCAGAACTTAATGACTACGGTTCATTCATTATTTATAAATTAGATATAATCAATGAAGCAACCAACGATATGAGACTTAAAAATCTGCCAAGTATTACTCTTGACAGATTGTCATCTACGAATGGTGGCGAAGCGACAGCTGATACTAATATAGAAAGAGCTATCTATACTAATTGTGATACTGCAAACTTTGTAAAACCATGCACGACTCCATTGTCAATAACCACAAAGGGTTCTGATGGCACAATTGAAGAAAGCAGCAAAACAGAGTTTAACTATTTGGCACCTGGTGCAAAAACCACATGGTATTTAAGAGTTGGATTTAAGAATTATAATCAAACTTCTAATAATTTAAATGGAAAAGTAACATTTGACTTCTCAGTTATCCCACAATGGGAAGCAGTAATGGCATAATCGTATAGCAATAAAATTTAAAAAGATTTATTCATACAAAAATTTACAAATAGATGTTCCCAAAAATCTATTCATAAAAATTCATGGCAACCGAGAGGTTGCCACCCCCTTTAACTTAAATTATTCAAAATAAACAGAATTCAAACTCGGCGTTTATATTAAGTGTTTTTAGTAACTAGTCTTTTTGATTCAAAAATTATATTTCAAATTATCTTAGTTTTTGCATAGGCTCGTTTCATTTTGATAAACTCTTGTATGGTTGCCGGGTTTTAATTCTAAAATAATGTGCGATTGAAATTTTCGATGATGTATATAACGGAATTAGCAACTTGATTGCTAAAATCAACTGAAAGAGAAATTTTGAAAATGTGTAGGGTAAATAAATTGAACAGACATAAAATAATTTTAATTTCAGCTGAGTTATTTTTAGCCTGCATGCTTTTTGTTGATAGCTTTTTAAGAGACATTGTCTCGAAAAGTTTTTTGACGGGTATTGTCGGAGTGATTTTTGCGGTTTTGTATGTTTACTTAGGAATCGTGCCGGAGAATAGGCGGTATTTTAGTGATGCAATGTACACAATTACAATAATTGGAACTGTGTATTACATCGCAATTTATTTGCTAGGCCTTCTCACAGGGTTCTATTTAAATAGTAACAACCTTTCACTTGGTGGAATTTTTAGTAATATTCTAGGCGCTGCGCTTTACATTATTGTTATGGAGCTCTTCCGCTACTTAGTTGTTACCAACTGCAAAAAAGATAAAGCCGTTATGATTCTTCTCATTGTCGTGCTGACACTTTGCGACGTTTCCGACAATATTTACAGCAGCGACTTTACTAACATCAGCAGTATGATTAATTTAATAGGATTCTATGTTGTGCCAAGTGCTGTGAAAAACGTGGCGCTAACATACGTAGCTGTTAAAGTCAGCTACAAACCGGCAATTTTTTACAGGTTCATTTTTGAACTTCCGGTTTATTTCGTGCCGATAATTCCAAACGTCGGGGAATATCTGCAAACTATTTTCAACATTGTTGTTCCTGTGATTTTCTTCTACTATTTTTATCTTTCTTACAGGCACGACACTGTGAAATTTTACAACAGAAAATTAAAAATTGCTTTAACGATTTTAAAATATATCATAGCTTTGCTCATGGTATTTTTCGTTGCGCTCATTAGCGGGTTCTTTAAATATCATTTAGTAGTGGTGGGTTCCGGCTCAATGACTCCTACTATAGAAAAGGGCGATGGAATAATCGTTAAAAAGCTCAGCAAGGAGGAAGCTAAAAAGCTCCAAGTTGGTCAGATACTCGTTTTCAAAAATTCGGGTTTAATTTTGGTTCACAGAATTACTAAATTAACTGAAAACGAAAAAGGTGAGCTTTGTTTCCGAACTAAGGGTGACTTTAATGATTCCGAGGATGTTTTCATAACTCATGTGGATGATGTTGTCGGAATTACTGATTTTAAAATACCTAAAATCGGTCTGCCTACTGTATGGCTTAAAGAACAAGCGAATTTTTAATAAGGGAGTGAACTTGATTTGAAGAAGGTAAAAAAGTTAAATATTATTTTTGCTGTATGTGCAGCTGCGCTTGCGATTTTCTTTCTTTATTTAGGGTCAGTGTTTAAAATTGAGAATAAACTCAGTTATAGTGAAGAGGGTAATGTAGACTACAAAGTCTATCTTAAATCTAATAATGATTTTAATACTCCTTATTTAGGAAAAGGAAGAAAATACATTGCAAGTCTTATTGATCATATTAATGTTGATTATAACTATCGCTTTAAAGGCGACAAAGACATGGACTACACTTGCAAATATTATATTATAGCCTCGGCAGCTGTTAAAGACGGCGGAACTGACGGCAAATTGCTTTATGAAAAAGAAAAATATTTGCTTAGCGATAAAACTAAAAGCGTGAGCGGCAAAGAAATTGTTTTAGCTGAATCTATCGACCTTGATTACGGCGAATACAATAAAATAATAGAAGATTTCACAAGCAAATATTCGCTTTCAGGTAATAGCAGCACGCTTAATCTTTCTATGAAAATTGAATTAACCGCAAATGGCGGAGAATTTTCATCGCCTATAAGCGACACAAGTGAACTCGGGCTTTCAGTTCCTTTAACAGACAGGACTGTTGCTATCGACGTAGCTTACAAAGAAATAGATGAAAAGAAAGAAAAAATTGAAGTTTCGCCTAACAAGATGTGGAATATTATTTTCTTCATTATTGGGCTTGCTTTTGCTGCATATGCTGCAAGGATGATATTAGTTTTAGTCAAACAGTATTTAAAAACAAAAAGCGAACAATCTGTTTACGATAAAAGAAAAGCAGAAATATTAGGCCATTATGGAAGAGTAATTTCTAGTGTTGATGAAATTAAAGATATTTCGTCGCTTAGTTTCATAGATGTTGATGATTTTGTCGACCTTATTAACATAAGAGATTGCCTTGATAAACCGATTCTATTTTCTGAAGTCGAAGACGGCCAAGAAATAGCTTGGTTTGTAGTGGTCGATAACGACAACGCTTACAGATATATTTTAGATGGTCAAGAGGGTGAATAATAAAAAAGAGTTTTTAGCGAAGGAAGTTATGCCTAATGATGAAAAGATTTATTCGGCAAAAGAACCGGAATAGCAAAACTATGGGTGTAGTGCTGTTGATAGCTGTGCTGTGTTTGTCAGTTGTCTACGCAGCGCTCTATAGTGTTATATATATGTATGGCACTGGCTCGGTGGATATTTCATACAAAGACCTTTACTACTGGGTTGACACAAGCACTGGTAAAG
This sequence comes from uncultured Oscillospiraceae bacterium, assembly GCA_900554335.1. Classification (GTDB taxonomy): domain Bacteria; phylum Bacillota; class Clostridia; order Oscillospirales; family Acutalibacteraceae; genus UMGS1491. The sequence continues at coordinate 12,058 of USGT01000010.1, forward strand.
GAAATTTTTATACTTCTTGCACTAATGGCACGGCGACTTCATCGACGGGTATTACTAAGATGAGTGTGGCTGTTAATGCTCTTAAAGAGGGCGGAACTATTCATATGTTAAGCCCGTATAGTGCAACTGCAGAGGAAACCGTAAGCGTTAACAGCAAAACGGTTAAAATTCAAAGGTATGTGAAGAAAGACGAGAATGATAAGGTGGAATTAGAATATTCTAATGAAAAAGGACCTTTGTTCAATGTTTCTGCAAACCTTAAATTTGACCTTGTTAGAGTTGGAACAGAGGCTCCATGCTTAACAATAGACGGAAGCGAAATTACTAGTGATGCCAGCGCATTTAACGTTTTAAGTGGCGGAACACTTACTTTGAATAATGATGCTGACGGCGTTGCCCAGGGCACGTTTGTTGTAACTGGAAACTATGCCAGTGTATCAGGCGGTGCAGTTAATTTAAGCGGTGGCTCATTAGTTGCAAATGCTGTTCAATTCACAGATAACCGTTCCATAAATACTTTGGAATCTTATGGCGGAGCTATATATGCATCAGGAGGATCAAATGTAACATTAAATAATTGTTCATTTGAAAACAACACTGCAAGGAGCTCAACTAAGATTAATGTTGAAGGAACGATATATCAAAAAGGTGAACATCCAGCATATGGTGGAGCTGTTTACAGTATTAGTTCAACGGTTAATATGTCCGGCTGCACATTCACAGCAAACGCAGCCGACGTTGAAGGAGACAACGGCGTTCTTGCTTCAGGTGGTGCGGTTTACATTGGTAGTCAATCCAGCGGAAGCATGAAAGACTGCACAGTAACAAACAACCAGACTTCTTACAATGGACGCACAGGAGCAGGCGTTTGTGTTGCAGTGGGTGGAAATAATTTTGCATTTAGCGGCAAAACAATTATTGAAGGCAACCACTGTTATTTCCTTAGAGCAGACATAGACAACGGCTTAAACGAAAACGATAACTTGCACCTTGAGGGCGAGGCGAGCAACATTTCTGTTGACACTTCAAAGCTTTCTGCAGGAAGTAAAATTTACATTACTGCTAGCCCGAGCCCTTCGGAAAATAGTGACTTTAGGTCGTTGATTTCTGATAAGAGCCATAAAGCTTCTTCAACTGGCTATTTTGAATCAGATGTTGGAGGATACGTAGTACAATCTAACACAGATAGTGATGATGGCGGGCTTTACTTAGTTGCGGGTTCATCATACACTGACCTTTGGTATGGCTGCAAGAATATTTACCAATTCGATAGATATGGCAAGGTCGATGGTAACTATTTCTATTATGGATTTTTCGGTGATGAAGCTTTAACTCAGGACACTGGCTTCACTCGTTTGACTGACGCTGTGGCTGCATTGCAAACAGGCGGAAAAATTCACATGCTTAAAACTTATAAAGTGTCAGTCAGTGAAACGGTGAATATGCCTGAAAACAAAACTGTTAATGTCGTTCGTGAAAGCAGCCTCGGAGGCAACTCAATGTTTAAGCTGCAAGAGGGAACGTTCATAATCAATTCTTTGGAAGACAGTTCAAAAATTATTTTCGACGGCCAAAATCTTTCCGCGAGCACATCTGGTGGCGCTTTTTCTGCCACAAGGAACACCACCGGTAATGGCGGCGAAAACAATTTCGAGTTAAATGGTATCCAAAAATCTGATGGCACCAAGTCAATTATTATTCAAAATAATAAAATTACTGGCTCTTATAATTCTGGCGGCGGATTATACATCTGGAGTGACAAAAGCAAAATTTCAAACTGCGAAATAAAAAATAACAGCACTGAAAAAACAGGCGGCGGAATTTACTTTAGCAATTCAATGGGAAGCTATGTTCTTGAAAACTGCAATGTAACAAACAACACGGCTTCCGAAAATGGCGGCGGCGTTTACCTGGATTATGGAACATACGCGATGCTTGGCACGATGAACATAACGGGGAACACCGTTAATGGCGCGGCTAATAACCTTTACGTAGTAAACGCAGTAGGTTTGGCCAGCGGTTCAAGCTCGCTGAGCACTGGTAGCCAAATCGGCTTGACGACTTCTAGCACGCCGGCTGAAGGCTCCAACGTTAAGTTCGCTTCGAGCGCTACCGAAGCTATGAAAGCTTGCTTCACGCCGGACGTTAGCGATTATAAGGTTAAATACAACAGCAGCGACAATGGCCTTTACCTCATTGTTCCGATTTACGGTGACCTTTGGTACAAAGCCGATGAAAACGACTCTAACACCAAGAAGTTCTTCGAAGGGTCGGACGTGAACAATTTAACCGCGACTGACATTACCAAATTCAGCAAAGCGGTGCAGTGCCTTAGAGCAGACGGCAAAATCCACATGCTAACGACTTACGAAAGCACAGAAAACGAAACCACAACTATGCCTGCGGGCAAGAACGTCACAGTGCTTCGCGACGGCACCTTCAATAATGCTTCGATGTTCAAAATCACTAAAGGAACCTTCGAAGTTAACGCAACTGACGAAAGTTCTTCGGTAACCTTCGACGGCCAAAAAATTGAAACTACCGTTTACAAAGGCGGTGCGTTCTATGTTGGCAGTGATGGAAGCCTTAAACTCAGCGGCGCTGAAAAAACAGTAGAAAACAAAAAAGAAAAAACTATTGTTATTAAAGATAATATCATTTCTCGTTCTTCTGATACTTCTATTGTTTATGTTTATGGCGGCGGGGTTTACCTTGGAGGCAGTGGAACAAGTACGCTAACAAATTGCAGCATAACAGGGAACAAAGTTTCTGCTTCTTCTACTTCTTCTGCTTATGCTAGAGGCGGCGGAGTTTACATTGATGGTGGAACAAACACGCTAACAAATTGCAGTATAACAAAAAACACGGTTTCTGCTTCTGATTCTGATTTTGGCGGCGGGGTTTACATTAGTAGTGGAACAAACACACTGGAAAGCTGCAGTATAACAGAAAACAAGGCTGAATCTTCTTTTGATGCTAGAGGCGGCGGAGTTTACATTGATGGTGGAACAAACACGCTAACAAACTGCAGCATAACAGGCAACACGGCTTCTTCTAAATATGTTGATGGCGGCGGGGTTTGCATTAAAGGTGGAACAAACACGCTAACAAACTGCAGCATAACAGGGAACAAAGTTTCTGCTTCTTCTGCTGCTAATGCTTGTGGCGGCGGGGTTCTCATTTATGAAAATACCACATTGCTTGGCACGATGAATATAACCGGAAACACAGCTATAGTTGGTTCTGATAGTTCAGATAATAACTTGTATTTTGGCGGCAGTAGTTACACGGTAGCTTTGAGCGACAGCAATGGTAACAAGCTAAGCGCCGGCAGCCAAATTGGCGTGACAACCTATTATAACCCAACTTCGGAAACTGACAGGAAGTTTGCAACGAATGCAACCGAAGACGAAATGATAAATTACTTCACTTCGGACAAGGGCTACACGGTTTGCAAGCAAGGCACGGAACTTTACCTCACGGTTGCGCCGAGTGAGCTTTACCAAAGCGACAATAAATTTTATCTTGACGCTGAAAAAACGAAGCTCACTAACATCAAAACAATGGCTGAGGCCGTGAAGATTGCAACAAATATCCACATGCTTTCGGCTTACACGGCTTCGAGTAATGAAACTGTTGAAGTTCCGAGCGGCAAGGATGTTAATATCCTTCGTGAAAGCACTTTCACAAATGACGCAATGATTAGAGCTAACGGCGGAAACTTAACAGTTAAAGCAACTGACACGACTTCTTCAATTACTTTCGATGGGCAGAATGTTGAAACAACAGTTACGGGTGCTTACGGCGGAATTATCCACGTTACGGGAACAGAAGGCACTTCGCTGACTCTCACCGGCGCGGATAATAACGGCACGAAGACCATAAACTTCGTTAACAGCTTTGTTAAAGGCCCGTCAGCCGGAGGAGCAATCCGAAATAACGGAACTGTGACTTTGACTAACTGCAATATAAGCAATAACAAAGCTTCCCCGACTGACGGAGGATCAATTGCCGGCGGAGTTTCAAACTTTGGAACACTTACTATGGAAAGATGCTTAGTAAGCGGCAACTCAACAACAGGAAACATGAGCGGCGGAATTTACGCGGGTTCAAATGCAATAAAATCAACGATTAAAAATTGCCAAGTAACGAATAACTCTGCTAAGCTTTATGGCGGAGGAATCTTCCTTAGCGGTGGCGGCAGCGACAATAGTGGCAGCCCGGTAAGCATTATTGAAGATTGCACTGTAACTGGCAATACTGTCGGTGATTCAACTGCAACACCAGCTGTAAATGGTTACGGCGCAGGAATTTACATCGGAGCTGGTGCAAATGGCACATCAACAATTTCGAGGACCACGATAAGTGAAAATAATGCTGCTGGCGGCGGTGGACTTTACATCAGCGACGGAACAAACACAATTACTTCATGCACTATTACCAAGAACCAAAAATCTTCATGGGGCGGCGGCGTTCGCGTTGATGGTGGAACGAACAAATTTGAAGGCTGCTCGATAACAGACAATGAGGCTTCGAGCCGAGGCGGAGGATTCTACCTCACTAAGGCTGGTTCGACAACTTTGTCAAGTTGCACGATTTCAGGTAATATTGCACCTGCTCAAGGCGGCGCAGGAATTTGCTTTACTAAGAATGCCGACGGAGCAGCCGGAACACTGGCGTTATCCGGGGTAACGAGCATAACTGGTAATAAGACCAAAGATAGCACTGATGAAAACAACCTTTTGATTGGAGACGGCCTAACGATTGACGTTGCGGGCTTGACGACTGAAGGAAGCGCTATCGGCATCCTGACTGAAAATGATCCGACTTCAGGAAATGACCTTCAGTTCGCAACGAATGCAACCGAAGAAATGAAGGCTTGCTTCACGCATGACCCAGACACCAGCGAAGTTGTTTACAAAGACGGCGGCCTTTACCTTAGATATATTCAGCCTCTTTATTACAGCACGAAGAGCGGCTCTGGCCTGTTCTATAATGACGAAGCTTGCACAGACAGCACGGGCCTCACGAAGCTTGCCGATGCTGTGGGCAGCATAGACTCAAACGGCAGAATTTACATGATGAGCCAGTATGCTTCTTCGGCCGACGAAACTGTAGACGTCACTGCGGGCAAGAGCATCAAAGTTATTCGCCACAAAGACTTCAAATATGTTTCGATGTTCAAAATCACCGGCAGAACCTTCAAAATTAATGCAACTGACACAACTTCTTCGATAACTTTTGATGGTAAGAAAATTGAAACTTCAGTTGACGAAGGCGGTGCGTTCTATGTTAGCGGAAGCTCAACGAAATTCATACTCAACGGCGCAGAAAAATCTAGCGGAGGAAAAACAATTACTATTCAAAATAATGTTATTTCTCCTTCTTCTAAGGCTTATGGCGGCGGGGTTTCCATTAATGGAGGAACAAACACGCTAACAAACTGCAGCATAACAGGCAACACGGTTTCTTCTTCTACTTCTAGATCTGCTTATGGCGGCGGGGTTTTCCTTTCAGGCAGTGGAACAAACACGCTAACAAACTGCAGCATAACAGGAAATAAGGCTGAAGATTCTTCTGATTCTGCTTATGGCGGCGGGGTTTATATTTGGAATGGAACAAACACGCTAGAAAACTGCAGCATAACAGGAAATAAGGCTGAATCTTCTTATTATTCTGTTTCTGGCGGCGGGGTTTACATTAACAGTGGAACAAACACGCTAACAAACTGCAGCATAACAAAAAACACGGCTTCTTCTAATAAATATGCTTATGGCGGCGGGGTTTACATTTATAAAAATACCACATTGCTTGGCACGACGAATATAACCGGCAACACTGTTAAGAATGGATCTACTAGTTCAAATAGCAACTTGTATTTGAGGAGTGGTTACACCGTAGCTTTGAGCGACAGCAGTGGAGGTACCCTTAGCGCTGACAGTAAAATCGGTATAGCAACCGAAAGAGCGCCAACTGACAGAACTGACATTCAGTTTGCAACCGGCGCTAGCGAAGAAATGGTGGATTACTTCACGCCTGATGAAGTAAAAAGGTATGTAACATATGAAGACGGCAAACTCTATCTTAGCTATGGTTACGGTGCTTTTTACTACAAAGATGGCAAATTTTATGGCGATGAAGCCTGCACGTATGACACCGGGCTCACGAAGCTTTCGGAAGCTGTGAATAGCATAAGCTCACCCGGCAGAATTTACATGATGAGCCAGTACGCCTCTTCGGCTGACGAAACTGTAGACGTGCCTGCGGGCAAGAGCGTCCAGGTTATTCGCCACAAGAGCTTCACAGATGCTTCGATGTTCAAAATAACCGGCGGAACCTTCAAGGTTAACGCAACTGACGCAACTTCTTCAATAACCTTTGATGGTAAGAAAATTGAGACTACAGTTGAACAAGGCGGTGCGTTCTGTGTTGATGGCGGAAACATTAACTTTAGCGGCGCAGACAAATCCGACGGAGGAAAAACAATCGCTGTTGAAAATAATGTTATTTCTTCTTCTGGCGGCGGGGTTTACATTAGTAGTGGAACAAACACGCTAACAAATTGCAGCATAACAGGCAACACGGCTTCTTTTGCTGATGGCGGCGGAGTTTACATTAACAGTGGAACAAACACGCTAACAAACTGCAGCATAACAGAAAATACGGCTTCTTCTTCTTCTCATGCTTCTGGCGGCGGGGTTTACATTTATAATGGAACAAACACGCTAGAAAACTGCAGCATAACAGGCAACACGGCTTCTTCTTCTTCTTCTAGAGGCGGCGGGGTTTGCATTATTGATGGAGCAAACACGCTAGAAAACTGCAGCATAACAGGCAACACGGCTGAGGGATCTTCTACTTATGGCGGCGGGGTTTACATTAACAGTGGAATAAACACGCTTTCAGACTGCAGCATAACAGGCAACACGGCTTCTTCTTCTGTTGATGCTAGAGGCGGCGGGGTTTACATTTATTGTGAAAACACCACACTTCTTGGCACGACGAATATAACCGGAAACACTGTTAAGAATGGATCTACTAGTTCAGATAGCAACATGTATTTGAAGAGTGGTTACACCGTAGCTTTGAGCGACAGCAGTGGAGGCACCCTTAGCGCTGACAGCCACATAGGCGTGACTACTGAGGCTTCGGCACCTGCTAAATTTGCGACAGGCGTCACAGACGACATAGCAGCAGTAAGGTTCTGCTTCGATGACGACAAAAAAGCTAATGAAGTTTACAGAATAGGAACTGAGCTTTACCTCGGCAAGGATTCTTCTGTGACATATGAAAAATACGATAATTTGTATTATTACAGAACAACAACCGGAGATAATAATGACGGCCTGTTCTATACGGATTCATCGCATTCAAATTCAACGGGAATAAAACTTCTCTCAGAAGCAGTCGGGCACTTGAACAAAGGCGGAAATATCTATTTCATGTCGTCTTATAGCACTTCGACTGACGGCGAAAGGGTGGTTGTACCACCTGATATGGGCGAGATTCATATCATCCGTTACAGCAGTTCAGGCACTACTTTTGACGGTGAATCAATGATTAATATAAACGGCCTTTTCGAAGTCACTTGCCCGCACACGAATTCAACAATAATCTTCGATGGCAACAACGTTTCTACTAAAAACACAGGCGCTGGAATCCTCTGGCTCTGGCAGACAGGTTCAGCCAGGATAATCGGCGCAAGCCCAAGCTGCAAAAACATCAAGTTCGTTAATAGCATTATCACTACTGGTGGCGGCGCAGCGATAAGGCTTGGCGGCGGAGACAATGTCATTAAGAACTGCATTATTGAAGGCAACAAGAAAACCAGCACAGATGCTGAAGGAAGCGGCGCAGTCTTGCTCCTTGAAGATGGCGGCCATGCTAACTCAACTAGCATGGAAAACTGCGACTTAATCAATAACACTTCAGCAAAATATGCAGGAGCCCTTTATGTTGCATCAGGAACACATAGCTTTACAAATTGCAACATAACAGGAAATAAGGTGGAAAGTTCTTCTTCTATTATCTATGGCGGCGGGGTTTACATTGATAATGGAACAAACACGCTAACAAACTGCAGTATAACAGGAAACGCGGCTACTGCTAATACTAGTTCTTCTTCTGCTTCTGGCGGCGGAATTTACATTAATGGTGGAAAAAACACGCTAACAAACTGCAGTATAACAGGAAACACGGCTACTGCTAATACTAGTTCTTCTTCTGTTTCTGGCGGCGGGGTTTATATTTGGGATGGAACAAACACGCTAACAAACTGCAGTATAACAGACAATAAAGCTGAATCTTCTTATTTTGCTGCTTCTGGCGGCGGGTTTGAACTTAGAGGTGGAGCAAACACGCTAGAAAGCTGCAGCATAACAAAAAACACGGCTTCTGCTGGTTCTTCTGAGGCTTCTGGTGGCGGTATTTTCACCCAAGGTAGTGGAACAAACACGCTATCAAACTGCAGCATAACAGGAAACATGGCTACTGCTAATACTAGGTCTTCTTCTTATGCTAGAGGCGGCGGAATTTACACTTATAAAAACATTACACTGCTTGGCACCGTGAATATAACTGGCAATACTTGTAAAACTTTATATGATAGTTCAGATAATAACTTGCATTTGGGCAATAACTTTATGGCAGCTTTGAGCGACAGCAATGGCAACACGCTCAGCACGAGCAGCCAGATTGGCGTAACAACTAAAACTGCGCCAACTTTGGGAACTGACGTGCAGTTTGCAACAAATGCAACCGAAGAAATGAAGGCTTGCTTCACGCATGACCCAGGTACCAGCGAAGTCGTTTACAAAGACGGCGGCCTTTACCTTAAATTTGTTTATAGTGATCTTTATTACAAGGATAGTAAATTCTACAGCGACAGTGCATGTTCAAACGCCACAGGCATTACTAAATTTTCAGATGCAGTAAGCAATATGGCTTCGAAGAGCACGATTCACATGATGAGCCAATATGCTTCTTCTGCTAGCGAAACTGTAACTGTGCCTGCGGGTACAAATATCACAGTTATTCGCCACAAAGACTTCAAAGATGCTTCGATGTTCAAAATCACCGGCGGAACCTTCACAGTTAATGCAACTGACGCAAGTTCTTCAATAACCTTCGATGGTAACAAAGATAATGTTGCCACTTCAAATTCTCAAGGCGGTGCGTTCTATGTTTTAGGAGATAGCACGAAGTTTACACTCAATGGTGCTGAAAAATCCGGCGGAGGAAAAACAATTACTATTCAAAATAATGCTGTTACTACTCAAGGCGGCGGGGTTTGCATTAGAGGTGGAACAAACACGCTAACAAACTGCAGCATAACAGGCAACACGGCTTCTGCTTATGGCGGCGGGGTTTACATTGGAGGCAGTGGAACAAACACGCTAGAAAGTTGCAGCATAACAAAAAACACGGCTTCTTCTTCTTATTCTTCTGCTTCTGCTTATGGCGGCGGGGTTTGCATTTATGGTGGAACAAACACGCTATCAAACTGCAGCATAACAGGCAACACGGTTTCTGCTTCTAATTTTGTTGATGGCGGCGGGGTTTTCATTTATGGTGGAACAAACACGCTGCTTGGCACGATGAATATAACCGGAAACACTAATCCGGCGAGCTCTATCACTTCAGATAACTTGTATTTGGAAGGCGGTTACACTGTAGCTTTGAGTGACAGCAGTGGCAACACCCTGAGCACGAGAAGTAAGATTGGTGTAAAAACTTCGCGTGGGCCAAGTTCAAGCTCACCTGTTAAGTTTGCAACGGGCGCAACGAGCGCTATGGCCAGATGCTTTACCCCTTACAATAGTATCTTCAAAGTAACCTATAGTGACAGTGATGCGGCGTTGTCCTTGGTGTGAAGTAACTAGCTAAAAAATCACCTTTCAAACCCAAGCATTAAGGTGGCTTTTGGAAGCTATTTCACCCGGCAAAGTTTAAATTTAATATCTCAAAGAGCTAAAAACTCTTTGGGGTATTTTTTATTTTGTTTTTTGGCAATTATCTTCGTTTGACTGATTTAATTTTAGAGAATATAATATAATAAAAAAGGTAAAGGAGAAAACACTCTTGAGCAAGAAAAATATTTATGGCAACGAAAGCATTTCTTCTTTAAAAGGCGCTGACAGAGTAAGAAAACGCCCGGGGGTTATCTTTGGCTCAGATGGCATTGAGGGCTGCGAACATTCGGTTTTTGAGATTCTTTCGAATTCAATTGATGAAGCCCGCGAAGGCTACGGGAATTTAATAAATATAACATATTTCTTAGACGGCTCTATTGAAATCGAAGACCATGGAAGAGGCGTCCCGGTTGATTACAACAAAAAAGAAGAAAAATACAACTGGGAGCTGCTTTTTTGCGAGCTTTACGCTGGAGGAAAATACGGCAGCGAAAACCAAGAAAACTATGAGTATTCGCTCGGTTTAAACGGCCTTGGCCTTTGTTCCACGCAGTATGCTTCGGAGTACATGGACGTTAAAATCAAGCGCGATGGCTTCGTTTATAGCCTTCATTTCGAAAAAGGCGAGAACATCGGCGGCATTGAAAAAACGCCCTACAAAGGCAAAGATACAGGCACTAAAATCAAGTGGAAGCCTGACATTACCGTTTTCACGGATATTGCTATTCCTTTCGAATATTTCGCTGATGTTTTGAAGCGCCAAGCGGTTGTCAACGCAGGGATTGAATTTTGCCTTAAATTCCAGCAAGAAGATAAATCTTTCAAAGAGTTTAAGTATAAATACCCGAATGGAATTTCGGATTATGCCGAAGAGCTTCTGGCAGGGGATTATTTAACGCCGGTTCAAAACTGGAGCTTCGAAAAGCAGGTTAAAGACAGGGAAGACAAGCCTTTTTACAAACTAAAAGCGAACATCGCAATGGCATTTTCAAGGAAGTTAAGCCTGGCGGAATATTACCACAATTCAAGTTTTCTTGAGCATGGCGGTGCGCCGGAAAAGGCCGTGAAAAGCGCTTTTCTTTACCAAGTTGATAACTTAATTAAAAACTCAGGCAAATACACGAGAAACGAGAACAAAATAACCTTTGCGGACATCGAAGACTCTTTGGTGATTATTATTTCGTCTTTTTCAACCATGACTTCTTACGAAAACCAGACTAAAAAATCAATCACCAACAAAGGAATTCAAGAAGCACTAACTCAAGAAATTCGCAAGCACCTTGAAATTTATTTCATCGAGCACCCGCAAGATGCCGAGAAAATTGCCGCTCAAGTTTTGGTTAACAAAAGGAGCCGTGAAGACGCCGAAAAAACAAGGCAGAACCTTAAAAAGAAGCTCACAAACTCGATGGACATTGCCAGCAGGGTTGCGAAATTCGTTGACTGCAGGAGCAAAGACATTGCTGAAAGAGAGCTTTTCATAGTGGAAGGTGACTCTGCTTTGGGCGCTTGCAAACAAGCGAGGAACCCTGATTTCCAGGCGATTATTCCAATTCGTGGTAAGATTCTTAACTGCCTTAAAGCTGACGTTAACAGGGTTTTCAAAAGCGAAATCATCGTGGACCTCATCAAAGTTCTTGGCTGCGGGGTGGAAGTTAAAAGCGGCAAAGCTGCGAAAGAGCTTTCTTCGTTTAACATTGATTCCCTTCGCTGGAACAAGGTTATTCTTTGCACCGATGCCGATGTTGACGGCTTCCAGATAAGAACGCTTCTTTTAACGATGATTTATCAGCTTGCGCCGAAACTCATTGAAAAAGGCAAGGTTTTCATTGCTGAATCGCCGCTTTATGAAATAACCACGAAAGACGAAACTTATTTTGCTTACAACGAAAGCGAAAAAGAAAGTTTTATAAAAAAGATAGGAAACCAAAAATACACAATCCAAAGGTCGAAAGGTCTTGGTGAAAATGAGCCCGACATGATGAGCTTCACAACGATGGACCCGAAAACCCGCAGACTCATAAAAGTAATGCCTGAAGATGCCGAAGAAACCGCCAGAATGTTTGACATTTTGCTTGGCGACGACCTTAGCGGCAGGAAAGAATACATCATTGAAAACGGGCATTTGTATACTGACAATTTAGATGTAAGTTAGGAGAGAAAAAATGGCGAAAAGGAGTAAAATTAAAGAATCTGCACCGAAGGTTAGCGGCTTTATTTACAATGCCGGAGAGGTAATGGAAGAGAAAATTGTAGATACTTTGAAGAAAAACTACATGCCTTACGCTATGAGCGTCATAATGTCCAGGGCTATTCCCGAAATAGACGGCTTCAAGCCTTCGCACAGGAAGCTCATCTACACTATGTTTAAAATGGGCCTTTTGGGCTCTGCGAGGACGAAGTCCGCGAATATAGTTGGCCAAACGATGAAGCTTAACCCTCACGGTGACAGCGCAATTTATGAAACAATGGTTCGGCTTAGCCGTGGCTACGAGGCGCTTTTGCACCCTTATGTTGATTCGAAAGGAAACTTCGGCAAGTTTTATTCAAGAGACATGGCCTGCGCAGCTTCAAGGTACACCGAAGCAAAGCTTGAAGACATTTGCAAAGAAATTTTCAAAGATATTGAAAAAGACACTGTTGATTTTGTTGATAACTACGACAACACCTTGAAAGAGCCTGCGCTTTTGCCCTGCACTTTCCCGTCGATACTTGTTAATTCAACCACGGGCATTGCCGTTGGAATGGCGAGCTCGATTTGCTCTTTTAATTTAAAAGAAGTTTGCAAAACAACGGCAGAAATCATTAAAAATCCTGAACATGACGTTTTAACGACGCTTGTTGCGCCTGATTTCCCGGGCGGCGGGGAGATTATTTACGACAAAGAAAAATTAAAAGCGATTTATGAAACGGGCCGTGGAGGAATTAAAATCCGCGCGAAATATGAATACGATAAAAAATACAATTGCATTGATATTAAAAATATTCCTCCAACGACGACAAGCGAAGTTATAATCGAAAAAATCGCTGCGCTCGTTAAAGAGGGTAAAATAAGAGAAATTTCAGACGTTAGAGACGAAACGGGCCTTGACGGGCTAAAAATCACGATTGACCTCAAACGTGGCTCGAACCCAGAAAGTCTTATGAGAAAACTTTTCCGTTTAACGCCTCTTGAAGACACTTTTTCTTGCAATTTTAATGTTTTGATAGCCGAAACGCCGAAAGTTATGGGCGTTAAAGAAATCATCACTGAGTGGATTGCCTTTAGGGAAGAGTGCATAAAAAGAAGGACTGTTTTCGACCTTCAAAGGCTTAGCTCAAAGCTCCATTTGCTTGAAGGCCTTGAAAAAATCTTGGTGGATATCGACAAAGCAATTTTAATAATCAGGAAAACCAAGGAAGAAATAAACGTTGTTCCTAACTTGATGGAAGGCTTTTTGATTGATAAAATTCAAGCGGAATACGTGGCTGACATCAAGCTGCGCCACCTTAACAGGGAATATATTTTAAAGCGCACAAACGAAATTGAAAGCATCAAAAATGAAATCAAAAAATTAAAAGAAATTTTGGAAGATAAATCAAAAGTTGACAAGCTAATTTTGGAAGATTTAAAAAGAGTTGCCGAAACTTACGGCAAAGAAAGAGTTTGCCCGCTTGTTATGCCTGAAGAAATAATCACCGAAGAAATAACTGTGCCGGATTACCCCGTTAGCTTTTTCGTGAGTAAAGAGGGCTATTTCAAAAAAATCACTCCGCAGTCGCTTAAAATGAACTCGGAGCAAAATCTTAAAAGCAGCGATGAAATCCTTGAGCATATTCATGGAACGAACCATTCCGATTTGCTTTTCTTCACCGATAAAGCCCAGGTTTACAAAGCCAAGGCATATAATTTTAAAGACACAAAAGCCAGCCAAGTCGGGGATTACATTCCCGCAACGCTTAGTTTTGACAAGAACGAAAAATTTAAATATATGGTTGCAACCACAGATTATGTGGGCTTCATGGTGTTTTTCTTTGAATCAGGCAAAGTAGCAAAAGTTGACATGAAATCATATCTTACAAAAACGAACAGAAAGAAACTTATAAAAGCTTATTTCGAAGGCGATAAACTCGTTTTTTGTGATTATTCCAAAGAAGAAAAGAACTATATTTTAACTTCTTCTTGCGGCAAGATTTTGATTTTCAGCAGTGAAAAGCTGAGCCTCAAACAAACCAAAAACACCCAAGGAATAATGGTTATGAAGCAAAAGAAAGGCCATAGGCTCCTAAGCGCGCAGCCTTATGTTCCAGGCAGCATTGAAAACGAAAGCGCTTACTATGCGAAAAATTTGCCTTATGGCGGCAAGCTTCCTTTAGATGATTCTTGGCAGCAAATGACACTCGGATAAAATAATGGAGGAAAAATTATGAAAAGAGTATTTTTAATCGTTCTTGACAGCGTTGGAATCGGAGAGATGCCTGATGCAGCGGATTATGGCGACAAAGGCAGCAATACTTTGAAATCTTGCTCGAAAAGCCCCAAATTTTCCATGCCCAATTTAAAAAAACTCGGCCTTTTTAACATTGAAGGAATCGACTATTTAGAAAGCGAAGAAAAACCGCTCGCAAGCTTTGCAAGAATGAGAGAAAAATCAAAAGGTAAAGACACAATAATCGGCCACTGGGAAATTGCAGGAATTGAATCAAAAAGGCCTTTGCCAACTTACAAAAATGGCTTCCCGAGCGAAGTTATCGGCGAGTTTGAAAGGCTGTCGGGCTACAAAACCCTTTGCAACAAGCCTTATTCCGGCACGAAGGTCATTGCAGATTACGGCAAAGAAAGCATTGAAAGCGGCAAGCTGATCGTTTACACTTCGGCTGACAGCGTTTTCCAAGTTGCTGCTCATGAAGATTATGTTCCGCTTAATGAACTTTACAGAGTTTGCGAAATCGCAAGGAATCTTCTTAAAGGTGAGCACGGCGTAGGAAGAGTCATCGCAAGGCCTTTCAAGGGCGAGTTTCCTGATTTTTACCGCACTTCGGGCAGGCATGATTACGCGCTTACTCCGCCGGAGGAAACCATGCTTGATTTCATTAAAAATAGCGGCAAGGAAGTAATTGGAGTAGGAAAAATCAGCGATATTTTCGGCGGTAGGGGAATAACTCAATCCACGAGAACCGTTAATAACGCTGATGGCATTGAAAAAATGCTTAAAATCATGGATGAAGATTTCGAAGGCCTTTGTTTTGTAAATTTGGTGGATTTCGACATGGTCTATGGGCATAGAAATAATATAGACGGTTATGCCGAGGCTCTTTCTTATTTCGACAGTAAGATTCCAAGCATAACTGAAAAATTAAGAGACGAAGACATTTTAATAATCACCGCGGACCATGGCTGCGACCCGGGAATGACCTCTTCGACGGATCATTCTAGAGAGCACACGCCTATGGTAATTTACGGTAAGGCAGTTAAACCCGGAATCAACCTTAAAACAAGGAGCTTTTTCGGGGACATCGGCAAAACGGTGCTTGAATATTTAGGAATAGAAAACAAAATTAACGGTAGTTCATTTTTAAGAGAGGTGTTGTAAACTTTGTCGTTAAAAAAACAGGATATAGTCCTTTGGGTTAAAAAAATAATAGTTTGCACTTTAGGCATATTTTTTCTTGGGCTTTCAGGCGCCATAAACATCAAAACGGGTCTCGGCGCTGACCCTATCACGGTTTTTTATGAAGGCCTTAGCAAGTTTTTGCATTCTGACATCGGCCTTACGATCAATATTTTGAACGCAATCCTTACGGTTTTGATATTTTTCATTGAGCGGAAATATGTTCATTTAGGAACGCTTATTTACGTTCTTTCGCTTGGAATTTTTGTTAATTTCGGAATGTGGCTTTACGATTTGCTTCAAATCCCGGATATTTTCATAGTTAAACTTTTAGTTTCGATTGCAGGCTGCTTCATTGCATTTTTGGGCCTTGGAATGTACATATCAATCGACATTGGAATCGACCCGTGGAGTGCGGTTTCAGTGATTGCAAGCAAAAAAACCGGCAAGTCGTTTGCGCTTATAAGATTCGTTCAAGATGCCTCGACTTTATTGCTTGGAGTTTTGATGGGAGGAACCGTCGGAATCATAACCGTGTTTAGCGTTTTGGCAGGGGGGCCCATAATTCAAAAAGCAATATATTTAGTTGACAAAATGCTTAAAAATATGCTAAAATCCACCTGTGAAGACTGAATTAAGTTGCTCTAAATTAAAAATTATAAATTTGGTTTAGAGTTATTCTAAAACAGTGAAATTTTTTAGAAATAATTTATATTTATTGATTAAAAACATGTATTTTAGTAAAAGGTGGTGGCTAAAGGCCGAATTAAATAACTGATTTTTAGTCGGCCTTGTTTTAATTATGTCAAACATACCAACTCCGCACATCTCAGCAAAAATCGGAGAAATCGCGCCGAGCGTTTTAATGCCGGGTGACCCTTTAAGAGCGCAGTTTATCGCCGAAAATTTTCTTACCGATGTTAAATGTTTTAACAAAGTTAGGAATATGCTTGGTTTTACAGGAAAATACAAAGGAAAAACCGTCTCCGTAATGGGCAGTGGGATGGGCATGGCTTCTATTGGCATTTATTCTTACGAGCTTTTCGGCTTTTATGGCGTAGAAAACATAATAAGAATAGGCAGCGCAGGAGCAATTTCCGAGAAAATAAATTTAAAAGACATAGTTATAGCGATGGGAGCTTGCACTGATTCAAATTATGCTATGCAGTATAATTTGGGTGGAAGTTTTACTCCTGTCGCTAATTTTGATTTACTCAGCAAAGCCGTAAAATCCTCAAAGGAGCTTGGAATTAATCCGTTTGTTGGAAATGTTCTTTCTTCGGACGTTTTTTACAGCGATCTTAAAACTCTTGAAAATTGGGGCAAAATGGGCGTTTTAGCGGTCGAAATGGAATCGGCTGCGCTTTACATGAATGCTGCTAAACTAGGCAAGAATGCGCTTTGCATCCTCACTGTTTCAGACTGCCCGCTTAGAGGCGAATCTTTGAGCTCTGACGAAAGGCAAAAAGGATTTAGCAACATGGTGGAAATCGCTTTAAACACAGCTTTAAGTTAAAAATTTATAATCATATACACATACATATAATTTTTGGAGGAGACTATGAATAAAGTAATTTCCAGGGCACTTCTTGTTTCAGGCATAGCGGTGGGAATAGGTTTTTGCGGGCTTCTCGTGAAAACTGGTTCTTTGCTTGCCAAAGGAGTGATGAATGACAATCGCTTTTTCGTTGCAATGGTAACTGACGGCGGCGGAATTAATGACCAATCTTTCCAGGAATCTTCATGGAAGGGCCTTAAAGCTTTTTCGGAAGAAACGGGTTCGAGAGTTGGCTATGTTGAGTGCCAGCAGGCTTCTGATTACCCGATTAATATTGATAAATTAGCCGACGAAAATGCCGATTTGGTTTGGGGAATAGGCTATAAGCTTGCAGACCCTATCAAACTTGCGGCGAACATTAACCCCGAAATAAACTATGCAATTGCGGATTTTTCCTTTGGAAGCAGAACGCCTGATAACGTAACGTGCGCGATTTTCCGCTCGGAGGAATCTTCGTTCTTGGTGGGTTACATAGCAGCAATGACAACGAAGGTAAATAGAGTTGGCTTTATTGGCGGGATGAAAAGTGTTGTTATAGATCAGTTTGAATATGGCTACCGCGCTGGAGTTGCATATGCAGCTAAAAAGCTCGGCAAAAACATAGATGTTAAAATCCAGTATGCTGAAAGTTTCACGGATTCAGCCAAAGGAAAAGCTATTGCCATAAAAATGTTTGATGAATGCGATGTTATTTTCCATGCTGCAGGCGGCGCAGGCGTTGGAATAATCGAAGCGGCCAAAGAAAAGGGCTCTTATGCCATTGGCTGCGATATGGACCAGTCTTTTCTTGCCCCTAAAAACGTTCTAACTTCGTCAATAAAAGATGTGGGAAAAGCGGTTAAAACTGTTTCTGCCAGCCTTAAAAACGGCGAAAAAATTGGCGGCAAGACTTTTTCTTATGGAATAAAAGAAAACTGCGTGGGAATTCCTCAGGAAAACCCCAACGTGCCTGAAAACGTTAAAAAAGCCGTTAAAGCAGTTGAGGAAAAAGTAAGAAGCGGCGAAATAATCCCTCCGGGAACTTCGGCTTCGTATGAAGAATTTATCAAATTGCTTCCGAATTTAAAAGTTTAATTAGTTTTTGTTAGGAGGATATCTTTTGGAAATTATTAAAGATTATGCCGTTCAGATGCGTGGAATCACTAAGATTTTTGGGCATCACAAGGCACTTGACTCCGTTGATTTAGACGTTAAAAAAGGCGAAACTCATGCTATTTTGGGCGAAAACGGAGCAGGCAAAAGCACGCTTATGAACATTCTTTATGGGCTTTACACAGCTGATGAAGGGCAAATATATTTAAACGGTGAGCAGGTTAATATTTTTAACCCTAACGATGCAATACATCATGGAATTGGAATGGTTCACCAGCATTTTATGCTAATTGACAAATTTACCGTTATGCAAAATATAATCCTTGGGAATGAAACGACTAATAAATTCGGCATCATTAACACAAGGGAAGCAAAGAAAAAGGTTAAAGAAATCATCGAAAGATACGGAATGAAGGTTGACCTTAAAAGAAAAATCAGGAATATTTCCGTTGGAATGCAGCAAAAAGTTGAAATTTTGAAAGCTCTTTACAGAGGCGCCGAAATTCTGATTCTTGATGAGCCAACCGCTGTTTTGACTCCTTATGAAGTCGACGAGCTCTTGGAAATAATCGAAAACCTTAAAAAAGACGGTAAAACGATAATTATAATCACTCACAAATTAAAAGAAATTAAAAAATCTTCGAAAGATTGCACTATAATTCGCAAGGGCAAGTTCGTTGGCAGGGTTAACGTTAATGAAGAAAGCGAGCAAAGCCTTGCCGAAAAAATGGTTGGAAGAAAAGTTAAGCTTTCAGTCGATAAAAAGCCGGCAAACCCTGGCAAAACTGTTTTTGAAATTAAAGACCTTTGCGTGAAGTGCGAAAGAGGCCTCGAAGCGGTTAAGTCGCTTAATATGTCTCTTAAAAGAGGCGAAATTTACGGCCTTGCTGGAATTGAAGGCAACGGCCAACAAGAACTTTTGGAAGCTATTATTAGCAAAAGGCGTTGCGAATCCGGCAAAATTTTGATAAACGGGAAAGAAATTCAAAACACCAGCATAAGAAATGTTCTTGACAGCAAAATTTCAATAATTCATGAAGACCGCCATAGAGACGGCATTGTTCTTTCGATGTCCGTGGCTGATAACGCTATTTTGGAAAAATACAGAAATGAGCCATTTTGCAAAAGGGGCTTCCTTGACTATGAAGCCAGGGATAAATTTGCGGATGAGCTTATTAAAAACTATGATGTTCGCCCGGAAGGCTGCAAAAACACTAAGATTAGGAATCTTTCAGGCGGCAACCAGCAAAAATTGGTTATTGGAAGAGAAATTTCAAACGACCCTGATTTGCTAATCGCTGTTCAGCCTACTCGCGGGCTTGACGTTGGAGCGATTGAATACGTTCATAAAATTCTTGTGAATTTGAGAGATCAAGGCAAGGCAATTTTGCTTATTTCTTTGGAACTTGATGAAATTCTCGATGTTTCCGACAGAATTGCGGTTATTTATGACGGCTCGATTGCGGGCGAATTCAGCCAAGAGGAAGCAAATGAGCGAAACGTCGGTCTTTTGATGGCAGGGGGTAAAAACAATGATAGAAAAGATAGCTAAATTTTTCAAAACTCCTTTTGTTTGCACTGCGCTAGCGGTGGTTTTGGGGTTTATGGTTGCTTGCGGGATACTTCTTGTAACGGGTTACAGCGCGAGCCAATCTTTGGCTATTATGATAAATTCAATTTTTTCAAGGCCGAAATTTATTGTTAATGTTATTCTCAAAAGCACGCCGATTATCCTCACCGCTTTGAGCGTTACCTTTGCTTTTAAAACGGGACTTTTTAACATTGGCGCAGAAGGTCAGTACATAGCAGCAACGATTGCTTCAACCATCGTTGGAATAACTTTTAACTTCCACCCTGTAATTCAAATTCCGCTTGTTATTTTTTCAGGCATGCTCGCAGGGGCTATTTTTGGAGGAATCGTTGGATTTTTAAAGTCAAAGTTCGGCATCAATGAGGTTCTAACGAGCATAATGCTTAACTGGATTGCTTTTTACCTTTGCAATTATGTTGTTACTTTGGAGGCTTTCCACAAGCCTGAAAGTGACGGAACTTTCCCTATAAATCCTTCGGGGTTCACTCTTTTTCTTAACGACTGGAAATTTTCAGACGCAGGAAGAGAATTCTTGAGAAGTAATCCGTTTTTAAACGACGTTATTTTGAAAACAGATTTTAATTTAAATTTCTTGATAGCGGTTTTGATGGCGGTTTTAACTTGGGCTATTCTTTACAAAACTAAAAAAGGCTATGAATTTAGAGTCGCTGGAATTAGCCCGGATGCTGCTGAAAATGCGGGAATTAATGTTCAAAGAAACATTCTTTACACGATGATGATCGCCGGAGCGCTTTCCGGCCTTGCAGGAGCTCTTTCAATCACAGGAACTTCAATTCACGAAATTCAAACTTTAGCCGTTTTTGAAAACTACGGGTTTAACGGACTTTCAGTTGCTTTGATTGCAGGCAGTTCGCCGATTGGATGCATTTTTTCAGGATTGATGTTCAGCGGGCTTATTTACTCAGGGCAGTCACTCCAGTTTAAAATCGGTGTTCCTTCTGAAATCGTTAACATTATGATAGGAATCATAGTATTTTTCGTGGCTCTTGTTAGAATCATTCCTTCATTTATTAATAAATTCTTGGAAAAGAGGGAAAAACTCAATGCTAAGTAACATTTTAATTGCAATTTCCATAACGCTTATGTATTCCACACCGCTTGCACTCGCAGCGATGGGCGGCGTAATTTCCGAGCGCTCAGGCGTTGTAAACATTGGAATTGAAGGAATGATGAGCATTGGTGCGCTTGCCGGTGCAGCCGTTGGATATTTTTCCGGCAACCCTTGGCTTGGGCTTCTTTTCGCAGGAATTGCGGGCGGCTTAATGTCGCTTTTTCATGCAGTTGCTTCAATTACTTTCCGGGCGGACCAAACCGTTTCCGGAATTGCGCTTAACTTGATTGGCCCGGGCCTTGCGCTTTATTTGTCAAGGCACTTTTTCGGCGGTGCAACTTTGACTTTGCCTGTTCCGAAGAAGCTTCCTAAAATTTTTGATTCCCAGCATTTGCAAGGAACTGCATTTAGCAACTTCAACCTTGATGTAACCGTCATTTTGGCTGCGATTGTTGTTACTTTGACTTGGTTTTTGCTTTACAAAACCAAATGGGGTCTTAGGATCAGGGCAATGGGCGAACACCCTCAAGCGGTTGACACCCTTGGCGTTTCAGTGTACAAAACGAGATATTTTTGTGTTATTCTTTCAGGAATTTTAGCGGGTCTTGGCGGAGGAACCATGACTTTAGCGATAATTTCTCAGTTTACTCCAACGGCAATAAGCGGCCAAGGATTCATAGCTCTTGCGGCTGTTATCTTCGGCAAATGGCGCCCGTTCGGTGCTTATGCTGCCTGCTTGCTTTTTGGTTTTTCGCAGGCGTTGGTTGTTATGCTCGGTGGGGGAAACCTCAGCGTTCCTTCAACTCTTCTTGCGATGATTCCTTATGTTCTAACGATAGTCATGCTCATTTTGTTCGTTGGTCGCTCTTCTGCTCCAAAGGCGTCGGGTGTTCCTTACGAAAAAGGTGCAAGATAAATAGGAGATTTTTTGATGGATACAAATTTAATATTATCTAAGGTTGACCATACTCTTTTAGCTCCCGCAGCGATTTTTGATGACATTAAACTTCTTTGCGACGATGCTATAAAATACAAAGTTGCCAGCGTTTGCATAGCGCCGGCTTTTGTTAAGCAGGCTAAAAATTACGTTGGAAATAAAATGAAAATTTGCACTGTGATTGGCTTCCCGAATGGTTACATGACCACTGAAACTAAGGTTTTCGAAACTGGGGACGCAATAAAAAACGGCGCTGATGAAATCGACATGGTTATTAACATCGGCAAGCTGAAAGAAAAAAATTACAGCTACGTTGAAAATGAAATTGCTGCTGTTAAAAAGGCTTGTGAGGGCAAAACTTTGAAGGTTATCATTGAAACTTGCCTTCTTACAACTGAAGAAAAAATCAAAATGTGCGAAATTGTTTCGCGCGCTGGCGCTGATTTCATTAAAACTTCGACCGGTTTTTCATCCGCAGGCGCAAAGCCTGAAGACATAGTTCTTTTTAAAAAGCATGTTGACAAAAATGTTAAAATTAAAGCTGCGGGCGGAATTTCGAGCCTTGAAGATGCGTGGGAGTTTATGAATCTTGGCGCTGACAGGCTTGGAACCAGCAGAATCGTTAAAATTTTAAAAAATCAAAGCAAAGAGGGGCAAAATTAAGTGAGAGCTTACGATATAATCGAAAAGAAAAGAAACGGCGATGAGCTTAGTTTTGAAGAAATAAATTATTTGATAAACGGCTATGTTCAGGGCGAAATCCCGGATTATCAAATGTCTGCTTTTTTGATGGCTGTTTATTTTAAAGGAATGACCGACAAAGAATCCGAGTCTTTAACGAAATGCATGTTAAATTCAGGCGAAACTGCGGACCTTTCAGGTATATTTGGCATGAAAGTTGACAAACATAGTACCGGAGGGGTAGGCGACAAGACCACCCTTATCATTGCGCCGATTGTTGCTGCATGCGGTGCAAAAGTTGCTAAAATGTCGGGCCGTGGTCTTGGCCACACAGGCGGAACAATCGACAAGCTTGAATCGATTAAAGGTTTTAAAACTGCGCTTGATAGAGAGAAATTCTTCGAGATAGTTAACAAAGTTGGCTGCTCGGTTATAAGCCAAACAGGCAATTTGGTCCCGGCGGATAAAAAAATTTACGCTCTTAGGGATGTTACTGCAACGGTTGAAAGCATCCCGCTTATTGCTTCGAGCATCATGAGCAAAAAGCTCGCTTCGGGCGCTGATTGCATTCTTTTGGACGTTAAAGTCGGCGATGGCGCTTTCATGAAAAACACTGAAAATGCCGTGAAACTTTCAAAACTTATGGTTAGCATTGGCGTGAAGTTCGGCAAAAAAATCGCTGCTGTAGTAACGAGCATGCACGAACCGCTTGGAAATGCCATTGGAAACCACGTTGAAGTTTGGGAAGCTTGCGAGATTTTGAGCGGCAGAGGCCCCGAAGATTTAAAAGAACTTTCGATTTACCTTTCTGCGCAAATGCTTAATCTTTGCGGGGTTGGCAGTTTTGAAGAGTGCAAAAAGATGGCTGAAAAATCCATTGAAAACGGCACTGCGCTTGAAAAATTCAAAGAAATGGTTAAAGCTCAAGGCGCAACAGAGGAGCTCCCTGTGAGCGAAGTTTACCCGAGCAAATCTAAAGTTGTTTATGAGTGCAAAGCCGAGAAAGACGGCTTCGTGACTGAAATAAAGGCTTCCAATTTGGGCAAAGCCGCGATGATTCTTGGCGCTGGGCGCGAAACCAAGGAAGCAAGCATTGATTATTTCGCAGGAATGATTCTTAACAAAAAAGTTGGAAGCGAAGTTAAAAAAGGCGAAATTTTGGCCACTTTTTATTCATCTTCGGAAGAAAAATGCAAGCAAGCCGAAAAAATTGCGCTTGATGCGATTAAAATTTCTAAAGAAAAAGGCCATAAAATGCCACTAATTCAGGCTGAAATCAAGGCAGAAGACGTTATTCATAATTAATGAAAGGATGCTAAAATTGACGTTAGAAGAGGCAAAAAAGTTAGCTAAAGAGTATAGAAAAGAGATAGAATATCACAACAAAAAGTATTACGAAGAAGATGCCCCGGAAATAGACGATTATGAATACGATATGCTTCTTAGGAAACTCGAACTTTTGGAGGGGGAGTTTCCTGAACTTTCTTTGGGGGTGAGTTCCCCGACTAAAGAAGTTGGCGGCAAGGCTTCCGAGAAATTTTCGCCTGTGAATCATGAAGTTAAAATGGAAAGTCTTCATGACTCATTTTCGAAAGATGAAATAATTGCTTTTGACAGCAGAGTAAAAAACACGATTGATAACCCTTCGTACGTTGTGGAGCCCAAGATTGACGGGCTTTCGGTTGCGGTTGAATATAAAAATGGTGAATTTTTCAGGGCTTCGACTCGTGGCAATGGTTTAGTTGGCGAGGATATAACCGAAAATGTGATGACCATTGCAAATTTGCCTAAGACTTTGAGCGAAAAACTGCCTTTTTTGGAAGTTAGAGGGGAAGTTTACATTTCAAAAGAGAATTTTTTGAAGTTAGTTAAATCGCAAGAAGCCGCTGGACTTAAAGCTTTTAAAAATCCAAGGAACGCCGCAGCCGGCTCGCTTAGGCAGAAAGACAACAAAGTTGCTGCTTCGAGAAATTTGGAAATAATAGTTTTTAATGTTCAAAAAATTGAAGGCAAAGCATTAGAAAGCCACAAGGAATCGCTTGATTTTTTGAAAAGTCTTTCATTTCCTGTTCCGCCTTTTTACAATCGTTACACTGCCATAAACGAGGTTTTAAACGAGATTGACAGAATTGGCGAGGCGAGGAATTCTTTGCCTTTTGCAACTGACGGCGCAGTGGTTAAGCTTGATTCCTTGAAAGGAAGAAAAGTTTTGGGCAGCACTTCGAAATTCCCAAGATGGGCAGAGGCTTATAAATATCCTCCTGAAGAGCGTGAAACTGAGCTTCTTGACATTGAAATCAACGTTGGAAGGACCGGCGTGCTTACTCCAACGGGAATTTTAAAGCCTGTTTTTCTTTCGGGCACAACGGTTAGCAGGGTTGCGCTTCATAACGAAGACCTCATCAAAGAAAAAAACATCAAAATAGGCGATACCGTGCTAGTTAGAAAAGCCGGTGAAATAATTCCTGAGATTGTTAGGGTTGTTCGAGATGGTGAAGGCGCGAAAGAGTTTCAGTTCCCGAAGAAATGCCCTTCTTGCGGATCAGACGTTGTTAAAGAAGAAGGCGAGGTTGCTCTTCGCTGCATTAGTTCCGATTGCCCAGGCCAGCTGGTTAGAAATGTTATTCATTTTGCGTCGCGCGCTGCGATGGATATTGACGGCCTTGGTGAAACTTTGGTTTTAAAGCTTATAAATTCCGGCCTTGTGAAATCCGCGGCTGACCTTTATAAACTTGAAAAAGATGACCTTCTTCAGATTGAAAGAATGGGCGAAAAATCTTCTGAAAATATTGTTAAAGCAATTGAAAATTCAAAAATTAAGCCTCTTGATAAATTTTTATTTGCGCTTGGAATTCCTCACGTTGGCGAAAAAGCTTCAAGGCTTATAACTCAAAAGTTTGGAAGCATTGAAAAAATAATTGAAGCTGATGAAACAGAAATTGCCGAAATTGACGGAATAGGGGAAATAATTGCAAGCAGTTTGAAAAAATATTTCCAAGTTCCCGATAATATCAAATTGATTGAAGAATTTAAAAATTATGGCCTTGAAATGCCGGCTGAAACAATTGTTAAAGGCGATAAATTTGCAGGCAAAACGTTTGTGTTAACTGGCACGCTTGAAAATTACAGCAGAAACGAAGCAAAAGAAATAATTGAAAGTTTTGGCGGGAAAGTTTCTTCTAGTGTTTCGAAAAAGACTTCTTTTGTTCTTGCAGGTGAAGAAGCTGGAAGCAAGCTTGAAAAAGCTGTAAATCTCGGGGTAAAAATCATTAATGAAAAAGAATTTTTGGATCTTATAAACGAAAAGTAGTCTCACTAAAAATGAGGCTACTTATTTTTATTTTAGATCAGGTAAATCTACTCCTGTGTATATTTTGAATTCTTGTTTAAATTTTTGATTTAAATCTTCTATTTTATTTAAATCAGATAAACTAAAATATGCTTTATCTTCGCAGTATTCCCGCATGATATCATATGCTATATTGTGAAATCTTTGCCCTAAATTAAAAATATCAATCTCATTGAGGACTATGCTGCCGCAAATAGTGACTTTTATAGGCATGTTGCAGTTCATAGCCATAGTTTCTATTTTGAGTTTTTCAGGCGGAAATATAGTGTTAACTAATTTTATTAAATATGTTATATATTTAGGGTGTATGCCGTTTTTTTGATAAGTTGATGTATCGTTAATTTTGCGTAAATTAAAGGCATCTATGAATTCAAAAGAGTAGTTGAGGCTTTTGCCGTAATGCGATATTGTTATTTCTGCGCCTGCCAGGCTAAGCATGCTTACAAAAAATGATTTGATATAGCAAAGTTCTAAGCGAGAAGATTCTTCAGGGCATTTTTTTATGTAGCTTACATGGTTAAAATTTTGAACGGGTTCCAGCTTCTTTGTGGAGCTAGAAGGGAACGTATAAAAGTTAAGTGCATTTTCAGTAGCGGGAGGGCTTGTATATAAAATATCATTAAAAATATTTGCAACCTCTTGCATGAATGAGGGATCTTGAGTTAGGTTGATGAAGATTCTTTCTATGTTTGATCTATATGAAATTTTTTTCTTTTCACAAATTAATTCTAAAATTTTTTCGCCTATGTCTTGAATGACTTTTTGCGTTAGATAATAGTTATTAATTTTTACGCAAGACGTTAAAATGCCATTAGTATGCGTGTCGTATTCAAAATCTATAATATCTTTTTTATGGATGAGGAAGTACAAAAAAGCGTTTATTTGAGCTGAATGGTCTAGGCAATTTTTAACTTCAATATTTGTGCTATCAATTCTGATTACTGTGAAGTTGGATGATTCTGTTTTCGCACCTGGGTAAAGTTTTATGTAAACATTGGAACCGGTTGTGCAAAGAAGGCCAACGAGAAAAGCTTTTTGAATAGAAATTCTTTTCAGGTAAGAATAAGAAGTTGATTTGCACTCTGTTTTTGGAGGCCTGGGCGGCGCAATTTTAAGGGTTCCGGAAGCGTTAGCTACCGACGAAAAGAGGCAAGCAAAAGCCAGGAAAATTGAAAGTGTTTTTTTAATCATAAAATTCTTCCTTTTTGTTAGTAATCAGTTTGACGGAGACTTATTAGTTTAAATCAGGCAAGTCTTTGCCAGTGTAATCTTTAAATATTCTTTTTACTTCTTTATTAAATTCAGCTGATCTACTTAAATTAATGAGATCGCCGTAATATATAAATAGCGTAGCAGGGCATTCCGATACTATTTTATCGATTAAATTATAAAATCTTTGGCCTAAATTAAAAATGTCAGTTTCATTGAGAATTATTCGATTGTTAATAGTAACTTGTGATGGCGTCATATAGCTTATAGGTAAAGTCTCTATTTTTAATTTTTCCGGCGGGAAACTAGAATTAATTTTTTTGATGGTATTTCCTAAAAATGCGTAATTTTCTTCTCCGGTAATGCGGCTTTTATTAATCTTACAAAATTTAATACATTCGGGGAAGGTATCGTCGAGTGTTTCTTTTACTTTTGCTGTCACTTTTGTTCCCAAAGCACTTAAAAGCCCCATAAAAAACATCTTTTGATAGCAAACTATAAGGTGAGATGTGGCATCAGGGTGTTGTTTTAAATATTCTACATGAGCAGGATTTGTCACTGGTTCCATCTTCTTTGAATCAGAAGGTAACTCGAAAAATTTAATTGGATTTTCGCTTATAGTAGGATTAGGTTCTAAAAGGCCATTAAAAATATTCAAAATTTTGTGTTTTAATCCAATGTCATCATTTAAGTTCATTGGAACATGTGAAGGCATTCTTGATTTCTTTTCTGCGATTATTTCTAATACTTTTTCGCCCATTTTGTACATTGTGCTTTGATTTAAGAAATGATCGTTAATTTTTGCACTGATTATTACAATCTGTTTTCTAGATTTATTAGTAAACTCAAATTTAAAATTTTCATTTTTAAGAGCATTTAACAGTGCAATTATTTCATTGTCTTGCTTAACTGACAAATGTGGTACGTTAACGCCTGTATTATTAATTTTTGTTACCATAAGGCCAGATAATAATAATTTACTTTCGTGCTTTTTCCGAAATGTTATTTCTACATTTGCTCTGGTAGCGAGAAGAAGGCCGGTTAAAAATGCTTTTTGAGCAATCTTTTTTTTAACATCCAAAGTACTACTACGTGATAATGATTTTGTTGGGATTTGATGGGTTTTACGATATTGAATTGGCAAATGTTTATCGTCATCGTCAGCAAAAACGGGCGCTCCTGCTGAAAAGAAGCATGAAAAAGCCAGGAAAAGTGAAAGTGTTTTTTTAATCATAAGATCATTC
>USGT01000011.1 GCA_900554335.1 uncultured Oscillospiraceae bacterium
ACTTTTTCTCAATATTTTTTCACTTCGTAACTTTTTAACATTTTGTTTCAACATTATTACAAAAATGCCATCAATTTGCAATACATATTTTCGATTATCCTTCAAATTCAGCTTCCATTGCCGGATTTTGCGCAGAAATTCTTATTATGTTTCCTTTGTTATTCAAAACGACCTCGCATTCGCTGTTTTCAATCGTTCCTTTATATGTTTTTTCGCCTTCTTCTTGCTTTTTCAAGTTAAAATTTCTTTCTTCGCTGCTAAGAGCGTCCAAAACGTCCATAAAATACTTAACCGCAGCATTTTGCGGCAAAGGGTCTTTCATATATTGTGCTTGAAGCCCGCCTTGAGTCACTTCAAATTTTCCGCCGTTGCGAGAAATCGTAAAATCTTTCAAATTTTGTGGAGAAGTGAAGCTAACCGTGGTAAGGCCCTCGGGAGAATGAAAAACTTTGAAACTATACTCCGTTTCCTGGGAAGAAATTTTAACGTTGCTTTCAATATTGGAATCAATTTTAGGAATTTGGCTATCCACTGCGTTTTGGCAACCAGCTAGAAAAAAAGGCGCAGACAAAACACAAAACATAGCAAGAATTTTTTTCAAGAAATCACCTTACAATCCGAAATTCAAAAATATTTCCGGCAGCTTTCTTATAATATCCGTAGGAGTCATTGAAACGCTCGAATAATCTTCTTTGCACAGGTCTCCTGCCAAACCATGAATAAAAACCCCGCAAATTCCTGCGTCAAGAAGCGAAACCCCTTGAGCTGCCAAAGAACCTATAATTCCCGCAAGAACATCTCCGCTGCCGCCTTTTGCCATTCCAACGTTGCCAGTGCTGCTGACAAATACGTTATCATTTTCGTCGCAGATAACGGTTTTCGGGCCTTTTAAAGCTACTAAAACACCATAATTACGGGCGAATTCACTCGCACACTGAATTTTATCTTTCTTGATTTCTTCAATGCTAAGGCCGCTAAGGCGAGACATTTCTTTAAAATGCGGCGTTAGGATAATTTTGCATTTAGATTCTTTCAATACATCTATATTCTGCGAAACGGCATTTATTCCGTCGGCATCAATAACCAGCGGAATTTCAGACTTCCTTATTATTTCATAAACTATCTCCATAGTATTTTCATTAAGGCCAAGGCCAGGGCCGACAACCGCAGCCGTGCAGGAATTAAGCTCCGCTATCATTTCGCTTAAAGATTCTTTAGTCATGAAGCCTTCTTCATCTTCGCCCGCAATGAAAAACGTGGGTTCAAAATTTTCAATTTTCTTGTAAACTGAGGGCACAGCGCACGCTTTAATCATTCCAACGCCGGTTTTTATTGCCGCATTTATAACGAACAAAGCCGCTCCGGGCATTTTTTTGCTGCCACAAACTGTGAAAAGCTTGCCGAAATTTCCTTTGTGAAAATACTCGCATCTTTTTGGGAGTTTATACTTAACCATTTCTTCAGTTACAAGGCTCATGTATTGATATTTTTCCATGCTAAATTCCTCCTTAATTAATTTTTTCGCACAAAACCACCGCCGAAGCATAATTCTTCGTGTGGGTCAAACTTACCGAGATATTAGCTATCTTATCGCTAAAAAGTTTTTTCGCGTTTCCTTTTAAAGAGATATATGGCGCGCCGAGGTCATCATGCAGAAGCTCGAGCTCTTTTAATTTAAAACCTCTCACGCCTGTTCCCATGGCTTTCGAAAAGGCTTCTTTGGCGCAAAACGCCGCCGCTATGCTTTGGCAAGAGAAATTCTTTTTTTTAAAATAAGATATTTCTTCTTCGCTGAAAACAAACTTCAAAAAGCCAGGCCTCTTCATAGATTTTTCAATCCTTGAAATTTCGGCCATGTCAATTCCAACCGAAAACAAAAAATCACCCCTTAGCTAGAAAATTATTTTGCCGTCATTATTTTGAATTTTTTCAAGTTTATCTTTTATTTTCGCAAATTCAGGCTCATCAATAAGCTCAAAAAACTCACCTGCAAATTCCTGAGCTTTTTTAACAACTGGCATATCTTCAAATTTAGTCACCATTTTTATGTTCGGAACTCCATGCTGGTTCACGCCGAAAAAGTCCCCAGGGCCCCTAATTTCCAGGTCTTCTTGCGAAAGATAAAAGCCATCTGAAGAATTTTTCATGGCCGAAAATCTTCTTGCGGATTCTTTGCCTTTTGAATCCGAAACCAAAATGCAATAAGATTTTTTGCTTCCGCGGCCGACTCTTCCTCTGAGCTGATGAAGCTGCGAAATGCCAAATCTTTCGGCGTTTTCAATGACCATAACCGTTGCATTGGGCACATCTATCCCAACTTCTATGACGGTGGTGGAAATAAGCACTTTTATTTTTTCTTCAATAAACTCTTTCATTATAGAGTCTTTCTCGGCAGGCTTCATTTTGCCGTGGAGAATGCAAACATCTTCACCTTTAAAGCCGTAGTCAAGGAGCATCTGCCTGCAAGTTTCAACGTCAAGAACATCATTTTCGTTTTCTTCGATGCTAGCGCAAACAATATAAACCTGCTCGCCATTTGAAATGGCATTGCTCAAAAAACCGTACATTCTCGCGCGTTTATCAGTAGTGATTCTAAAAGTGTCAATCTTCTGCCTGCCGGGCAAAACCGAGTTTAAAACTGAAATATCAAGGTCACCGTAAACTATCATCGCGAGACTTCTTGGAATCGGCGTAGCGGACATAACCAGAACATGAGGCGCATCGCCTTTTTCGGCTAGTTTGCCTCTTTGATTAACCCCAAACCTATGCTGTTCATCAGTTATTATGAATCCCAAATTTTTAAATGCGAGATTATCCGAAATTATTGCGTGCGTGCCAACAACAACGTCGGCAATTCCAAGAGCGGCATTTTCATAGGCGTTTCGTTTGGCTTTAGCTCTCATTGAGCCACAAATTAGCTCGGTTTTAACGTTTAAATCCTTAAAAAAGTCTTTTAGTGTTTCAAAGTGTTGCGTTGCCAGAAGCTCAGTCGGCGCCATGAAAGCCACTTGGTAGCCATTTTTAACAACGGAATATGCAATTGCTGCGGCTGTAACGGTCTTGCCTGAACCAACATCACCCTGCAAAAGCCTGTTCATCGAAAGGCCTTGCATATCATTAAGGCACTCCGAAACAACTTTTCTTTGCTCATCGGTTATTTTAAAAGGAAGCTTCGCGTAAAATTCCTCGGAATAATCATTTTTAATTACAACTTTGCTTTTTTGCCTAGCCTGCTTTTTAAGTGACTTCATGCTCAAATGATAAAAGAAAAATTCTTCGAAAATAAGCCGTCTCCTTGCCGCCTGGAGCGATTCTAAATCGCTCGGGAAGTGAATATTTCTAACAGCAAAAGAAATCTTGCAAAGATCTTTTTCTTTTAAAATTTTTTCAGGGAAAATATCAGCCGGGTAATTTTTCGGGACTAAATCAAAAGCGTTTTTGACAAGCGACGCAATTTTTTTCGAAGTAAGCCCCTTGCAAAGCGAATAAACAGGAACTAAATCTTGGCCCCATTCTTTTATTTTCGGGGAAAGCATCTGATATTTTCCGTTATTAACAGTAACAGCGCCAAGCAAAACGTATTCGCTGCCAATTTTCAGCTTTTCATAAGAATATTTTGAATTAAAAAAAATGATTTCCAAACCATCCGTACCGTCAGAAGCGGCAAGCCTATAAATAAACCTACCGCTTTTTAACATTGAAGGAAAAAACTTCGAAATCACTTTAATTTTCACGCAGGAAATCTTCCTGCCTTTTGCAAATTGAATTGTAGTCGGGTTACTGAAATTTTCGTAAGAACGAGGGTAAAAATCAATCAAATCTTTAACTGTGTTTATATTTAAACTCCGAAGAAGCAGCGCCGTTTTGGCGCC
Organism: uncultured Oscillospiraceae bacterium; assembly: GCA_900554335.1. Taxonomy (GTDB): domain Bacteria; phylum Bacillota; class Clostridia; order Oscillospirales; family Acutalibacteraceae; genus UMGS1491. The sequence continues at coordinate 3,873 of USGT01000011.1, forward strand.
AACTCCTTTCAAACTCTCGATATCCATCAAGACCTCCAAAATTACTCAACCGACAAAATGAAATGATAAATAGGTTGCTGGCCGTTTACTAAATTAATCTCGACCGCTCCTTTAAGCGATGTTTCAACCATACTCTTGACCATTTGAGCCTGCTGGAGGCTAATGCTCTCGCCATATATTATGGTAATGAACTCAGAATTCTTGTCAGCCATTGACTTCACGAGTTTAACGGCGCATTTAACAGGATCTTTACCGCTGAAAACAAGCTTTCCATCCGAAAGAGCTAAAATATCGTTTTCTCTTATTTTAATTCCGCCGAATTCAGAGTCTCTCGCTGCGAAAGTTATTTGGCCTGTTTTAACTCTTGCCATTGCGCTCGTCATAGCGTTTAAATTTTCTTCTGCGCTAAGGCCAGCGTCAAAAGAAAGCATAGCGGAAATTCCCTGAGGAATCGTTTTGCTTGGAATTATTATAACGACTCTGTCTTTAACAAGCGAAACTGCCTGCTGAGCCGACATAATAATGTTTTTATTATTCGGGAAAACATAAACAGTTTTTGCCGGAGTTGCCAAAATTGCTTGAACAATCTTGTCGGTGCTTGGGTTCATTGTTTGGCCGCCGCTTATAACGTTATTGCAGCCAATTTCTTTGAAAAGGTTAACAACGCCGTCTCCTGCACCAACTGCAACGAAACCGAACTCTTCTTCAGGGTCTTTCGGAGTGAATACTTCTGTTTTTTCTTCTTTATGAAGTTTTTCGCGCTGAGCCTCGGCTGCAAGCCTGTGTTGCTCTTTCATGTTTTCAATTTTAACAGTTAAAAACTGGCCGAACTTAATGCCTTCTTGCAAAACTTTACCCGGGTTTTCGGTGTGAACATGAACTTTAATGATTTCATCATCATCAACCACGACAACACAATCCCCGATTCTTTGAAGCTTCGCTTTTAATTTTGCAGGAGGAGTTTTGCAAAGCCTGCTTCTTTTAACTATGAACTCAGTGCAGTAAGTGAAGGTGATGTCTCCATCGAATTCCGCTGCAGCATTTTTGAAAACATCGTCAGATTCAATGCTTTGAGCAGAAGTGTCGCAATCAATGATAACATCGTCTTTGAAAACCGAAAGCATGCCTTCGAAAATAAGGCAAAGGCCCTTGCCGCCAGCATCAACTACGCCGGCTTTTTTAAGCACAGGCAAAAGCTCAGGGGTGGTTTCAAGCGCATCTTTCGCACCTTTGCAAACTTGCTCCCAAACGATTTTAACGTCGTTGCTAACGCTCGAGATTTCTTTGCCTTTTTCAAAAGCTTTTCTCGCAACTGTGAGCATAGTTCCTTCCATAGGCTTGCTAACAGCTTGGTAAGCACCTTGAACGCCGATTTCAAGCGCATTTATAAGGTCAACGCCCGTTAAACTTTCAGACTCCCCAAAAAGCTTGTTAAAACCCCTAAAAAGAATCGAAAGAATAACGCCGGAATTTCCTCTTGCTCCACGAAGCAAATTAGGAACGAAATTTTTAATAACTTCGCCGGTAGTAACATCTTCAGGCAAATCAGCAATCGCTTTTGAACCCGAAGAAATTGTCATTGACATGTTCGTTCCGGTGTCTCCGTCAGGAACAGGGAAAATATTAAGCTCATTGACGTGTTCTTTATTTTTAATAATGTTGTTAGCACCCGAAATAAGTGCATTTTTTAAACGTAAACCATTTAACAATCTAACACAGCTCCTTAATTACGAAAATCATATTACTCTAAATCTTTCAACATTTTTAGTCTTACCGCTTTGTTCATCAATGTCAAAAATAACACATTCCATTTTGCATGGCCCAAAAGCATTCTCAAACCTCGTTGGAATTTTGCACCTCATTCTTTTTATTGAAAGCTCTTTTTTAACTCCTAAAACGGACTCTATAGCCCCCGTCATTCCAACATCTGTTATATATCCCGTTGACCTTGGCAAAATTTCTTCGTCGGAAGTTTGAACATGAGTGTGCGTCCCGAAAAATGCTGAAATTCTGCCGTCAAGATAATAACCAAGTGCTCTTTTTTCAGCGGTTGCTTCAGCGTGGAAATCAACTATTTTAATCGGGCAATCGCTGCATTTGCTTATGGCTTCGTCCGCAGCTTCGAACGGCGACCTTAAACTTTCAAGGTAAACAACCCCAAGCAAATTTATAACTGCTACTTTGATTCCTTTAATATCAACCTTGCAATAGCCAACACCAGGCGTGGTTGCGGGAGGATAGTTATAAGGCCTTGTGATCCTCCTGTTGCTGCTTAAAAACGGGAAGATTTCTCTTCTTCTAAACGAATGATTCCCCCCTGTTATAACGTCCACGCCATTTTCAAGAAGCGATGAGGCAACAGCCGGCAAAATTCCATTTCCTTCAGCTGAATTTTCGGCATTCGCAATTACCATGTCAATTTCATGCTCGCGCTTAAACTGCGTAAGCCTTGACCTGACAAAATCAGTGCCGTTTTTGCCGACTATATCTCCTATCGCAAGAATTCTCATAGAAACATCTCCTTATTTTGCGTAATCTATCGCACGGCTTTCTCTTATTATGCTCACTTTTATCTGACCTGGGTAATCAAGCTCTGCTTCAATTTTTTTGCACATGCTCCTTGCAAGAGGAATCATGTTTTCGTCTTCAACCGCTTCGGGTTTAACCATTACCCTTACTTCTCTTCCAGCTTGAATCGCAAAGCAATTTCTAACCCCTGCGAAAGAAGAAACCAAAGATTCAAGTTTTTCAAGGCGCCTTATGTAATTTTCAGGGTTTTCGCGTCTTGCACCGGGCCTTGCGGCTGAGGCTGTGTCTGCAGCTTGCAAAATAAATTCGAGCGGAGTTTTCGGTTCAACGTCTCCATGGTGAGCATTCACAGCGTGGATAACAGCTTCGTTTTCTTTGTATTTTTTAAGAACATTAACACCAAGCTCAATGTGCGAGCCTTCGCTTTCGTGGTCAAGAGCCTTGCCGATGTCATGAAGAAGCCCTGCACGAACCGCTAAAGAGTAATCTATTCCAAGCTCTGAAGCCATAGCGCCGCAAAGGTAAGCCACTTCAACCGAATGATTCAAAACGTTTTGGCCGTAGCTAGTTCTGTATTTAAGTCTTCCAAGAAGTTTAATAAGCTCATGGTGCATGTTGTTAATTCCAAGTTCTATTACAACTCTTTGGCCTTCTTCTTTAATGTCTCTTTCAACGTCTTCCCTGGCTTTTTCAACCATTTCTTCAATTTTCGCCGGGTGAATTCTTCCGTCAGCGACTAATCTTTCAAGCGCAATTCTTGCAATTTCACGTCTGATTGGTTCAAACGAAGAAAGAGTAATAGTTTCGGGCGTATCGTCAATTATAAGGTCAACACCAGTCAAGCTCTCAATGGACCTTATATTCCTTCCTTCTCTTCCAATTATTCTTCCTTTCATGTCATCGCTCGGAAGCGCAACGACTGAAATAGTAGCTTCTGAAATATAGTCGCAAGCGCATTTTTGAACCGCAACCGAAAGAATATCCCTGGCTTTTTTCTCGCATTCTTCGCGAAGATTTTGCTCATGAAGGCTTATTCTTACGGCTTTTTCATGCGTTAGTTCATCTTCAAGATTTTCAAGCAAAAAGCTTTTAGCCTGAGCGCTCGTCATGCCCGAAATTTTTTCAAGCATTTCAAACTGGCTTTTCTTCACCGCTTCAGCTTGCTTATATTGCTCTTCAATTTCTTTTTCTTTTTTCAAAATGTTTTTTTCTTGAAGCTCGAGGTTTTCGGTTTTTCTGTCAAGATTTTCTTCTTTTTGAACCACTCTTCGTTCTTGCCTTTGGATGTCTTTCCTGCGTTCTGAAAGTTCTTTTTCAGTTTCGGACCTAAACTTTTGAACCTCTTCTTTTCCTTCAAGAACAACTTCTTTTTTCTTAGTTTCAGCAAGCTCTTTTGCAACTTCCATGATTCTGGAAGCTTCTTCTTCAGCCGAGGAAATCATTTTTTCAGCCTGAAGTTTCCTGTAGGTAACTCCAAGCAAAAACGCCGCTACAGCGCAGATAATTCCTACTATTATTAACATTCCCAAATTTTATTTTACCTCCTATTTTAAAAATTTTATTGTAAGAAAATTCGTCTTTCTTAAAAACATCTGCTTTATTCTTAAAAGCAAAATAGAGCGTGTAATTCTAATATATATTTTTATAAATCTATGATTAATTTCAAAAAATGTATGCTTAAATACAAATAAAGCAAAAATTCGAAAGATAAATATGTCAAATTTCTTCAATGTAATTTTAGTACATATCAAAGTGGTGTGTCAAGAATATATAAATTATACTGAGTTTTGAAATTTTAAAGAATTTATGCAATTTTTCTTAGCAAAAATTTGTACAAGGTACTTGAAAAAAAGTATTCTTAATGTTATAGTGAACATAGAAGAGGTTAAAATTAATTTTTGTGAGGTTTTGCGGCATGAAAAGCACTAAAAAGACTGATAAAAATGCAAGCCCTTTTATCCTTTATAAAGGCAAACCGCTAGTAAGATGCGGAAACACTATTTATTACGGCAATCTTTCGGATAAATATGTGATAAAAATGGAAGTTAAAGACTCTTTTAAAAAAGGGGATTTAAACATTTCTTCAAGAGTTCAAGTTGAAATGATGGACACAAACCCAAATTCAGACACAAAGAAAATTGTTAAAGTTAGCGAAAAAAATGGTTTATATGACGCAATTGACATTGCGGAGGTTTGGCTTAAAAGAGCCGAAAATTTGAATTAAAGGAGCGTTTTAAATGAGCATTTTAGAAATAGTTATGGGAGTTGTTTTAATAATACTCGCAGTTTCTTTAACACTTGTAGTTTTATTCCAAGAAGGCCACCAACGTTCAGTGGGAACCGTGACCGGGGCATCTTCCGCCGATACATTCTTCACTAAAAATAAATCAAGATCAATAGATTCCTTCTTGGAACGCTGGACGAGAATCATTGCAATCGGTTTCTTTTTAGCAGTCATTGCAACAAATGCCGTTCTTTACTTTGGTTTATTTTCAAAATAAAAATTTAAACCCTTGGATTTTTGTTCCAAGGGCATTTTTATGTTTAAATATAAATAATTTTCCACCTGCCTTTCGCAGGTGGTTGTTTTTGTTTTTTTAAATTAAGTTATTAACGCCATAGTCTCCGTTTCTGCCGTCAGAACCTCTGTGCCCTGTAGAGCCAGGGGTTACCCATGATGAAGGATTAGGCTGGCTGCCTTTGCCGCCTTTGCCGCCTCTTCCAAAATCAAAAGCAACATAAAATGTGGTAATTTGGCACTCCTCAGCTTCGAAAGCATCTCCGCCGTTGCCACCGTTTCCGCCATCGCCGCCATTGCCTCTACCAATCAAAGGAATATGAAGTTCGGTTGAATAAAAAGCGTCGCCGCCGTTTCCGCCATTACCTGTTACTAATCTCACATTTGAAATATAAAGCTTCCCGCTAATAGCCTTGAAAAGCGCTGCCGGAGTTTGGCCATCCTCACCGCTAACACTGCTTTTGAAAAAACTCACTTCATTTTTGCTGCGGCCGTCTTTTCCGTCATGGCCAATTATTGTTCCATTTCTCACAGTAAGTTCAGCTTCCTGACGATATCTGTACTCCGTTCTATACATTATTTGATCATAAGGAGCAATCCAAATTTTTTTGAAAACATCTTTTTCGCCTTTTACGATTTTTTGGCCTTGCGCATTAAACCCATAAACAACTTCTCGGCCGACTTTCTCTTCTTTCCAGTAGCCTTCATGAGAAACAGTGTAAGGAACTTGCACAGTGTATTTATCGCCCACAACAAACTGAGCCGAAGGGTCTAAAAAGTTCACGCTGTAACCTCTTAAATCCAAAGTGATTTTTCTGTTGCTTGGGAAGATTATATTTTCTTTTATGTAAAGGTCTCTCGTAGCCATGATATAATCCACTTCAGGATTTTTCAAAGCTCTTTTAAGCTCCACAACGTCGCCAACATATGCATACCTTACAGAAGGAATATAGTAAGTTTGGCTTTGAGGATACATATAGTTGTTAATAGAAAGCGTGCTTTGAGCATTGGCTGCCGGGCTGGCGCTAAGAGCTGCAACAGCAAGAGCCGAAGCAAAGCCTTTTTTCACCCCTGAAACACCACCGGATATTAATTCAAGTTCTTCCGCGGTGAGCTCTTCACTTCTCTTTTCAATTTTATCTTTGTAATTTTCCATTTCTTTTTTATTCACAGCTTTAATTCCCTCCAAAAAATATTTACATATATTTTAATATACAAATTCAAAATTGTCAATAAAAACAGCATTTTGCATATCGTATGGATGATATTTTTTAAGTTACAGGGCGTTTTTCACAAAATTTAAATGCACAGAATTAACATTGTTGGAATTGACTTTAAAATTATTAAAAGGTAGAATTTAAAACACACAAGGGGGAATAAGAATATGAATAACGAAATTAAACGTGAAAGAAGCTGCGGCGGAGTAGTTTTTTTCGAAAGCGAAGAAAAATGCGAAGTAATTTTGATTTGTTCCAATTTTAAAGGAAAAATGCTTTGGACTTTCCCGAAAGGCCACATGGAAGCCGGCGAAACAGAAAAAGAAACTGCTCTTCGTGAAATAAAAGAAGAAGTTGGGCTTGACACTGAAATCATAGGTAATTTCAAAGAAAAAACGGAATTCAGCTGCAGAGAAAACGTTATTATTGAAGCAAGCTATTTTGCTGCTAAAGCAAATTCAAAAAATGCCGTGGCTCAAGAAGGCGAAGTTGATTATTTCGCTTGGCTTGATTTTGATTCAGCCATTGAAACTCTTACATTCGAGTGCGACAAAAAAGTCCTCAGAGAATTTGTTAAATTTTATAAAAAAATTAATGCTCATGAATAAACTCATGGGCATTTTTATTTAAATATTTTCTTTTTCAACGGGCATGCTGGCATAAGCGTTAAGCGAAAGATCAGATCTTTTGCCTTTCAAAAATTCATAATAAGCCTGCGAGCCAACCATCGCTGCGTTATCTCCGCATAAATCTTTGCGAGGCATGAAAAATTCGAAATTTCTCTTTTTACATTCTTCGCTCAAATTTTTCCTAAGAAGCGAATTAGCTGAAACTCCCCCGCAAACCCCGATTTTTTTGTAGCCTAAATCCAAAGCAGCCTTCATGACGTTTGAAACAAGGCAATCAACCACGGACCTTCTAAAAGAAGCCGAAAGATCTTCAGTTGGCAGGGTTTCGCCCTTTTGGTTAAGGCGATTTATCGTGTTAATCATCGATGTTTTGAGCCCTGAAAAACTAAAATCGTAGGTTTTTTCTCCTTTTAAAGGAACCGGCAGTTCAAAAGCTTCGTCGTTGCCATTTCCTGCGACTTTGTCAAGGTGTATCCCGCCCGGGTAATCAAAGCCAAGGCGCCTCCCAACTTTATCAAAAGCCTCTCCCGCAGCGTCATCCCTGGTTTTTCCCACAGTTTTCACGGTGGTGTAATCTTTAACTTCGAAAATCGAGCTGTGGCCACCTGAAACAACCAAACACAGAAACGGCGGCTTCAAATCAGGGTTGCTAATGTAAAGCGAGGCAATGTGCGCCTTGACATGATGAACAGGAATAATAGGCAAACCCGTTGAAATTGCAAGACCTTTCACAAAATTAACTCCAACGAGCAAAGAACCAACCAATCCCGGAGCGTAAGTCACGGCTAAGGCGTCAATGTCGCCAAACTTTTTGCCTGATTCCTGCATAACGGTTTCAACCAAAGCAGAAATCGACTCAATATGGTTCCTTGAAGCAACTTCGGGCACAACTCCACCGAAAATTTTGTGTTTGTCAATTTGCGAAGAAGCTTTGAAGTTAATGATTTCTCTGCCATTTCTCACTATCGCCGCAGCTGTATCATCGCAAGAAGATTCCACCGCAAGTATATCCAAAAATATCAATCCTTTTTGTTAATTTAAATCAAAATATAAAGTCATTATCACTGCATGTTCTTTCGGAAATTCATAAAAATTTTTTCGGATTCCAAGATTTTTAAAACCCAATTTTTCATAAAGATTAATCGCAGCAATGTTTGACTGCCTTACTTCTAAAGATAAAAACTTCAAATTTTTGCTTTTCGAAAAATCAGTAAGATGTTTTAGCAAATTCGTGCCTATTTTCATTTTCCTGAAATTTTCATCAACCGCAATGTTGAAAACATAACCTTCATCGCAAATGTAATACATTCCCGCATAACCGGCCACTTTTTCGCCCGACTTTGCACAAACAAAATAAGAAGATTCATTTTGCAAAGATTCCGCTAAATCTTTTTCAGACCACGGCGAAGAAAAGCACTTTTCCTCAAGCTTTGCGACCTCGGGAATTTCCTTAAAAGTCATTAAAGAAAAATCAATCTTTGGCATCATACCAAGTGGCTCCCATGCTAATGTTAACATCCAGCGGGACGGAAAGTTTCACGGCATTTTCCATCTCATTTTGAAGCATTTTTTTCACGTTTTCTGCTTCGCTTAGCTTAGCTTCGATGATTAATTCGTCGTGAACTTGAAGAATAAGCTTAGATTTTTCATTTTTGAGCTTTTCAAAAACGTTAATCATAGCTATTTTTATTATGTCCGCCGCAGCGCCTTGAATCGGCATATTTCTGGCAACTCTTTCGCCGAAAGACCTCAAAACGAAGTTAGTTGAATGAATTTCGGGCAGGTATCTTCTCCTTGAAAAAATGGTTTCAACAAAGCCTTGCTCCCGAGCTTTTTCAATAACTTGGCGCATGTAATTGTCAATGCCTTCGTAGTGCGCCAGATACCTCACAATGTAAGTTTGAGCTTCTTCAAAACTTATTTCCAAATCTTTTGCAAGCGAAAACGCGCTCATGCCGTAAAGAATTCCAAAATTCACCGCTTTTGCTTTGAACCTCATTTCAGGAGTAACCATTTCAAGCGGCACGCCCATGATTTGAGAAGCCGTGATAGCGTGGATGTCCTCGCCGTTTTTAAAGGCGTTAATCATATTTTTATCTTGCGAAACATGCGCCAAAACACGAAGCTCAATCTGAGAGTAGTCGGCATCGATCAAAACGCAATCTTCAGGAGCTTTGAAAAACTTCCTGAGCTGCCTTCCTTTTTCAGTGCGAACTGGAATATTTTGAAGATTCGGCTCCGAAGAGCTGATTCGGCCAGTTCTCGTTTCAGTTTGGTTAAACGAAGAGCGCACTCGGCCGTCGCTTTGAATAAGCTTGATTATTCCGTCGCAATAAGTTGATTTAAGCTTAGAAAGGCTTCTGTATTTCAGAATTTCGTCAACTATTTTGTGCTCACCGCTAAGTTTTTCAAGAATTTGCGCGCTGGTTGAATATCCCGTTTTGCCTTTTTTGCCGTAAGGAAGCTTAAGCTTTTCAAATAAAATACTTCCAAGCTGGCGTGGCGAATTAACGTTAAATTCTTCGCCTGCCAAACTGTGAATTGAAACTTCAATTTTTTTAAGTTCGGTTTCAATTTCATCGCCGTATTTTTCAAGGCCTTGCCTATCGACTAAAAAGCCAATGTTCTCCATGCTTGCAAGAACTTTCGAAAGCGGCTGCTCTATTTTCATTAGAAGCTCACTTTGGTTGTTGGCCTTGATTTCTTCTTTCAAAATTGGCGCGAGCTTCGAAATCACATAAACTTGCTGAATGATTTTTTCAAAAGGCTTCAAGGGTTCATCCAAAGCAACCTGCGGAATTGAAATTTCATGAGCGCTGCCGAGTTTAAAAACTTCGTAGTCTTTCTCCGAAGGCGTCAAAACATAAGAAGCCAGCATAACGTCAAAATGATTATCGCTGATTTCTATTTCATTTTTTTCGAAGATTTTTTCAGTTAATTTCAAATTATGGGAAATTTTTTCGATGTCATCTGAAACCATGATTTTTTTAATCGTGCTTTCAAAATTTTCATCTTCTTTGCTCAAAGCGTAAACGTCTTTGCCAACCCCAAAAAACATTTTTTTAATTTCAAAATTTTCTATAAACGGCAAGAAACTAACTGATTTTTCGTTTTTCAAAATCTTCAAAAGTTCTTCGCAGCTAACTTCCTTAGAAGATATGTTTTCAGAAACTTCGCTAAAATTCATCTTTTCAAGAAGCTTAAAAAACTCAAGCTCAGTCATAATTTTTTTAACCGAAGGTTCGTCCATCTTTTTGGGAATAAAATCTTGTTCATTGATTTCAATCGGCACGGAAGTGTCAATTTTACCGAGAGCGTAGCTAAGCTCAGCCATCTCTTTGCCCGCGATGAGCTTTTCTTTCACGCTGGGTTTAATGTCTATGAATTCAATGTTTTTGTAAATTTCTTCAATGCTTCCAAATTTAGAAACAAGGTCGCTAGCGGTTTTCTTGCCGATTCCTTTAACGCCGGGGATATTATCGGAAGTGTCGCCTTGAAGCGCTTTTATGTCAACGAGATTTTCAGGCAAAACGCCATATTCTTCCTTGACTTTTTCGGTGTCGTAAAACGTTGATTCAGGTCTGCCAAACTTAGTCGAAGCAATCCTCACGCAAACTTTGCCTGAAATAAGCTGCAAAATGTCGCGATCCCCCGTTGCCAAAACGCACTCATAGTCATTTTTTTCGCAAAATGAAGCGAAAGTTCCTAAAATATCGTCCGCTTCGTAACCTGCATAAGTCACCAATTTGTAACCCATTGCAGTTAAAAGGTCTTTCAAAATAGGAAGCTGAGAAATAAATTCATCGGGCTGCTTGCTTCTAGTTCCTTTGTAGCCTTCAAACATTTTGTGCCTAAAAGTTGGAACTGGAAGATCAAACGCAACGGCGATTCTATCTGGGTTTACTTCGCTAAGAAGCTTGTTAAGAGTAGTCAAAAAGCCGTAAATACCGTTAGTCATTTGCCCGTTTTTGTTAGAAAGCATTTTAATGCCGTAAAAAGCCCTGCTGAAAATGCTGTTGCCGTCAAGAACCAAAAATTTCAAAAGTTACCACCACTTCTTTTACTTTAAATTGTGCCATACATTTTTAATATCCTCATCCTCGTCGAGAATATCCAAAAGAGTGTTAACTTTCTCGGATTGTTCTTCATTCAAAGCAACATATGTATCAGGCACCATGCCAATTTCAGAAGAAACAAAAGAATAATTCTTGCTCTTCAAATATTCATAAACTTTTTCGTAATCTTCTTTTTCAGTGTAAATTATAAACAAATCGTCATCATCAAGTTGAAAATCAGAGGCTCCTGCTTCAATTGCATCCTCTTCAAGCTTCGAAACATCTTCGACTTCTTCAAGATTTATAACGATAACACCTTTTTCAGAAAACATGAACGAAACACATCCGGCAAGACCTAAATTTCCGCCATATTTGCTAAAATAGTGCCTTAAATTTCCGGCAGTTCTGTTTCTGTTATCTGTTAAAGCCTCAACAATAACGGCAACTCCGTGAGGGCCATAGCCTTCGTAGGTTATATCTTCGAAATTGCTATCATCTGAACCAGAAGCCGCTTTTTTAATGATTCTTTCAATATTATCGTTAGGAACATTGTTGCTTTTAGCTTTTGCAATGCAATCCCTAAGCTTGAAATTAACTGTTGGGTCTGCCCCGCCTTCTTTTGCCGCAACTGCAAGTTCTCTCCCAATCTTAGTGAAAATTTTAGCTCTTTGAGCATCGGTTTTTTCTTTTTTCCTTTTTATGTTATTCCATTTGGAATGCCCTGACATTTAAAATCACCTCATAAATTTTTTCAAAACTTTTCAATTTAAAATTTTACCACTTTTTCAAGAGCCTATCAACCATAAAAGAAATATTTTGCAATTTGTTCGTTTTGACTATTGATTTTTCCCAGAATTATGATAGAATTAAGATATCCGAGTGTGGCGCAGTTTGGTAGC
>USGT01000012.1 GCA_900554335.1 uncultured Oscillospiraceae bacterium
TTTCACACCTTAATATATATTTATATTATTTATTGACAATATTATTCGAAAATAATAAAATGGATTTGTCAAATAAATGGAGGTGTGAAATTTTATGAAAGGGAAATTAGAAAAGTTTTTAGATCCGGTACAATACAGAGAAAAAAAAGTTAAAAATTTTTTGAAAGAAATTCGTCTCAAGAATTTATATTTTGAAAGTTTTCCCGACCCAAGTCATATGAGCAAAAAAGATTGTAATCGTTATATTTATGGAAGCAAAAACAAAGAGTTCCGAGGGGTTAAAAACATTGCGACAGAGCTTGAAGAAGTGCTTAATAAAGAACTTGAAAAACCTGAAAATATTAGAAAAAAAGAAAAGGGTAAAAATGCAAGTTACAAATATCTTTCAGAAATAAAAGATGCTTGTTCTGGAATCCCGAACACAATTGGCGGAAACGCGCTTTTAACGTTAGACCCTAAACCAGGAATTGAAGCATGCAAAAAATTGCAAAAAGCATTCGAAAGGGCTTCTAAATTTTCTGATACATTTAAAATTTCTTTTCTTTCTGAAAAAAATGTAAAGCAATATATGGCCCAGCAATCTAATATACTTAAAAAATCCATTGAAAATATGAATAAAGTTATTAGCAAAAATGCTGGAACAAAAGAACCCCAAAAACCTGTTAAAAAGGCACTTTCAGAAATGACTATAGAGGAATTTTTGGAAACTACCGAAAAAGATAGAAAAAAGAAAGCCCAAAATTTTTTGCAAGCTATTAAAGAAAATGATGTGTATTTTGCTTCTTTCCCTTCCACTTCAGGTTTAAATTATGTTCATTGTAATATGTATCTTTACAGCGATAAATTGGAATTGAGCAACAACCGCTTTATAAAAGGAGCTCCAGTCGTTATAAAAAGTCTTAAAAAAATATTAGAGAGTGAACTTAAAAAAGAAGAATTCAAAAATGACTCGGGCTATAAATATCTTTTAGGAATTAAAAATGCCTGCTCTAGATTTTTAATAATTTATGAAAAATGGAAGAATAAGCCGCTAGGCGCTCAGCCATCTTCTCCAGCAATTAAGGCATTTGCAGGTGTGCAACAAGCGTTTACGGCTACTTATAGATTTTCCAACAGGGACTTGCCTTCTAAAGCTTTTAATAGATCTTCTGATAAAAATGAATCCTCTTTTCTGGCTAACAATGAAGTAATAAAATATCTTGGAGATCAAGTTAAGATTCTTGAATCATCTACAAAAAATATGGGTAAAATACCAAAATAAAATTGACTACACCATTTTGGTGTAGCCTTTTTAATTTAAAATATTCCAAGTGTTTCGCCGTTTTCATCAATATCAATATTATTCGCTGCGGGAACTTTCGGCAAGCCGGGCATTCTCATTATGTTCCCGGTTAAAACGACTATAAAACCTGCGCCGTTTGAAAGAGAAACATCCCGAACGGTAATTTCGAAATCTTTCGGGCAGCCAAGTTTAGTCATATCATCAGAAAGAGAATACTGAGTTTTCGCAATGCAAACCGGCAAATTACTTCTGCCAAGATTTTCAATTTCTTTTATGGCTTTTTCAGCTTCGGGAGTGTATCTAACTCCATTTGCGCGGTAAATTTCAGTTGCAATTTTCAAGATTTTTTCTTTCACTGGCAAGTCAAGATCATAAATCGGTTTAAAATCATTCGGCTTTTCGCAGATTTCGCAAACTTTTTTTGCAAGTTCCGCCGTGCCTTCGGAGCCTTCTGCAAAAGCTTTTGAAACGGTGAAATTGCAGCCTTTTTTGCCGCAAAACTCGCGAACTTTTTCGATTTCTTCGGGTTTGTCGCCTTCAAAATGATTCAGCGTAACAACCACGTTAGTGCCGTATTTTTGCATGTTTTCAATGTGAGCGCCAAGGTTGGCAAGGCCGCTTTCGGTTATTTCGCCGTTTTCACTTTGGCTGTTATATTTAAGCGAGCGCAAAGTTGAAACAATAACGATGCAATCCGGCTTCAAGCCTGCCACGCGGCATTTTATATCCAGGAATTTCTCAGCGCCAAGGTCCGCTCCAAAACCAGCTTCAGTCACACAATAATCGCCGAGTTTAAGCGCAAGTTTAGTCGCTCTAATAGAGTTGCAGCCGTGAGCAATATTCGCAAAAGGCCCGCCATGAATTAAAACGGGTGTGCCCTCCAAAGCCTGCACCAAATTTGGCTTTATGGCTTCTTTTAGAAGAACCGTCATGGCGCCTTCGGCTTTCAAATCTTTCGCATAAATCGGTTTGCCTTCGAAAGAATAAGCCACCAAAATCTCGCCAAGGCGTTTTTTGAGGTCGTTTAAATCTTTTGCCAAGCATAAAATCGCCATAACTTCCGTCGCAACGGTTATAACGAAGCCATCTTCGCGAATTACGCCGTTTATTTTCGGGCCAAGACCCACCAAAATGTTTCGAAGGGCTCTGTCGTTCATGTCAAGGCAGCGTTTAACAAGAACATTTTTAGGGTCAATTTTAAGGCTGTTGCCTTGATGAATATGATTGTCAAGAAGTGCACAAAGAAGGTTATTCGCCGAGGTAATCGCGTGCATGTCTCCCGTGAAATGAAGGTTTATATCTTCCATAGGCAAAACCTGAGAGTACCCGCCGCCCGCAGCTCCACCTTTAATCCCGAAAACCGGGCCTAGCGAAGGCTCTCTTAGAGCGATAACGGTGTTTTTGCCGAGTTTATCCATTGCTTGGCCAAGGCCAATCGTTATTGTTGTTTTTCCTTCGCCTGCAGGAGTTGGGTTCGTCGCGGTTACTAAAATTAGTTTACCGCTTTTTTTATTTTCAAGGCGATTAAAAGCCTCATCATTTATTTTAGCTTTAAATTTGCCGTAAAGCTCAAGCTCTTCCTCTTTAATTCCGGCTTTTTTGGCAATTTCTGTTATTGGTTTTAGTTTTGCATTTTTTGCTATTTCTAAATCTGTCATTAAGGTTGCCTCCTTGGTTTATTCTTCGGGGTTTGAAAAAATAACTTTCTTAAGAAAGATTTTTGAGTCAAATCCGCCTTGTTTTTCGCGCTTTTCCGCCCTGGCTTTTTCAATTTCTTCAGGTGAAATTTTAGCGTTTTTCGCAAGAGCATAAACAACTTCCAAAAGGTCTGCAATTTCTTCAACTTCTTCGGCGTGAGTAGTTGTTTCGCTCACTTCTTTGGCTTCTTCGGCCACTTTGAGCTTAAGATATTTCGCGTAAAGTTCTGGGGTTAAAGTCTCTGTTTCGGGCGTGTTACCTTGGCTTTTTATGGTTTCAGGAATTTTATCCCTCACGAGTTTGCCGTAATATTTTTCTTTCGCGGTTAATTTTTGCGTTAGCTCAAAAATATTTTTAAGCGAATCTGATTTATCAAATTGCTCGCAAGATGACTTCATGTTTTGGAGTCTGTTTGGGTTTTTCAAAAGATTTTTGATGGTTTCTGCGGCGTTTTTGCCCAGTTTAACAGCCATGTTGTTGCTAACGAGGAAGTTTGCGTTTTCTTCTTCTTGGCCAGGGATTGCGCTGAAAAGAGCCATCGGAAGGCCGCAAGCAAGCGCTTCGCTTACGGTTAAACCGCCTGGTTTGGTGATTATAAGGTCAGAAGCGTTCATATATTTTTCAACTTCTTTGGTGTAATAAATTACTTTAGTTTCTTTGAACTTCCAAGCTGATTGATTTTTTCTTCTCACTCTGAACCTTAATTGCCTTATTTTTGGCATGCGCTTTGAAATCCTCGAATACATAACTTTCATTCTGTTTTTCGGTTGTTCGCCCGCTTCGGCTAGCGCTTTGATTCGGTTGTAAAGTTTTTGATTCTTACCAGTGATTATTATAATTTGAAAATCAAGGTCAATTGCTTGAAGCTTTCTGTAAATTTTATCAACGTTAGCAAGGCCGCCGTTGCCCGCCATTACTAGAATCGTGGGAAGATTTGGATTAAGCGAAAGCTCTTCTAAAACTTTTTTCTTGTCGGTTTTGCTGTAAAATGAATCGTCCACAGGGATGCCAAAAGGGTGAATTATCTTCGGGTCAACGTCCATGTCTGCCATGCTGCTTATCATACCTGAATTAGCCACGATGTAAGCGTTAACTTCCGGGCTCATCCAAGTTCTGTGCGGCGCATAATCAGTCATCACGCAAATTAAAGGAACATTCACAAGATTATTGGATTTTAAATTCGAAACCATCTCCGTCGTGAAAGGATGAGTTGAAATAATTGCATCAGGTTTTTCTTTTTCAATCAACGGCAAAAGCTTTTTGCTCATAACGCTGTTAATGCCTGAAACCAGCTTGTTAACAGCTTTGGTGTTAGAGGTTTTATACATCATTTTCCAAAGTTTCGGCTGTTTCATCGCGATGTATTCATAAACTTCGGTCACAGTTTTGTTAAGAAGCGGGCTAATGTATTCAATTGCGTCAATAACCGCAGCCGGGCAATTTTTCGATTCAAAATATTCTTTTATGGCGTTTGCAGCACTCATGTGGCCTCCGCCCGTTGAAGCTGAAAGTATAATTATTCTCAATTTTTTACTCTCCTTTTTTTAAAATTCTTCGGCTGAGTCTCCTAAAACTGTTTTGTCGCTGAGGCGGTAACCCCTTGCAAAATCGCTTGCAGGCATTCTTTTTTTGCCTGAAATTTGAACTTCCAAAAGCTCGAGGGAAGTATCTGCCCCGCAACCGATGACCAGCGGCGAAGTGCTAACGACTTTGCCTGGTGCACTTGGCCTTAACTTCGAAACTTTCGTTTTGTAAATTTTGAAAAGTTTGCCACGAAGCGTTGTGTGAGCGATTGGCCATGGGTTTGAACCTCTCACCAAGTTGTGAATTTCCGCCGCTGTTTTCGACCAGTCAATGTCGCCGGTTAATTTATCAAGCGGAGGTGAAAGCGTTGCCTGGGCGTCATCTTGCTTGATGGGCGTTAAGCTTTCGAGATTATTCAAAGTTTTCAAAAGAGTTTCTGCCCCGAGGACTGACATTTTCTTTTTGAGCTCTTCGGAGGTGTCGGTGTCGTTTATGAATATTTTTTCTTGCATTAAAATGTCGCCGGTGTCGAGCCCTTCATTCATGTACATCGTTGTAATTCCCGTCACGGAATCACCGTTTATTATGCTCCATTGAATCGGCGCAGCGCCTCTGTACTTCGGAAGAAGCGAACCATGAACATTTATGCAGCCGAATTTTGGGTAATCAATGAAGTTTTTCGGCAAAATTTTTCCATATGCAACAACTACTATTAAATCAGGGTTTATTTCCTTCAAAAGCTCATAAGATTCCGCTACTTTGAGCTTTTCCGGCTGGTAGACTTTGATTCCGTGCTCCATGGCAAAGGCTTTAACAGGCGTTGGAAGAATTATTTGCTTTCTTCCTTGGGGTTTGTCGGGCTTGGTGAAAACTGCGCAGACGTCAAACCCGTTTTTGATTAGTATTTCCAGCGATGGAACGGCAAATTCAGGCGTTCCCATAAAAAGTATTTTCAAATAAGATCACTCCTAAAATCATTGATGTATTCTTCTAAAGTTAAATTGTTTTCAAAAATAAATTTCGCAGTTTCTTGCCCAACATAGCGAATGTGCCAGGGTTCAAACTTCATTTTCGTGATTTCTTCTTTGCCTTTCGGGTACCTTAGAATAAATCCGAATTTATGAAGCATCGTGTGAAGCTTTTTCGTTTCTTCGTTTATGCTTCCGTCAGGCTGGATGGCAATTCCTGCCCAGCGGGAATCTTTAAAAATGTCAACGTCCATTGCAAGGCCGGTGTTGTGCTCCGAAAAACCGGGAATACAAGCGCTTTTTTTAGCGAATTCTTCGCCCTTCTTTTTAACAAAATAATCATATTTAATTTTTTGCTGCTTGAAAGTCAAAAAGCCGCTGGTTATGCCCAGAACAATGCCGTTTTCAAGCGCATAATTTCTAAGATCTGCAAACTTTTGCGCGGTTTTCTTTTCAAGGTAGGTTTTGCAGTCTTTAATGCCAAAGCTTTTGTAAACAATCTCGTTATTTTTAAAAGCCTCAACTGGCGTAATTGAGGGCAAAATCACGCTTTCATAGTAGCTTTTTTCAATCGCATGGTCTTTGTTAACTAAGATTTGATAATCAGTCATTTCAGGCATCTCCTTTGCAACAGATTACTAAGAATAATAATATATTTACAAATTTTTTTCAATTATTAGGCACTCTACGACCTATTATGATTGATATAAATTGCTACTGAGAGTATAATAATTCAGTAAGAATTCAAAAAATATTTTATTTAAGGAGGAACTTGTTTATGTTTGAAAAACTCAAGCTCACAGAAAAGCATTTTGAAGAAATAAACGAAGAGCTTTGTAAGCCCGAGATAATCTCGGACCAAAACAGATATAAATCACTCATGAAAGAACTCAAAAACTTAACCCCCGTGGTTGAAAAATACAGGCAATACAAAAAAGAGAAAGAAAGCCTCGAAGAAGCCAAAGAGATTCTTTCGGAATCAGGGGTAGACAAAGAACTCAAAGAAATGGCAGAACTCGAAATGGAATCTGCCAAAGAAAACATAGAAAAAATAACCGAAGAGCTGAAAATTTTGCTTCTTCCAAAAGACCCTAACGACGACAGAAACGTAATAGTTGAAATAAGAGCGGGCGCAGGTGGCGAAGAAGCGGCGTTATTTTCGGGCGTGCTTTTTAGAATGTACAACATGTATGCACAAAGCAAAAGGTGGAAAGTTGAAGTCCTAAACGCAAATGAAACTCAGCTCGGCGGCTTCAAAGAAATCAGCTTCATGATAAGCGGCGAAGGAGCTTATTCCAAATTCAAGTTCGAAAGCGGCGTTCACAGAGTTCAAAGAGTGCCCGACACCGAAGCTCAAGGAAGAGTTCACACTTCAACTGTAACCGTTGCGGTTTTGCCGGAAGCAGAAGACGTAGAAATAGACATAAACCCGGCAGACCTTCAAATTGACACCTACAGGGCAGGCGGAGCAGGCGGCCAGCACGTTAACAAAACGGAATCCGCAATAAGAATAACTCACTTGCCAACGGGAATCGTAGTTGAATGCCAAGACGAAAGAAGCCAATACAAAAACAAAGACAAAGCAATGAAAGTTCTGAAATCACGGCTTTTGCAAGCAAAAAGAGAAGAGCAAGAAAGCGCTCTTGCAGAAGAAAGAAGAATCCAAGTTGGAACGGGCGACCGCTCTGAAAGAATCAGAACATATAACTACCCGCAAAGCAGGCTAACCGACCACCGCATCGGCCTTACGATATATCGTTTAGAAGACATTTTAAACGGAAACCTCGAAGAAGTAATCGATGCGCTTAGCACGGCGGACCAAGCTGCCAAACTTGCGGGAGAAAGCGAACTTTAACCCAAAGGACGTGAAATAAAAATGGAAACATTAAAGCTCAAAAGCGGCGACGAAAAAAAGGCTGCAGAAATCTTAAAAAACGGCGGAATAGTTGCCATTCCGACCGAAACGGTTTATGGCCTAGCGGCAAGCGCTTTTGACGAAAACGCAGTTAAAAAAATTTTCATCGCAAAAGGCAGACCATCCGACAACCCTCTGATAGTTCACATTGCGGATTTAAACGAAATTGAAAAAGTTGCGAGCGAGTTTGGCGAAAAAGCGAAAAAACTGGCCGAAAAATTTTGGCCCGGGCCTCTAACAATGATTCTGCCGAAAAACAAAAATATTCCGCTTTGCGTCACCGCGGGGATGCCTTCCGTTGCGGTTAGGTTCCCTTCAAACAAAATAGCAAACAAAATCATAAATCTTGCGGGAGTGCCTCTGGTCGCTCCTTCTGCGAACCTTTCAGGCAGCCCGAGCCCAACTAAGTTTAGGCATGTTTTAGAAGATTTGGACGGAAGAGTGGACGCTATAGTTGACGGAGGAGACTGCGATTTCGGCGTGGAATCAACGGTTATTTCAATGGTTTGCAAAGTGCCGAGGCTTTTAAGGCCCGGCAAAATAACGCCGGAACAAATCGAGGAAGTAATCGGGGAAATAGAAATTGACGATGCAGTTTATTCCAAGCTAAAACCTGGCCAAGTTGCGCTTTCACCGGGTATGAAATACAAGCACTACGCCCCGAAAACTAAAGTTTACCTCGTGAAAGGCTCCTCGCAGGATTACGCTGACTTTATTAACTCAAAAAAAAGCGAGAATATTCTTGCGCTGTGCTTCGAAGAGGATAAAAAACTGCTTGAAACCGATTTTCTTTCTTACGGAAGCGAGACGGATTTTTCAAACCAAGCAAAAAATATTTTCAGCTGCCTGAGAGAAGCCGACAAACTCGGCCGGAGCGTAATTTACGCGCATTTTGCAGAGCCAAAGGGCGTTGGCCTTGCTGTTTACAACAGGCTTGTTCGCTCAGCGGGTTTTGACATTATAAAGCTTTAAAATCAAGCGGTTGTCATTGAAAATTTTCACGCGGCATATTAATTAAAGCGAAACTTAAGCAGACGGGAGGCCTTTAAAAATAGTAATTAAATTAAAAAAACAGAACATGCTAATATTTTTAACTGCTCTTGTTTGCGTTTTGGGGTATTTCGGTTATAAATCGGCGCTAAAATTTTTTTACCCCATTAAATATGAAGACATTGTTTTAAAAGCCTCCGAAACTTACAAAGTTGATAAAGAACTAATTTTTGCTATAATAAAATGCGAAAGCGGCTTTGACAAAAACGCTCATTCAAGGGCAAATGCTTGCGGGCTGATGCAAATAACCCCTGAGACATTCGACTGGCTGAAAACTTGCTATACTCACGACGAAAAAGCAAGCCGCTCGCAGCTGAAAACCCCTGAGGTTAACATTCTTTACGGCACGCTTTTGATTTCTATTTTGCTAAAAAAATATGAAAACGAGGAAACTGCCCTAAGCGCCTACAACGCAGGAATCAGCGCGACTGACCGCTGGCTTTCAAACAAAAATCATTCGCCAGATGGCTTTAACCTTGAAAATATTCCTTACAAAGAAACGCGGGATTACATTTCAAGGGTGAAAAAGGCAAAAAATATTTATAAAAAACTATATTTTAAAAAGGAGTAATCAACATGGAAGAAAAAAACGAAGTAAAAGCACTTAAAGAAAAATTGTTCACAAGAAGAGAGCACGGCGCAAAAATTCTTTCAAAAGAAGAAATGAAAAACTCGCAAGATTTCAGCGTTGGCTACAAAGACTTCCTTAATAAATCAAAAACCGAATCCGAAGCAGTTGCATACGTTCTTGAAAAAGCAAAGAAACTCGGTTTTGAAAAGTTCGAAATGGGTAAATCTTATAAACCCGGCGATAAAATCTTCGCGGTTAACAGAGGCAAAAACATTGCACTTTGCGTCATCGGTAAAAACGGCCTTAAAAACGGCGCCAGAATCGCAATTTCTCACGTTGATTCACCAAGGCTTGACTTAAAACCAAACCCGGTTACAGAGCAAAACGAAATTGCGATGCTTAAAACCCACTACTATGGCGGAATTAAAAAATATCAATGGACTACGATTCCTCTTTCGCTTCACGGAAAAGTCGTTAAAAAAGACGGCACCGAAGTTAACATTTTAATTGGTGAAAGCGAAGATGAACCATGTTTCTGCATCACTGATTTGCTCCCGCACCTTGCAAGGCAGCAAATGAGCAAAAAAGTTTCTGAATTCATCACTGGCGAGGATTTAAACGTTTTAATCGGCAGCATTCCGTTTGAAGGCGAAGGCTCAGAACTCGTTAAACTCAATGTTTTGAAGCTTCTTAACGAAAAATATGGCATCGTTGAAGAAGATTTAATTTCTTCTGACCTTGCTTTTGTTCCTGCAATGAAAGCTCAGGATATTGGTTTTGACAGAAGCATGATAGGCAGCTACGGCCACGATGACCGTTCTTGCGCTTACCCTTGCGTTCAAGCAATTTTCCAGGCAAAAATTCCAAACAAAACTTCAATTGCATTTTTAACTGACAAAGAAGAAACCGGAAGCGACGGCTGCACAGGCATGAAATCAATGTTCTTGAAATATTTCATTGAAGATTTAGCTGATGCTGAAGGCCTCAAAATCAGGCATGTTCTTAGCAAATCAAAATGCCTTTCGGCTGATGTTAACGCTGCATACGACCCAATTTACGCAAGCGATTTCGAAATTATGAACAGCTCGTTTATCAACAGAGGCGTTGTTGTTACGAAATACACCGGAAGCGGCGGAAAATATGGCACTTCGGATGCTTCAGCAGAATTTGCTGGCGAAATTACAAAACTTCTAAACGAAAATAATGTTCTTTGGCAAAGCAGCGAGCTTGGAAAAGTTGACAACGGCGGCGGCGGAACAATTGCGATGTACATTGCGAACTTAAATGTGGATGTCATTGACATTGGTGTGCCGGTTCTTTCGATGCATGCGCCTTACGAAGTTATTTCGAAAATCGACCTTTACATGACCTTCAAAGCTATTAATTCGTTTTTCAAAGCATAAAAATTCGGTACCTTTTTGGTACCGTTTTCTTTTTTATTTTATGCTGTCGCAAATTTCAAAAAGCTCTTCTTTGCTTTGCGCTGAAAAAACCATTTTGCGAAGCTCAGCTGCTCTTTGGAAGCCTTTTAAATAAGCCGCCAAATGTTTTCGTGATTCTTTAATTCCAACTATTTCGC
The DNA here is from genome assembly GCA_900554335.1 of uncultured Oscillospiraceae bacterium. Lineage (GTDB taxonomy): Bacteria > Bacillota > Clostridia > Oscillospirales > Acutalibacteraceae > UMGS1491. The sequence goes on from USGT01000012.1 coordinate 10,588, forward strand.
CTTTGTATTTGCACATTTTCTCAACATGCTTTTTCATAACTTTGGATTTTTCTTCCACCGAAATTTCGAAATTTTCTTCGCCGGAAGAATACCACCTGTTTATTTCTTCAAAGATCCAAGGCCTTCCCACAGCTCCTCGGCCGATTGCAACCATGTCGCAGCCCGTGGTTTCGAGCATCCTTTTAGCAGATTGCGCCGAAGTTACGTCTCCGTTCCCGATCACCGGGATCGAAACTGCTTGTTTAACTTTTTTGATGACTTCTAAATCAGCCACGCCCGAGTAACCCTGAGTTTTCGTTCTTCCGTGAATTGTTATGGCGTCAGCTCCCGCTAAAGCGCATATTTTCGCAACTTCAGGTGCGTTTATTTCGCTCCATCCTGCCCTGATTTTAACGGTCACGGGCAAACCACATGCAGCTTTAACGCTTTTAACAATTTCGCCGCAAATTTCCGGGGTTTTCATTAGTGCGGAACCTGAATTTTCTTTGACTATTTTAGTAGCAGGGCAACCCATGTTTATGTCGATTATATCAGGTAATTCAAATTTATCTGAAATTATTTTAACAGCGTCGTAAAAATCCTTCGGGTTACTGCCAAAAAGCTGGAGCGCAAACGGCATTTCAAGATTGCTGTGCTCCATCAACGAAAAAGTTTTTTTGCTGTCGTAAATTATTCCTTTAACGCTCACCATTTCGCTGGTAAAATAAGCCGCGCCGAAATCATGGCAAATTTCTCTGAAGGCTCTGTCGGTCATTCCTGCCATGGGCGCTAAAGATGCCATTCCTTTTATTTTTATGTTTCCTATGTTCATTTTCTTTCCTTAAAAATTAAAATTGATAATATTTTATCATAAAAACCATGGCGAAACAACTGGGAAGATACCTGACACATAATTTAATATAAGAAATTATTTTTTAAATTTGCAATTTCAAGGAAATATATACCTTTTGCATAAAAAATAAAAAAATATATTGAAATAGTAACCATAATGTGATAATATTTTTGTGTCACAGTTGAAAAGTTTAAAATACTGTGGAAAATGTCTAAAACTATGTAAAAGGGAGTGTTGTTTTTGAAAAAGTTTAAAAAATCTATCGTCTCAGCAGTATGTTTACTTTCGATTTTAGCAGGAGGTTCGCTCGGTTTTGCCGCGCCTGAAGAAAATTCAAAAGCAGAAACAAAATCGGAAGAAAATTTCATGGACCCCGCGAATTTGGCTAAAAGATACTATGATGTAGTAGTTGAAAACGCAAATTTGCAAAGCGAAAACACAAAATTAAAACAAGAAGCCATAGATTTAAAATTAGAAAACGAAAGACTTAACAAAAAATATGAAAAAACTCTCAAAAAAGCAACGCACTTGAAATCAAAACTTGAAAAGAAAAAAGAATGCATGACAAAAGAAGAAGTGCAAAACGAAATAGAAAGAGTTAAACTTAACATGACACTCGAATTCACAAGATATTTGAGCGAATATGTTAAGAGCAACCCGAAAAAGAAGCTTAAACACGTTGACATGAGAGGCGTTTTCAGTGATTTTTTAACGTTTAATGTCAATTACACTAACAAAGGCGACACAAATTTCACTCCTTTGGCGGTTAAAGGCGTTGCGAAAGGAACCCTCGCCGGAGGAGCTGCAATGACAAAATAAGAGGAATTTAAAATGAAAAAAAGATCCAAAAAAATTAAAATAAAAGCTTCAAACAAAAACTGGCGCCAGCTTTATGACGTTTCTAAAAGGTTCATAGCCATGACGTCCGCCACGAAAAAAGAAACTTTGGATGTTCTTTTGGCTATTGAAGAAATCTTTGTGAACATTTCAAAATATGCCTACCCTGCAGGAATTGAGGGATTTGTTTGGATTGAAATGACATACACGGAAGAAATCAAAGAAGTTATAATTATTTTTGAAGATTTTGGTGTTCCTTTCGACCCAACTGCAAGAAAAAAACCGAACCTTAAAATTCCTTATAAAGAAAAAAAGCTTGGCGGATTGGGAATACATATGGTTAAAAACTTGATGGATTGCATGACTTACAAACATCTAGGAAACAAAAATTACTTAAAAATCGGCAAGAAATTAAAATCTGGGAGGTGAATAAAATTGGGAGTGATGAAGCTTAAAAAAACCGAAACTGGCAGCAAAGTTGTTTATAAAATTTCAGGCAGAATCGACACTCAAAGTGCACCTGATTTGCAAGATGACATCGATGCGCTTTTTGAAAAAATCAAAAAAGATGGCACTAACAAAATAGAGCTGGTTTTAGATTTTAAAAACGTGGAATACACGAGCAGCGCCGGGCTGAGGACAATTCTTTACACCAAAAAGAAGATAGATTCAATGGCCGAGGGCTCAAAGCTTGAAATAATTAACATAAGCCCAGAAATAATGGAAGTTTTTGATATGACTGGTTTTTCGGATTTTCTTTCTTTAAATGGCTCGGAAAATTAAATTATAAAAGGCTCTGCTTTTGCGGCAGAGCTCAAATTTTAAAGCATCTGATTGATTTCAGGTGCTT
>USGT01000013.1 GCA_900554335.1 uncultured Oscillospiraceae bacterium
CGCCAAAAATTTTGTAAGCTCCAACGGCTGTTAGTGTTGCTGCAGTGGTGATTCCCGCGCCTATTAAACCGTATTTCAAAATTTTCTTGCATGTAGACGGTTTGCTATTTTGAGATGCGGCGAAAGTAACCGAAGAAGCGCTCATAAAAGTTAAGGCTGCTAAAACCAAAGACAATAATTTAAAATGTTTCTTCATTGATTTCTCCTCCTCTGAATTGTTCATAGAAAACAGGATTTATATTTTTGGGTAAATTAACTTCTTTTAATGATGGGCAGTAGTAAGTTATACTAGAACGGTAAGAATCGGCTTTTGTGAAATTTTGCCATTTACCGAAAAGAGCCAATAGCGCTATCGTTTCAAGGTTAGGCAGATTTATTCTTTCTAGTGAAGTGCAATTATGAAATGCACATTGAGCTACCTCTTTAACTCCAGGCAAATCTATATTTTTTAATGAGAAGCAATTAGTAAATGCCATCATGTCGATAAGTTCAACCTTGGATGAATTTTTTAAAATCTCAAGTTTATGGCAGTTCCAAAATGCAAGATGTTGAATAGATTTAACTCCGGCCAAATCAACTTCCTTTAAATTTTTGCAAAAAGCAAATGCACGCACTGGAATATTTTCAACGTTCACTATTGCCTTCGTGATGGTCTCTCTGCAATTGTTAATTTTTTTGAAATCTTCTTCGCTGTTGATTTCGATTACTTTTCCGCCAAAAATTTTGTAAGCTCCAACGGCTGTTAACACTGTTGCAGTGGTGATGCCTGTGCCTATTAAACCGTATTTCAAAATTTTTTTGGATGTAGACGGTTTGCTATTTTGAGGTGCGGCAAAAGTAACTGAAGAAGCGCTCATAAAAGTTAAAGCTGCTAAAACAAGAGATAATAATTTAAAATGTTTCTTCATTGATTTTTTCCTCCTAGAGTTATTCGCAGGGAACAGGACTGATATTTTCAGGTAAATTAACTTCTTTTAATGATGGGCATTTGTGAATTATGCTAGAACGGTAAGAATCGGCTTCTGTGAAATTTTGCCATTTGCCTAAAGCATAGAGGACCTCGACCGTTTTAACGTTAGGTAAATTTATTTTTTCTAGTGAAGGGCACTCAAAAAACATACATTCAGACGCCATTTTAACTCCAGGCAAATCTACAATTTTTAATGCTGAACACTTAAAAAATGTCATCGTGTGGACGATTTCAACCTTGGATGAATTTCTTAAAATCTCGAGCTTTTTGCAGTTACAAAATGCAAGACGGCCAATAGATTTAACTCCGGCCAAATCAACTTCTTTTAATTTTTTGCAATTTTCAAATGCATTTTTTGGAATATTTTCAACATTTACTGTAGCTTTTATGAGGTTATTTCTGCAATACTGAATTTGTTCGAAATCTTCTTCGCAGTTAATTTCAATTTCGACTTCATCACCAGTTTCAGATTCGATTTCAACTTCATTTTCATTAGATTTTGGGCCAAAAATTTTGTATGCTCCAATCGCTACGAGTATTGCTGTAGCGGTAACTCCTGCGCCTGTCAAACCGTATTTCAAAATTTTCTTGCATGTAGATGACCTATTATTTTGAGTTGAGGCGAAAGTAACTGAAGAAGTGCTCATGACAGTTAAAGCTGCTAAGATTGCAGATAAAAACTTAAAAGCTTTTTTCATTAATTTCCCTCCAAAGATTTTTGTTTAATATTATTATAATACAATATTTCAATTTTGTAAAGATATTAATAAATATTTTTAATATTAAATAGTTTTGTGATAAATAATTTTTAATTTTAAACGCGAAAAAACCCAGCCTACAAAAAGTAAGCTGAGTCAATTTCATGGTGGGCCATCTAGGACTCGAACCTAGGACCGACCGGTTATGAGCCGGTTGCTCTAACCAACTGAGCTAATGGCCCTCACAACTCCAATTATATACTACTTCAAATTAGCTGTCAAGAGATATTTTTAAAAAATTTAAATTAATGGTATAATTAAAAAAATAATAAAAATTAAAGGATGAAAAATGAAGACTTTAAAATTAAAAATAATTGATGTTACTATTGATGGCAAAGGCGTTGGAAAATTTGATAACATGGCCGTTTTTGTGCCTGGATCGGCGCTCGGCGATGAGCTTGAAGTTAAAATTATTAAAGTTTGCAAGAGTTATTTGGTTGGCAAAATTGAGAAAATAATTGTTCCTTCTAAAGATAGAATCGCCCCGGATTGCAAGCACTTTTCAAGGTGCGGAGGATGCAGTTTCAGGCATATTTCTTACGATGCTGAGCTTAAGATTAAAAAGAAACATGTTTTTGACTGTTTAAGCAGGATTGGCGGGTTTAAAGACATTAAAATTGATGAAATTGTGCCGGCAGAAAATTTGAATTTTTACAGGAATAAATCCCAAATTCCTGTTGGAAATGCTGACGGAAAGATTATATCAGGTTTTTTCAGCCCTCACAGCCACAGAATCGTGAATTGCGATGAGTGCCTGCTTCACCCAATGGAATTTGACAAAATAGCCTGCGCAGTGAAATTTTGGATGGAAAAGTTTAAAATTTCGGCTTACAATGAAGCTTCTGCAAAGGGCCTTGTGCGCCATATTTACATGAGATATGCTGAAAAAACGGGCGAAATCATGGTTTGCTTGGTGGTTAATGGAAACGATATTCCGTTTAAAAATGAGTTACTTAAGGTTTTGACCGAGAATTTTAAAAATATCAAAGGCGTTGTGCTTAATGTTAACCGCGAAAAAACGAATGTGATTCTTGGCAAAAAATCGGTTGTAATTTGGGGCAAAGGCTTTATTACAGATGAGCTTTGCGGGCTTAAATTTAATATTTCTCCGCTTTCTTTTTACCAGGTTAATAGGTCTCAAACAGAGAAGCTTTACAACCTTGTGAAAAGTAATCTTGATTTGCCCAAAAATGCTTTAATTCTTGACCTTTACTGCGGAATTGGCACGATTGGCCTTTCGCTTTCGGGCTCTGCAAGGGAAGTTATAGGTGCTGAAATTGTTCCTGAGGCTGTTAAAGATGCCAAAGAAAATGCACGCATTAACGGGGTTAAAAATGCAAAATTTTTCTGCTGTGATGCTTCTGAAATTGCAGAAAAACTAAAAAGTTTTAACGAAACTCTTGACGCTGCTATTATTGACCCGCCGAGAAAAGGCTGCTCTTTGAAGCTCATAGAAGACGTTACTAAAATGAAACCTAAAAAGATTGCTTATGTTTCGTGTAATCCTGCGACGCTTGCAAGAGACCTTAAAATTTTTTCTGAAAATTCAAATTTTAAAATAAAAAAAGTTATTCCCGTTGATATGTTCCCGCGAACGAGCCACGTTGAAACTATTGTTATTTTGGAAAAGAAGTAAAAAAAGGAGCTAAAATGAAACTCAGAAGTTTTTCATATCTTAATACGAATATTGTGAAAGAATATATCTCGATGATTGATGGCTATACATATGACGAAGAAGCTCAATCGGTTGCCACTTTCAGCGAAAATTCCGTTAGCGGCAAGGGAGGAATCTCGGTTATTAGCGGCAGCGGCAATCATATAGGCCGGAAGGAAGAAGAAATCAAAAGAGCGGTTAAATTCGAGCGTTATGCAAAGTTCGATAAGATTTACAAATTTCTTCAGTCGGATGAAGATAATAATTTAAAATACTATGAATCTTTAAGCAGCGAAAGCTATGCAAATTTAAAAAGAGATGAATTTCTTGAGGTTTTGGTTACGCCGCGCTTTTCTAAAATGAGGGAATTTACTAGCGGATTTATGAATCTTTCAGAAATGGCAGCAGTTTTAGAGCCTGTTATTGGCAAGCCAGTTTTAGATGGCAGAACAAAAGAAGCTATGAACAGCTTCTCTAATTTAAGCAAGATTAAATCTAGCAAGGGAATTGCATGCGTTTTTGAATTTGAAGATGGGAAATATCCTCTTGTGGCGCATCTTGATGAAAATTATTTTGAATGCAATCAAGATAACTTCGTAAGGCGCGAGGTTTACATGCTTTGCAAAGTTATTCGGAAGGTGCCCAAAGGTGAGAAAATAAAACTGGATGAAATTTTTGAAGATGTAAAGAAAATGCCTCTTAATAGATCTCAGCGGAGGAACATGCCGAAAAATATAGGTAATCCCTCGGAAATTAGAGACGAAATTAAAGGCCCGGCGCTGGCTGTTCTTCCGATTGCTGTTTATTATTAAATTTATTTTTAGTCATAAATAGACTAAAATAATAATAAAGCTTGACAAGTTTGTATAAAACATATATTATTTAATCAAATTATTTATAACTTAAATAAATAGGGGGAATTAATTATGATTAAATTTCGTAAGGTAAACCCAGCGCTGGAAGATAGCCAAGATAAGGAAACGCGCGAAATTCAAAAAGCGTATAACAACAAAGTGAATATCCTCAAAAATTGCTGCGAGGAATTTACAGAATCTTTTAAAAGCGAGTTTAAAATTAACCCTAGAATTTACACAGGCAAGCCAAGCGATTGGCAAGAAAAGTTCGCAAAAGCTTTTAGCGGGCCTATGAAGGCAAATAGACTAACTTCACGCACGAGCAGAGTGCTTCATGATATTTACAAAAATCTTGGTAAGTTCAAAAAAGAAGAGGAATTTGACATTAAAAAAGTTGATGAATATAAAAAAGCATTTTGTTTTAAGGTAAGTAAAGCTAAAATTTTAAAGGGTGGCAAGGCTGTTATTAAACGTTCTGCAATAGATAATCCGGGCATTGTGAATTACTTCACTGGTGAAGGCGCTAAGTTTAAATCGACGCTTAGTAACATCCCTGAACTTATTTCGAAAATGAATCAATGTGCTATGATAAAAAGCAATAATGTTTTTGGCGGCATGAACATGGCTGAAATGAAGAAAAATTTAAAATCAAGAAGATAAAATATAGATTCCACTGAAATAAATTCGGTGGGATTTTTTATTGTGATTTATAATTTTTAAAAAACAGTCTTTGAGTTTGTGTGGATATT
>USGT01000014.1 GCA_900554335.1 uncultured Oscillospiraceae bacterium
TTATGAGCTTCGGAAACGGCAATTTTTTCTTTTCTGGGGTCGACAACAAACATTGCGACCGGCATTTTCTTCATGTTCTGAATACCGCCGAGGAATTTTTCAAGCTTTTCAATCTCGGCGTTGAGCTTAATAACTTCCTTCTTGGGGAGAAGCTCAAAGGTTCCGTCCTCGCGCATTTTGCGAAGCTGGTTGAGACGGTCGATTCTGCGGCGAATGGTGGTGAAGTTGGTGAGCATACCGCCGAGCCATCTTGCGTCAACATAAGGCATACCGCAGCGCTGAGCCTCTTCCTTAATGGAAAGCTGAGCCTGCTTTTTGGTTCCGACGAAAAGGATTTCGCCGCCGTCCTGAGTTGCCTCGCGGACAAACATATAAGCCTCTTCAAGCTTTTTAACGGTCTTCTGAAGGTCGATGATGTAAATTCCGTTACGTTCTGTGAAAATGTACTCCGCCATTTTCGGGTTCCAGCGTCTTGTCTGATGTCCGAAATGAACACCTGCTTCAAGAAGCTGTTTCATTGATACTACTGCTGGCATTTGTTTTTCCTCCTAAGGTTTTACCTCCATCCTGCCGTTTTCCGGGAATTTTCAAAGAAAACACCTTACCGGTTCAAAGCAGAATGTGTGTTTTTTATTACTGCCCGCTCGGACAGCCGATAAATTATACCATATATAAAGCCGAAAATCAAGCTTTTTTTAAAAAATCCGACTTTTTATTTTTTCAGTAAATTCTCAAAGTAAATGCAACAGTAGAATTTACGATTGCATTTAGTGAGAGAAAGATTTTGTGGTAGCATTAAGTCTGAGAAAAGGAGGTCTCAGACAATGAGCAAAAACAAACATTTAACCCTTGATGACAGAATAGAAATTCAAGAGAGCTTAGCCAAAGGAATGACATTCAAAGCGATAGCTAATCGGATTGGTAAAAATCAAACAACCGTTTCCCGAGAGGTTAAAGCACACGCTCAAACTCATTCAAACGGGTATACACGAACAGAAGAATACTGTCCGAAGCTTCTGAAAGCACCGTTTGTTTGTAATGGGTGTGAAATGAAAAGCCGTGCGAAGTGTCCGTATATTCGCCGAATTTATGTTGCAAAAACCGCCCAAAGCTCTTACGAGGAAACTTTGGTGGAATCTCGAAGCGGTATACCATTAAATAAAGAAAGTTTTTATGAAACCGAGCAGATTATTTCAAATGCAGTCAAACAGGGACAACATGTTTACCATGCTATTAAAGCAAATAATCTTCCGATTTCAACCGCTACTGTATACAGGCACATTAACAAGCAATATTATTCCATCGGAAGATTTGATTTACCTCGTGCCGTAAAATTCAAGCCGAGAAAGACAACCGCACCCGAACATATACCTGCTTGCGCGAAAAAAGGGCGTACCTACCAAGATTTTATCGGTTTTATGGAGGATAACGATGCCTTGCCATTGGCTCAATTAGACACTGTAATAGGTCGCGTAGGCGGCAAAACTATTATGACTGTTCATTTTGTTAATTGTGATTTTATGATAGCTTTGCTCCTTGAAAACAAGACCGCTGCCGAAGCCGCACAAAAAATTCAAGGATTAAAAAAGAAGCTAAAAGATAACAACTTTTCTTTCGGTGATATTATTCCTGTATTGCTTACAGATAACGGCGGTGAATTCAGTATTGTTTCCGCTTTTGAAGATGACGAATTTGGAAACAGGGAAACCAATTTGTTCTTTTGTGAGCCATCTTCACCTAACGAAAAGCCGGAAATCGAAAAAAACCACACATTGTTTCGTGATATTGTTCCGGCAGGACATTCTTTCGATGCTTTTACGCAACAAGATGTTAATTTGATTTTTTCGCACATAAATGCTGTAAAGCGAAAACAATTCGGCGGTAAAAGTGCTTATGATTTGTTTACATTTTTCAATTCAGTAGAATTAGCACAAATTTTAGGCATTTCTTATATTTCTCCAAACGATGTAATTCAATCTCCGTTATTGCTCAAAAAGCTTTGATTTTATTCTCATAGTAAATGCATCTATTGTTGCAGTTAGTCTGAGAAATTTGTTTCTCGGGCTTATTTGGGTTGCACTTTTTTGCCCTTTTAAGGCTTTTCAGCCTGTTTTCCCCACTTTTTCTCACACTTAACTCCTTTATTTTTCACGATAAATGCAACCTTCTCGTACTGTTGCATTTACTTTGAGAATTTACGAAATCGAATAAACCGCCCTATTTCTTTCTGAATTCTTCTTGATATCACTATTTTGCGGCTTTCACGCCGCAGCGGTCATAATTTTGTTAAGCTCCGAACATTTCATTCCCACTGTAATC